>JANLTG010000168.1:0-48400 GCA_031362805.1 bacterium
ATGAAGCCGACGGTGATGCGGTTGCTGGGCGCGGTGTGACCGTCGGCGCCGAGGACCGAGGAAGGCACGATCTGCGGCGCGACAGCGGCGAAGCACGCTGTGCTGGCCGTGCGCTTGATGAAACTGCGGCGGGAGATGGGACGAGGGGATTTCATAATTGAGGGCGAACCGGTTTGAGATGTGTTCACGACTTCATGGCAGCGGGCCGTGTTGATGGGCCGCCAGCTTTCCATCGGCGGCGGCAGGATTCACGCACAATCTTGCCGACTGCCGGCTTCGCGCAGAAGTTCGAGGAACCATCTATTCGTCAGACTTGTGCGGGCGCGAGCAACGTGAACGCACCACAAGACTCGAAGCCCATGGTTGCGTATAACGGCCGGCCGGCGTCGCTCGTCGAGCCGCGCTCCGGGGAGCCGTTCGGTCATCAGTTTCCAGGCCGCGCTGCAAAGGTGGTTGGTCTGTTGGGCGGGGTTCATGCGAAGGAGAGGTGCAGGCTTTCTTGCGACAATGAGATCACTGAGTGGAAACGGCTAAAATCATTCCGGCTTCGCGGCGGGTGTGTTGCCCATCAGCTCCAGCACGGCCGCCGTCATGGAAGTGACGCAGGCTTTAAGCGTGGGTTCCGGGACTGGCGCGAAGGTGGCCGAATGGTTCGAGGGCACAGGCACACCGGTGCGTTCGCTCTCGGCAAACTTCGCCGGATCGGTCGCGCCAACCCACCACAGGCAGATGGGAACGCCTTGCCGGCTGAACTCTGAGAAATCCTCACCGCCCATGACCGGCGGCGACACCTTCACCCGATCACTGCCCAGCCACTCGGTGAAGGTCCCGGCCAGGCGGCGCGCGAGGACGGCATCGTTGCTCGTCACGGAAATCGATTCCGGCGAAAGCGTGATGACCGGCAGGCGGTCTTCGGGCACACCGGCGGCCCGGGCGATCCCCGCGCAGATGCGTCGGATCGATGCGATCAGGTGTGCCATGACTTTCTCGTCAAACGCGCGGAGGGTGAGTTCGAGCTTCACTTCGTCCGAGATGATGTTGCGTTTCAATCCCCCGTGAATGGTGCCGACGGTGACAACCGCAGGAGCGCCGGGCTTGATCTCACGGCTCACAATCGTCTGGAGCGCGAGCACGATCTGGGACGCCAGCACGATGGGGTCCTTGGTCGTTTCGGGAGCGGAACCGTGACCGCCAACGCCCTTCACCAAGATGTCCACCGAACTCACGCTGGCGAGGAACGGCCCTTCGCCATGGCCGATGACGCCGGCCGGGAGATCGGCCGCCGTATGCAACGCGAGCGCGAAGTCCGGCTTCGGGAAACGCGTGTAAAGCCCATCCGCCAGCATGGCGCGGGCGCCGGCGACGATCTCCTCGGCGGGCTGAGCCACGAGCACGAGCGTGCCCGCCCACTTGTCCTTCAGCGCCACCAGCAGACGGGCGGTGCCGATGAAACCGGTGACATGCGTGTCATGCGCGCAGCCATGCATCGCGGGCTGATCCTTGCCGGACAGATCCTTCACGATGTCGGTGCTGGCGTAGGACACGCCCGAGGTCTCCTTGATGGGTAGCCCGTCCATGTCCGCGCGGACGAGCACCGTGGGACCCGGACCGTTGGTGAGCACGCCGACCACGCCGGTGTTGCCGACTTTCTCCGTCACCGTGAAGCCGAGCGCGCGCAGCTCACCCGCCACGAGCGCGGCGGTCTTCACTTCCATGAAGGAAAGCTCCGGGTGCGCGTGCAGGTTCGTGTAGATGGCGAAGAGCGAAGGATACTCGGCCTCGACGCGGCTGGTCACGAGGCCACGCAGTTGCTTGGGCGAAGTGCTGGCCGCCTGCGCGGGTTGGATGAAGTTGCTGAGGAGGGCGGCAATGAGGAAAGGAGTGGCGAGTGACACTTTCATGGGTTGCGGAGTCTTGGCTGAGTGGTCGGTGTTTTCAATCCTTTCGATTCCATTCCGCCGAGTTGCTTCTCAACCATCGGTTCAATCGCGATCTGCGAAGGCGTGGATTGCGCCATCGCGGTGGAACTCAGAAATGCGACGTCATAGGCATTTCAACCGGCCACTTCCACCCTTGTTAAGTTCGCCCCCGTTCGGATAGGTTCCCCAATCAAGTCCACGAAGCTGCCATGCGATTGCAAACTTCATCTTATTCCTGCGGCCGTTACGCCCCTCCAGCGTTGACGCGGCGCGACGCGTTGCTCCGCTTCGCCGGCGGGTTTGGTGCGTTGGCGTTGAATTCGTTGTGCGCGCGACCTGTAGTTGCCAGTCCGGCCAGCTTTGATCTGCACCCGAAGACGCCGCAGCTCGCCGCACGCGCGAAGCGGGTCATAATGCTCTACATGGGCGGCGGACCAAGCCAGATGGATCTGCTCGATCCCAAACCCGCTTTGACCAAGTTTGCCGGTCAGCCGATGCCGGGCTCAGTGACGCAACGAGCGATCGGCGGCTCGACAAAGCTGCTGGCCAGCCCGTTCAAGGTCGCCCGGCACGGGCAGTCCGGCCTCGAAGTGTCGGAGCTGCTGCCGCACCTCGCGCAGGTCGTCGATGACATCGCCGTCGTCCGCTCGGGCGTGACGCAGCACATCGATCACGGCGAGGCGTTGCTGGCGATGCACACCGGCCGTGGGCAATCGGGTTTTCCGTCGCTCGGCTGCTGGGTCACCTATGCGCTCGGCACCGAGAATCAGGACATGCCGGCCTATGTGGCCATGTGCGCCGCTGATCCCGAGCGGGCGCGCAACGCAACCACCGCCGGGTTTTTGCCCGCGTTGTATCAGGGCACGCCCTTCAATACCGGCGGCGGCAGTCCGATCTTCAATCTCAAGCGGCCGGAATCGATGACCGAGGCCGATCAAAGGTTGCTGCTGCAACTCACGCAGTCGTTGAATCGCCGGCATCAGGCAGCCCGCGCGGGGCTGAGTGAACTCGACGCGCGCATCCAGAACTTCGAACTCGCGGCACGGATGCAGGTCGAAGCGTTCAAGTATGTCGATCTCGCGACCGAGTCCGAGGCGACGCGCCGGCTGTACGGGCTCGACCGCGACCCGACGAAGGCGTTCGGCACGCAATGCCTGACGGCGCGGCGCCTGCTCGAATCGGGGGTGCGGTTTGTCCATCTCGTGCGCAATGACTGGGATCATCACGCCGACATTCCAAAGAACTTGCCGAAGTCCTGCGCGGAAACGGATCAGCCGATCGCGGCGCTGTTGATCGACCTCAAACAACGCGGGTTGCTCGACGACACGCTCGTGATCTGGACCGGTGAGTTTGGCCGGCTGCCGGTTGTGCAGGGCGGGAGCGGGCGCGATCACAATCCGTTTGGGTTTTCGTTCTGGCTGGCGGGGGGTGGCATTCGTGGCGGCATGACGTACGGCGCGACCGACGAGTTTGGCTACGCCGCCGTCGAGAACCCGGTCACGGTTCATGACCTGCACGCCACGGTGATGCACGTGCTTGGCCTCGAGGATCAGAAAGTCACCTTTGATTTCGAGGGCCGCAACGAAACGATCACCGGCGCGGTGGGCGGCAACGTTGTCAGCGCGTTGCTCGCGTAGCGCACCCGACCTGGAAGGCGCACCCAAGTTTGGTTGGTCTCCCGCCGGTTTCCCCCAGAGCAGAGCGCAGCAAATCTCAAGGATTGCTTCCGCGGGCCGGCTGCGTAAATCGGCCTTAACTTCCCCCCGCTGCTGCCGATAGGGAGAGCAGGATCAGCGGGCGGCGGACGCGCGGCTCGCACCGGCACGGAAGCCAGGTCAGACCTTTGATCATCGTCATGACGCTGCTTTCATTCCGTGGCCGGCCCTACGCCGCCAACCAGCTACGAGCCGTCCTCGCCTTCGGGGCGGCCGTGCTGTTCTGCGCATTTCCGGACCGCGAACTTCGCGCGGAGGCCGACTGGGCGGTGCCCTACGGCGCCGAATTCTGGCGAACTGGGGCAACCATTCCTCCCGCCTTGCTTTCGGCCGAAGGCACGGATCTTCCCGAGATTCCACTTCCCGATTTGGGCGCGGCCATCGAGCGCGTCCAACATGCATTCGGCGCTGGGCCAGAATCGAGAAGCTGGCAAATCAGCAGCCGGTCGTTCCACGCCGGCGTAGCGGATGCCGGTATCCAATTTCAGTCGATCGCCCCCAATGGCGACGTTCCGCTCACCGTTCGGACGCTTGGAATTCACCTTGGCGGGCAAGGCCAGGCCCTTGTCGATTCACGAACGGCTAGCTGGTCCGTCACCGGCAACACCGCGCAGCAGTTGTTGAGCGCAGAGCTCAGGCTCGTGGAACACGTCGAGGCCCGACTCGCCGGCATCGAGGTCACCTGGGTGCTCAGCCAACCACCGCCGACGCGCGGTGATCTGGTGATCGATTGGGAGCTGACCGGTCGCGGTCAACCGCAGGCCTTCGGCAGTAGCTGGCGCCTCGCCGGCAACGCTCCGAACAGCAATGTGATCATCAGCCAGGCCGTCGCCGTGGATGCGCACGGGAACCGGTTGGCCCTGGCAAGCCGCGCCGCCCAGCACGGCCTGTCGATCGTGGTGCCGGAGTCCTTCCTCAACACGGCCGTTTTTCCTATCGCGATCGACCCGCTCATCAGCGCGGAATTCGATCTCGATGCACCGATCACCACGGCCGCGCCGTCCGCCCAGTTTGCGCCGGCGATTGCGAGTGACGGGACCAACTACCTCGTCGTGTGGCATGACAATCGGAACGGCCCGAAGCTCGATCTCTACGCCGCGCGCGTGGCCACCAACGGCACGGTGCTCGACCCCAGCGGCTTCGCCATCACGACGGCTACGAATGATCAATGGTACCCGGCAGCGAGCTTCAACGGTACGAACTACCTGGTCGCGTGGCAGGATGCCCGCAGCGGCGCGCAGGATGTTTACGCCACGCGCGTGACGCCGGGCGGTCTGGTGCTCGAAACCAACGGCCTGCCGATCGTGATCACCTCGAACGATCAACGTCTGCCCGCCATCGCGAGCTTGAACGGTGACTTCCTCGTCGTCTGGCAGGACGGTCGCAACGGCGCGGCGAATCAGGAGATTTACGCGGCGCGCGTCACCGGTGGCGGCCGCTTGGTCGAAACGAACGGGTTCATGGTCAGCAACGCCAACAACAGCCAGAGCGCGCCGGCTGTCGGGGTGGTGGGTAACAACTACGTCGCCGCGTGGCACGACTTCCGGAGTGGCGTGAGTCTCGATGTTTACGCCGCCCGCATTACACCCGCTGGTTCCGTGCTGGATGCCAATGCGTTCGTCATCAGTGCGCTCGCGAATGATCAGTGGAATGTGGCGATGGCTGGCAATGGCAACACCGGCCTCATCACCTGGCAGGACGGTCGCAATGGAACCGACGAGGACATTTTTGGCGCGCGCATCAACCAAAACGGCCTGGTGCTCGATCCCAATGGCATCGGGATCAGCCTGCAAGCGAATGCGCAGAGCCACCCGGCGGCCCACGCCTTCGGCGCCGATTTTTATGTGACCTGGCAGGACAGCCGGAGCGGCGGGAGTGCTGATCTGTATGGCACCCGCGTGGCGAGTGCGAATGGCAGCGTTGGTTCCAGCACCGGCACCTTGCTCGCGGACGCCGCGAATGACCAACGCTTCCCTGCGTTGGCGGTGACGGGCGGTCAGGCGTTGGTGGTGTGGGAAGATATTCGCAATGGTGCCAGCACTGACATCTTTGGCAGTCGCATCGACGCCAACGGCACGTCCCTCGACGGCGGCAACCTGCTAGTTTCCACGGTTTCAAACACGCAGGAAACACCAGCGGTCGCGAGCAATGGCACGCTCTATCTTGCGGTCTGGCGGGACTATCGGAGTGATTCCTTGGGCGATATCTACGGCGCGCGCGTCACCGCCAACGGCACGTTGTTGGACCCGGTGGGATTCGTGATTTGCAATGCCAGCAACTATCAGCTCACACCGCGCGTGGCTTCGAGCGGTGGAGACTTTCTGGTGGTCTGGCAGGACTTCCGCAACGGCGTGCATGACGATGTGCTGGGCGCACGGGTCACGAGTGCGGGTGCCGTTTTGGATCCAAACAGCCTGCTGCTCAGCACCGCCCTGGGCGCCCAACGCCTGCCCAGTGTCGCGGGCAACACCAATGGTTATCTCGTGGTCTGGCAGGATCGCCGGAGCGGCTCCAGCGATGACATCTACGGCACGCGAGTGGGCCTCGACGCCGCGGTGCAGGACGCGAGCGGTCTGGCAATTTGCACGGTCCTCGGCGATCAGAAAGCCCCGTCGGCTGCGGGCTTGAACGACCGCTTCTTTGTCGCTTGGGAAGATTTGCGGGCGGGTGCGAGCAATCGCGTTTTCGGAACCAGCATTTTGGCGGATGGCCAGTCGGGGACCGCCAACGGCTTTGAGCTGAGCTCGGTGGGCGGCGAGCAACTGGCGCTTCGCGTGGCCGCCAGCACGAATCAGTTCCTGGCGGTCTGGCAGGGGCGCACGAATGGCAATGATTTCAACCTCTATGGCACGCGCATCACGGAGAGCGGCGTCGTGCTGGAAACGAATTCGATTCCGATCAACACGGCCACGGGCGACCAGACGCGGCCGGCGATCGCCGGCAAGGGCGGCGATTTCGTGGTGGTCTGGGAAGATCAACGCGTGGCGGAACGCACCAACCTCTACTCCACCCGCCTCACCGCCAACGGCACGGTCTTGGATCCGGCCGGCGAATTGACCGCTCCGGACACGGGCAAACACCGGGCACCCGCGGTCGCCCATGCCGGGGGCGATTACCTGCTGGTCTACCAGACGCTGGACGCGGGCAACATCGCGCGCGCCCGCGGCGTCATCCAGTTTCCCGCCGCGCAGCCCACCATCAGCCTCTCGCCCGGATCAGCACAGTTCGTGGCCGCAAGCGGCGCCGTGGCCATTGATCCCACCGCCATCCTCGTGGATGCCGCCAGCGCCAACTTTGAAAGCGGCACGTTGACGGTGGACATCACCGCCAACGCGACGAGCAACGATCGTCTCAGCATTCAGCATCAGGGCAGCGGGGCCGGCCAGCTGGGCATCAACGGAAACACGGTGAGCTATGGTGGCGTGTTGATCGGCTTTTTCACTGGCGGCACCACGGGCACCTCGCCGCTCTTGATCATCTTCAGCAGCGCGGCCACGGCCGAGGCAGTGGAAGCGCTGGCCCGCAACATCACGTTCAACAACGTCGCGGGCCAACCATTTACCCAGCCGCGGTCCGTCCGCTTCACGTTGAGCCTGCTCGCCGGCGCGGGCTTGCCGACCTCGCGGACGGTGGACGTGATCGACGCCGTTTCAATTCCCTCGATCGTTACCGAACCCCTCGGCCAGACCATTCGATCCGGTGGCAACGCAACCCTGTCGGTCGTGGCGAGCGGCGCGCAGCCGATCCGTTATCAATGGCGACTGAACGGGGTGAACATCACGGGCGCGACAAACGCGAACTACACCATCTCCAATCTGCAGTCGGCAAATGCCGGCGCTTACACTGTAGTCGTCAGCAATCAATATGACTTCGTGATCAGCGCCGTGGCGTCGGTGGCGTTCTTCGACATTGAGATGTATGCCGGGCTGACGATTGCCGGGCCGTCTGGCGCGAACTACCGCATCGAATATCGGCCCGCCGTGGGCGGTGGTTCAGACTGGCTGACCTTGACCAACGTGACACTTGGGACGGGATCGTTGCTCTTCTTCGATACCGCGTCGAACCGCCAGAATCAGCGCTTCTATCGGGCGATCCGGGAAGAGTAGAAAGCAATCAATCGCAGCGCCAACGCTGCGGTTGATTGGTCCACAGGGAAAGGGTGGTGACTGCTAATGGCACCCGCAGCCTTCGCCGCAGCCGCCTTCTTCGAAATCGCCTTCCGCCGGGACGCGACCCAGCTCGAAGGTCTTGCTCACGTATTTCGCCACCAAATCACGCGCCTTGAACGCCTCGTCCTGCGCGTCCATGAAGCCACGGGCGACGGGGTTGTTCAGGAAATCGGCGCGTTGCTTCTCGAAAGCTTCAATCTCTTCCGGCGCAAGCTGCACGCCCTGGTGTTGCTTGTGGTGCAGGTGTTCACCTTGTTCGGTGAGTTGCTGGTACTGCGCCCGGGCCGTGTCGTTGACGAGGAACTGGTCGATCCGCAGCCGCATGTTTTCAAACTCGGGCTGCTTGATGATGGATTCGCAGAGCTCGCGCGTCTTGTCGCGCAGGGTGGTTTCAAGAGTGGTTGCCATAATTCAATGAGTGGTTTGCGGGGCGGACTTTCGTTTACTCGGTGGATTTCGCAAGGCCAATTACACCCTGGCCAATGCGCGCGCCGGCGTTGCCCGTCGGCTGCCCGCCGTCATCGGGTTTGGCGTGAACAATGACCCCGCGGCCGAGGACCGGATTGCGCAATCCAGCGATTGAAATGTTGGCCAGCGTGAGCTCCAGCCGCGCCTTGCCCGTGGCGTCCGCCTGCAAGTTGCCAAGGTCACCAGCGTGGCGCAGCGACGTCACCGGCAGGGCGTGATCATGCTTCTCCGGATTGAAGTGGCCGCCCGTGGCCGTGCCGTCCGCCGCCGAGACATCCCCGAGTTCGTGGATGTGAAAACCATGCGCCTGGTTCGGGGTGAGGCCGCTGACTTCGGCCACCACTTTTACGGTATCGCCGGTCCTGTTGAAATGCACGACCCCCGAACACTGGTTGGTACCGGTGGGGCGAATGACGGCAACCGCGTGATTCACGGCGTCCCAGGCACCCGCGTGCGAAGTGGCGGTGCCGTGGTCGTGATGTTCGGAGGTTTCCTGGACGGAGACGCAACCGGCGGCCAGCAGCGTGACGAGCGGTAATGTGAGTGAAAGGGCGGTCTTGGTTTTCATAAGTAGCGCGCAGCGTGCCGGCGATTCAGGCTTCTTGCAAGACCCCGGGAGCCTTTCAATTCGCCAACCGGATTTGCAAAAACACTCGCGAACGGAAATGCGTTGCTTACAGTCGCCGCCGCACAGATTCATGGGCCGCAAGAATCCATTCAATCCCACTGACGCGCGGAGCAAACGCGAGGGCGCGAGCGGCTCGCCGTTTGCCGCCCCGGAGCCGGCGCGCGAGCCATCGAACGACGCTCCCCTGGCCGACGCAGCCGGGCGGCGCGAGGTCGAAGCCATCCCGTCCTCCATGTGGACGGTGGCCGGTTACTTGTTGTTGATGCTGATGCTGGTGCTGACCGGGTACTCTCTTTTCCAGCAGAAACGCGCGAATGACGCATTGCTCAATCAAGTGACCAAACGCGCCGAGGCGGTCACCGCCGCCGAGCAGCACGCGTTCAAGATTGAGACGGCGCTCAAGGTCGCCCAGTTAAAGATCAATGAATTGAAAGCCGAAGCGAGCGAGCTGGCGCGGGCCAAGGAGGCGGCGACGAGTGCGCAACGGGATCTTGAATCCGAGATGCGCGCCGCGCTGGCTTCGAAGGATGTGACCATCTCGGAGCTGCAAGGGAAGCTGACCTTGAGCATTCTCGACCGGATCCTCTTCGACTCCGGCCAGGCGATCATCAAACCGGAAGGGCAGGAAGTCCTGGGCAAGCTTGCCGCCGTCCTCGATCAATTCCCCAACCGCCAGATTCATGTGACGGGTCACACGGACAATGTGCCGATCCACACCGCGCAATTCCCGAGCAACTGGGAGCTCTCGGCGGCCCGGGCGCTGGCGGCGGTGCGCTTTCTGGTCGAGGAAGCCGGCGTGAAACCCGAGCGCCTCGCCGCCGTGGCGAATGGTGAGTTCCAACCGGTGGCGGACAACTCAGCGCCCGACGGCCGCGCGAAGAACCGACGCATCGCGATCGTGGTCCTGCCGGAAGTCTTCAAGTCACCGGAGTCGGTGCCGGCCCCATTGCCGGAATCGGTGCCGCCAACCGCCGCCCCGGCGGCGGGCAATCCGTAACGCGCATCCGCCTCAGCCAGCCTTGCCGCCGGCAATCGACTTCACCACCTCCGCCGCAGCCGCAAAGCCGAATGCACCGGTCAGAAACGTCGCCGAGCCGTAGCCTCTATTGCAGTCCATCCGCAGGCTGTCGCCGCCCGTTTCCTTGGTTTCGCAAACGGTGCCGTCACTCCACGGGTAGCGAACCGGTTCGTCCGAAAAGACACACGCGACACCAAAATCGTGAGTCGGATCTTTCGGAAAGCCGTGCTCACGCCGGAGCGTCTTGCGGGCCTGCCGGATCAGCGGGTCGTGCGTGACGCGCGCGAGATCGTCCACCCGCAGCCGCGTCGGATCGGTGCGACCGCCGGCGCCACCCGTGGTGACGACGGGGATGCCTCGCTCCCGGCAATGGGCGATGAGCAGGCATTTGTTCGCCACGTTGTCGATCGCATCCAGCACGCAAGTCAGGCCACGCGGGAGCAGTTGATCGGCATTCGCACCGGTAAAGAACTCGGGAATCGCCTGCACCGCGCACTCCGGATTGATCGCTTGGATGCGCCGTGCCATGGCCTCCACTTTGAGTGCGCCGATGTCCGGGGTCACCGCGTGGATCTGCCGGTTGATGTTGGTGACGCAGAGGTCATCCAGATCGATCAGGGTCAGGGCGCCCACGCCGGAGCGGGCCAACGCTTCCGCCGACCACGAGCCGACGCCGCCGATGCCGACCACCGCGACGTGGGCGTGGCGAAGTCGTTCCAAGCCGGCCCGTCCGTACAGCCGGGCGATGCCGCCGAAGCGTTGTTCGTAGTCGGACATGGCTGGCGGTTATAGGGGCGCACGCAAAGCAGGCAAAGATTTTTCCAAGGGCAGGCGCATATCGACGGGGCCGATCAGGAGTGTGAGCAAGGAGCTTTGATTCCAGACGGCGTTCTACTTTCCGCCCTTCAATGCATTAAATCCCCGCCGGGATCACAGACTCACATCGCGACGCTGGCTAAGCTCAATTCCTTCGCGCGCTGGCCCGGCAATGACGGCCACGCAACGGTTACAATTCGTCGCCAACTCTTTACTTTCACCGCCGGGACTTTCCCGCTATTGAATCCGCCCATGGCAACCGCACACGAAATTGACTACCGGATCTTCGGCGACGACATGCAGTTCGTTGAGGTGGAACTCGACCCTCAGGAGGCCGCGGTCGCCGAGGCCGGCGGCATGATGTACATGGAATCCGGCATCGAGATGGAGACCATCTTCGGTGACGGCTCGGGGCAGGGGAAGCCCGGCTTCATGGGCGCGCTGCTCGGCGCGGGCAAGCGCCTGCTCACCGGCGAGTCGCTCTTCATGACCATTTTTCAGAATCAAGGGCAGGGGAAGAAGAAGGTCGCGTTCGGCGCGCCGTATCCCGGCAAGATCATTCCGGTGAATCTCGCCGAGATCGGCGGCGATCTCATGGCGCAGAAGGACTCGTTCCTGTGCGCCGCCAAGGGCGTGAGCGTCAGCATCGGGTTCAACAAGAAGATCGGCGTCGGTTTGTTCGGTGGCGAAGGCTTCATCATGCAACGGCTTCAGGGCGACGGCTGGACCTTCCTCCACGCGGGCGGCACGATCTACGAGCGCACCCTCCAGCCCGGCGAGGTGCTGCGCGTCGATACCGGCTGCATCGTGGCCTACCAGCAAGGCGTCGATTTTGACATCCAGTACGTCGGCAAGATCAAGTCGGCGTTGTTCGGCGGCGAAGGGTTGTTCTTCGCAACGTTGCGCGGGCCGGGCCGCATCTGGTTGCAATCGCTCCCGCTCAGCCGGCTTGCGGATCGGATCGTGCGCGCCGCGCCCAGTGCCGGTGGCAGTCGCAAGGGCGAGGGCTCGCTCCTCGGCGGGTTGTTCGACGGCGACAACCGCTGATCAGGCCAGGATGCCCTTCACCACGTGCCCATGCACATCGGTGAGGCGGAAGTCGCGGCCCTGGAAACGATACGTCAACCGCTCGTGATCGAGGCCGAGGCAGTGCAGGATCGTGGCGTTGAAGTCGTGGATGTGAACCGGGTTCTCGACGATGTTGTAACAGTAATCGTCCGTCGCGCCGTAGGTCATGCCCGGCTTGATGCCGCCGCCGGCCATCCATAGCGAGAAACACCGGCCGTGATGATCGCGCCCGTGATTGTCCTTCGAGAGCTGACCCTGGGAATAGACCGTGCGCCCGAACTCGCCGCCCCAGATCACCAGCGTCTCGTCGAGCAGGCCGCGCTGTTTCAAGTCCTTGATCAACGCGGCGCTCGGCTGGTCCACGTCCTTCGTCTGGCCGCGAATCTGTTTCGGCAGGTCACTGTGTTGATCCCAGCCGCGGTGCATGAGTTGCACGAAGCGCACGCCCTTCTCGATCATGCGACGCGCGAGCAGGCAGTTGCGCGCGAAGCCGCCGTCGGTCGGGTTGTCCACGATCCCATACATGTCGCGCGTGGCTTGAGGCTCGGTTGAGATGTCCGTCAGCTCCGGCACCGCCATCTGCATCTGATACGCCATCTCGTACTGGGCGATGCGCGTGTTGATCTCCGGATCACCGAACGATTCGGCGGCCATTTCGTTCAATGACTTCAAGCCATCAAGCATCGCACGCCGGCCGGCCTGGTCGATGCCGGGCGGGTTGCTCAGGTACAACACCGGGTCCTTGCTGGAGCGGAAGCGCACGCCCTGGTGCTGGCTCGGGAGAAAGCCCGGACCCCAGAGCCGTGAGAAGAGCGGTTGATCCGTCTTGTTGCCGCTGCCCTGCGAGATCATCACAATGAAGGACGGCATCTGCTTCGACTCGCTGCCGATGCCGTAGCTCAACCACGCGCCGAGACTCGGCCGGCCGGGCTGCTGATGGCCGGTCTGGATGAAGGTGAACGCCGGGTCATGATTGATCGCCTCTGTGTGCATCGACTTGACCACGCAGATGTCGTCCGCGACGGTGCCGACGTTGGAGAGCAATTCACTGAGCCAGAGTCCGCTCTTGCCGTGTTGCTGAAACTCGAACATCGGCGCCACGCAGGGGAACGACTTCTGCCCGGAAGTCATGCCGGTGATGCGCTGGCCCATGCGGATCGAGCCGGGCAACTCCTCGCCGTGATGCTTCTTCAGGTCGGGCTTGTAATCGAACAGGTCGATGTGCGACGGCCCGCCGGACATCGTGAGGAAGATCACGCGCTTGGCTTTCGGCGCGAAGTGCAAGGCTGGGAGGGCGCCGAGCGACTTGAGCGCCGGCTCTACCGCCGGGGCGGCGAACAGCTTGTCGTCCAGCAGCGACGCGAGACCGACGGCACCAAGGCCGGCGGCACCCCGGCGGAAGAATGTCCGGCGGTTCAACAGACTGGCGAATTCGTGACGCAGATTCGTGTTCATCGTTTTTGTAGCGGCGGTCTGTGACCGTCGCGCTTTTCAAAGGCCCGCAAATTTTACCGGCGCTCATAGAGCGCCGCTACATTGCTCACCCCTTCGTCATCGTATCGTCGAATCATAGAGCAGCAGGCCGCGACTGATGATTTCGTGGTTGATCGAACCAGGGAGGGCCTCGTCCTTGGCGAGGGATTCGGGCCGGCGACAAATGAGTGTGAAGGGCGGTCGCTGCCCACGCACTTCGCGAAAGGCCTTGAGGATTTCAAGCACGCCCTGCTTCTCGGAGGTGATGTCGTCACGTACCACCAGCAGATCCACGTCACTGTGCTCGTCGGGCTGGCCGTAGGCCTGGCTGCCGAGCAGCACCATTTTCAATGGGTGAAAGCGCTCCACGATGATGCGCAGGTACGGCTCGACCGTATTGGCGATCCGGTGAATCGGATATCGCCGGTCACGCAGGGCGGGAAACTCAACTGGCTCGGCGGAAATGTTCATGGTCTTGATCGAGTACGGACAGGCTAACCCTTCGTCATTGTCTCGTCGAGGTTCAGGATCGTGCTGGCGACCATCGTCCAGGCGGCGAGTTCGGCAGCGTTGAACTGAGTGTCGTAGGGCGAATCACCGGCCTTCAGCAGTTCAAGCGCGGCGCTGCCGTTGGCTTGATAGCGCGCAAGTTGATCGGTGAACACTTTGCGCAAGATCGCGAGTTCCCGGTTCTGTGCTTTGCGGCCGGTCGCCATCCGGAAGATCAGTGCGAGCCGTTCGTCGTCTTTGCGCGCCGCGATCAGAACCCGCTCGGCCAGGTGGCGGGAGGCCTCGAGGTAGGTTGGATCGTTCAACAACACCAGCGCCTGGAGGGGCGTATTCGTGCGCGGCCTGCGCACCGTGCAGACCTCGCGGTCGGGTGCGTCGAAGGTGGACATCTGAGGCGGCGGCGAGGTGCGTTTCCAGAAGGTGTACATCGAGCGCCGATAAAGATCGCGGCCCTTGCTTTGCACGAAAAACTGCGCGGAGAAGTTGGCGCTGTCCGCCCGCTGCGAAAGCTCGCCCCACAAATCACCGGGCTGGTAGGGCCGCACGCTGCGTCCGCCAATCTCCTCGTCGAGGAGGCCGCCGAAGGCCAGCGCCTGATCGCGCACGAACTCCGCCTTGAGCCGGAAACGCGGGCCGCGCGCGAGCAACCGGTTCTCCGGATCGTGCTCGAACGCCGCCGGGGTTACGCGTGACGACTGCCGGTAGGCCGCGCTCATCACGATCTTCTTCTGCAGCGCCTTCACATTCCAGCCGCTCTGCATGAACTCGGTCGCCAGCCAGTCGAGCAACTCCGGATGGCTGGGCTGCTCACCCTGCGAGCCGAAATCCTCCGCCGTCTTCACGAGGCCGGTGCCGAAGTACTGCTGCCAGAAACGATTCACGGTCACACGCGCGGTGAGTGGTTGAGCGGGCGACACCAGCCACTGGGCAAAGGTCAACCGGTTGGCCGGACCCTCGGTGTTCAACGGCGGAAGGCTGATCGGTACACCGGGCTCGACGCGCTCGCCATGTTTGTCGTACTCGCCGCGCAGCTTCAGCATGGTCTCGCGCGGCTTCTCCAGTTCCGCCATGACCATCGTGGTCTGGATCGACTTGTTCACCTTGTCGCGCTCCTGCCGCAGGTCGTTCAGAGTTTTGCGCGCCGCCCGAAAACTCTCGGGCGAAAAGTTGTCGCGGTAAAAACTGGTGAGCTGCTTGCGTTCGTCGTCGTTGAGCGTGTCTGCCGGCTTGGCGAGCAGCGCGACGATCGGCTTCTCCTTGTCGGCGGGACTGGCCGGAGGCTGTTCACGCCATTGTTTCTCCCACGCGACCTGCAACGGCGGCAGCTTGGCTTCCTCCTCCGTCACTGATGGCTGCGCTTGCTTGATCCGTTCGTCGAGTTCGGCGAGCCGCTTCGATTCGGCCGGGGTGGGCAATTGGAGGAACGGTTTCGCGTTGCCCGTGTTTCCATCAAGGCCGGACTCGGGCACATTGTTGAAGAAGGCGTAGAACTGATAATACTCCTTCTGCGTGATCGGGTCATACTTGTGATCGTGGCATTGCGCGCACGCAAAGGTGAGACCCAGCCAGACCGTCGAGGTCGTGTTCACGCGATCCACGAGGTAGGCGTGCTGATACTCCTCGGCAATCGCGCCGCCCTCGTAGTTGATCATGTGATTGCGGTTGAAGCCGGACGCAATCTTGAGCGCTCGCGCGTCTTCGTCGTTCGCCTGGTTCTGCGCCGCCAGAATGTCACCCGCGAGCTGTTCGATGGTGAACCGGTCGAAAGGCTTGTTGTCGTTGAAGGCCCGGATCACCCAGTCGCGCCACGGCGTCAGATCGCGCGCCGAGTCGAGGTGATAACCGTGCGTGTCCGCGAAACGCGCGGCATCTAGCCAATCCACCGCCATGCGCTCGCCGTAACGCGGGGATGCCAGCAGCCGCTCGACGAGTTGTTCATAGGCGTTGGGCGATTTGTCAGCGAGGAAGACATCTATCTCGGGCAGGGACGGCGGCAAGCCGGTGAGATCCAGCGCGAGCCGACGGATCAAAGTTTCCTTCGTTGCCTCGGGCGCGGGCCGCAGTTTCTCTTTTTCCAGCCGCGCGAGGATAAACCGGTCGATGTCATTGCGCGGCCACTTCGTCTGCTTCAAGTGCGGTGACTCAGGGCGGCTCGGCGGAACGAACGACCAGTGCGCCTGGTACTCGGCGCCCTCGGCGATCCACTGCTTCAACGTCCTGATCTGGGCGGCGGTGAGCTGTTTGCCGCTCTTGACCGGCGGCATGTGATCATCCTCGTCGTCGGTGATGAGGCGGCGCACCAGTTCGCTGGCGTCCGGTTTGCCGGGCACAATCGCGTGCTCGCCGGACTTCGCGGGCTTGAGCGCGTCCTCCCGCACATCGAGCCGCAGGCCGGCCTTGCGCTCCTTCTCGTCAAAGCCGTGGCACTTCAAACAGTTCTCGGAAAGAATGGGCCGGACCTCGTGGTTGAAATCGACCTTCGCCCGCGCGCCCAGCGGCAGCAGGCAGCAGACGGCGGCGATCATTCGGGCGCAAAGTCGGAGGCTGGCGATGGTGCGGTGCATGGCTGGCAGGATTTATATCCGGCTTTGACGCCGGATTCAAACCCTGCATTGAAACGATTTTTGCCTCCCCTCAGTGGTGATCGTGGGCGTGGCTGGCCGACTTCTTGAACGGGGCCGGCTTTAACTCGAGCAACCCTGCCGCGCTGGCGTCTTCCTTGAAATGGTAGCCCTTGTCCATCCCGATGCCGGTGAACGTCTGCGTCTTGCCCGTAGCCGGCCAGAACACTTCCACGCGCTCGATCGCCAGCGCATCCCCGAGGCCGATCTCCTGCCGCAGCGGATTGGCCCCAAAGCTCCCACCGCTGTTCACCGTCTTGTAGATCGACCGCTCGCCGGCTGGTGTCCTCGCCACCACCTTGATCTTCGCACCGATGGCCGAGCGGTTGGACTTCACACCCTCGAGCTTAAGCTTGAGCCAGCGGTTGCCATGGCCGGGATTCTCGAAGAGGGCGTTGCGATAGACGTCACCGGAAAATGCGCCGCCCATGTTGGCGTAGACGTCCTGGTCGCCGTCGTTGTCCAAATCCCCAAAGCCGATCGCGTGGCCTTTTTGGAGATGGCCAAAGCCGCCGCTCGTCGTGACGTCCTGAAACTCCTTGCCGCCGACGTTGCGATACATCTTGTTCGGCACCAGCGATCGCAGGTCGGGATTGCCCGTGCCAATGTAGAAGTCGAGCCAGCCATCGTTGTCGAGGTCGCCAAAGTTGGAACCCATGGCCAGCAGGGAATGTTCAAGCCCCAACCGTTTGGTCGCATCCTCAAACGTCCCGTCGCCGCGGTTGCGGTAGAGCTTCATCGGCGCCCCACCCGCGCGCAGACCGAGCAATTCGGCCATGAACTCCTCGACGCCGGTCAGATCGTAGCCGGCAACAAATATGTCCTCCCAGCCGTCGTTGTCGTAATCGAAGAACCAGCACGGGAAACTGCGCAACGGTTCGCCAATGCCGGCTGTCGCCGAAACCTCCGTGAACTTCCAGGTCGGACCGCCTGCGGTTGGAATGGCGGGACCATCATTTCGAAATAATCGATTGGGTGCGCCCAACACGGAGAGAAAAAGGTCGGGTCGGCCGTCGTTGTTGTAGTCACCTGCGGTGACGCCCTTGACGTATTCGAAAACCTTGAGGCCGCTTTCGAAGCTGCACTCCCTGAACTTGCCGTTGCCGAGGTTGCGAAACAGTTCGCACCGGTGCTGCTCGCCGGCCGTGGTTTCGTTGCCGACGAACAGATCAAGCCAGCCATCGCCGTCGAAAT
This sequence comes from bacterium, assembly GCA_031362805.1. GTDB lineage: Bacteria > Verrucomicrobiota > Verrucomicrobiia > Limisphaerales > RI-55 > RI-55. Next base: position 17,600 of record JANLTG010000168.1, read on the forward strand.
CGAGGAAGACCGCCGTCTGGGTGGGGCGCGCGACGCCCACGCCGGCCTCTATCGTCACATCGCTGAAGGTGCCATCGCCGTTGTTGCGCAGCAGGGAATTGGGGATCTTGCCGGCCGGCCCGAGCCAGGCCCCGCGCAGCACCAGCACGTCGGTGAAGCCATCGTTGTTGTAGTCGCCCTGCACCATGTTCAAACCTCCGGTCAACCCCTGCAACCCACTCTCTCGGGTCCGCTCCGCGAAAGTTCCATCGCCGTTGCTGATGAACAACCGTAACGGGTCGCCAATGCGGAACGCTGAAATCATCACATCCAATTGCCCGTCGTTGTTGAAGTCTTCGAGCACTGTGCCGCCAGACACGGCGTTGTTGTCGAGGCCCAGTGATCCCGCCACGTCCGTGAAGCGCTTGATGTCGTAATCGGATTCAAAGCGTTCGGGCGGGACCAGCCACTGCGGCGGCACCTTGTCCGGATATTCGCCGAGCGTCATGTAGGCGATGTTCAGCAGCCACCGCGCGTCCAGTTGGTAGGAGTCCTGCCGGAGAAGGTCTTCGAAGATTCTTATGGCTTCGCGCGAACCGCGGGGCAACTGGTGCATGCCACCCCGTTGAATCGGCAGCAGGCATGACTCGATGGTGTGGTTGGTGATGCAGTTCTCCTGCTCCCCCAAACGGAGCCAGGCCACGCCAATGTTCATCTGGGTCGTCAGCACATCCTGAAGCGGGACCTGGTCGCCGAGTTCGTGCTCGATCTGGGCAATCTCACGATATTGCGTCACGGCAGCCATGCTCTGACCATCCTTCAACAACTCACCCGCCTGCTGCCGAAGGAAACCGAGCCGCTTGATGGGGTCCAGTTCGGCGGTGGCCAGCGAACCAAACAGGATTGCGCGCGCCTTGTTATTAAACAGATTTAGCCGGACATCCATTTCCCGGTCGATGCGTTCCAAGCGCTGGATCATTTTCAGCGTTCCTTCCGATCGTGGATCCGGGGCAGCCGCCGCAGCGGCCCGGCCACAACCAAGGAGCGCGGCGGTCAACAGGGCCATTGCCTTCAAAAGACGGTAAACGAGAAGCACGCCACCAGCTTCCCACGTCTCGGCCAAAGTTATAGAATCAACGGGCGATTTGCCGTTAGGAAGTTGCGGTGTCGTGCGAATTTCAGGCAATCAAGTGCGGCGACAAGTTCGGCCGACCTTCACGGCACCACCCAGCGCAGTCGCCTACTGGGCGCGTCCGCGCACTGCCCCCTAGAGCGCTGCTATCCAGACCGGCGTGGATTGAAGCCGCTTTCTCGTTTTGACTTGCCGCCGGAGAATCAACAACGCTCCGCACACCTATGAATCTTGCCACTCTCCGGCTTTCGGCCCGCACCCGCGACCTCACGACTTTACTCGTGAGCCTCGCTGCAGCCTGCGTTTCCGCCGCACCCATCACGCTCCACCCGGACAACCCGCATTACTTCCTCTGGCAGGGAAAACCCACCGTGCTCCTCACGTCGGCCGAGCACTACGGCGCGGTGATGAACCTGGATTTCGATTACCGCAAATACCTCGATACCCTCGCCGCCGGGGGCATGATGCTCACCCGCACGTTCAGCGGGTCGTATCTGGAACCAGACGGCGCGTTCAACATCGCCCGCAATACCATGGCACCGGCGCCCGGACGGTTCATCGCGCCGTGGGCGCGCAGTGATCAACCCGGTTTCGCGGCCGGCGGCAACAAGTTCGATCTCACGCGCTGGGATGAAGCCTATTTCAAGCGCCTTAAGGATTTCGTGGGCTACGCGGAACGGAAAGGAATCGTCATCGAGTTCACGTTCTTCTGCCCGATGTACGAGGACAAGCAGTGGAACCTCAGCCCGATGAACGCGAAGAACAACGTCAACGGCCTCGGCGCGATCGGCCGCGACGATGTCCACACCCTCGACCGGAACGGCGGCCTGCTCGCCGTGCAGGAAGCGCTCACGCGCAAGCTGGTCACGGAGCTGAACGCCTTCGACAACGTGATGCTGGAGATCTGCAATGAGCCGTACTTCGGCGGCGTCACGATGCCGTGGCAGCATCGCATCGCTGACGTGATGGTTGAAACCGAGCGAGGGCTGCCGAAGAAACATCTCATCACTCAGAACATCGCGAACAACCAGGCAAAGATCGAAAACCCGCACCCCTCCGTATCGGTTTTCAACTTCCATTATGCCACGCCGCCGGACACGGTCGGGATGAATTATCACCTCAACAAAGTGATCGGCGACAACGAGACCGGTTTCCGCGGCACGAACAACGCGCCGTATCGCACCGAGGCGTGGGATTTCGTCATCGCGGGCGGCGGGCTCTACAACAACCTCGACTACTCGTTCGTCGCCGGGCACGAGGACGGCACCTTCGTTTATCCGGCGACGCAACCCGGCGGCGGGAATCCGCAGTTCCGGCGGGAGTTGAAAATTCTCCGCGACTTCATCCACGGATTCGACTTCCTCAAGATGACGCCAGACAACTCGGTGATAAAAAACGTCGCGCCAGCAGGCGGCACCGCGCGGGCCCTGGTCGATCCAGCAAAGGCGATCGCCATCTACGTGCGCAACGAAGGCTCGAACGGCCCGTGGTCCGCGCGCTGGACCGGTTTCATCGAAGCGCCCGCCAGCGGCGTGTTTGCGTTCCACACGTTTTCCAATGATGGGATTCGCCTGTGGGTGAACGAGCAGAAGCTTGTCGATGACTGGACCGATCACGGCGAAAAGGAGGACTTCGGGAAGGTTGCGCTCGAAGCCGGCAAACGTTACGCCGTGAAGCTTGAATACTTTTACAACGGCGGCCAGGGCGTCTCGAAGTTATGGTGGACACCGCCCGGCGGAAAGAAGGAGGTCGTGCCCGCGAACGCGTTTCGCCTGCCCGACAAGGACGCGTGGGGTTTGCGCGGCGAATACTTTCGCGGACCGGACTTGAAGAACACGTGGAGCACGCGCGACGATGGCACGATCAACTTCGCGTGGGGCGTGAAGCCGCCCATGAGCAGTGAGAACGAAGCTGGCAGCACCGCGCTTCAACTCAACCTGCCGACGGGGCATTGGACCGGCGAATGGCTGGACACCAAGACCGGCAAGGTGCTGCTGAGCGTTGAATTGAATGGCGGTCAGACCAGCACACTGGGCGCGCCCCCCTACGAAACCGACATCGCGCTGCGACTGCTGAAGAGGTAGGACACAATTCCAGCCAATCTATGTAGCGGTGGCCTATGACCGCCGGTCGAATCGCGGCGCTCATATAGACGCCGCTACATCAGAAGGGAGGGACCGCGTGTCGCGGTCCCTCCCGTCCGCCACGATGGCTGGCCATCAGGCGAGGATTTCCTGCACCACCCGGGCTGGCTTCTTGTCGGTGAGGCTTAGCTCACGGCCGGCGTGCCGGTAGATGAGCTTCGTGTGGTCGAGCCCGAACAGGTGCAGCACCGTCGCGTGATAATCGTGATGCGTGACGACGTCCTTGACCGCTTTGTGACCCCATTCATCCGTCTCGCCGTAGGTCATGCCGCCCTTGATGCCGCCACCCGCCAGCCAGATCGTAAAGCCGTAGGTATTGTGATCGCGCCCGACTTTTTCCTTGCCGAGATCATTTTGAATTACGGGCAACCGACCCATCTCACCGCCCCAGTGGACGAGCGTGCTGTCGAGCAGCCCGCGGGCTTTCAAGTCCTGGATCAACGCCGCGACCGGTTGATCGCTTTTCGCGCACACATCCGGCAGCGCGGTCACAATACCACTGTGATGATCCCAGCTCTGGCCGTTGTTGATGATCTGCACAAACCGCACGCCGCGCTCGACCAAGCGCCGGGCGATCAGGCAACGGGTGCCGTAATCGCGCGTGCGCTCCTGATCGATGCCGTAGAGTTTGCGGGTCGCCTCGCTCTCCGACGAGATGTCCATCGCGGACTTGGCGGCGGTTTGCATCCGCGCCGCCAGTTCGTAGCTGGCGATCCGCGCCTCGAGATCCAGCTCGCCGGGATGCGCGGCCAGGTGCTCGCGATTCACCTCGCGGAGATAATCCAACTGCCGTTCCTGGCCGGCTCCCCGCAAGTGCTCGGGTGGGTCCAGGTTCAACAGGCGCGGCTCGCGGGGCCGGATGACCGTGCCCTGGTAGATCGAGGGCAGCCAGCCGTTGGACCAGTTGTGATTGGCCAGCAGCGGCGCGCCGCTCGGGTGCGTCAGCGTGAGGAACGCGGGAAGTTCCTGGGATTCGCAACCGAGGCCGTAGTTCAACCAACTGCCCAGTGTCGGCGCGCCCGCCGTGATGCGTCCGCCGGCCAGCGCATACATCGACTGGCCGTGGTTGTTGACGCCCGTCTGCATCGAGCGAATCACGCAGATGTCGTCCACCACTTTGGCGAGGTGCGGCAGCAGCGACGACAACGCAGTCCCGGACTGGCCGTGCTTCTGAAACTCCCACAAACCCGGCAAGACCTTCGCGCTCGCCTGGCCGGCGTTGTCGAACTTGAGTTCGCCGGGAAACTTCTTGCCCTCATATTCCTTGAGCAAAGGTTTCGGATCGAACAAATCCATCTGGCTGGGGCCGCCGATCATCAGGATCGAAATCATCGCCCGGGCGCGGGCGGGATGGTGGCCGGCCTTGGGCGTCAGGTCATACCGGCGCGGTTCCAATTCCGGTCGCGCGGGTTCGGCCAGCAAACCATCCTGCTGCAACAGCCACGCCAGCGCCGTCGAGCCGAGGCCGAACGCACTAGCCTTGGCGAAATGGCGGCGGGAACAAAACCCACGTGGCAAATCGAACAGGTGGTTCATATCAATCGAGGTACAGGAATCGATTCGAGCCAAGCAGTGCCTGGCAGACGCTGGCGAGCGCCTGCTGCGCGGGATCAGGCACGGCGGTCGCCTTTGCCTTGTCGTCCTTCTTCGGTGTTGGGTTGGCGGCCACCGTGGCGCGAATGGTTTCGGTCTGTTCCACCAGATAGATCAGGGTCCGTTGCATCTCGGCAGCGGAGGGCGTCGCCGAAAAAAGCAGGCTCCACAGCAATTCAATTTGTTCGCGCACGTTGCCGGGACGCTCGCGATGCAGCCGTTCGGCAAGATCCGCGGCGCGTTCGAGCACGAACTGGTCGTTCATCAGCAACAGTGCCTGGGGCGGCACCGTGGAGACCGCCCGCGCGTCGCAATTCGGGCTGATCGCCGGTGCGTCGAACGTCTCCATCACACCAACCGGCATGGTGCGGCGGACCTGCACATAGATGCTGCGCCGCAATTCCGAGCCGTCCAACGCCGCCACGCCGGTGGGATCGCCGTTGCCGTCCTTGGTTTGCGCTCCCACCACAAACTGGCCCTGCGGATTCACCGCCACGGGCACCGGCGCTCCGAACATGTTCGTGTTCAGCCGGCCGCTCGTCGCGAGCAAACTGTCGCGCAGGCTTTCCGCGTCGAGCCGGAGCAGGCGCATTCGTCCGAGCAGGCGATTGTCGGGATCGGCGCTCTGCGCCGCGGCATTCACGGTTCCCTGTCGATACACGGTGCTCGTCACAATCAACCGATGCAACGCCTTCAACTTCCAACCGCTGGCCACGAATTCACTCGCCAGCCAGTCCAGCAACTCGGGATTCGTCGGCCGTTCGCCCAACGCTCCAAAGTCGCCCAGCGTGGACACGATCCCGGCGCCGAAGTGGTGATGCCACACGCGATTGACGAGCACCCGGGCCGTAAGCGGGTTTGAGCCATCGGTCAACTTCTGCGCGAACGCCAGCCGCCGGCCAGTGGTGCGCTGCGCTGCATTGGTCGCGGGGATGTCATTCGCCGTTGTGCTGGCCAACACCATCAGGCCACCGGGTGAGATTTTCTCCCGCGGTTGCTGATGATCGCCCCGGTGGAACAGGAGCGTATCAATGTTCTTGCCCGGCTCTTCGGCGAGGCAATGCACCATGGGATCAACCGGTTTGTGTGTGCGCTCCGCGGTGGCGCGTTTGCGCACCTCTTCCTCCTGCTTCGCTCCGTCGCGGTCCACTTCTCCAAGAATAATGTGATCCTGAAAAGTCGGGTATTCCCGCAGCAATTGCTTGTGCGCCTCGGTGCGTTTGTCCGCCGGCGTTCGCCGCGCGGCCATGACGGGTTCACGCATGTCTTCCGACACCAGTTCGAGCTGTTTCTGGACGAATTTCTCAATCAACGCGTCGTGGAGTTTCTGTGCCTCGGCGTCGATGCCGCGCGCGGCGTGCTCCACGCACTCGGCCAGCTCGCGGTCCGCCTTCGGCATCAGCGAGACCAGCCGGTCGCCGGGATTCTTCCAATGCTTCCAGTCGAACGCCGGCTCGAACACCGCGCGCATCCGGTAGTAATCCGTTTGCGGAATCGGATCGTAACGATGGTCGTGGCATTGCGCGCATTGCACCGTCAGACCCAGCAGGCTGGAGGAAACAATCTGCAACGTATCGGCGATGACCTGGTTGCGCGCGAGGTCGGCATCGGCCGGACCGTCGCCGGTCGGATCGGGCGCGAGCCGCAGGAAACCGGTGGCGACGAGCCGGTCGAGATTGTCACCCTGAAGATCCCCGAAAGGCGGGGACACGAGCTCATCGCCGGCGAGTTGTTCCGTGATGAATTGATCAAACGGCTTGTCGGCGTTCAGTGAACGGATGACATAATCGCGGTAGCGCCACGTCCAGGCCCGCTCCGAATCCGCCTCGGTGCCGCCGTTGGAGTCCGCGTAGCCAGCCACATCGAGCCAATGCCGCGTCCAGCGCTCGCCGTAGCGGTCGGACGCCAGGAGGCGGTCCACCGCCGTTTCGTAGGCGGTCGGCGAATCATCGGCGAGATACGCCGCGACTTCCTCGGGCTTCGGCGGCAAACCGGTAAGATCAAACGTGACGCGTCGAATCAGCGCGCGTTTGTCGGCGGGTACCGCGAATCGAAGCTTCTTCGCCTCCAGCGCCGCCAGCACGAAGTTGTCGATGGGCGTCCGCACGGAGGCGCGGTCGCGGACCTTGGGTGGATCCGGCCGTTTCACCGGCTGAAACGACCAGAACGCCCGCTCGTCCTCGGTGATGAAGTACCGCGGAACCTCCGCCGGCTCGGGCCGCAACGTTGGCGCGCCCTGTTTGATCCAGCGCTCGATCTTGGCAATCTGTTCCGGGGTCAACTTCTTCCCGTCCTTGGGCATCTCGCCGGAGCTCACCTTTTGCAGCAGGACACTCTCACCCGGTTTCTTGGGGACCACGATCGTGCCGGATTCGCTGATGGTCAGGGTGAACCGGCGGAGCCGGAGATCGACGCCGCCCTTGAGCTTCTCGCCTTCGCCATGACAGGAGAAGCAGTGCGCCTTGAAGATCGGCCGGATGTCCTGTTCGAAGGTGAGCGACTGCGAAGTCGACGAGCGGGCGGCGCGGGACGGAGCGACGCTTACCAAAGCCAGGCATGCAATGCCGATACCGACGGCTCTGCCAAAAACTCTTCGCCCCCCGTGTGGGCACGGAGCGCAGGCGCAGCCATCATGGGTTTCGACGGGCTTCACGGCCCATTTTCATAATCCTTTCCGGGGCGTCTGGCAACTGGCGAGAAAGGCCCGCGGTAGCAAGACATCAACCCGCGGGCTCGCGCTGATCTTCCGTCGCCATTTTGAATCAATCGCGCCAGTACAAGGATTCCTTGGGCACTTGATAGCGGACCGCCATCTCGGGCGTTTCGATCAAAGCCTGGTCGCGATAGAGCGACTCAACGGCGGCGAGAGTCATGCCCGAAGTCAGCAGCGTTCGCTCGACCGGGTAGGGCGCCCGGCCATCGATGATCATGCGTTCGATATGATGGATCTGCGGATTGAAAAAATCGGCCGTCGTCGAACCGTGCGTCGGCATCGGCAGGTACATCTGGCACGAAATGATCTTGTCCGACCGGCCATCGAGTCCGGCATAGTTGAAATCCTGGATGGCCAGCAGAAACATCGTCGTGCGGAAACCGTCGCGATGTTCGATGAAGTAGGCGAGCCCCTCGGGAAACGCGGTCCTGGCCCAATCGAACGTCACGGCCGCGGTCGGAAACCCGTCCTTCACCGGGAGATTGTGGCTGCGCGAAAGGGCGGCCACCAACAACCGTTTGGTGGTTTCGCGACCGGCCACGGCATCCCACATCCGGGCGCCACGCAGGGCTTGGACACTGCGGATGCCGACTTCGCCGCCAACCCGTCGCTCGGACATGCATTGGGCCGTCTCGAGACCGTGGAAGTCATAGCTGTCCACGCCGCCGTAGCCCGCACACACGCTCTCGACCAGATGCGTCCCATGGGGCATATCGAGGGCCGGCATCCGGCGTGTGACCGGCAGGGATGAACCGGCGAGAAAGGGAAACTTCAATCGCTTCGAGTCAGCGACCATCTCCACACATTTCTTCCAGTCGGTGGACAGGTGTTTGTCGTTGAAGACCGGCACACTGCGGCCGCCGGCCTCGAACACCTTGACCACCTGCTTGAAGAATTCGTAGCGCGGGTAGAGCGTCTGGCCGCGTTCGTTGCGGGCATACTTGCCGTGCTCGCCGATGATGACGACGCCATCGACCGCGAGTTGCGAGGTGCCGAGCGTCAGCGCTTCCGCGATCGTCGGATAAATCGGAACGCCGTGTTGCTTCGCCCGCGCCTTGGCGAGGTCGCCTTTGGGAAACTGATCCAGATACAGCGACACCAGATCCACGGCGGGCGGTTCCCAGCGTCCGCCCCAGGCGTAGCCCAGCAGAAAGCGATCGATGAAATGCTGGGCGTGCGAGTGCAGGCGCATTTCCGTGCCGATCAACGCGATCCTTTTACGATTCGGTCTGGCCGCGAAGAGTGACGGCCCGCTCATCATCGTGACGGCGGCGGCGGTGGTACTGGCAGTCAGAAACGAGCGACGGGACAGCGGGGGTGTATTCATGAAGAGGACTTGGACGAGTTGTGATTCCAGAAAAGCCAGAGCGGCAACACCGCAAGCAGCGGCAGGCCGGCGGCGAGCGCCAGGCCACGGTCAAAAGATCCCAGCTGATCAGCGAGCGCGCCGAAGAGCTTCTGCGCCTGCGCGGGAATGATCCAGGCCGCGACGCCCGCAATGCCCGTGATCTTGCCCTGATGTTCCGCCGAAATATCCTGCGTAAACGCGTGATAAATCGGAAACACCCCGAGCGCGCCCGCCCCCACCACCAGCAGCACCGCGAGCAACAGCCAGCCGCGTCCGAGCCAGGGCACCAATACACAGGTGGCGCACAACGCGCCACACAATGCAAATACCAGCACGCGCGCGCCATGCACCGACCAGTTGCGCTTCACGAGCCACACGGCCAGAAAACCGGCTCCAAGACAGCCGACATCGGTCGCCGCAAACCAGGCGGAGTTGAAGTACAATGCCTCGGCCTCCGAGTAGCCGCGGCCTTCCTGAAGAAACTTCGGCAACCACGCCCGCAGGATCTGCCAGGTGGTATTGATGCAGGCGATCACCGCGAAGATAATGATCATTCGGCGGCTGAGAATAATCTGCCAAAGCGTGCCCCCTCGTCCCTCAGGTCCGATGCTCCCGGATCGCGCCGCGGTCGGACGGAGATCGGCTTCCTTGAGCAACCAGAACCACAGCACCAGCCAGAGCAACCCCACCGCGCCCACGGCCTGGAAAGCCACGCGCCAGCTGCCCAGTTCGGACGTCATCAACATGCGCATGATCAACGGCGTAATGATGGCCCCGATCGAGGTGCCACTCTGGAGCACGCTGTTCCCGAGCGAACGATCCCGCGCCGACAGCAACGCGCGCGTGGTCCGGATGCCGCACGGCCAGTGCCCCGCCTCGAAGAATCCCAGCAGCATGCGGCACATGAGCAGGTCGTCGTAGTCTCGTGCGAAGCTGGTGGCAAAGCCCACGGCGGACCACGCCGCCAACACCAGCGCATACAGCCAGCGAATCGACGCGCGGTCGGCCAGCCAGCCAAACACCAGCGAACCGGCGGCAAAGGCGTAGCCGAATACCGCCTCGATGTTGCCGTATTGGGCCTGGTTGAGATTGAACTCCTTCGTGATGCGGACCGACGCATTGGCGAGGGTTTGGCGATCCATGTAGTTGATCGCGGACGCCAGCAGGAGAAGCCCGCACACCACCCATTTCCAGGACTCCGGGCGGGACGAAGTGGTTGAAGTCGCCGAAGTCATGTCTATGGCCTAGCCGTTCCATGACCGGCCATCCCAGCGGATCACGCGTTCGAGCAACGCGGTGACATCAGTCGTGAAAGCGCGCAAGAGCGTTTCACCTTTCTCGGCGCTGGCGAACTGCGGCGAGCCGATGTGACCGGGCGTGGTTCGATCCTGGGTCACCCAACCACGCGCGGCGGGTGCGAAACCCTGTCCAAACTCCACCGGCGCCGCGCCGCGATAATCACCAACCAACGCCGGATCCAGCCGCAGGATCATGGAGGTTTCCCATTCGCAGGCATGACCCATCTCGCGCTGCTGGATCGAGGCATCGGTTTCCCACGGTCGGGCACCCAGGCTCCAGTACGTGGCCAGCAGCAGCAGCAAATCACTCCGCTCCCGGTGCCGCTGGCGCAGCTCAAAGATCGCCTGCCGGCCCGGCTCATCATTTCCGCCGTGGCCGTTCAAAAACACCAGCCGCCGGAAACCGTGCTTGAGAAAGTTTTCCGCCAGACCGTTCAACAGATCGAGATAGGTCCGGGGTGCAGCCGACACGGTCCCGGCGAAATCGAGGTGATGGTCCGAATTGCCGAGCCACATCAACGGCGCAAACAAGACCCGGTCCGTCAGCGAGAGCTTCGCGCGGCGCACGACTTCGCCCAGCAACAGGCTGTCCGTAAAGAGCGGGAGATGATGCCCATGTTGTTCCAGGGCCGCGATGGGAATGACCACGGGCGTATCTTTGGAAAGCGCCGACACCGCGGGCCACGCTAGCTCGATCAAGTCCATGAGGTGCCGCAACCTAGCGGGCTTCGCGAGGCGGTGACAAGCTCCGACCGGCGCCCGCCGCCCCGGCGGGGTTGTGCCCGGTTGTCTTGCGGCTTTGCACGTCGCGCCGTTCACCGTAGGCTTGCGCCGCTTTCATGAACCGCGTCCGACTCCTGCCTGATCATGTCGCCAACCAGATCGCCGCCGGCGAGGTGGTTGAGCGGCCAGCCAGCGTGGTGAAGGAGCTCGTGGAGAACGCGCTCGATGCCGGCGCCCGCAACGTCACCGTCGAGGTTCAGGCGGGTGGCCGGGCGTTGATCCGCGTTACCGACGATGGCTGCGGGATGAACCGTGATGATGCGCTCATGTCCCTCGAACGCCATGCCACGAGCAAAATTCAGCGCGCGGAAGACCTGCTCTCGATCAGCACGATGGGTTTCCGCGGGGAAGCCGTGCCGAGCATCGCGAGCGTGAGCCGTTTCACGTTGACGACGCGCGCAGCCGACGACCACGGCGGCGAAGCAACCCAGATCGTGGTGAACGGCGGCAAGATCATCGAGGTCAGGGCCGCCGGTGCGCCGGCCGGCACCAGCGTCGAGGTGCGGCAGCTCTTCTTCAATCTGCCGGCGCGCCGGACACCGAATTCGCGCATATCCAGCATTACTTCACGCTGGCGGCGCTCGCGCATCCCCATGCGGGCTTCGTCCTGATCCGCGACGGCAAACTGCTTTCGGGCGTCGTCGAGCTGGGATCGGCAACCAACCTCACCTATTCGGAAGCGATGCACCGCAGCAACGGCAACATTGGTCTGGCCAACGGCAGCGTGCAGCAGGTGACCACGAAGTTGTTCCTCCAGCAACTTGCCAACTCCGGTGACGCCACGAACCGGCTCGTGTTTCCGCAATGAGCTGGCCCGTTCAACTGCCCGGAACGGGCGCAAGTCGTAGCCCAAAGCAGCGCCGGCTGAGCTGCTGGACGGCGATTGTGGCCGGGTATCTCACGCGGTTACAATAGGCGTCGGAAACTCGCCGAAAAATCCGCGTGACACGAGAAAGCGCTTCCCTATATTGCCCGCCCTTGTTGTGACCCTATCGTCCAGCGGTTAGGACACTGCCCTTTCACGGCGGTAACCTGGGTTCGAATCCCAGTAGGGTCGCCATCTTCTTCAGCACCTTCATTTCCAGACAGATTCGCGTTTCCTAGTCTGGCATTATTGCAAAGGCAGAATGGATTTAAGAACGGCGCGCGTTTTCGTCACGCAATCAACCCCTCCACCACCTTGCCGGCGATTCCGGTGAGGCGCGCGTCCAAGCCCTGGAACTTCACGGTGAGGCGCGTGTGCTCGATACCCAGCAGTTTTAGCATCGTGGCGTGGAAGTCATGCACGTCGAGCGGGTTGTCCACGGCGGAGTAACCCAGTTCGTCGGTCGCGCCATAGACGATGCCCGGCTTCGCGCCGCCCCCGCACATCCAGATGCTGAACCCGGCGTTGTGATGATCCCGGCCGTCGCCACCCTGGCTCATCGGCGTGCGCCCGAACTCGCCGGCCCACACGACGAGCGTGTCCTTGAGCATGTCGCGCTGCTTGAGATCCGTGATCAACGCCATGCACGCGCGATCGACTTCCAGCGCCTTCAGCCGGACGCCTTCCTTCACGCCGCCGTGATGATCCCAATCCTTGTGATACAACTGCACGAAACGCACACCGCGCTCGGCCAGTCGCCGGGCAAGCAGGCAGTTCGACGCGAAGGAACCATCGCCCGGTTCGCAGCCGTAAAGGTCGGTGATGCTCTTGGGTTCGTTCCGCACATCCATCAATTCGGGCACGCTCGATTGCATTTGAAAGGCCATCTCGTATTGCGCGATGCGGGTGGCGATCTCGGGGTCGTCCACGACCGCGTCATGCCGGGCATTGAGCTGGTTGATGGCATCCACCATGTCGCGCTGGCGGGCCTGATTGATGCCGGGCGGCGAACCGAGGTACATCACGGCGTCGCCTTTGCCGCGGAACTGCACGCCCTGGAAACGGCTGGGCAGAAAGCCCGACGACCACTGCCGCGCAGCGATCGGCTGGTTCTGCCCGCCCTTGCCGAGCGAGGTCATCACCACGAAGCCGGGAAGATTCTCCGCGTCGTTGCCGAGGCCGTAAGTGATCCACGAACCCATGCTCGGCCGGCCGGCGATCTGCGAGCCGGTGTTGATGAACATGTGCGCCGGGTCATGGTTGATCGCCTCGGTGGTCATCGAGCGAATGAGGCAGAGGTCGTCGATGACCGAACCGATCTGCGGAAAAAGCTCGCAGATCTCCGTGCCCGATTTGCCAAACTTCTTAAAGCCAAGCTGGGGGCCGAAGCACACCAGCTTTTGCCCCTGCAACTGTGCGACCTGTTTGCCCTTGGTGAAACTCTCCGGCATCGGCTGACCGTGCAACTCGCCGAGCTTCGGTTTGGGATCGAAGGTCTCCAGGTGCGACGGCCCGCCGGCCATCGTCAGCCAGATGACGCGCTTTGCCTTCGCCGGAAAGTGTAACGGGTTGACGACGCCGGTCCATTTGTCGGTCGGCTTGGCGGCGCTGCGCGCGGCGGCGCGGAGCAGAGCCGGGTTCAGCAAGGAGGCGAGCGCCACCGAACCGAGACCGCGAGCGGAGCGGCCAAGGAACGCGCGGCGATTGAACGAGAAAGCGGGGTTAGGGGAGTTCATGAATTTCAAAGTGTAAATGTTAAAGGTCAAAATAATCCCCAATCAGCATTTGCGAAAAGTGGCGCAAAGAATCAGATGAAGCTCCTTTGCTTCCTGCCAAAGCGCGCGGGCTTCCGGCTTCAGCGGTGCTTCCGCGGCAGCGATCATTCGGAGCCAGAACTTGCATTCCTTCGCTTCCTTTCGACAGGTGCCGATCTTGTTCCTAAAATCCTTCTTCGAAACCGCGTCATCGGCTTCACAGTAGTTCGCTCCGATGCTGGTGCCGGCGCCGACAAACTGGCCAATCAAACGATCGTTTGCCGGACTCCGCGGGATCTTCTTCGCGAATCGAACCACGGCTACACCGAAAACAGCGGTGCGTTCAAGCAAATCATAAATCCTGCCCGCGCTGGGAGCCGCCGGCTCTTCTCGCATTTGCCACGGCGCTCCATGCTGACCATTCAAGGGGACCGCATAATCGGCCTGCACATTCGGTAGGGCACTCTTGCCCTCGCCCGCTTGAGGGTTGGCCTTTGGTCCTTCCTTTGTCCTTTGCCCTTTGTCCTTTGACATTGTCATGACCTCGTCACGGCTTCGTGGAGGTTGAGAATGACGCGGGCGACGCTGGTCCAGGTCGCGAGTTCGGCCTCGTCGATGCCGGTGGGCGCGGGTTTCTGGCCGACCTTCAACAGCGTCTTGGCAGACTCGCGATCGGCGGCGTATTCGGCAGAATGTTTCTTCACGAGCTCGCGCAGTGCGGCGAGTTCCTTCGCGTCGGGCTTGCGCAACAACGCCTGTTGCCAGGCCCATTCAATGCGGGCGTCCGTGTCCTTGCCACCTTCCGTCACGATGCGCGCGGCAAACACGCGCGCGGCCTCGACGTAGGTGGGATCGTTCAACAACACCAGCGCCTGTTGCGGGATGTTCGAGCGCGGACGGTCGGCGGCGCATTCCTCGCGCGATGGTGCGTCGAACGCCAACATGCTCGGATGGGCGTAGCTCCGCTGCCACCAAGTGTAGAGACCGCGGCGATACTGCGCGCTGTCTTGGTCGGCATCGTAGCTTCGCACGGGGAAGTTGAGGTTCTCCCAGTAACCATCGGGTTGATAGGGCTTCACGCTGGGACCGCCGATCGTGGGCGTCAGCAGGCCGGCGACGGACAACGCGTTGTCGCGGACCAGTTCGGCATCGACGCGCCAGCGGCTTTGACGGGCGAGTTCGCGATTGTCGGGATCGCGTGCCAATGATTTCGGCGAGGCAGCCGAGGTCTGGCGATACGTCCGGCTGTTCACGATCGCGCGGACCATGTGTTTCAAGTCCCAGCCGCTGTCCATGAACTCGACCGCAAGCCAGTCGAGCAGTTCTGGATTCACCGGCGGCTCGCCCTGCATGCCGAAATCGTCGAGCACCTTCGAGAGGCCCATGCCGAAGAACTGTTTCCACATCCGGTTCATCACCACGCGCGCGGTCAGCGGATTCTGGCGGGACACGAGCCACTCTGCCAGGTCGAGCCGGTTCAATTTGCGATCCGTGGGCTTCGCATACGAAGCGGTGAGAAACTCCGGCAGCGCGGGTTGCACGATGTCGCCGGTCTCGATCATCCAGTTGCCGCGTGGCAGCAAACGCACGGTGCGCGGCTCCTTCGCCGACTTGGACACGATGCAGCGAGGGATGGACGCTTCGTAATCGGAGTGTGCCTTCTTCGCGATCGCCAGCTGGTCGCGCAGGCCCGCGAGTTCCGGCGTAATTGCCTTGTAGTAGTTGAACAACTTGGCCTGCGCCTCGGCATTCAACGTGTTGCTGGTGGCCAGCAACTCCACCATCTCTTCCGGCAGCGGCGCCGGCAATGCAGACGCCGCGATGCTGTCGTCGGAGGTTGCCGAAACCCGGAAGCGCCCGAGCGTATGGCTGCCGTCGCCGTTGTTCTGCCTGAGTTGAAGCACCAGTTCGTCACCGTCGGCAAGTGTGAGCGGCTGTGCGAATTGGAGCAACAGGTGGTGCCGCTTGTTGACCTCCGGCAGCACCGCCCAGCCGAATTTCTCGCCTTTCGCATCGCCATCAATGGCGGACGCTGCCGTCCAGGCGTGGTAGGGATTTTTGTCAGCAACCTGAGTTTGCTCGAAGCCCGCGCGGGCGGCGGCGAAGACAACCGCCTGCGTCGAGCCGTCCTTGCGAGCAATCGACGCCACCACTTCGCTCAACACGAAATTGCCGTTGCCGGCGCGGCCGGGTCCCTTGGCAGGCAACGAATCATGCGGCAACGCTTCGAGGCGGATCGCCAGCGAGCCTGCGGGCACGCTGCTGACCCGCAACGTGTAGGTGTCCTTGTCCGGCTTGTTGCCCGAGACCAGGATCGACGCATCGTCCTTCGTCTCGAACTTCGCGCCGCCGGCTGATTCAATCTTCGTTGGACGCAGCGCCGTCCAGCCGGCGTCGCGGGCGAGCGCGGCGCGCTGGGTCTTGTCCCACTCGGCCAGGCCAGGTTTCAGCTCCGGATGCGGGGCATCGAAATTCGCCTGAAGCCGCTTCAATTCAACGTCGCGTTTGACCAGCTCCGTCGCCTGTTCATCCGTCGGCACCAACATGCCATCCTCGCGACGGCCGATGATCGGTTCCTCGATGTCCGCGAAGAACGCGCCCATGGCGTAGAAGTCCCGCTGCGTTGTGGGATCGAACTTGTGATCGTGACACTGCGCGCACCCGATGGTTTGTCCGAGCCAGACCGAGCTGACGGCGCGGACGCGATCCGTCAACATGCGCGCCTCGTAATCCTTCGGTTGCGCGCCACCTTCCACGGTCGAGAGCAGCAAGCGGTTAAATGCGGACGCGACCTGCGTCTCCTGGCGCGGCTTCGGCAGGAGGTCGCCGGCCAGTTGCTCGCGCGTGAACTGGTCGAAGGGCTTGTTGCGGTTGAAGGCGTCGATGACGTAGTTGCGATACGGCCAGATGTTGCGCGGGTTGTCCGAGTGATAGCCGATCGTGTCGGCGAAGCGCACGACATCCAGCCAGCCGATGGCAATGCGTTCACCGTAATGCAGCGACGCGAGCAACTCGTCAACGAGCCGGCCGTAGGCATCCTGCCCGCGATTGTTCTCGAAGGCGGCTACGTCGGCGGGCTGCGGCGGAATACCGACGAGATCGAAGTGCAACCGCCGCGCCAACGTGCGGCGATCCGCCTCGGGCGAGGGCTTCAGGCCGATCTCTTTGAGCCGTTTGCCAACGAGGTAATCGATGCCGTTTTGACCGGCGGGCACGACTGGTCGCACGGGCAGCTCGTAAGCCCAGTGCTTCTGGTAGGTCGCCCCTTGAGCAATCCAGCGCTTCAGCAAATCCTTTTGCGCGGGCGTCAGTTCTTTGTGCGCGTCGGGCGGCGGCATCAGATCGTCCTCGTCCGTGGTGAAGATGCGGCGCACCAGTTCGCTCTCGTCGGGTTTGCCCGGGACGAAGGCTTCTTTGGCGAGCGCTTCTTCGCGGATGTCCAATCGCATTTTGCCCTTGCGATGGTTCTTGTCCGGACCGTGGCAATAGAAGCACTTGTCGGAAAGGATCGGGCGAATGTCGCGGTTGAATTGAATCTCCTGCTTCGCGGACGCGGCGAGCGCGGGATCGATCGCTGTCAGGCTGGCGGCGAGACCGAGGGCAAAGGTGAAAAGGCGGCTCAAGGGTGACATCGCGGACATGATAGCCAGACGCGACGTTTAGGCAAACATTCAGAGCACGGAGCGCCGCGCATTGCTGGGAATGAAGGGTTGGTGCCGACCGCCTTTCCGGGCGAAGCTCGACGCGAGGGCACGTCAAATATCCCGGCATGCAGCTTCGCCCGTCGAGCCGCCATCGGAGTGGGGCAGGGGATCATCAGCTTGGTTGGATACCTTTGTTGAGCGATGGCACCCAATCCAACCCTTGCCAACCTGGGGCTTTTTCCGCACTTTCGCCCACACCTTGCCGCCCAAGTGGCCGCGGGTCTTTTCAGTTCTATGCCGACCTACGAATACGCTTGTGAGAAATGCGGCTCCAATTTCGAGCTGTCCCAGTCGATGAAAGACAAGGCGCTGGCGACTTGCCCGAAAGAACTTTGTGCCCAGAAGCGCTGGGGCAAGGGCAAGGTCAAGCGGTTGGTCGGGACCGGCGCGGGGCTCATCTTCAAGGGCAGTGGTTTTTACATCACCGATTACCGGAGTGAAGGCTACAAGGCGGCCGCCAAGAAAGATTCCGAAAGCTCGAAGCCCGCTTCAACGGATACAAAACCTGCCGCTGCCAAACCCGCGGAAGCCGCCAAGCCCAAGTCCGATCCCGGCACCAAGAAATCCTGATCCTGCATGCGCCGGCTGATCGTCATCCTATTGCTGCTCGTCGCCGGTCGCGCGCCGGCGGCGGTGGATTTGGCGGGCCGGGAGGCCGCCTACAGCCAGACCGGTCAGTTCGTGGTCACCGGCCGCTTGCTGGCACCTGATTCCGCCCATGTGCTCCGCTTCGACGACAAGTTCCAGCAATTCGTCGCCAGCGGCCGGACGCCCGGCGTGAAACCTTTGAACCGGGGCGTCACGTCCACCAACGCGACGACCTTGCGGCTGGACCCGAACTATCTGGTGGCGACGGCCGAACGCCTGCGATTCGCCTTCAACGATCTGCTCCATTTGACCGAGCCGTACCGCGGCCGGATTTATATCAACCTGCTCGAAGAGGCGGCCCCGGCGGACGGCGTAACCTTCCATCAAATGTTCGACGGGTCGAAGCACACCTGGAATTGCAAGATCACCATGCCGGCGGAAATCCAGCCCGAGCTCCTGCTGCGCGTGCTGGTGCAGGCCCTGTTGTTTGAAGCGTCGCAGCGCAATGCCGGGCCGGGTGGCTGCGAGATTCCCCTGTGGCTGACCGAGGGATTGATCGCGCATCTTTCTTCCCGGGTAGGTGGTCAGGTTTTGTTTGATCAACAGACGAAGATCAACACCTCCTACTCGCCCGTCGAGGAGTCCCGCCAGTTGAGTGAGGCGATCGGCCCGGCGGGCTGCTTCACGCTCGAGCAATTGAGCTGGCCGGGGACGATCGAGCGAAAACCCGGCGTCGAGCGGGACTTCGAAGTTAGCGCCCACGCGTTTGTCATGGAGCTGCTGCGGCTGCAAAACGGCGGGCGCTGCCTGGGTCAGGTTGTTCGGCTGCTCCCGCGTTTTGAAAACTGGCAGTTCGCTTTCCTGAGCGGCTTTCAAACTCATTTCCCGTCGCTGCTGGATGCGGAGAAATGGTGGGCCATCAGCTCCCTGCATCTGGGCGGGCGTGGCGACTTTGAAAAATGGACCCTGGCCGACAGCCTCCAACGGCTCGATCAAGCGCTGGTGTTGACCATCGAACGCCGCGCGACACCCGAGAGCGAAAGTATCCGGGAAGAAATGGACCTGCGCAGCGTCATCCTCTCCATGAACTTCGAGCAGCAGAAATTGATGTTGGCGCGGACGATCAGCGGGCTGTTCGCGCTGGAGCTGCGCGTCGCGCCGCAATTGTTTCGGTTGGTCTCTGACTACCGGTTGACTCTCGAAAGGTACGTGACCGACCGCGCGGAGGCGCTCCGGCGAGACACCGAACGCCAACGCCCCAGCCGCCGCCAGGAAGTGGTCATTGAGGCGACGCTCCGGCGGCTCGCGGCGCTGGCCGAGTTGCGCCAGGATTTTGACATCCTCCTGCCCGAGGCGCCGGCCCCAACGGCGCCCTCGGGTCCGGCGCTTTCCTCCGTTCAGCCGTAGTAAGTGGCTCCCTTGACACAGGGTTGATCAAACATATAGTGCGCCCACCGATGCCTACAAAGTCATCCCACGTTCAGCCGGGATCTGAACGAACCGCCCGCGAAATCTCCCGCCTCAAGGAATTCCACTCCGCCGGCCGTGGCTTTTGGAGTCACGTCTCCGACACGGATTGGAACGACTGGCGTTGGCAGCTGAAGAACCGCATCACCACGCTGGACCAGCTCCAGCGCCTGATGCCGACGCTTTCGCCCGAGGAATACGCCGGCACGAAGCTCGCCAACACCAAGCTGGCGCTGGCCATCACGCCGTACTTTTTCAACCTGATCGATCCCGCGGACGAGCATTGTCCGATCCGCCGGCAAATGATCCCGCGCCTTGAAGAGACCCACACGGCTTCCTGGGAGATGAGCGATCCGTGCGGCGAGGACTCGCATTCGCCGGTTCCCGGCCTCGTGCATCGTTATCCCGATCGCGTGTTGTTTCTTGTCACCGACCGCTGCGCGTCGTACTGCCGCTATTGCACGCGCTCACGGCTGGTGAGCAACGCCACTGGCTACGATTTTCATCCCGAGTTCGACAAGCAGATCGCCTACATCGCGGAGCATCCCGAGATTCGCGACGTGCTTCTGAGCGGCGGCGATCCGCTGCTCCTGAGCGACGAGCGGCTGGAGAATCTGCTGAGCCGGTTGCGGGCGATTCCGCACATCGAATTCCTCCGCATCGGCACGCGCATCCCGATCTTTCTCCCGCAACGCATCACGCCCGAGCTTTGCGAGATGCTGAAGCAGTTTCATCCGTTGTTCATCAGCATTCACGCAAATCACCCGCGCGAGTTGACGATCGAAGTCCGCGCCGCGCTGGGCCGCCTGGCCGATGCCGGCATCCCGCTCGGCAACCAGTCCGTGCTGCTCAAGCACGTCAATGACGACGTGGACGTGATGAAAGCGCACGTGCAGAAACTGCTCATGTGCCGCGTGAAGCCGTACTACCTCTACCAATGCGACCTGATCGCCGGCTCCGCGCACCTGCGCGCCAGTGTGCGCAAGGGCATCGAGATCATGCGGGCGCTGCGGGGTCACACGACGGGTTATGCCGTGCCGCAGTTCGTGATCGATGCGCCCGGCGGCGGCGGCAAGGTGCCGATCAACCCGGAGTACGTCCTCAGCCAGAACGCCGACCGCGTGGTGATCCGCAATTTCGAGGGCAAGGTGTTCGAGTATCCCGAAGCGACCGAGCGCAAACCGGTGCTCGTCGCCGAAGAGCTGGATTCGGTGGGATTGTGGAAGGATTGAGCGGCCGGGCGCTCCGTCAGTAGCCTAGTTGTAAATGGTGAGAATGGCCCCGTTTACGTAAACTCAACCGGGGCCGACTGGTTCCGAGTGGTAGGGTTTGGCGGTGTCAGGCGGAGGAGATTCAACTGGGCGCTGGGGTGCATTCTCGCACCCCACAGACTGCTCCAACCCAATCGAGACGCCAAGCACTCCAATCAGGGAACCGATCAGGGAAGCGAAACAAACGATCATCCAATTGCGCATGAAGTAGACGGACTTGCGGGACACTTCCCACGTTTCAGGTTCGTGCGAATGCATGTAGGCCATCTTCGGGGGAAGCCGGCCGACAATCTGAAACAGCCCAAAGGACGTGATCAACAATCCTGCCAGAACGAGCCCCAGCCACATTCGTGCAGCGCGGGTTCTGTTGGGTCTCTTCGGAACGGACGGCTTCGCGTCTTGAAGCATATGAGCGGTGCCGCAGTTGCGGCAAATGCCGAGATTGTCGTGTTCCGCTTGTCCACAGTTGCCGCATGTCCACATATGGCGAACAAGAATGCTGCGTCCACGATGCAGACGCGCGGTCATCGGCGCGGTTGTTGAATCTTGGTCGTTGCGATGTGTATGGCAGGAGGGGAGAGTTGTCGAGCAACAACAATTTTTTGGCAGACTTTGATTTGCTCCAAAAAAGATTGTTACCACCGGGGAGGGAATGGCTAGTGCAAGAGTCGGCTCCGACTATCGACACCCCGCTCGGTCGCTGGTGATTGCCGCTGTCGCAGCCGGCGCACACGCCAACACCGCCTTGTCATCCTTCCGCCGCCCGTTAGATTGCGGACCGATGCCTGTCACTGCCCCAGTCCGTCGCCTGACCGAAGCCGAGTACCTCGACTTCGAGCGCAAGGCCGAGGTGAAGCACGAATATCTCGATGGCGAAATCCGGGAGCGGGCTCGCGCCTCAGTTCGGCACTGCCTCATTACCGTTAATCTACTCTGCGAAGTGAGCGCCAGATTGAAGGGTACTTCCGTCCTGAGCTTTGGCAGCGACTTGCGACTGAAGGTCGAGGCGACCGGGTTCATCACCTACGCCGATTTCATGTTGATCAACCCGCCGATCCAGCTCGGCGCGGAAACTGACGACATCGTCGTGAACCCCGTCGGGCTATTTGAGGTGTTCTCACCAGCCACCGAGGCGTTTGATCGTGGTCGGAGATTCCAGCACTACCGGCGGATTCCGTCCCTTCAGTTTTACGTTCTGGTGAATCTAGATCTGCCCCAAATCGAAGCCTTCCATCGGTGTGATGCTGATGCCTGGAAGATGACTGAAGCCTTCGGGCTGGAATCAAACCTCGTGATGCCGAGAATCAACGTGACACTGTCGCTGTCCGACATTTACGCACAGAGTGAAGTTCACGCAGATACGGTGTCCGCCTTCCCGGCCTGAGCACTCCATGCCTCGCGAATCACTGGCCGCCAGGAAAGTCCGCACGCTCGCCATCATCGCTGGCTTGAAGCGCGCCTATCCGACCGCGCATTGCGAACTGAACTTCTCCAACCCGCTGGAACTGCTCGTCGCCACCATTCTCTCCGCGCAATGCACCGACAAGCAGGTGAACATCGTGACCGAAGTGCTGTTTGAAAAATATCTAACAGCGAAAGATTACGCGGCAGCCGACCCGGCGCAGTTCGAGCACGACATCCGGCGGATCGGTCTCTTCCGCAACAAGGCTAAGAACATTCGGGCGTGTTGCCGCGCGCTCGTGGAGCAACACGGCGGCGACGTGCCGCGCACGATGGCGGAACTGACCGCGTTGGCCGGCGTCGGCCGCAAGACAGCCAACGTCGTCCTTGGAAACGCGTTTGGCATCAATGTCGGCGTTGTGGTGGACACGCATGTCGCGCGACTTTCCG
This sequence comes from bacterium, assembly GCA_031362805.1. Classification (GTDB taxonomy): domain Bacteria; phylum Verrucomicrobiota; class Verrucomicrobiia; order Limisphaerales; family RI-55; genus RI-55. Next base: position 40,090 of record JANLTG010000168.1, read on the forward strand.
AACGGCTCGGGCTGACGAAAGAGACGACACCGGAAAAGATCGAGCAGGCGTTGATGCAACTGGTGCCGCAGAATAATTGGGCGATGCTCAGTCACTGGTTGATCTGGCACGGCCGCAGGCGTTGCGCCGCGCGCAAGCCAGACTGCACCCATTGCGAGATCCGGGCGTTGTGTCCGTCCGCCACATGAGCGCTTCGTGGTTTCATTTCGACTCCGGCCCCGGCGAGCCAGCCTTCAACATGGCGCTCGACGAGGCACTCATGCAAAGCGTCGCCGCACTGGGCAGCCCCGTGCTTCGCCTCTACGGCTGGACGCAGACCGCCGCGACGTTCGGGTACTTCCAGAAGTTCGCTGACATCGAAGCGGCCACGCCGTTGCGTCCGCTCATTCGCCGGCCGACCGGTGGCGGCTTGGTGCCCCACGCGAACGACTGGACCTACAGCCTCACCGTGCCACCTGGTCACCCGTGGTATGAGCTGCGCGCCGAGGAGAGCTACGCGCAGATGCACCGCTGGTTGCAGGCGGGGTTTGCGAAGGTCGGATTGCCAACCGAGTTGGCTGCGTGCTGCAAGCGGGAGCTCCCCGGCCAATGCTTTGCCGGCTACGAAAAGCACGATCTGCTTTATTGCGGTCGCAAGCTGGCGGGTGCAGCGCAGCGACGCAACAAGTTCGGCCTGCTCATCCAAGGCTCGATCCAGCCGTCGCCGGCCAACCTCGAGCGTCGGCAATTTGTTAAGGCGCTGCTCGAAGCCGGCCGCGAGTTGCTCGGTAGTGATGTAAGCGCACTCGCTCCAAACCAGGAGTTGATTCAATTGGCCGAACGCCTGGCCAACGAGCGTTATTCTCGGGATGCCCACAACCGTCGCCGCTGATTCGTGGGCGTCGCTAGGTTTCGACTTCTGACGCCGCCCGCACTTCTCCACCCAAGATCGGCTTCAACGGCCGATACGTATGCGTCCACGGATCGATCCGGCACACCGGTTTTAAGTCGCAGTAAGTGCAGGGAATTTCGGTGCCCTTGCGGTAAGGATCGACGCTGATGTTGCCGGACAAAATATCCTGGCCCATCGCCCGCAGCATCGCTTTCGCATCCGCGAGCAAGCCGTCCAGCTCCGGTTGACGAACCAGTTGATGGCTGTTGCCGTAAGGTTCGCCGTCCTTCTTCAAGCGATAGCTGAACTGCCCGCTGCTACCCATCGCATTGGCACTATCAAACAACGCGAGCCGCTCGAAGCTGAACCGCCCGGAATGTGCGAATCGTTTGCCAGCCTTGGGGTCGGGCTCCGCGTCGCGATGACTCGTGCTTTCGCTGGCATCCTTCAGCCGCACGTAAAACATTCCGGCCGCCACGGCCTGCTTGCCGCCGAGCAACGTCGAGCCGCTGGCCACTTCGCACAAGGCGGCGAGGTACGCGGGCAGTTGGAGTTGCAGGCCGGCCTGCATCTTGAGCTTTTCAAACGTCTTGTTACCGGATTTGTAGTCCATGACCGTCAGGCACACCGCGTCGTTGCGACCGGGGATCGCAGCCGCATCCACGCGATCCACGCTGCCGCGAAAAGCGAGCGTGCGGCCGTCTCCTAGGTCGATCTCCCACCAGGGCAACTGGCCGACGCCGCCGTCGCTGGCGCCGATGCCGAGCTCCACGGCGATGGGATCAAACTGGTAGGTCTGCATCCAATTAATGACTGCGGCGACAAATTCCTGAAGGAGCGCGGTGAGATTCTCAGCGCGGAAAATGTGGCGGGGATGCGACGCCAACACGCCATCGGCGACGCGGCTGAGTTGTTCGCGAGCGATGCGGGCAATGCGCTTGCGCGCTTCTTCGGGTGTCACGTCGCGCCAACGAGCGCCTTGGGCCGCCAGTTCCTCGTGAAACTGCCGGAGCACTTCATGCATGAAGGTGCCGGTCTTGCGCGCGTCCACTTCGAAGCGATCGCGCTCGCGGGCACGGAGACCCGCATTGGCGAAGAATTGAAACGGACACGCCGCGAATTGTTCCAGCCGACTCGCGGAGGTGCGCAGGCGACTGCCGTAGAGCTGGGCCGCCGTTGCGGGTGACAACCGGCTGGAGCGGTAAGAACTGTTGCAGGCGCTGAAGTGGGCGAGCCAGTCGGTGAGATTTGAATCGGGAGCCACCGCAGTCAGGACGTCGGGCGATACTCGCGGAGTGACGGGCTCGACTTTACCGCTCTGCTCAAGCGCCATCGAACGGGCGAGCGTCCCGAGCAGTTCACTCGCATGCACGCAATCGGTGAGCGCCGACTGCGGGTGGAACGTCCGCACTTCGGCGTTTGGAAACAATCGCTGCACGTGATCCACCAGCGGTGACACATTCAGCACGGTGCCGGCGGCGTCGCTCTGGCTCCAACTGAGGATCACGCGTTCCCGGGCGCGGGTGAAGGCGATGTAACCGAGGTACCGCTCATGGCCAAGTCGTTGCCGGGCGTCGTTGCGCAGATTCAACGTGGCCGTTTCCAGCGTCGAGCGATCCGCTTCCGTGAGGAGACTGAGGCTGTCCGGCGGTTGCGGAAACAATCCTTCATTCAGCCCGAGCACGACCGCGAGCTTGAGGTCGGGATTGCGCGAGCGGTCGACGGCGCCGATCAGCACCTGATCAATCGCGGGCGGAATGACGCCCACGGTCAACGTGCTGAGACCGGCTTCAAGGATAGGCAGCCATTCGCGCAAGGGCAGTTTGAAATCACCGAAAGCGCGCTCCAGATTTTCAAGCCAGCCCGTCAGTTCTTCCAGAACCGTCAGGTGGGTCGCCTCCGTGGGCGAGGTCGCGGCCCAATCTTCCAAAGTATTCTCAACCTCGAAATCATCCCACAACCGACGAATGGCTTCGGCGAGTTGCCGGCCGCTAGGCTCAACTCCCAGCGTCTCGCGCATCCGCTCGAACGGCGCAATGACCCGTCGCCGCAGCGCTTCGCAATCGCGGGCAAGCGCCGGCGCGTCGGGAAGTTCGAGCGGGCGCAGCCACTGGCCACCCTCCCAGCCGCGGGCGAGCGCGTGGTTCTCCAGGCGATCAACCTCGTCGGCGTGCAGCGACGTAAGGCCGGACTTGAGCACGGCGAACCAGTCGGTGAACCGCCAGTTGAACAGCACGGTGTGCAGGGCACTTCGCGTGAATTCGGCGAGCGGGTGATGCGCGACCGACTCACGGCGATCCAGGAAGAAGGGAATCTGGTAGCGCGTGAACACCCGGCGCAGGCCCGCGTAGTGCGTGTCCATCTGCCGCAGCAACACGGCGCAATCGCGAAACCGGTGGCCGGCCTGCACGAACTTCAAGATCTCGCGCGCCGCCATCACCGCCTCGTGCTCGGGGTCCGGGCATTTGATCAAGTCGAGTTCGTTGCGGACCGTCAACGCGTCGAGGTTGGATGAAGTTCCGGCTGTCCAGTTGGCCTCCAATTGGCGGAGGACATCGCCCCCCGGGTCTTTCGTGAACTCGCCAAGTTTGCTGAACCGGTTCCGTTCGTTGTCGCGAGCGAGCACCTCGACACTCACCTCACAGTTTGGGAGGGCGGTGAAGACTGCGTGGCAACGGCGAAAGGTCTGGCTGATGACGGACCACGTGGAGAGCCAGGGCAATTCGTCCTTGGGTTCCGCTTCGAGGCAGAAGGCCAGCGTCGCCTCGCCGCAGAACGGCGTGAGCGCGGCCAGAAACTCCAGTTCCTGCGGCGTCAACTCTGCCATTCCGTCCAGCCAGAGCGCCTCGATATGAAGTTGTTGGGGATTGCCCGCATGGCTGGCTGCGTTGAGTGAGCGCACCGCCAGGTCGAGCAGCGTGCCGGCGTCGGGCAGCTTCTGATCGGTGAGCCACGCCAGATATTTTTCGAGGAGCAAGGCGAGGTCGACGAGTTTGTCCGCCAGGCCGGTTGCTGGCGCCACACGCTCGGCGGCGGCGCGCAGGGCGGCGGGCGAGACGCGGTGCTGCTGCAATTCCTGCAACTGCCGGCTCAAGAGTTGGGCGAACCCGGTCGAGCGACTGCTTTGCCGGAAGACCTTGAGCTGTTCGTGATGCTGGTGGAGCAGCGCGCGCAAGACCATGACCCGGCCCTCCTCGGAAAGCATCTCGCGCGAATGCACGCCGAGGCGATCGAGCACCCAGGCCGCGAAGCGCTCGAAGGAAACGATCTGCAATCGCGTGTAGCCGACGAGGTCGGGCTGGGCGAGCAGTTCAAGCTCGAGTTGGTAGGTGGCCTGGCGCGGCGCGAGCAGGATCAGCGGCGGACCGAGCGGATCGGCTTTGAGGCGCGCGCGGATTTCGGCGAGACACCGAAACGTCTTGCCGCTGCCGGCCGGTCCGAGAAGAAATCGCGCGCGCATGGGGCCTGGGTCAGTCCTTTTGATAGCGATCGAGAATGGCGGTGATGTACTTCCGCGTGCCGGGATAAGTCATCGCCGCGAGGAAGGCCGCGGCATTGGTCTCGGCCTCACCCTTGGCCCAGCGCAGTACGTGCGAGCGGCCGGCGTTGTAATCGGCCAGCGCAAACACCACGGGATTGTCGGTCTGCGGATAGCGGGCGATCAGCTTGGCCAGGTACCAGGTGCCGGCCAGCGTGTTCGTGCGCGCGTCGAGGCACATCACATGGTCAAACGGCTCGATGCCCTCCGCCACCGCCCAGTCTTCGGCGGCGATATCGCGAATCTGCATCAGGCCCAGTTCGCCCGCCTTGCCGCGGGCCTGCGAGTTGAACCGGCTTTCCTGCCAGACCACGGCGCGCACCAGGTCCGGGTCCAGTCCATAGCGCGCGGCCGCCGCCTTGATGTCCGCGTCGAAGTGATGATTCCGCCAGTGCAAAAAGAGCAGCAAGCCGAGGACAGCGTCCAAGGTCAGGATGGCGACCAACACCAAAAACAGACGGCTTTGCACGGCGCCAGTGTGAAGTTGGTGGCGCCCGCCGTCGAGGGGCGACTTGGTGGTGGGCGGCGGATTTCTTTTCGAACGCCGCCGGGCTCATTGATAGCGCTCGTTCAACCAGTGGCCATAGTCGGAGACTTGTAACTCGCCTCCGCTATACCCTTCGTTGTTAGGCGGACTGCCTCGCATAGGAATCAAGTCCAAGAATTCGGAGACAACGGAGGCCATACCAAGAATAAGCGAACATCAGTCCACCGAAGAAAAGCATCGTGCTGCTGATAATCAAACTCCAGGAGGTCAGCCCATGGCTTAAAACTATGCTGGGCAATCCCATCATCATCCAGCCTCGACCGCCGGACTCCCGAATGACCCTCCTTGTGGCTTCCTGCTGTGTCTTGCCAAAGGTGCGCTCAGTGAAAAATTCAAAGTGCGTCTCAAGAAAGCGCCGCAGTCCCACTTCCGTCTCAGGCCGGGTCAATCGGAAGAACAGAAAACACAGTCCAGCCCACGCGTAGAGAATTGCGACGCTGAGTGTTATTGCGACGATGACGTTCATTGCCGCCTAACGCTCCGGATTAGTGACCCCGCGCCAGTGATATCCAGAGTGAAACCGAGGCGCAATCGCAGGGTTCACTGCATCCGGTTTGTTGAGCGGAAAATCTTTCATGTCTCCAAATCATTTGGGCAGGCTCGGCGGCTTTTGTGACGATCGAGTTAAACAAAACACACCAATCGCTCCACAAACAAGAATCGGAACCCAGTATCGCCAACTGATGTCAAACGTCACCTCCAAGGCAGTCCAAGTGCCGTTATCTGACGAACCACTCCCGATAATCCGTGAGTGTGAAAAAGCAATACACGCGATAACCATTGCCAACGCTGATAGAGAAATCAGCGAGATGCCAATCCTCCGTTGCGTGGTCATAATCATATACACAATGCCGCTCAACGACCGAACTGAGCGACGCGGGCGGCCCAGCGCGTCCGCATTGGCAACTGACGTGGCCCGCCCGCGTTCGCTCCAGTGATCTGGTTCGGCGATTGACCGTGTTGATGTGCTTGTCTCATCAAGCGTGATCTGGCCAGCAAGCCCTCCTTCCCCAGGATGTCTGCCGGCCCCTCGTAATGCTCCGCGATCCACTGATCAATCAACCGGACATCCACCCCCGTCTTTCCTTCCTTAAAGAGCTTCCGAGTTGGTCTTTTCCGTCTTCGTCTTTGTCATGTGCTTCCTTCTCGCTCAGTTCTGACCCGCACACAAACTTTCAAACACGCTCGCCGCGCGGGTGGGAGGGACGGGCTGAGCGCTTTTGATTCTCTCGAACCACCCACGCCCGCGCTATTCAAACGCCTGCACCTTGGTCGCCGCTTTCTGCCATTTCTCCCAACCGGGGATCGGATGTTCCTTCATGAGGTCCTCGACCATGTAGAAGTCCCGACGGCTCTCCGTCTTCGCGCGAATCTTCTTCACGAGGTCCGATGAGATTAACGGCAAGTCATTGCCGAATGACTGGCGCACATAGTTGATCACCGCCGCGATCTCCTCGTCGGTCAGTACCGGACCAAAGCCCGGCATCGGCGGCACGCCCTTGCCCGGGTCAAACTGCTGACCGCCGAGTTCCATCGGACCCCAGAGGCCCTTGAGCACGATCTTGATCATCCGCTCGTCGCTGTCGGTGATCCACGGATTGTTCTTCGCAATCAGGGGCGGGTAAATGTTCGGCAAGCCGGCGCCATTTGGTTGATGGCACGAGATGCAATGGCCATCGCGATGAAAGATCTCGCTGCCCAGATCGTAGGCTTTCTGCTCGGATTCCGCGAGCTTGCGCGTGGGTCCCTGCGGTTTGTTCGCCTCGGTGGGGGCGATCTTCGCGAGGTCGAGTTTGCCGGCGAGGTAATCCGTGGCGCGGGGATTGTCGGCGAGGCTCGCGACCAGTGCGCCGGATTTCTCCAACGCCTTCACGTCGTCGGCCAGCGTCTGCTTCATGATGAGATCGAACACCGGTCCCATCCAACGATCGAACGGGTGCCGCACAGCCTCGAGGGCGATGCGTGCGCCGGCCGGATTGTCGAGCCACGAGGCGGCGACGATCGCTTCAAGCCGGACCCGCGGATGCGGATCATTGGCGGCCCGCAGGAACATCGGCACGCTGTCCGGAACTTGCCGATACGCGTAACGCAACACGTGGGCAGCCGCGGCCCGCGCCTGGTGACTGCGCGCGGAGAAGCACTGCAACAACAGATCGTGATCCACCTTGTTCTGCGCCCACGTGGCCCACAAAGCCTCGCACAGCAACCGCTCGTAGTTGGGGTCTTTCTGATCAAGTGACGAGGCCCACTTCTTCACGGCCGGAATCACTTCGGCAGCTGGCCGGCCCCGCAGTTCGCGACGCGTGGCGTAGCGGGCGCGATACTCGGGCAGCTTCAGATTCTCAAGGAGCTTCGGGATGCTGGCGCCCGCGATGACCGGCGGCGTGACCAGCGGCCGCGACGGATACGTCATGCGGTAGATGCGGCCGTGCTCGCGGTCGCGGTTCGGATCGCGCGCGCTGTGTTGCATGTGGCCGATGAGCGCGTTGTGCCAGTCCACGATGTAGAGCGAACCATCGGGCGCCGTTTCCAGATCGACCGGTCGGAAGTTTGGGTCTGTCGATGAAAGCAAGTCGCCGGCGACCTTCCCGTAGAACCCCGAGCCTTCCTCCCATACGTCATGGAAGCTGATGCCGAGGAAGCCGATGCTGTTGCAGATCATGAAGTGGCCTTGCACGTCGTCGGGGAAGTGGCGTGACGAAACGAACTCCGAACCCGAGGTGGGACGGGCGCGTTTCGGCGCGAATTGATCGACCTTCGGGATCTCGATCCCATACGGCATCTTGGCGGACACCGGCAACGCCCAATAATTGTCACCGCTCGACGCGTCGGAGATGTAGCCCTGTTCCCAGTCGTCGAAGGCCACCGCCCACGGATTGTTGTAGTCCGCTTGAGAGTAGCGCTCCAGCCGCCAGCTCTTGGGATCGAAGCGCCAGACGCCGCCGTCGTTGCAACGCTCGGGACCGTACGGCGTCTCGACCTGTGAATGAAGGAAGCGGCCTTCACTCAAATAGAACGCACCGGATGCATCCGCCGTGTAAGCCGAGATCGCGTGATGCGTGTCGTGCGTGTCGAAACCGCCGAGCAGGATGATCTTCTCGTCCGCGTGATCGTCGCCGTCGTGATCCTTGAGCAGAATCAGGTTGGGTTCCTCGGAGAGATAGACACCTTCCGGCGCCAGTTCGAAGCCGATCGGCAGCGAGAGATGATCGGCGAACACCGTCTGCTTGTCGGCGCGCCCGTCTTTGTCCGTATCTTCGAGGATGAGCAGCTTGTCGTTCGGCCGCTCGCCGCCGGGGGTGTAGTGCGGATAACTGTGCAACACCGCCACCCAGAGCCGGCCCTTGTTGTCGAA
>JANLTG010000184.1:0-67973 GCA_031362805.1 bacterium
CTGGAGCCAATGGTCGGGATTGAACCGACGACCTGCGGTTTACGAAACCGCTGCTCTACCACTGAGCTACATTGGCCTCCGAGCGGCCCAGAAAGTAATCGGCGTCGGCCGACTGGCAAGCTCTTTTCCGGTCGCCGATTCCTCCCGTGCTTGCGCCGGGTGGATTCGCGATCCCTCCCGCCTTTCAATTCACTCGCAGCGATCGCGAAGCGTTGAAGACGCGCCCGTACATGTCCTCAGTCTGCACGGAGATCAGGTGCTCACCGGTGGGCAGTCCCGCCGGGAGCGCCACCTTCCACAGGTGCGTGGATTTTGCAGTGTCGGGCAGGGCACGACCGAGCAACTCGGGGCGATCTTTCTCCTGCTGCTTGAGCTGTTGGAAATAGGGATCCACCTCGGCGACTTTGGTGAGCGGAAGCCAGTCACCCGCTTCGCCGATCCGCAGCTTCACCGAGGATTTCTCCGAGCCGTTGAAAACGTTGGCGAACACAAAGTGGTTCGGCGCGTCGGCCACGCTCACCTGTTCGGGTGCGTGAATGTTCATCTGATAATCCGCCGGCCGGCGGGCGACCTTGTAGTCCACCACGACCTGGGTGCGGTCGAAGTTCAGGAACGTGTAACCGTTTGGTCCGCCGTCCCGCATCATCGTGTGGGGAATGCCGGTCTCATCCGGTTCGCCCGACCACCAACTGCCACACACCGTCACGTTCACCACGTGATGATGCGGTGTCTTGCCGCGCCAGCCGGCTTGCGCGTCCGCGAACCAGTGCTCGTGCGTGTGCGTGTGCCCAGCGATCGACATGGTGTAGGGCCGGTCCTCGATCAGCCGGAACAGCGCCTCGCGATCTTTGGTGTCGTACAGGGGGATGTGCATCATGAATAGGATCAGCTTCGAGCGGGGAATGTGCGGCAACAAGTTGCGGACGAACTCGAGCTGGTCGGCTCCCAGGCGGGCGGTGTAATCACCCGTGCCGGCCGGCTTCGCACCGCCCCAGTTCACATTATCCAACGCGACGAACACCACCGGGCCATACTCGTAGGCGTAAAAGTTCGGACCGTAGTGCCGGTGATAGGTCTCGTCGCTGTCGCGGTCGTCCGGCACGTCGAAGTTCATGTCGTGATTGCCAATGACGTTGTACCAGGGGATCCCGATCAGCGCGATGAGCGCGTTGTTGGATTCGAACAATGACAGGTCATCGAACAGAATATCGCCCAGCGTCACGCCGAACTTGGCGTCGGTGCCGATCAATTCCGCCACCACATCCCGGGCAATGTAGTCGATCTCCTTTTGATCGCGCGGCTGCGGGTCGCCGAAGAAAAGGGCCTTGAAGTTGTCCGGCTCACGCTGGCGGCGCAGTGGGAAATCGATGGCATCCGGCAGCGGCCCGGTGGGCGCGACGCCGGCATACTTCAGCACCGGCGAGCCCTTGGGTTTGTGGACGTAATAGAACTCCGGGACGTTGTGGTGGTTGAGCGGTGTCATCCAGCCGGCCGGCTTGATCACGAAGAAGATCGTGTCCTCCGAGGCCGGCAACTCCCACCGGCCGTTGCGATCGGTCTTAACGAGTTCGCGCTGGTTCGAGACGAGCACATCCTTGAGGCCCGGCTCGTCCCGATCCCGCTGGCCGTTCGCGTTGCGATCGTCGAAGACGATGCCGCGCGCAGTGACGGGTGTGGCCGCGAAGGCAGGGCACGTCGTCTGGGCGATCAAGCAGGCGATTCCAAACAGACCGATGCGGATATTGAATTTCATAAACGACGCACGTGATGATTACGCAAGTGTCGGGAAAAGGAAGGGTTGAAGTGCTAACTTTCAGTGACGCCTCAAGTGAGCTGCACTGCCGAACCAGGGCGTCCGTTGCGCACCTTGGGCTGCGGCGCCGAGCGATCGTCTCCATCAGTGCGACCCGGCTCCCGAGTTGGCGCGCGCAGTCACGCGTGGCTGGTTACCCCGTTCAGTGGCCGCTGGCTTCACGCTCTTGAGCAAGGTCTCTCAACAACTCCTGAAACACTTCATTCTCCTGGAGCAACTGATGGCCGGCTTCGCGCAACTTGTCGACGTCCGTTGCCGGGAGGAAAAAGGACGTGGGCAGGTTGAGAAAGAAGTTTCGTTGCGCCGCGTCCTTGAAGTTCGAAAAGTTCAGCATGATCGGATAAAGCTTCACCTCGCTCACAGTGCCCAACTGTCGTTGCCAGCGCGAAAACTCCGTGTGCATCAGCTCCAGCGTTTCGAGCGAGTAGCGATCCAGCGTGAGCGAGGCGGCGGCGGCGGCGGACGCGATCGAGCCCGGCGGCGAGGGCGACTTGTCCCAATCCTTCTCCGGCGCCGAGTAAGCATTGGCGCTGATCACCACCAGCCGCTTCACTTTGGATACCCGCAATTCATCCCGCAACTCGGGGCTGCCCTCCAGCAGCGTGATGGTGTCCAGGATCGGCCGCAAACCCAGGTTGTCGGAAACGCCACCATCCACCAGATGCAGGTACGGCCGGTTCGTGCTGTCCAGCAGGTCGCCGAGTTCCCGCGCCCGGAGGCGGATGCGGCCGTCGCCAGCGCTGTATTCGCGCCGCACCCACTCCGGCCCCGGAAAACCGCATTGGCCCGCGTAATTGTTAAGCGTCACCGGCGTGAGCAGGCCTGGCACTGCAGAGGACGCGGCTACGGCGCGCGCGACTGGAAACTGCCTGAGGTCCGAGCACATCATGTCAAACGTGTACTGCGTGAAATCAAAGCGGGCACCGGTGGAGATGTCGGTCGCGTTGATCACAATGAACGGACCGCCCTTCTTCTGTATGTCGCCGAAGGTTGCACCGCGAAAAAGGATGCGGTCGTAATATTCGGCCGCCAGCTCCGACCGGCCGTAAGTGCTCGACCACAGCGCCGGCCAGCGCAACGGATTGATGACCGACAGAGCGAGCGAGCGCTGGACGTTTTGCTTGAGGAACGCGTCTTCGAGCCGGCCGAATACTTCGTCCCCATAAACCCCGTACGCCGCCGCGGTCACACTGCCGCCGGACACCGACGAAATCGCATCCACCTCGTGCAGCAGCGGCTTCGTTTTGCCGTTGAGTTGAACCGGCGTATCGCGGAGTTGCTCGAGCACCCCGTACGAAAGCGCCGCTGCCCGCGTGCCGCCGCCCGAGAAGGCCAGCACCAGGAGCAGATCACCCGAATTGTCCGGACGCGGCTGCGTGTGGAGGTAGTAGCCCGCGTCGGTATCGCGCTCCGCCAGCGGCACGTTGACCGGGTAATGTTTGCAACCGCAAACGAATGCCACGCACAGCGCGACGAGCAACGGGTAACATGATTTCCGCATGGCCGGGAAGATGACGAAGCGCTTTGAGGCAGGCAAGGTGGGACCGCGTGCATGTCCAGCGGAAGATTCCGTGAAGGCTACTCCGCCGGTCTTCGTGAGTGCCAATGAAATGGGCTTGGTGGGTCCGAGTTCTCCCCGACCGCCTACGCGATTTGTTTCCCCTTGGCCCGGGCAAACTCGAAGCGCTGTCCCGCCCTCGCCGCCAACCGCTCCAGCCATTTGGCGGATTCAGCGAGCGCGGATTCTTTGTCGGTCAAATCCAGCAATGCGCCCGTGCGCGTGAACAGCTTCGCCGCTTGTTTCGGATTCTCCACAAATCCCGCCAGCCCGAGGCACGGCTTCCCAGCGCGCCGACACAGCACCGCGATCTCGCCGACGCCCTTGCCCATCAGCGTCTGGCGATCGAGCGCGCCTTCACCCGTGATCACCAGATCAGCGCTGCGAATGAGTTGATTCACACCCGATTGCTGGGCGACCAGGTCGAAACCGGGCGTCAGTCTGGCGCCCGCGAAAGCCCGGAGCCCAAAGCCAAGTCCACCCGCCGCGCCCACGCCGGGCTCACGGATGTCGCCGAGGCCGAACTGTTTCTTCAAGACCGCCGCCAACTTGCGCAAGGCCGCCTCCGCCAGTTTCATGTCCTCCGGCCGCAAACCTTTCTGGGGACCATAGACTCGTGAGCATCCTTTCGGGCCGAGCAACGGATTCTTCACGTCCACCGCCACCGTGATCGACGGGATGAGTGGGCGGCCAGCGGGTCGCACGACTTTCGCCAGCCGATCGAGTTCGAGCCACCCGATGATTTCACGGCCGGCTTGATCCAGGAAATTCCAACCGAGCGCCCGGGCCAGGCCGAAGCCGGCGTCGTTCGTCGCGCTGCCGCCGATGCCGATTAGCACTTTCTTCGCGCCCTGCTTCGCCGCCGCGAGCAGGGCGGCACCGAGCCCGAACGTGTTCAAATCGAACGGATGGAACTTCCCCTTCGGCAGCATCGCGAGCCCGACAATCCGCGCTGACTCGATGATCGCCGTCTTCGACTTCGGCTCCCACCACCAAAAGGAATCGATCGGTTCGTGCGCGGCGTTGACGGTCTTCAGCTTGACCGGCTTCGCCTTGAGCATTCGCGCCATGATCCCGCCGAAGCCATCGCCGCCGTCGCTGACGGGCACCAGCGTGAGTTGATCCTTCGGCCGCGCCTGTTTCCAGCCGTGCGCCATCGCCTCGGCAGCTGCCTCGGCGGTCAGCGTGCCTTTGAATTTGTCGGGGCAGATGAGGATGTTCATGCGAATGCGGCGTTCAAACCACAGAATTGAAAACACGGCTTACGCGAATTCCGCTAATTAGCGCCAATTGGCGAAATTCGCGTAAAAGTCCGGCTTTCAGCCCGCCAGCTTCTTCACCTCGGCGCGGAGAATCGCCAGTCCTTCAGCGGCTTCGTTACGGGTGAGGTTCAGCGGTGGCAGCAATCGGAACACCCGGTTGCCCGAAGGAATTGTCATCAAGCCCGCCTCGTGCAGCCGATTCACCATTTGCATCGCCGGCACTTTGTCCGAGTTGGCGAACGCTGGGACTTTTTCGGCCAGCTCGATGCCGATGATGAAACCCAACCCGCGCACCGCCGACAGCACCGACGGGAACTCAGCCTGCAACTTGAGCAACTCGGCCTTCAACCAGTCGCCGAGGTTCCGGACGTTGTCGGCGAGACGATCGCGCTCGATGACTTCAAAAATCTTCAACGCCACCGCGCAGCCCAGCGGTGTGCCACCGAAGGTCGTGCCGTGCGTGCCGGGTCCGAGCAGGTCGCCATACGGCTCGCGCGCCCAAAACGCGCCGATCGGGAACCCGCCGCCCAGCGACTTGGCCATCGAAATCGCATCCGGCAAAAATGCTTCACTGCCGGAAACGCCTTCGAGGATCCGCTGATAACTCTGGAATCGTCCGCTCCGGAAATGTCCGCATTGCACCGCGTCGATCATCAGCAACAGCTTCCGCTCGTCGCACAGTTTGCGCAGGCCGAGCAGATACTCGGGCGTCGCCGGCGTGATGCCGCCTTCGCCCTGGATGCCTTCGATCAACACCGCGACCGTCGTGGGCGAGAGGGCGGCCTCGACGGCCTGGAGGTCGTTGTATGGCACGTGCCGGAAACCCGGCATAATCGGCTCGAAGCCCTTCTTCACCTTGTCCTGGCCGGTGGCGGCAATGCCCGCGAGCGTCCGGCCGTGAAACGAGTTGATCGCGGTGATGATCTCGAACCGGCCTTCGTCATGGCCGAACTTGCGCGCGAGCTTGTAGAGCCCCTCGTTCGCCTCGGCGCCCGAGTTGCAGAAGAACACTTTGCCGGGCGCGATGTGCTCGACGATCTTCTTCGCGAGCCGACCCTGCGGCGCGTGGTGGTAAAGATTCGAGACGTGAACCAGCTCGCGCGACTGCTCGACAAGCGCCTCGGTAATCTCCGGGTTCGCGTGACCGAGGGCGCAGACAGCGATGCCGCCGCCGAGATCGAGGTAACGCTTGCCGCGCACGTCCCAGAGATAGCTGCCTTGCCCGCGTTTGAAGGCGAGATCGAAGCGGCCGTAGCTGGGCACGACAAATTTGCTGAACAGCTCCTGGATCTGTTGCTGTTCGTTGTGAACGATCGGCGGTGGTGGGATGACATCTTTCATCGCGCGGCCCGCATTGCTGGACAACGCGCCGGCAAACTCAAGGAGAATTCAGGGCGAAAAGAGTGGAGTGATGGAGTCTTGGAGTGCCGGGGTGGGAAACAATCGCGCGAGCGCTCAACCACTTCATTACTCCGACACTTCTTTTTTCGAGCACGAGGACGAGCGCTTGTCCGGCTTATCGACTTTGACCGAAGTATCCCACTCGCTCGTACATGTCCTTCAACTTCACCTCCGCGCCTCCTCGCCGTTTGCTCTCATCCGCCGCTTCCATGAACGCGAAGATCTCGATTGTCTCCTCCGCTGGCACGGGCACGACGCGGGTCTGGAAAAACTTCACCGCCTCGACGACCAGCGGTGCGTAGCCTTCGTAGGCGCCGACTTCCAGTTCGCCCTTCTCACCTTTCGCCAGACCGCCGTAGCCTTTTGATTCGCGGTAGACGCCCTTGCGGCCGCCGCTCCAGGTGCCGGTGACGACGAGTTCGCCGGCGGCGTTCGTGCCGCGCTGCACGCTTTCGCAACCCGTGCCCATCACGGTGAACAACGATTCCGCGCCATGCACGGCATACCAAAACATGTCGGGATGCTTCGGCTCGACGTTGAACGGGCTGGTCGTCTCCGCGCTCAGGACCTTGCCGATCGCGCCGCCGCGTGCGGCCTGCGTGTTCTTGCCGTAACGCAGTGAGGACGAGCTGAACAAGGGCACATTGTGCGCCTTGGCCAGCTTGAAGATCGCGATCACGTCGCCGAGTGAGCCAGCCATCGGCTTGTCGAGGTAGAGTGGTTTGCCGGCCTGGATCACCGGGATCGCCTGCCACAAGTGCGGCCGGCCATCGACACTCATCAACATCACGGCATCGACGTTCTGACAGAGCTCCTCGATGGTCGGATACAGCTTCACGCTATGCTGCTCGACGAGTTCCTTCGTGTAGCCGTCCACGCGTGAAATGCTCGACTCGATGTCCGGGCTGCCGCCCTTGAACGCCGCCACGACGCGCGCGCCGGGCACATGATCCTTCTGCGCGGGATCGTTCATGATCTTGGCGAAGGCGGTGACGTGCGAAGTGTCGAGGCCGATCATGCCGATGCGCAGATCAGCGGCAAGCGCGGGGAGCGCGAAGACAAGCATCGCGGAAGCAAAGAGAGTCTTGAGCATGGCTTCTTGTGGCGGTTGCAACTGCGTTTGGCAAGGCCGCAGGCATGCAAACCAAAATCGACACAACGAGGCTTCCTCTCGAGTCCGATTCAAATCTCGGTCTCCAATCACCCGCCTCCGCGGAACCGTGGCGGCAACCCCGCATTGCGAATTTTCGCCTGCGCCGTCGGAATGTCGTAATCCAGCCGTCGCAATTCGACCGTGCGCTCTTCCAAGTCATAGATGACATACGTGGCCTTGGCTACGCCGTCACGCGATTGCCCCACACTGCCGACGTTGATGAAATACTTCTTCCCCTCCTTGATCGCGAGCTTCGAATATGTGCCGCCGCGCACGACGGAATCCTTGGTGAAAGCAACCGGGACATGCGTGTGGCCGAAGAAACAGACGTCCGTTTTCTGGTAGGTGAAGCTGGCAGCCGCCGCCAGCTTGTCGAAGACGTAGCCCCAACGCTGCGGGCCATCGAGCGTGGCGTGAACCATCGTGACGTCGTACAAGATTCGGATGTACTTCAGCTCACGCAGCCACTTGCGGTCGTCCTCGGTCAGTTGCTTACGCGTCCATTCAACGGCTTTGGCGGCGTGCGGATTGAAGTCATGGAGCGGCATATCGCTGCCGGTGTATTCATCGTGATTGCCCTTGACGGTCGGAATTTCCAAGGCGCGGATGATGTCCACACACTCCTTGGGATCGGCGCCGTAGCCCACGATGTCGCCCAAGCACGCCAGGTGGGTGCAGCCTCGCGCCTTCTGGTCACGCAGCACGACGTCCAACGCCTCGAGGTTCGCGTGAATATCCGCGATGATGGCGTATTTCATGACAGGCAACGGTTGCTCGACGAGGTGGCTGGCGAAACCTTGAACCGCCTGGGTCGGGCTGTAAAGGCGCTGCGAAACCGCGGCCGATGACAAGCACGACGGCGAGGACGATCCGACACCGCATTCACTTTTTGTCACACCCACGGCCGCGGTTGATCCAAGCCGGTGCTTGACACCCGCCGCGCAATTCCCGAGAACGCGGTCAAGGTGACAACGGGAATTTCCAGCTTTTACGAGCACTGGCGGCAGACGCACGGTCGGCCCAGCGCATTCCGCGAGTCGCCGGATGGTCTGCCGGCCGAGCGCTTGTTGCAGGCCATCTGGGCCCGGCAACGAATCCAGCGCGACCAGTTGCGGACCACCGACGGGCGGACGGTCAAGGTTTTGCATCCCGGCTTTTGGAATCGCGAGGCGGGTCCCGACTTTCGCGGCGGCATGGTCCAGATCGACGACGAGCCGGCTCGCGTGGGGGACATCGAGATCGATCTGCGCAGCGAGGGCTGGCGGTCGCACGGGCACGATCGCAATCCGTCCTTTAGCAACGTGGTCCTGCATGTGGTTTGGAATCCGACGGAGCGGGTTCCCGAAAATCTCGCAACGATCGTGATCCGCGATCGCCTGGATGCTCCGCTGGCCGAGCTTTACCGGTTGTTGGAGGGCGAGCTGCCCCCACCCATGACCGACGAGCAACAAGGCCGGTGCAGCGCTCCCCTCCAGGCTCTCGACTCCGGGCAACGGCACAAGTTGTTGAGCGAGGCGGCCCGTATTCGCCTGGACACGCGGGCCAGTCAGTTGCTGGCCCGCTCCCGCCAGGTGGGTTGGGAACAGGCCTTGATCGAGGGACTGCTCCGCGCACTCGGCTACAAACACAACGCCTGGCCCATGCAACGACTCGGCGAACTGGCACCCGCGCTGGCCGAGACATTTCGCGAATCGAAGACTGATGCTGTGCATTGGCAGGCGCTGTTGCTGGGGGTGAGTGGACTGCTCCCCGCCGAGCTGAAGCGCGCTTCCGCGAGTGATTACCTGCGGCACATGTGGGACCTCTGGTGGCGCGAACGCGATCGACTCGCGCCCTTGATCCTCCCGGCCAAACTCTGGCGCATGTCCGGCATCCGACCCGCAAATCATCCGCAACGCCGGCTCGCGCTCGCCGCTCACTGGCTCGCGGACCCGCAATTCTTCAAGCGCCTGGAGGTGTGGTTTGGAAAAGTTGTCGGCGCGATCGGCGGTGAATCAGATGTGCTCAAACTCGCGCCGTTGGTGGCCGGGCTGTTGCAGGCGCTTAACCCCGGAAGCGATCCGTTCTGGTCGCGGCACTGGACACTGCGTTCGAAGCCGATGGCGAAGGCGCAGCCGTTGCTCGGCCCGACCCGCGTCACGGACCTCGCGGTGAATGTGATCCTGCCGTGGTTCTACGTGCGCGCCCGGGAAGGCCGGAATGCGAAATGGCAGGAGGCGGCGGCGAAGGCGTGGTTTGCCTGGCCAGCCGCCGAGGACAACTCCGTGCTGCGGCTCGCTCGCGCCCGCCTGTTGGGCAACGCGAAACGAAACGTCCTCAAGACCGCCGCCGATCAACAGGGCCTGCTCCAGATCGTCCGCGACTTCTGCGATCACTCAAATGCGATCTGCGAGCAATGCCGCTTTCCAGAACTGATCGCCGGGTGGAGTGGTAGCGCCTAACGATGTTTGCGCCAATTCACCGTGACTGCTCACGGCAATTGGCGAACCCATTGCGGCTTCACGCCGACCTTCGTGTTCATGTTCGCCAGAGGATGAAAGCCGCTGCGGACCAGTAGAAGACGGTGTAGGAGGCGATCCAGATGACGATCAAGGCGGGCCGTGAGCCAGTCCGCGTCCCCTTCGCCATCTTCCGCAGCGCCAGCAAGGTAAGAGGAAGAGCCGGGAGAATGCCGACCAGAAATCCCAAGCCCATCACGATGAAGTAGTATTCGCAGAGCCGGTGATAAAAAAGACACCCCGTGATCATTACCAGCAACCCGCCTCGGGCGATCCAGCCCGCCCGTTTCGAATCGTTGCCAAGAGCTGCCGCACAGGAGTGCACCACTGCGAAATAGACCGCATGAATCATCACCGGCCAGGTGAACATCAGGCGTTCGAAATAGCCCGTGAAGATCGGGCAGGCCACCGCTCCCGCAATGGCTGCGCCGCCGGTCAGGAGCCAGCCAAACGGAACTCGCTTGCCGAAGATCAGTGCCAACCCCGCGATGGGCAGGATTACCCCGAGAAGGGAAACGCAGAACCATTCGGCCAATTCCAAAGCGGTAGGCGCGAAATAGGCCTCGGTCCGGTACCGATCGAAGAACCCTGGCTGTGCCTTCGGAATCACCGTGTCGCTACCGTTGGCCAGAAGGTTTCTGAATCCGGGAGCATTCGTGTCGCCCAGGTAGACGCAGAGGATGTCGTTCCCCGCCCGCACCAACAGGCGGCCGTCGGAGTAGGCCGGCGGCACCCAGCACTGGACGTCCTGGACCAGCCGGGTGCGGGCCCGTTCCCGGTAGGCTTCGGGACTGGCGTCGGCGAGGATCAGTTCGCCGAGTTCGTTGAAGATAATGAGGTTTGTCTGATCCGTCAGAACCATCGCATGAGCGGTGTTTGTGACGGCCCACATCTCCTTGCCGGTGGTCAGTTCAACGCACTTGAAATTACCATCGGATTGCCCGTTGTGAATCGCCTGAAAATCGAGGATGTCGAATCCGTAAATGTAGCCATCAACGATCACGCTGGAGAAGATGTCGTTGCAGATAACGTCGCTGTGCCAGACTTCGGACATGCGTGCTTTACCGTCGAGATGGTCGAGCTTCAATACGTAGGCTCCTTCCCGGAATGGTTCGGAATAAAAAAGATAGGGAGGCGACCAGATAGGCCAGGCGGCGTGCTCGGCATAGCCATGGCCGCGCGCATGCCGCCAGAGCTCCTTTCCCGAATCGGCGGCATGCCCCACCGTAATGTTTTGCAGGAACGAAACTATCTGCCGCTGTCCATCGACCGTGATGGCCAGGGAGCCACAATAACTGGCCGGCTCGGAACCGGACTTCCAGCGCAACCTCCCCGTCTTCGCATCCAGCGCCACGACGGACGCGCCTTGGCCACCCACGGGAAAATAGACCGTCTCGTTGTCTACCAGCGGGGTGCAGCCGTAGCCGAACTCCGTTCCTCGACCTTCAAAGCGTTCCTGAACATTTATCGACCACAGCAACTTTCCATCGCGGGCACGGACACAACCTACCTCGCCGAAGCAGCCGGCAAAATATACGCGGCCCTCGGCATAGACCGGTGATGCATAAGGCCCCGGCCATTGGCCATCGAGTTGCCATGGCAAACCGTAGCGGGTGCGCCAGACTTCTTTTCCGCTGTCTAATTCGAAGCAGGCAATCTGCTGGCCCGCCGATGTCTGGAACTGCGCGTAGAATTGCCCCGCCACGATGACGAAGCCGGAATACCCCTGGCCGAGAGATTGCCGCCAAAGTATCGGCGGACCCTCAGTCGGCCACTCCTTCACCAGTTCTGATCCGTCGAACACTCCCGTGCCCTGTGGTCCCCTTGGATGAGGCCAATCGGCTGCTTGGGCTGCCGGGCATTTCGCGAAGACGAAAAGCCATAACAACAAAGGCGACACGAGCTGAAAGCGTTTCCCGAACAATCCCATATCGAAGCCAAGGGGTCACCCAACAGCGTGAGCGGTCAAGGGTGAAAAGCCGAGCCGTCTGGTTCCGGTCTTGGAGGCTGCGTTCACGATGCAATCCGTTCTTGTCGTTCCTGCCCGCACACAAGCTGGATTCACTTCGGTTGCGACGTGGTGGCGAAATCCCTTCGGTATCTCGTCAGCAACGCAGGCACATCATTCGGCACGATGTAAATCTTCCCTTTGATGCGCTTGGTCTCGCCAGCCGCCAGGCCGCCGAGGCGGAAGTCGCTGTGCAGGCAGCGTGCGACGCCTTGAAACAATTCCTGATACGGCTCCCAGGCCGTCGCGAAGATCAGCGAGTCATCGCCGCTGAAGCAGCCAATCAAGCCAATGCCCGGCGTCTGCGGGTTGAGCGGCCGCGGATTCACGTCGGTGCGCGGCACGCCGGGCGCGGCCCAGATCTGACCCGGCGTGTAACGCGCCTTGGTTTCCCAAACCGGCGTCGGCATCCGCGTCAACACCGGAAGGGCGAGACTCTTGTCGCCCGGGGTTTCAGCGCCCTTCGCATCGGAAACGCCGGGCAGAAACACGAAACACTTCGACAGGTAATCGTTAATGTCGCCCTTCGCGTGATCAACGTCGAAGCCGGTGAATGCGCCCAGCCGCACGCACGGCTGCGCCCAATGCGCTTCGGAACGTTTGTCGGTGGGATTGCGCGCCACGAGTTCAAAGGTCACGTCATCCGCACCGGCGGTAATGACGTGATCCACCACGACGCCGTCGGCCAGCGTGTCCTTCAGCCGGATCTCCTTGCCGCCGGCCGACGCCGAGAGCAACTCGTTGGTGTGACGGATGACGGTGTGCTGCACCCAGTCGGCATCGGTCGAGTTCGCGCGGCAATAGGCTTCGAGGTAGTTGATGCGAATCTCGCCGCCGGGAATTTTTGCGCCAGCGATGATCAACCAGTGCCCGTCGCGCTTGAGCTTCAGGCCGGTGCCGGCGGACTCGGGAACGGCGGCGGGCGCTGCGACGCAACAGCCCATTAAAATCGCCGACGTGAGGCAGGCGACCAGGCGGAATTTCATGCTGGGAAGCTTGGTGGGTTCGTTCGCGACGGGCAAGGCTCTTTCGACCCGGATAAAAATGCTTGGAGCCGGTCTGAGAATGGAGCGCGGCTGTGTCGAAGACCAGCCGCAGCACGGCGCGAAAACGCCCAGACACCGCAATTTGGAGGACTTGCTGCGGCTGGTCGAGGACGACACAGCCACGCTCCGGGGTTTTCAGGCCGGCCCGGCGGGCCTGACCCTGCGGACGCTTCACGGCGGCGGCGAATTCTCTGACACGTTCCTACGTTGGCATCAATGCCGCCTTCGCCCAACCCGGCAACGGCTTTGCAATGAATTCAGCGCGACCGTTCGCGAACGACGCAATCAGCCGGAAGGGCCGGCTCAGGTCGTCGTTGTCGAAGACGAGCACGTGGGGCAACTCGCGGATCGCGGTCCGCAGATTGGCCAGCGTGCGCGGGTAGCGCGTGAGCAACTTGTCCGTGGGCACGTCGTGTCCACCCTGACTGACCCGCATGGCCACGCGCGCATCGCAAACCTCCGGTGCGCCAACGCCGATAAAGCACAGCGCCACCGTGTAACCTTGCGCGGCGGCGTCCTTGAGGAAGGCGAGTTTCTCACCGGCCGGATCGGAAAAGACGGTTTCGAAGATGAAGCTCTCCCGCTGGGCGAGCAACTCGTGGCGCAGCGCCTGGGCCACTTCGGCCGCGGCGTACGGGTGGAGGCCCAGTTCCCGGGCCAGCACGTCGGCGTTCACAAAGCGCAGGCCGGCGGCTTTCAGATGCGCGTGATAGAAGGTGGTTTTCCCGGCGCCATTGGGGCCGGCCACCGCCCCCACGATCGGGCGCTGGTCAAGCCACGGCAGCTTCATGAACGGGTCGTCTGCGTTTTGCCTTGGACCGCGACTTGACGGCCTTGAACTCGCGATTCACGAAGCGTCCCAGCGTCCGCGTGCCGTCTGCTTCCGTGCGGATGAGAAATCCGGGCGCTTCCGGTGCCGGCTCGTAATGCGGAAATGGCTGTTCCCGCAGACAGGCGGCGACGCGGCTCCGGCCTTCGGCTGAATCCACAGTTTCCAGACACGCCGAGAGCGGACGGGCAGCGACCGACCGGCTCAGCGCCACCGCCTGGGTGCCCTGCAACAACGGTTCGATGGCGCGTCCGAGTTTGGCCCAGAACTCGATCTGTCCGGCGATCGAGCGTTCCGCGAGGGCCCCCAGCTGGCGGGCCTCGAGGACCAACTCATCCGATAGCTTCACGGGTTGACTCATGAAGGCAGGGTAGCAAAAGGCTACCGGAATTCAATCGTTCGTTTTGACCCGGCTGGAGGGCAGCGCGCGACGGCCAGCCGCTCAGGGCTTGAGCAGATGCCTTTTCCAAAAACTCAGCATCGCCTCGCGCAGATGGACGGTGGTGTTCTGGCCTTCGCCAATGCCGTGCGAGCGGTTCGGGTAGATGAGCATCTCGAATTGTTTCTTGTGATGCACGAGACGATCGATGAGCGCCTCGATGCCCTGGTAATGCACGTTGTCGTCGCCGGTGCCGTGGACGAGCAGCAGCTTGCCCTTGAGCTGGTGTGCGAAGTTGAGCGGCGAACCGTTGCGATAGCCATCGACGTTGTCGTCGGGCAGGCCCATGTAACGCTCCTGATAGATCGTGTCGTACAGCCGCATGTTCGGCACCGAAGCGACCGCGATGCCGGCCTGGTAAAGTTCCGGATATTTGAAGAGCGCGTTCAACGTCATCGAGCCGCCGCCACTCCAGCCCCAGATGCCGACGCGTTCGCGGTCGAGGTATGGCCGGGCTTCAAGGGTGTGACGTAGCGCCGCCGCTTGATCCGTTGCGGCAAGGATGCCGATCTGGCGGTAAATCGACTTGCGCCATTCGCGACCGCGCGGCCCTGGCGTCCCGCGATTGTCGAAACACAAAACCACAAAGCCGTCCTTCGCGAGCAACCGGTGCCAGAGCCCACCGTCGCCCTGCCAGTTGTCCGTGACTGTCTGTCCGGCCGGCTCGCCGTAAACATAAACGATCACCGGATACTTCTTCGCGGGATCGAACTCGGGTGGCGTGAGGCAATAGGCGTCGACTTCGACGTCGGTATCGACCGCCGCCCGGAAGAACTCGACGGGCGGCAGTTTCAGCTTCGCGAGTTTGTCCTTGAGCTTCTGATTGTCCTCCAGCACGCGAATCGATTTGTGATCGGGCAGGCTGACCAGCTCGATGGTGGGCGGCACATCAAACGACGACCACGTGTGCAGCGCCCACTTGCCGTCGGGCGAAACGTTGTAGCTGTGCGTGCCCGGCTGATCGGCGGGCGTGAGACGCTTCGGCGTGCCGCCCTTGATGGTCGTGCGATAGAGGTAGCGTTGCGTGGCGTTCGTGGGCGACGCGATGAAGTAAAGATCGCCGCTTTCCTCGACGTACTGGGCGAGCGAAATGACATCCAGTGGTTCGTCGAACAGTTCCTTGGCGCGACCGTTCTCGGCGTTGACGGCGTACAAGCGCTGCCAGCCGTCGCGTTCGCTGAGCCACGGAAAGCGCTCGCCGTCGCCGGCCCAGCGATCGCGCGTGCGGACATCGACCCACGCGGCGTCGGTTTCCGCGAACAGCTCACGCGCCTCGCCCGTGGCCGGGTTGGCGATGAAGAAGCGATTCGTGTTCTGCAACCGGTTCAACTGCTGGACGACGACGCCGGCCGCCTGGTCCGGCCATTCGACGGAGTGGAGATAGTGGTTGCGCGGATCGCCGGGGATTTGCAGCCACGTGATCGCGCCGCTGTCGAGCGACACCACGCCAGCGCGGGCCGAGGAGTTTTGTTCGCCGGTCTTGGGATACGGAATCCACTGAATCTCGGGGTAAAGACCCGACACATTGTCGATCAGCGGGAACTGGCGCACGCCGCTCGCATCGATCTGCCAGAAGGCGATCGCGCGGCCGTCGGGGCTCCAGCGCCAGCCATCGCGCATCTCGAATTCCTCCTCGTACACCCAGTCGAAAGCGCCATTGATCACGTCCGTGGTGGGCGTGGTCGTGAGCTGGCGGATGCGGCCCGAGCCGAGCTCCTCGACGTAGAGATTGCGTTCGCGGACATAACCCACCTGCCGGCCATCCGGCGAAAGCTTGGCGTGCATCAGCGATGACGGCAGGGCATCGCCGCCCAGCTTGCGGAGCCCAAGGCTGCTGCGGTCGAGCACCCAGTAGTCACCGCGGTCGTCATGGCGCCAGACGCGTTTGGTGTTGGTGAACACCAGCAGCTTCGAGCGGTCCTTGGAAAAGGCGTAGCGGGCGAGCGACAGCGGGGAGCCTTCGCCCGGCGGGATCAGATCCTGGGCGGCGACCAAGATGTTGGTCGCGCCCGTCGCAGGCTCGATGAGTACGATGTCTTGGCCGCCCTTGGTCTCGGCGGAGTCGATCGTCCGATAGTAACCCGAGCTGTCGTCGGCCCAGCGACCGGAGTAGCCCTTGGCGTCGAACTCGTTCTTTTCGAAGATCGACTCAATGGACAGAGCGGGGACGGCGTTGGTGGCGGTGTCCTCGGCGGCGGCGAGCGTTGAACAAGCGGCAACCAACAGGCCGATGCCGAGACAAGCGGTTCGAAGTGGATGCATTGGTGGGAGAATAACCGAAAATTATTGGAGTGGCCAGCTTGGTAACACCCGCGCTGTAGCTCACCACCAAAGGTCAAGGCCCACCTTTCACTCATTCGCACCCGCGACTGGTCGGGTCACCGGCCCCTTGTGAAACGACCAACCGCAGCGGCACATCAAATTAATCGTGCAGGGCAGGACCGCGAGCGCCGCGACCAGGCAGGTGAAGACGCCGATGACCATCACGTAGCCGAGGCTGGCGATGCCCTGATGCTGGGCAAGTACGAGACTTCCGAAGCCGGCCATGGTGTTCAACGCGGAGACGATGACCGCCTTGCCTGTGCTGCGGGCCAGCATGCTGGGGCACCGTTCCTCGGCGTAGCGATTGAGGATGTGAATGCCGTTGGTGACGCCGATGCCGACCAGCAGCGGCAGCGACATGACGTTCACTGGGTTGAAGGAAATGCCGAGCAAGCCCATGATTCCCAGCAGCCAGGACGTGCCCACCGCCACGGGCAACAGCGCCAGCACGACGCTGACGAGGGAACGAAACTGCAGCCAGATGAGCAGGGCCATGATGAGCACCGCATACACCACCGCCTGACGGTAGCTGCGGCTGAGCAACCCAAGGTACTCGTAAAGCAACACGGGGCTGCCAATGACGTCCGGCGCCACGGTCCGCAATTCGTTGACGAACACCTCCTGCGGGCCGCGCTGCCACACGTCCGCCCGGGGATACACACGCAGGAGTTGCCGGCCGGACTGGCCCACGAACCGGTTGCGCAAATTGAGTGGCAGATCTGAGATCTGCAACGGCCCCCGGTCATCCTGATCCCGGAGGGCTGCGAAGGTCTTGCGCAAGTCGTCCAGCAAGGCCTGTTGATAGTGTTCCAGGCGAACGGCTGCCGTCTGGGTTTCGCCGTAACGGGTGCGTTGATACAGGTCGGCGGTCAACTGCCGGGCGCGCTCCAGCTCCGTCGCCATGGCGGTCTGGCCATTCCGAGCGAGGTGCCCGCTGATCAATCCCAAATAGCCTTGGAGGCTGAACAATCCTTCGCCCAGATTGACGAGATTTACGCGACCCGCATCCCGCGCGGGCAGTTCGATCTCCGCAATCAACTGCTTGATTTCCCGCACGATTCCCAACTTGGCCGACTGATCACCCGCCAGATAGCGGCCGATCGATTCGACGCCCGCGACGGACGGCAACTGACGCAGGCGGTGCTCGAGGGCCGTCGCTTCCTCCTGCGAGCCCGCGCTGACGGCGGCATACAATACGGAACGGTCGCCGGTGCTGATTAACTTGCGCGCGAGCTCCACCGAAGCCAGGCCGCGCGACTGTAGTTCGAGCGGATTGTACTCGAAGCGCAACCGATGCACCTGCGTCAGCGCCAGCGCCGTGAGGGCCAGGCAGACCAGCACAGTGGTGCCCGGCCGTGCCAGCCAGCGTTGCTCAAAGCGCTGTCGGTGCGTTGCTCGTTGCGCCGGTTCCTGGTCGAGCGCGTTTTGCCGGCCGCGCAGCAGCCACAGCGGCAGGAGGAGCATCATCGGCGACAGGCAGATCATCAGGCCCGCGCCGGCGATCAAACCCATTTCGCGTATGCCTTTGAAATCGGTGAAGACCATCGCGAAAAAGGAGGCGGCCGTGGCCACGGCTCCGGTCAGCACACCGGCACCGGTGAAAACGAACGCGCGGCGCATGGCCACGAGGGAGGGCCGGCCGGCGCGCAAGTCTTCTTCGTAACGGGTGATCAAATGCACCCCGAAGTCGATCGCGAGGCCGATGAGTATCGGGGCAAAGGTGATGGACAGGATGTTTAGGTGGCCCACCAGCGCGGCGGCAATTCCAAAGGCGTAGATCGTTCCGAGCACCAGCGCGGCCATGGCCTTCAGCGGCCGGCCGGTCCCTTGATAGCACAAGATAAAGATCATCAGACAAAGCACGAAGGCCAGGAGCGAGGCTTTGAATATGTCGCGGCCCACTTGCTCCCGTTCGTCGACCCGCAACACGGGTGGGCCGGTCACGCCTGCGTTGTTGCCCGGCACCTCCGTCTGGGTTTGATCGACCAGGGTCCGCAGCCGCTCCACAGCCTCGGCCAGGCGCAAGCGGTCCCGCGACTGGGTAGTCAGGGCGAAGTACCGGCCGCCGGCAAACGACAAGTAACGACCCGCCAGGGCGAGGTTGTCCTGAAAGAGGGTGGTAACCCCCGGAGAAGGCGGCACACCGACGTGCGTCACCGAGTGGAGCGCCTGATCGATGATCCGGCCGAGGGCGGGTGCCACGCGGGCCAATTCCTCGGCGTCCCCCGCGCGATTGGTGATGGCCGTACGAAAGCGGGCATTCACCAACTCCACCAGTGACTCCAGATTGGTGGCGGCCGTCGCCGACTGAATCAACGGAAAGTAGCTGCGCAGTTGGTCGCGAATGGAAACCAGATTGGTTTCGGGGAGGAACAACAGGCCCTTCGACCCCAGCGTGTCCAGGTCCGCCTTGTAGTAAGTGTTCGTAAACAGGGTGGTCTCAGCCTGCAGCTTGGCGGCCAGGCGCTCGATGAACTGCCGATTGCGCTGGGGATCACTGCTCTCGACGATCGCGAGCAACTCATCCTGGCCCGGAAACTCCCGCAAGAACGCGACGTGATGGCGGGAGTACTCCAGATCCTCGCCGACGAGGTCGGTCAACTCGGTGCGCAGCTCCAGCCGGGTGGCGAGAAGCAAGCCCACCACCGCCAGCGCCACATGCAGCCACACAAAAAGTTTGCCGTGGCGTTGCAGCAAACGCCACAGCGCTTCCAGGAACTTTTCCAATTTGTCGGGATGCAGTCCGCGCATATAGCTTCAGCCCGGCGATCGCTTGCCGCGCGAGCGCACACGCTTCCATGTCCCACCTTCTGTATCGTCCAGCTTCACCGTGGGTTTAACTTATCGTGCGGAGCTCCCCAAGGCGAGCACCGGGATGAGGGAAACGCTTTGGCACCGCTTGGAGGGATTCGCGCCCGCAACGCGAACTCACCGGAGCCAGCCGAGGAGATCGAAGTTGAAGATCAGTTGAATGCCGGCCAGCAGCGTCAGCGCATAGACGAATTTCTGGAACAGCACCTCGGGAATCCGGCGATTCAACCACACGCCCAGCCAGACACCCAGCGGCACCAGCGGCACGTACGCCAGGGAGACCTGGAGCGTGGTCCAATTGATGATCGCGGCGGGGGCCAGCAGCGGAACGTCGAGCAGCGTCCGGTCGAGCACGAAGAACGGCATCTTGATCCAGTTGATCCAGAAAAAGATCAGGACGTTGGTGCCGACAAAGAGTTCCTTGGGCAGACGTTGCGGGATGAGAAACATGCTGACCACCGGCCCGGCGCCGTGCGCAAACGTCGAGGTCACGCCGGCCCCGAGGCCAAAGGGCAGGCCGTTGCGGTGATTGGGCAGGAATGCACCTTCCGCCCGGAAGATGGTCTCCTTCAGAAACTGAAAAATGACGAAGCTCACCGCGAGCAGACCGATGACGACGTTGAACTGGCGCGTGGAGAACAAGCCGATCAGTTGCACGCCCACCAAAACGCCGAGCGCGACTCCCGGCAGCAGGAACTTGAGGTTCCGCTTATCCCATTTGCCCCAGTAGTGGTACATCGAGAAAGCATCGCCCGCGCACAGCAGCGGCAGGAGGATGCCGACGCCGGCCTTGGGCCCGAATGCCAGCGCGCACAACGGCGTCGTGAGCATCCCAAGTCCACCGCCGAAGCCGGCCTTGGACAAGCCAATGAACAGGACGCCAATGGCGGCAAAGATCCATGATTGGTGGTCCGGCACCGGGTTCGTTTACGAGCCGCGCGCCGGCAAGTCGAGGCGGAAACCCAAGGCGCCCGGCGCTTTCTGGCGGGCCCGGAGCAGGCACTTCACTGCGGCGCAAGGCGGGGAAAGCGAGCGGTAAAGCGCGGCGAGCCACGTTTGAGTTGCGCCACATGAGGCCCGCAGAAATTGAGGCTTTTTACGTTTGACCCCTCTTCGGAGCGGCGGTTAGCTTCCGCCCTCTTTAACCGGACTGGTTTTACTTATGTTTGGCACGATTCGACGGCATTCAAAGTGGCTTTGGGCAATTATCATTGTCGTGATCATTGTTTCCTTCGTGGTGTTTTTCACCCCGAGCGGTTTGCCGGGCGGCGGCTCCCCGCGGGGCATGAGCATTGAAATCGACGGGCGAAGTTTCACCCAGGAACAGATCAACGCCGCCGGGCGCGAGGTCCGGGTCAGCGCGTTGATTGGCTTGTCGCGGCAACCGGATTCGAACGAGGAAGCATCGCAGCGCGCATTGGAACGCCTGCTCCTCACCGCCAAGCTCGAACAATACGGCATCGCGGTCGGACCGGAAGCGACGGCGACGTGGATTCGCGACCGGATCATGCGCGACAACGGGCCGTTTGCCGGCCTCACCTTCGAGCAGGTGGCGAAGCAGTACCTTGAACCCGCCGGCATGTCCGCGGGCGACTTGACGAGCTTTGCCCGCAACCAGGCCGGATTTGAGCTCTTGCTGGAAAGCATCGGCACCGCCGCCGGGTTGATCACACCGCAGGAAGTGGAAGCCGCTTATCGCCGCGACAACGAGAAGCTCGAAGTCGAGGTCGCGTTCGTCACCAACTCCAACTACCTCGCGAAGGTCACCCTCGATCAGGCCGAGGTCATGAAGTTTTACAGCAATCGCGTGGCGGCTTACCGCTCCCCGGACCGCATGCAGGTCCACTACGTGCGCTTTGCGTCGTCGAACAATCTCGCGACGGCCGAGGCGGCGTTGAATGCGAGTGGCGCGTTCACGAGCCGGATCGACCAAGCCTATCAGCAGCGCGGCACCAATTACTACGCCGGCCTTGCGGAAGCCGACGCCAAGGGCCGCATTCGTCAGGAGATGATCGACCAGGAGGCTTTTCTGTCCGCCAAGCGGAAGGCCTATGACTTCATCAATACTTACTACGAGAGCCCGTTTGAAGGCGGTGCGGCCAAGGCGGCCGAGTTGATGAGCGCCAGCGCGAAAGCCATCGGGCTCGAAACGAAAACCACCAAGCCTTTCGCCCGTGACGAGCGCCTCGACGATCTGGCCACTGGTCCGGAATTCGAGAACGCCGCGTTCGAGCTCAAGGCCGAGGAGCCGTTTTCCACCGCGATCTCGGCGGCCGACGGTTATTACGCGCTGTGCTTTGACAAAAAGATTTCCGGCGCCAGCCAGCCCTTCGACCAAGTGAAGTCGAAGGTCGAGAAGGAATATCGGGAAGACCGGGCCCGCACCCTGGCCCGCGAGGCCGCGGACAAATTTTATCAAGCGGCCACGAACGCGGTGGCGAGCGGACAGTCGTTCAGCGCGCTGGCTGAACTTTCCGGCTTCAAAGTCTCGAAGATCCCTGCGTTGACGCTCCGCACCACTACCGTGCCGGGTGTCGCCCTGCCCGTGGACATCCGCCAGATTTCGGCGATCGCGAACAACCTGGAAACCAACAGCGTCAGCCGGCCGCAGTTTGCCGCCGACGGGCTGGTCATGATTCGCACCGGCGCGCGGACGGCTCCGACGGCTGAAGAGATGTCCAGTGGACTGGGCGAGTACCGCACTAGCATGCGGCGCGCGCGCGAGTCCGAGATGTTGAACGACTGGATCATGAAGCAGATGGAGCTGAGCGGACTCCAGAACGTGCTGCGCAACCCCGCCCAATAGGGGGCCCACTCGCAGCGTGACGCCATCCCCCATCAAGCTTTCATCGCCGGCCACGCGCGAATTCTGGGAGCTCCCAGTCCTCTTTGAAGACGAGTATCTCCTCGCGATCGAAAAGCCGGCCCGGATGCTGACCTCGCCGGATCGTTACGATCCCGAGCGGCCCAACCTGATGAAGCTGCTGCACGCAGGCGTCACCGAAGGCAAACCTTGGGCGAAGTCGCGCGGGCTCACTTATCTCGCCAACGCACACCGCCTCGACTTCGAGACCAGCGGGGTCTTGTTGCTCGCCAAGGACAAGGACGCGCTGTCCAAGGTGGCAAGCCACTTCGGTTCGGAGCGCGCCATCAAACACTACGTCGCGCTCGTGCAGGGCAATCCGCCGGAGAAACTTTTTGAAGTGGACGCCCCGATCGGACCGCATCCCCATCACGTGGGGCGCATGCACGTGGATCATTCCGACGGAAAAAAATCACGGACCCAATTTGAAGTGCTGGAGTCGTTCCTCGGCTTCAGCTTGTTGCGCTGCCGGCCGTTGACCGGGCGCACCCATCAGATTCGCATCCACTTGCGGCACGTGCGATTGCCGATCGTCGCGGATGTGCTTTATCTGGGCAAACCGCTGATGCTTTCGACGGTCAAGCGGGGCTACCGGCTGAAGCCCGGCCGCAGCGAGCGGCCGTTGATCGACACCGTGGCGCTGCACGCGGAACGCCTGGAAATTCCTCACCCCATCACCGGCCAGCCGGTGGTCATTGAATCGCCCTGGCCCAAGGACATGCGAGTGGCGTTGAAGTTTTTGCGGAAGTGCGCCCCGGTGGACGCCGGCTTTAACGAAGCGCCCGCCACGGCGATTGAACCGGAAGAGTCCGGTACTTGAATGGAGACGGCTCGACCGCGTTCGCCCTGAGCGCCGGTCTGAAAATGGAGCGCGGCTGTGTCGAAGACCAGCCGCAGCCCGGCGCGAAAACTCCGACTACGCCACCATCCAGTCGAGGATCGCCTTCTGCGTGTGCAACCGGTTCTCCGCCTCGGCGAAGATCGTGTCGGCGTGCGCCTCGAACGTTTCCTCGGTGATCTCCTTGCCGCGATAGGCGGGCAGGCAGTGCATGACCAGCGCGCCGGGTTTGGCGAGTTTCACGAGCTCAGCATTGAGCTGATACCCGGCGAGCGCTTTGAGCCGATCGGCGGATTCCGCCTCCTTGCCCATTGAAACCCACACGTCGGTGTAGAGCAGATCGGATCCCGCAGCAGCGGCGCGAATATCCTCGGTGCAGGTGACGCGGCCACCCGCGCGCTTCAGCACGTCCGCTGATGGTTGAAACGCCTTGGGCGCGGCGATGCGCAGCTCGAAGCCCAGCTTCGCCGCCGCGAAGATCCACGACTGCGGGACATTGCAGGCGCCGTCGCCGACGAACGTCACGATCTTGCCCGCGATGGACCCGCGCAGCTCCTGAAAGGTGAAGATGTCCGTCAGGATCTGGCACGGATGCTCGTCGTCGGTGAGCGCGTTCACGGTCGGGATGCCGGAGAATTTCGCGAAGTCCTCGACATCGCTTTGCGCGAAGGTGCGGATCACCGCGCCATGAATCATCCGGCCCAGCACGCGGGCGGTGTCCTTGATGGGTTCGCCGCGGCCGAGCTGGATGTCGTTCGCATTCAGAAACAGCGGGCGCCCACCCAATTCATGGATGCCCACCTCGAACGACACGCGGGTCCGGGTTGACGACTTCGAGAAAATCATGGCCCAAGTCTGGCCGGCGAGCGGCTGGCGGTTGTCCTGGCCGCGGCGCGATTTGAAGGCGGCGGCGTTCCGAAGCACGAGATCCATGTCTTCGCGCATCATGGTCTCCAGGCTGAGCAGGTGTTTCATGTTACTTCCGCAAGGTTCCGGGTCCCAAAACAAACAGCCCCGGGGACTGGCCCGGGGATTAAAGCGAGATGGAAACACCAACTTGGCGTTTCTGACAAAGGAAAAGTAAACCCAGCTCGGTTCAAAGCGCCGCGCTTATTTCCGGGCTCGCGAAATGCACGGGAAATGCTACTTTCGCCGGCAAGTGACCCGTTGTAATAAAGTCGTTTTGAAAACCTTTGTCGTTTCCCTCCTCGTTGGCGCTGTTCTGTTGATAACGGCCAGCCCCGCCACTGCCCAGAACATCCGCCGTGAATACTGGCTGAACATCCCCGGGGGCGCGGTTTCGGATCTCACCAATTCACCGGATTTCCCCAACAACCCGTCCGGGGTGGATTTTCCCACCTTGTTCGAGGGCCCTTCCGGTTGGCCGACCTCCGGGGACATTCCCTATGGCTCGCGTCTGCGGGGCTACGTTCATCCGCCGGTCACGGGTGACTACATCTTCTACATAGCGAGCGATGATCAGGGCGCGCTTTACCTGAGCACGGACGAGTATCCGGCCAGCAAACAATTGATCGCCACCGAACCGCAGTGGGGCGGCTCCCGCGATTGGTTTGGTGTGGAGCGCCGACCCAATCAGGAAAACATCTCAGCACCGATTCATCTGGAGGCCGGCCAACGGTATTATCTCGAAGCGCTTCAAAAGGAAGGCGGCGGCGGCGACAATGTGGCCGTGGCCTGGCAGATTCCGGGCGGCGACTTCGAAGGCCCCATTCCTGGCAGCCGGTTGTCGCCGTTTCTGGTCTCCATGGATCCGCCGGTGATCGTGCAACAACCGGCGGACCTGGCGGTGTCCGAAGGTTCGCGGGCCGAGCTACGGGTCGTCGTCACCGGAGCGGAACCGCTCAATTTCCAATGGCAACGCGATGGCCAGAACATGATTGGCCAGGTGTTCTCAAACTTGATCATTGATCCCGTAAGTCTTGATGACGATGGCGCATTGTTCCGGTGTTTCATCAGCAACCCACTCGGTTCCACCAACACGGCGATCGCGATGTTGACCGTCACTCCGGAAACGGTCCCGCCCACGATGGTCTCCGTCACGCCGCCCGCCGGCAGCTCCGTTCGACAGCTCGCGCAGGTCGAAGTGTTGTTCAGCGAACCGGTGACGGGCATCAACGCTGCTGATCTGCGAATCAATGGAACACCGGCCAGCGGCATAGTCGGATCGGGCGCCGGGCCGTATCTTTTCACCTTCAATTCGCCCGCGCCTGGCCTGGTCAACTTTCAATGGGCTGCCGGACACGGGATCACGGACCTGTCGCTCGCGGTAAACGCCTTCGCCGGCGGCAGCTGGCAACTGACTTTGAATCCCGCCGCCGTGCTGCCGGACGTCGTGATCAATGAGTTCATCGCGTCAAACTTGAGCGGTCTGGTGGATGCAGATGGCGAGCGCGGCGATTGGATGGAGTTGCACAATCGGGGAGTGACGCCTGCCAATCTCACGGGCTGGTCGCTCACGGACGATGAACGCTATCCGGGGCTGTGGCCGATGCCGACCGTGACCATTCCGCCGGGCGGCTACCTGTTGGTCTTTGCGTCCGCGAAGGATCGTCGCGTGGCCGGGGCCGAGTTGCATGCGAACTTCCAGCTCAGCCGCGTGGGTGAATTCCTGGGTCTGTATAGTCATGAGTTTCCCCGAATCCAGGTGGACGCACTCGCGCCGACGTACCCCGAGCAACGCGGGGACTTCGCTTACGGCCGGGACACCGCCGGCGTGTGGCGCTACTTTGCGACGCCGACACCCGGTTCAGCCAATGGCGACAGCACCATCGTCGGGCTGAGTGCGCCACCGCATTTCTCAGCCGGCCGCGGTTTTTACGATCAATCTTTCAACCTCCACCTCAGCGCCGAACCGGGGACAACGATTCGATACACGACCGATGGCAGTGAGCCCACCGCCAGCACCGGGACAGCCTACGCGGGGCCGATCGCAATCAGCGCCACCACCACGCTGCGCGCCGCCGCGTTCAAGGCCAACCAAGTGGCCTCGGTGACGATCACGCACACCTATCTCGTGAACGTCGCTCCCGCGATCCGGTCGATGCCCGTCCTGTCGCTGGTGACCGACACGAATAATCTGTGGGGCGCGACTGGCATCATGGAAACCAACCCGCGCAACACCACGCAGCGCGGCCCGAATTGGGAACGACCCGTCTCCACGGAGCTTATCCGGCCCGCCGACAACGGTGGCTTCGCCCTGGATGCCGGGCTGCGGGTCCAAGGTGGCGGCTACGTTCGCGAGCGCTATGATCCGCTCGGTTCGTTGCCGTTCAGCAAGTATTCCTTCCGGCTCTATTTTCGCGGCGACTACGGCGCCAGCCGCTTGAACTACCCCTGGTTTCCCGACGTGCCGTTTGATGACTTCGAGCGGGTCTCGCTCCGCGCCGGGATGAACGATTCTTACGACCCGTTCATCGTCGATGAACTGGTGCGCCGGCTTTACGGCGACACGGGCAATGTCTCCAGCCATGGCACCATCGCCAATCTATTCCTCAACGGTGAGTACAAAGGTTTCTACAATCCCACCGAACGCATCGACGCGGACTTTCTGCGTTCGTGGCACGGCGGTACCAACGACTGGGATCTCATGGCGCAGTTCGGCGAGGTGCGCGAGGGCGACAGCAGCAAGTGGTACGAAATGCTGAGCTACATCACCGGGCAGGACATGGCCACCGCAAACGCCTACGCCACCGCCAGCGCGATGATCGATATCGACAACTTCATCGACTACCTGATCGTGAACGTTTACGCCGGCACCGGCGACTGGCCGCACAACAACTGGCGCGCGGCCCGGGAGCGCGTGCCCGGCGGCAAATATCAGTTCATCATCTGGGATGCGGAGTGGGCCTTCGGCAACGCCGGCCGTGACGTCAACATCAACAACCTCACCGGTGAGCTGGCGGGCTCGTCCGAGATCGCCCGGATGTTCCAATCGCTGATCGACAGCCCGGAGTTTCGAATGCGCTTTGCCGACCGGGTGCATCGGCACCTGTTTAACAACGGCGCGCTCGTTGACGCAAATATCCTGGCGCGCTACTGGGAGCTGCGGAACGAAATGGCCGGCGTGCTGCCCGGCATGAACACCTATGTTCACACGACGTTTGTGCCCGGCCGGCGGGCGGTGATCTTCAGCCAGCTCGCCAGCTTTGAGCTTTATGCGTCGGACCACGCGCCGGTTTTCAACCAGCATGGCGGCCGGATTCCGGATGGGTTCAACCTCACGATGACCACCCCGCGGGGAACCATTTTTTACACGCTGGATGGCAGCGACCCGCGCCTGCCGGCCGACGGCAACAGCAAGGAATACGGCCTCATTGATCGCGCGGCGGCCAAGCGGGTTTTGGTGCCCAGCGTGGCCAACGGCGGCAGCGTGCTGGTCAACCAATGGAAGGGCGGCACGGAGCCGTTCAACGACACCACCTGGTTGAGCGGGACGAACGGCGTGGGTTACGACACGGCGGTGGATTACGATCCGCACATCGGCATCGACGTCCAGAGCGTAATGCTGAACGTCAACGGCGGCGCGTTCATCCGCATCCCGTTCAGTACGGCCGGCATCAATCTGGCCGACTTGAACAGCCTGTCGTTGAACGTGCAGTTCGATGATGGCTTTGTCGCCTACCTCAATGGCGTCGAAGTGCAGGCCGCCAACGCGCCGGCGATCCGCTCGTGGGACGCCATCGCCACCGCGGGCAACCCCGACGGCTCGGCGGTGAATTTCCAGTCGTTCAACATCTCGCAATATGTTGGCCAATTGAAGCCGGGCGCCAACGTGCTCGCGATTCACGCGATGAACGTGGTCACCAACAGTTCGGACTTTCTGTGCAACGCGGAATTGATCGGTCGCAAGGTGGTGCCGGGCGGGATTCTGCCGGCGGCACTGACCTACACGGCCCCGCTGCCGGTGAATCAACCACTCAGGGTCAAGGCGCGCTCGCTCGACAACGGCGAGTGGTCCGCACTCACGGAGGCGACCTTCGAGCCGAATGTGCTCGGGCTGCCGTTGCGCTTCACCGAGATCATGTATAACCCGGCGGGCGGCGACGCCTACGAATTCATCGAGCTGCACAACTTCGGCTTCGCGACGCTGAACGTGGCGGGCTTTTCGTTCCGAGGGATAAACTTTATCTTCCCGAGCGGTGCGACGATTCCGGGCGGCGCAACGATCGTGCTGGCGTCGGATGCGAATCCTTCGTTGTTCGCGGCGCGCTATCCGGGATTGGCCGTGGCGGGCTCCTTCGGCGGCACTTTGTCAAACGGCGGCGAACGCCTTGCGCTGTTGGACGCGAGCGGCAACGTCGTGACTTCGGTGACCTACAGCGACGGCGGCACCTGGGCCAAGGCGGCGGACGGCCAGGGCAATTCGCTCGTGCTCGTCGACGCGCTCACCGACCAAAATCAATCTTCGGCGTGGCGGGCGAGCGTGTCCGGTGGCGGTGATCCCGGCAGCTTGTCAGCAACTCCGCTGACTCCCAATGTTCGGTTGAATGAGCTCGCGGCGGACAACCCATCCGCCGTGCCGCACGAAGGCACTTTCCCGGACTGGGTCGAACTGCACAACGCCGGTCCCGCGTCAGTGAATCTCGCGGGCTGGAGCCTGACCGACGACAGCAACGCGCGGAAGTTTGTATTCCCAGCCAACACGCCTTTGGCTGCGAACGGCTACCTGATGATCTGGTGCGATTCTGCCACCACGACCGGACTGCATACGGGCTTCAGCTTCGATATCGATGGCGAAACGGTGCAGCTTTACGATGCCAACACCAACCTCGTCGACACCTTGAGCTTCGGCGTCCAGGTTTCCAACCTCTCGCTCGGCCGCGTCAATGGCGCCGCTGATCCTTGGCAGTTGAATCTGCCGACGCCGGGAGCCGCGAACTTCGCCGCGACCCTCGCTCCGCAGTCGGCGTTGGTGATCAATGAATGGCTCGCCAATCCGCCGCTCGGCCAGCCCGACTGGCTGGAACTGCACAACTCAAACGCCACCATGCCGGTGTCGCTCCATGGCATCTACCTCGGCAACGGTTCGGCGTTTCATGTTTTGCGCGGCCGCTCGTTCTTGCCGGCTGGCGGCTTCCTGAAACTCATCGCGGACGAACAGCCGGGAGTGGATCATCTGGAATTCAAACTGCCGGCGGCCGGTGGCAATCTTCAGGTCTATGATCGCAACGGCGCGCTGGTGCATTCGGTAAGCTACACCGCTCAAGCAGAGGGCGTTTCCCAGGGCCGACTCCCGAACGGTTCTGCCACCATCCAAACCTTCCCCGGCAGCGCGAGCCCCGGCGCCAGCAATTACGTTCTCGCGTGGGCGGGTCCGGTGCTCAACGAAATCATGGCCGAGAACGAAGGCGTCGTCACCATGGCGAACGGTCGCGCCGCAGATTGGCTGGAAGTGCGCAACCCCGGCGCGACGCCCTTTGTTCTCACTGGCATGAGCCTGAGTTTTGGCCAAGCCCAGCCGGGCGAATGGAGCTTTCCCGCCGGCCTCTCAATCCCCACCGGCGGTCAGCTCGTCGTGTGGTGCGACAACGACCTGCCGCCCAGCACTGCCATCGTGGCCGAATTAAATTCCGGTCACTCGCTCTCCAGTCGTGGCGATCGCGTCTATTTGTTCAATGCCCTCGGCCAGCCCGTGGACACGCTGTCGTTCGGTCCCCAAGTTGCCAACGTGGCGCTCGGCCGGACCGGTGGCTCGTGGAGTTTGAAAGTCTCGCCCACGCCGGGTGCGGCCAACAGCATCAACTTAAATACCGGCCTGATCAGCGATCTGCGCCTGAACGAATGGCAGTCCGGCTCCAGCAGCAGCGCCGACTGGATCGAGCTGTTTAACGCGAACGCGGCGCCGGTGGTCTTGGACAGCAGCTATCTGACGGATGATCCGTCGATCGCCGGCAAGACCAAGTACCGCTTCGGGGCAAACAGCTTTATCCCCGCGCGGGGCTGGCTCAAATTGATTGCCGACGGCGATCCAGAGCAAGGCGGCGATCACGTCAACTTCAGCCTCGCGAGTGGCGGTGAACAACTGATGCTGCGGTGGGGCAATCTCAGCCCCATCGATTCCGTCGACTTCGGTGCCCAGCCGATCGACGCATCGAGCGGGCGCTTCCCGGATGGCGCGCTCGCGCTCGTGGACTTCACCACCACCGTTTCGCCGGGCGACAGTAATTATCTGCCGCTGAACAACGCGGTCGTGAACGAAGTGCTCGCGCACACAGACCCGCCGCTGGCAGATGCGATCGAGCTGTACAATCCGACCGGCGCGGCCGCCGCCATTGGCGGCTGGTTCCTTAGCGATGACTCGGCGAACTTGAAGAAATTCCAGATCACGGCCGGCGCGACGGTTCCGGCGAATGGTTTCACAGTGTTCACCACGAATCAGTTCGCCGGGGGCGCCGGGACGCTGGTGCCCTTCACGCTGAACTCGGCCCGCGGTGACAAAGTTTATCTCTCGCAGGCGGACGGCCTCGGCAATCTCACGGGTTATCGGGCGCAAGTCAGCTTCGGCCCGTCGGCCAACGGTGTCAGCTTCGGCCGCCACCTCACCAGCGTCGGCGTGGACTTCGTTCCGCAGTCACAACGCTCGCTGGGAGCCGTCAACGCCTATCCCTTGATTGGCAGCGTGGTGATCGGTGAGCTCATGGCGGACCCGGTGCCTGTTCCTGGTCTCGACGCGGTCGACGGCGAGTTCATCGAACTACAAAACCGCACCGCCGCCGACTTCCCGCTTTACGATCCCGTCAACCCAGGCAACCCGTGGCGATTGAGCGGCGCGGTCGAGTTCGCGTTTCCCCCCAACGCCAGCGTGCCCGCCAACGGACGGGCGTTGGTCGTGGCCTTCGATCCAGTGCTGAACCCAACGAAGCTCGCGGTGTTCACCAGCCAGTATGGCGTGCCCGTCGGCGTGCCGGTCTATGGCCCGTTCAACGGTCGCCTCGCCAGCACCGGCGAAACGATACAACTGGAACGGCCCGACAGCCCGCAGACATCCGGGCCGGACATCGGCCTTGTCCCTTACCTCGAAGTTGAGCATGTGAGCTGGAGCGACGTTGCGCCCTGGCCGAGCACGGGCATCGGCGCCGGTGCGTCGCTTCAGCGGCGAGCCGTCGCACAGTACGCGAACGATCCATCGAACTGGCTGACCGGTGTCCCCAGCTCGGGCGCGCCCAACAGCGTGAACCCGCTCGATACCGACGGCGACGGCATGCCGGACTGGTGGGAGGATACCCATGCGTTGAACCGCAATTCATCAACCGACGCCAGCCTCGATCCCGACGTTGACGGCGTTTCGAACCTCAACGAATACCGTGCCCGCACGAATCCGAAGAGCGGCAGCAGTGTGCTGGAGATTGATTCGGTCACACGTTCCATCGGCAGTGCCAGCGTGAGCTTCCGCGCCCAGGCGGGAGTGACGTATGAAGTGCTATATCGGGACGCCCTTGGCGCGGGCACGTGGCAGAAATTGTCCGACCTCCCCTCCGCTTACTACGCACGCGATGCCGCCGTTCCGGATCTGCAAGCGCCGCCCGGCCAACGATTCTATCGCTTGCGGGTGCCTTGATCGTGACGGGTAAATTCACGGGCTTGGCAACCGCGAGGTCGCTCTTCATCCTGCGCGGATGCCATCACACAAACGTCATTTTGGTTCGGACAACTACGCCGGTATCTGCCCCGAAGCCTGGCGGGCGATCGAGGAAGCCAACCGCGATCACTGCCCCGGCTACGGCGACGACGAGTGGACCGCTCGCGCCGCTGATTTGATCCGCGAGACGTTCGAGACCGATTGCGAGGTGTTCTTCGTCTTCAACGGCACCGCCGCGAATTCCCTTTCGCTCGCGTCGATGTGCCAGTCGTATCACAGCATCCTCTGTCACGAGACGGCGCACGTGGAGACGGACGAGTGCGGCGCGCCGGAGTTCTTTTCCAACGGCACCAAGGTGCTGCAGGTGCCGGGCGCGAACGGCAAGCTCACGCCGGACGGCATCGAACGGATGGTCAAGAAACGCTCCGACGTGCATTACCCGAAGCCGCGCGCCGTCACCCTCACGCAGGCGACCGAGCTGGGCTCAGTCTATACGCCGGACGAACTCAAAGCCATCTGGTCGCGCTGCCGGAGTCTCGGTTTGCGGATCCACATGGACGGTGCGCGCTTTGCCAACGCCGTCGCTTCGCTCGGCGTGAAGCCCAAGGAAGTCACCTGGCAGGCGGGCGTGGATGTTCTTTCGTTTGGCGGCACGAAGAACGGCACGCACGTGGGCGACGCCGTGGTGTTCTTCAATCGCGACCTCGCGAAGGAATTCGACTACCGCTGCAAGCAGGCCGGCCAGCTCGCCTCGAAGATGCGCTTCATGTCCGCACCGTGGGTCGGGATGCTCAAGGACGGCGTCTGGCTCAAGAACGCCGCGCACGCGAACAGCATGGCGCAATCACTGCATGATGAACTGGTGAAGCTTCCCGAGGTGAAGATTTTATTCCCAAGCCAGGCCAACGCCGTCTTCGCCGAGCTGCCGCCCGCCGTGATCCGCGCGCTCTGGCAGCGGGGCTGGAAATTTTACACCTTCATCGGCGAGGGCGGCTGCCGCCTGATGTGCGCCTGGGACACGCAGCCCGAGGACATCCGCGATTTCGTGGCTGACTTGCAGCAGACATTGAAGGAGACGCCGGCCGGTGCGCCCGTGCCCATTGGCGATCCGCGCGCGATGAAGTGATGCGTCCGCTTTCCGCGCGTTGCACGCGGACAACTTTGATTTCCTTCACCGCGTGATCCGGCCACGAAGTCAGGGCATGACCAGCGACGATCATCACCTCCAGGGTGCGGCCGGCTTCATCGCGTTCTGTGTAGTCCCCTCGTTGAAAGGGGTT
Organism: bacterium; assembly: GCA_031362805.1. GTDB lineage: Bacteria > Verrucomicrobiota > Verrucomicrobiia > Limisphaerales > RI-55 > RI-55. The sequence goes on from JANLTG010000184.1 coordinate 32,721, forward strand.
GCCTGCAAGCTCCCGCACAAATTTCAAAATGATTTCCCTCTGGCGACCACGGCTAGACATTGCATCCAGCAGGCCCGCATGCAGAAAAACCGCGCAGGCATTCATCACGCATCTCCGATGGCGTCATTTCAGTCACGCGCGGTCAGTCGGCGCTCGAATTCCTCGACGGACAACCAGGACTTGGAGTCCCGGTCGTTTAGCCGGTCATTGAGTTCCTGGCGGAGCGCCGGGTCGCGTTGACTATCGAGATGGATGAGGTAAGCCGCGAGATGCCGCTGATCGTTGCTGGCCAGTTCGCTGGCTGCGCGCTTCAACTCTTCAACCGTCATGCGGGCAATCTAGGTCACGTGAAGTTGGTGGCAAGCTGAGTTTTTTCCGGCCGGCATAACACCTGGCCTCGCAGCCCCGGACTCACTTGACCCGTGCCAGCAGGAACGCCCAGTTCTCGGTGTCCGGCACGGCGGGAGTTGTCCACGCGGCACCGCCCTTGGCCCGGTCCAGCTTCACGGACTGACCGGTTCGCGGATTGAAGCGCGTGACCGCGTAAGTGCCGGCAGCGAGTTGCAAAGTGGCCGTGCCGCCCTGGCGGAGATACGCGACATAGCGCTCGCCGGGCTGCGCGAGGCAGAGCGCGGCGGTCAACGGCTTGGTGTTCTCGGGCACCGGCAACGCCTTGCTCTCACCCGTTACAAGATCCGGACGCGGCTCCAGTTGCCACCAGGGAATCGATTCGAAGAAACTCCGCAGCCGACGGTAACCGGCGAGCATGGTCATCTCGTCGTTGCCCCGGCCGGTGATCCAGCCGCCCATGCCGGCGATGTTCGCGCGTTCACCAGTGGATTGATAGCCGCCGGCCATCGTCATCTCCCAGGCCAGACGCACGCGGTCTTCGCCAATGCGCGCCGGCCAGACGCGCTTGCCGCCCCAAGGATACGGATAGTGGTCTTCATAGCCGTACTCCTCGTTGATAACCGGCAGCGGCCGGCCGGCCGCGATCTGGTCCTGGCGCGCCTTGAGCATGAAGTCGTAGGCGCCGTGCTCGTCCCAGCTCTGAAACATCACGCAGTCCACCCAGGGCGATTTGCCGAACGGAAAGCGGCCGGTGCCATGAATGCTCGTCGTATGATCGTATGGGTCCCACTCGTTCACGAACGCGCCCATCTTCTCCGCCCACGCTTCGTCGCGGCAGAGATGCCACTCATTGATCAGATCCCACCACACGTTCGCGAACGCGCCGAAGCGGGCGACGCAGTAGCGGTAATAACGCTGCTCGTCGGCGTTGCCCATGTGCGTCTTGCCGAAGGGATCGACGCCTTTGTCCGCGACATCCAGCGCGAAGATCAGCGAAACTTGGAGGTCGCGACCGCGCGCGTGCGTCAGCATCCGCTCCGTCTTGCGGAAGTGATCGAGGTGAAAGCGGGAAACGTCATAGCCGGGGTTTTCGATGTCGAGCGGGCGCGCGGCCGGCCAGGGTTCGAGCCGGAATTGAAAATCGTCGTTGCTGACGATCATGGGCTCCTTCCAGCGCAGGCCGCTGGCGGTACGGCCGCTGAGCGCGACCCGGATACGGTTCACCCCGAGCCGGTCGAGACGATCGATGCTCTCGCGGATGACGGCGTCGTCCTGGAAACCGAGCAGCCAATAGGCGGTGGTGGAGTTGTAGAAGAAATGTTCGCTCGTGCCCGACCAAAGGAAGTGCGTGAGATGCTCGCGGTCCACGCGCACCAAGCCTCGACGCTTGCCAGCGCGCGCGGTGAACCCGCCTGCGTGTTTCAACTCAGTGTCGCCGTTGCGGAAGGTGACGGAGTACGAATGTTTTCCCGCAACCGTCGGCATGAAACGAATCCGAAACACGCGGCCATCATCGCTGTCGCAGAAGCCATCCACGCGAGACAGAAAGATGTGCGGAGACCGAGTGGCCCGAACGTCGTGCGAAAAAGCTCCTTCCAGCGCCGCGTCGAGGAACGGATTGCCCTTCGCCGGCTCGTCCAACGTCAGTGTCACTTCGACGAAATCAAAGCGATCCACGGTGCGGGCGGATTGCTCGAAGCGCGGCGCCGCCGACAGCGAGAGGAAACCCAGGAAGAAGGCGGTCAACGTCAGGAATCGAGTGTTCATGGGTGATGGCTTACAGGGAATTTCGGGTGGCATCTCTGGCAACTCGGCACTGCGAGCGGCATTGGCTTCCGAACTGCCAGCACGAGACCGCGGCAACTTATCGCTTCGGCGACACCTTCGGCATCTTGCCGGCGAAGGGCAGAATGTCCGGCACGACGGCCACACCGCTGGTCAGCTTGAGCGGCGTCGGGCATCCGGCAATCGGGTACGTCAACTCGACAACGAAGGCGGTCCAGCCCTTGGCCGGCTTCTCCACGCGGGCGACGACTTTGCCCGCAGCATCCGGCGTGAGTTCGCTGCTGGTCCATACCTTGCCCAGCGTCTCCAGACGGAAGTCTCGGGCATCGGGATTCGTGGCTTGCCACAACAACACCTTCGCCGGCTTGTCGGTTGCCCTCACTGAGATTTCGCCCGCCTTCCAATCCACGTGCCAGTCGAGCTGCGGCAGCGGCGTCTGGTGCGTGATGGCGTATTGCCACGCGGCGAGCGTTTCGATGGCGTCGCTGTCCTTGAGCGAGTGATCGGTGTTCGGAATGTAGCGGATGTACTTCGGCCCCTTGAGGTCGTCGAAGTAGAAGCGGTGCGAGTCCGGCAGGAAGAACTGATCGCCACAGGCGTTGATCATGAGCTTGGGCAGCGTCAGGCGATCGCGGTATTCGTACGGCTCCACCAGTGAGATCAAGCGCGCATACTCCGGCGTGCCCTGCCAGTCCATGATGCCGTGGCTGACGTAATCGCCGACGGCCGGCGCGTAAAAACCATACGCCTCCCAGTGATGCTGGAACGAAGGCACGACATTCAGCATGTCGATCACGATGGGCGCAATCGCCACGACGCGCTTGTCCGTGATGGCCGTGGTCCACGTCGTCCACCCGCGTTTGGAAGCGCCGGCCACGACGAACTTGTCGATCTTCAACGAGCCGCGCTCGGCCTTGCCGAGGAAGTCGGTGACGGTGTCCATCGCGCGCACGGCGCTCTTGGTCATCGGGAAACGGGCCAGCCATTCGTCGCGGCCGCCACGCAGAAACTTGTCCCAGCCATAGGCGATGAGGTCGTCTTCCGTACGTTCCTGACCGTCGTTGTTGAAGATCAACGGCTGGTTCGGCACCTGGCGCAATTGCACCACCACGCTCTTCGTCGCGTCGGCGATGCGTTTCATCGATTCATCGGGCTTGGGTTGCTTGCCGTCCTTGTTGTTGCCGCCGGTGATGAAGAGCAGCGCGGTGTCGCTCGTGACTTCCTTCGGGCGATGAATGATTAGCCAGTGCCACCAGTTGGTCTGATTCACCTCGGCGGCGGTGAGCCATGATTGTGAAGTGAACTTCAGCAGGTAAGTCGTGCCGTCGTCGGCCGTATGGTTGTCGATCAGGTCGTATTGGTAGGCCGGATCAGGCGCATGGACATAGCGATCGAGCGCGGTCTCGGCGGCGAACGAGGCGCTGATGGCAAAAACCAGCAACGTGCTGGCGATTGAGGCAACGAGTTGGAAAAGCTTTTTCATGGAAAGTGACGTTGGTATAGCGGGGTGGCTGGCGAGCGGCGAGAAAAAGTTGACGCCGGGTTGATCAGGTTCGCTTTGTATTCGGCACTCGGCGGTGGTTCGGTCATCGGCATTCGGCTATCGGTCTTCGCCAGTTGTATGTTTTCCCTTGGCAGCCAGCGCGCTGGGACTTATCACCACGGCGCTCTTTGAAACATACGGACGTCGAGTCCGTTGAAACACAACCGCGCGTCAGGGAACCCCGTTAGATCCGGGGACGGTTGCGCCACTGTAACAGGCTACAAACTCCCAATGCCACCGCAAGGGAAGGCGGGAGCGAGGTCAGGCCTGGAGTCAGGATACCGGCGTGGTTGTGCTCGTCTCGGTTCCGCAAGGAACCGGCTTCTCCGCAAAGAGAAGGATGAGGCCCGGCCGGTGACCTGTCGTCGCCGGCATCCGTGGAGCCTTCTTTCCTCGTTTTGCGGGAAGAAGGCGTTTTTGTGTACGGCTTGGCGACCGTTGGTCGCCGCGCTGGTAAACGTCCAACGCTCAACATTCAACTTCCAACTCCCAAGGCTGCCGCGCTCCGGCTCCTGCGATGTTCGGCGTTGAATGTTGAATGTTCGATGTTTCCACTTCTCCTCCTTCTGCCCGCACTGGTCTCGTAAGTCAGGCAACCGGCTGCCCGCAGCCAACCAACGAAAGACCAGTCATGCTCAAACATTCCCTCGTCGCCCCGGCGCTTGCCGCGGCCTTGTTCGTCCCCGTCCTCCCGTCCTTCGCACAGTTCGCCACGCGCGTCGAAGCTTACGAACCCGGCGTGGGTTATGCCGTCGAGTTCGGCACCAACCTTCCCTACACCGATTCATCAACCGCCCTTGGCTCGCCTTCAACGACCACGCCGGGCGAGTTCGGTGGTCCGGTGACGCCCTTCGCCGCGCCTTACCTCAAGGAACAACTCGTCTCGCTCGGCGTGGGCGGCTCGCTCACGATCGAGTTCGGCACGCCGATCCAAAACAACGCGCTCAATCCCTTCGGGCTGGATTTCCTCGTCTTTGGCTCAGCGGGATTCATGGATGCCGACTGGCCCAACGGTCTCGCCGATGCCAGCGGCTCGATCTTCTCGAACAACCTCGGGGCCACGCGCGTGTATGTCGGCAATGATCCGGGAAATATGTTTCTCCTCAACCCTTCGCTCACGCCGGTGGTGGACGGGATGTTTCCCACGGACGGCAGCGGCAACTTCCACCTGCCGGTCAACCCGGCGCTGGACAGCGCGGCCTTCGGCGATCAGACGCTGGCGGGCATTCGCGCGCTCTACGGTGGTTCCGGCGGCGGCACGGGCTTCGATCTCGCCTGGGCGGTGGACGGCAACAACCAACCCGTGAGCCTCGACAGCATCCGGTTCGTGCGTGTGGACGTGTTGAGCGGTCGTTCGGAGATCGATGCGTTCTCGGCCGTGCTGGTGCCGGAGCCCGGCACAATTGCCCTCGCCGTCCTGGGCGGAGTTGCCTTAGTATTTAGGTGCCGGAAACGGCAGGGCTGATAAATTGGGATCAGCTCGATGAGTACGAAGATAAAACCGCCGCGGTGGGTTCTGGGATGGGCCATGATTGGGATGGCCGTCCAACTGACCACCGCGGCGGATTTTTTTGAAGACTTCACGGCGGCACCATCCGCCGGCACCTGGCGCACGCACGGCGACGCCTCACTCTTCCAATGGAATCCCGCCGGCCATCTTGATGTCACGTGGGACTCTAGTCGGACGAACAGCTATTTCTATCACCCGCTTGGAACTATCCTCGGCAAGGACGACGACTTCACGCTCGCGTTTGATTTGAAACTGATCTCCGCCGTGCCTGGATTTACCGAGGGAAAGCCGAACACCTTCGAGCTCGCGATCGGCTTCATCAATCTGGCCAACGCCACGCATACCAATTTCTTTCGCGGCAAAGGCACCGGCACAGTGCGAAATCTCTTCGAGCTCGATTACTTTCCGAACAATGGGCTGGGCGCCACGCTCTGGCCGGCGGTGTGGTCCACCAACGCAAGCCTCAGCTACCGCGACGCCAGCGATTACACCTTGATCGAACTGCCGCTGGACGCGTCGCTGCACGTCGTGATGATTTACACCGCGGCGGATCGGACGCTGCGCACGACGATGACCTCCAACCAGCAACCGTTCGGCCCGATCAACGCGTTGGTGCTCGCGCCGTTTTTCACCGACTTCCGCGTCGATGCGTTTGCGATTTGCAGCTACAGCGACCACGCAACTTCGGGCTCGCTCCACGCCGTGGGCGAGATCGACAACGTCCAGCTCACGCTGCCTCCGGCCCCGGTCGTTGCTTTTGCGATCGGGCGCAACGGGGCAGGCTTGGAACTCTCGTTTGTCAGTCGCCCGAACTGGTTTTACCGGGCGGAAACGACGACGCGCTTCGATGGCTGGCAAGCTTCCGGAAGCGAGGTCGCCGGGACCGGCGGCATCATCAACCTTCCCGCAGTCTCCACCGAGCCGGCCGCCTTCTGGCAAATTCACGCCACGCGACCGTGAGGGCATTGGGGGCCGCTCCCGATTCAAGCGCAGCCGACGCTTGTTTTGGATTACTTTGCGAGCGCCAACCTGCGGAGGCAGAACCACAGTAGTTGTCTTACCTGGAACCCGGCCGGGTCGCGGAGTTGACTCCCGGGGACGAGTGCAGAGTGGTGTAGCCGACGAATAGCAGGAGTCCGAAGAGGAGCGAGAGCCGATAGGCTGGATGGGTCGGCGGATGCCCGATGAAGCCCAGCAGATCAAACCCCAGACCCAGCGGATTGGCGATGATGTCCCAACTGTTCCACCGCAGAAAGCGGCCGATGTAAACCCCAATCCCCGCCAAGCCACAGCTGCCGCCGACAAACAGCCAGCCGGTGAGGAAGCCGAACTTGTTGGCCACCGCCCCGTGCAGCATCTGCAGCGAAAGGCACCCGACCAGGAAGCCCGGCCAGGCGAACAGTAGGATGATGATCAGGTCGATCCAGAAGCGGTGGTCGCCAATCGGTCGCAGATGAACGAGGTCCGTGAAAATGTAGGGCGCGTTGGGGAAGAAGCTGAGCCACGCCGCCGCCGCGAGCCAGGGCCGCCATGTTCGCCAGCCATGAAGCTGCCCGTGGTGCAGCGTGCTGGCGGCAAACAGCAAAGGCAGCCATGCGAGAAACAAGTTCCACGGCAGGAAGAGGTGGTGCAGGCGCCCTTGCAAGAGCGCGCGCAAGGTCAACAGCCCGCACGCGGTGGCGGAGGCGAGGGCCAGCATGCCGATGGCGGGCCAGTGCGACGCAGGGATCGCTGGCAAGCGACGGCGAAGATGCTCAACGAATCGGAGCAGGGTCTCCGCTGGTCGACGCAGGAAATGAATTTGTCGTGAGGTCATGAATCAGTTGCTTGCAGAAGTAGAGCGGTAGCGCACCAAAAATACCGAAGGAACAATCGATCAACCGCCACCCGAGCGGGATGCCGCGCAGGTGCCCGAACACCAGCGCCCACGGAATGACGAGCGCGCAGGCGATCAATCCGAAATCAATCAACCAACTGTTCCGCACCGGGTCACGCCAGGCGCCAATGAACGCGATCGCGATGACGATATGTCCGAAGGCCAGCCAGTCGGTACCGTAGAACAGCGCCGGGTGTTGCTCGGCCGTGGCGTGAAGTGATCGTTGGATACTCGTCAGCCCCCGCGCCCAGGCGGGAGCCTCGGTCGACGCTGGCCGCTCAACCAATTCGTTGGCTCCAGTGAGGCGGGTCAGGAAATCCACTTCGGTCACGAGCGGGATGGCCGTCACCCCACTGAACACCAGGCCGGCGATGAACAGCCCGAGCAACCAGCGAATGGTGCGCAGCGACCTGGTGGATTGATTCATGGTGCGGCGGCTTTCGTTCAGTCTTTCAAATCAGCCGGGTGGGTGCGGCCGGTCACTTGTTCGAACCAATGCGCCAGGAAGAACTTTTTCTCCTTGGGCAGAAAACTGTCCGCGGTTCCCACGATCGGACGCAACGCGGTGGTCATTTGAACTACGACCAGCGTGAAGATGAGCATCCAGACTTTCAGGCCGGCGTTGAAGCGGGTTTCCATCCATTGAAAACCCTGCGAGAGAAACCGCATGCCGAAGATCAGCGCGACAAAGCCAAAGAGCAGGTGGAGGAAGCCCATCATCGCCACCGAAGTCGTCGATTGCGAAAAGACCCAAGCCACCGGCGCGAAGCCGATCAACAACAGGGTCATCAAAAGAACCAGGCCGGCAACCACGCCCGCCACTTCCTTCAAGCTGGCCCGCGAGCCGGCGAGACAGGCGAAAATGAAGAGGCTCGGCAGACAGATCAGCCCCGCGCCCAACAGGCCCAGCGCGAGCTTGGCCGGCGCCGCCCAATACTGATCACCACCCGAGAACGCACCCACCACGAGACCGTAGATGGCGATACAGACAACCCCCAACGCGACCATCTGGAAGGTCAATCGACCGCCGGCGCCCGACCGCAATTGATGCACGAGCCGGCGCGGTTGGCGGAGCATGGCTTCAATCATTTGGGACGGATTGGCGAGGGGTTCATTTTCGCCGGGACCTTCGCCCAGCGGCAGGGCCGTTGATGGCCGGGCAAACGGAGGCGGCAGGATCGGGGGTTCGTTGAAGTTGCTCATGATGTTTGGGGTGGAGGGTTTGTTAGTTTGCGAAAAGTTGGCGGAGCGCCACGAGGACTGCCTCGAAGAAGCTGCCTTGGAAAGCGGTCGGTCGGAAAAACTCCACCGGCAGGAACGGCGCGCCAATGAACGGCCGCAGGTTCCAGATGAACTGGCTGCCGAGGAGCAGGTTGCCGGCAAGCCACGAAAACAGGATGACGCGAGCCCGCCGGACGTCGCCGCTCAGCACACGCAATGACTGCAAGAGTTTCACATTGGCCGCGATGCCGGCCGCCGCGATCGCCAGCACATGCAGCAGGATGATGGCGCTGTAAACGTCGTTGGTGGTGGCCGCTTGGTCGCTGAGCGGCGGGGCGTTCCACAGCGCGAAAAAGGTCAACGGACTAAACCCGGCGAGGATGACGGCCGCGGTCGCAAAGCTGATGAGGATCAGCCGGAACGAGTCCAGCAGGCGCACGGGCAGACCGAGCAGTTGCGCCAGCATGCCGTTCAGCAGCGCGTTGAACGTCGTCGTGAGCAGCAGGATCAATGGAAACTTGATGGCGACGAACAATGCCTGCAGGGGCGAGCGCCACAGGCCCAGCGTTGCCCCGTAGATCCCCGCGCCAAAGATGATGATCGCCACCTGCACACCAAGCCGTTTTGCCAGGGGCTCGGCCAGCCACGCCGTGATTGTTTCGGCACGGGCGGCGAGCATCTCCGGTATCTGCAAGCCCGCGAGTCTCCCTGGGGTGCGCTGGGCGTTCATCCGGTTTGCTGTTTTCGAATCAAGTGGTTGCTGGTTGGAGCCTGCTGCGTCACAAACCGTTCAGTCTTCAGTTTGGACCGGCGACCAAGGGCCAACCTCACGTCGCTGCGGTCGTCGCGATGATATTGGTTTGCGAGTCATTGGTTGCCGAAAGAGCTTCGAGCGCGTGGCATCTTGCGATCAGGCGCACGATGAACGCCCCAATCTCGTGGCGTACTTCGCCAAAGTATTCGCGGGTCGAAGCACCGAACGGCCGCAGGCACGGGCCGTGACTGATCCAAAGCACGGACGCCGCCGCGAAGCCGCAGAGCCAGAACTGCCCTTGCCAGAGCGCGCCAAGCACGCCAGTGGGTGCCCGCCTTGCATGGGCCAGTCGATCGCAGTGGAACGAGACGTGACCGCCTTCATCGCGCAGGATCAACGTGGCCATCGCCTGCACCGCCGGATCATCGACGCGCCGCTGTAGCACCCGATAGTAGGCGGTGCTCACGATTTCGGTGAGCAGCAGCACCTGGAGTTCGAAACGCACGCCGCCCCAGCGACGAACCGCGCAGAAGGCCGAGAAGCTCCAGTGGGACGTGATTGGTTTGCCGCCGAAACGTTCGACCGCGCGACCAAGCAATCGTGAGTGCTCCGCTTCTTCGCGAAACCAGGCGTCCACCAATTGCTCGGCCGCCGGCGATGAACTGCGGAAGCGTCGGGCGTCAAACGCAATCAAACTGCACGGGCCGCCCCCATCGCCGAGTTGAAACTGCGTCAGCGTCCGTAACAGAGGTGGAACGGTCTTTGCCGGCAGCGTCACGGGCGCCTGCCAGTCGGGCTCGATCCGGTGCGCGCGGTTCTGCGTGAAGTGATTCAGCCAGCGGGTGTAAGCAAACGGCCGGCATTCCGAAGTTGTGCCCGTTACCACTTGAGCGAGCACATCGAAAACGGGGACTGCCATCAGGCTTAGGGCGACCGTGAACAACTGCCAGTTGAAGACGGCCGGTAAGAGTTCGCGCAGGTCCCGGGTGCTGCCTCCGGACAAAACCACTTCGAGTGCATCAGACATGAACACGAACAGCGCGAGCAACACCCCCGCGATCAAACTGGCTGAAGACAGCCGGCCCGGCCACACGGGCCTGTTGTTCGCGTCATGGCGCGAAACAATCGTCCCAAATGCCAGCATCAGCACCGCGATGCTCACCGGGCTCCAAACCGGTCCCCACCACGGCAGCGGAATGAGGAACAAAATATCCCATTCGTTCAATGAATGCGGCCAACCGGTGAGCGGCACGAGCCAGAGGTAGTAGCCAATGTCCCAAACGCCGAATGCCAGCAGCGAGTAGGCGACGCGGGTGCGCCACGTTTGTCCGGCCAGCCAGCCAACGGCAAACAACATGACGAGCGTCGCGGCTTCCCGGACGATTTCCGCCAGGCCGAATCCGCCGGCAATGGGCAGCGGGGTCGGTTGGTAGGGCTCGATGCGGTCGATCATCGAACGAATGTAAAACACGACGGCGGCTTCGACCCACGCCATGGCCAGGGCGTAAAGGACGACCATTCGCCAGCGTTTCGACGCCGGGATCGGCAGTGAGTGGCAGTGCGCGCAAGGGCGGTTCACGAAGGTCGACGCAGGAAGACTCAGCGCGGAGTTGGTCATGGTTGTCATATCAATCCTCGATCGAGTTGCAGGGGCGGCAGGGCGGTCGGTTCAATATGGGTCAGGGAAATTTCAAGACGCAGTTCCAACCAGCTCCGGTACGTTCGCGTGGGTGGCCGCGATTGCGCGCAGCTCGCGTTCGACCTCGTCGATGATCCCGTCCGGGGTCGAGGTTCCGGCCGTGATGCCCACCGTGTCGTCTGGCTGGAACCAGCCTTCGTGCAAGTCGGCAACCGATTGGATGTGATGCACGCGCGCGCAGTATTGGCGGCAGGTGGCAACCAGTTCGTGGGTGTTGTTGCTATGGGCGCCGCCGATCACCAATACGACATCGCTGTGCCGCGCCAGCTCGACGGCCGCGGTCTGGCGATCCTTGGTCGGGCGGCAGACCGTGTCCCGAAGAAGCACTTCTGACTTCGGAAAGCGCTGGCGCATCAACCCGGTCAAGTGCTGGACGCGTTCGACCGGTTGGGTGGTTTGCGCGATGACGCCGAACTTGGGGCGCTCCTTCAACTGCGCGACGTCCGCCTCGGCAAGCACGATGTCGCACTCGGCGAGATCCTCCGTGAGCCCATTGACTTCGACATGTCCGCGCTTGCCGATGACCACGGGGTGATACCCGGCCGCCAGGAGCATCCGGAGTTCGCGGTGCGCATGATTCACGAGCGGACACGTGGCCTCGATCACGCGCCGCCCGGTCGCGGTGGCAGTGGCGATGCGCTGGTCGGACGCGCCGTGGGCCGTGATGAGGATGGTGCCGGTGCGAATCCCTTCGACCGAATCGGCGAATTGAACGCCCTCGCGGCGCAGCTCGTTGACCACGCTTTGATTGTGAACCAGCGGCCCAAGCACCGTGACGGAGTCTTGGGCGGAGGTTCGTCGGGCAAGGGCGATGGCGTCCCGAACCCCGAAGCACATGCCGAGATGAGTGGCGCGGAGAGTTTTCATACTACATTAACTTTGCACTACAAAGTAAGTGACCATGACCATTCGTTTGCGTTCATTCTGGAGGGATCAAATCTGCGACTTCGTCTGCTGAACGATCTGTTCCAGCAGTTCCACGTAGTCCTTGAAAGCGGCGCGGCCAGCCGTGGTCAGCGAGCAAGTCGTGAGTGGACGGTTGTTCTGCACCGACTTGGTCACGCCGACGTAACCCGCTTGCTGGAGCGTCTTGATGTGCGTCGTGATGTTGCCGTCAGTCATGCTCAACGTGTCGCGCAATTCGGTGAACGACATCTCCGGCGTGGCGGCGAGCAGCGACATGATCGCCATCCGCCCCTTCTCATGGATCACGCGATCCAGGTTGAGAAACGGTTCCGGATTCACGCGGCGACATCCTTCTGCTCGGTCAAGTACAGGTAGACGCCGTAAGCTTGATGAAACAGGCCGAAGAACAGGCCCATGATGCCGTGGGCATACATCGCGGGATCGAAGTGCGGCAGCCCATTGGCTAACAGCAGACAACCCCCGCTAATAAAGGCCCAGCCGAAGATCCGCATGCCGCGCGGCAGAAAGAATCCGGCGGCGTGCAGCGCGCATCCGTAAAGTATGATCCAGCCCAGTGGCAACCACAGCATCCCGAGGAGGGCGGCGAGGTTCGTTGGCTCGGTAGGCAAGTGAGGCAGGACCCAAGTCACAATCAAGCTGATAGCGAGTCCGGCGGCGAGGGCGGGGATCGCGGCGTGGACGACGCGTTTTGCGGGCGGTGACCAGACGAGCTCACCCGCTTGAATTGCCTGGCGGCGAACCAGAAAGAACGCGACAGCGCAGGCAATCACCGCGACCACCAACCAGTAAAGGATGAAGGTGCGCGGCGCGACTACTCCCAGTTTCCAACCCAGGATGGCGGCGGCCAGCCCGATGCAGCCCACCGCGATCATGATGGGGGCCAGCGCCCGCCGGTAGAGGGCCGCCCGCTCCATCAACGTGCGGATGGTCTGAAGATTCTGCGCTGCCCAGTCGCCATTCATGGCGATTACTTTGCACCACAAAGCTTGTCCGTCAAGCGAGGTCTGCGATGAATTTCCAGGCGGTGAGCGTTACGCCTTGCCGCGGAATGCTCCGCTGCTCTGGCGAACCAGGATTTCCGCGGAGAGTCGCTGGGTGGCGGCTGGTTCGCCGGCGAGCAACTTCTTCATGACTTCCATGGCCGCAATGCCCAGGCGGAACTTGGGCTGGCGCACCGTGGTCAGAGGCACGCGGAAGTACTCGCTCGTAAGAATATTGCCGAACCCAGTGATCGAGAGGTCGTCGGGAATCTTGACCCCTTGATCGAGCAACGTGGTGGCGGCGCCGATGGCCGCCAGATCGTTCACGGCCTGGATGGCGGTCGCGGCGCAGGATTCGTTGATGAACTGCAACGCCGCAGCACTTCCTTCGGCGATGGTGGTGCCGCCGGTGAACACGAGATGATCGTCGAACTCGATGTTTGCCTCCTTCAATCCCATCCGGTAGCCATCCAGTCGCTCTTGTGACCATGGGACGTGGCGGGGGCCTGTCAGGAACGCGATCCGTCGGTGGCCCAGTTCGATCAGATGCCGCGTCACCTGCTGACTGGCGTGCAGGTCGTCGGTTTCGACATTCGCGAAGCGGGCACAAAAGGCAGCCTTGTGCCCGAGAATCACCGTGGGAATTTTCGAGCTCTCCAATTCTTGATACACCGCCGCCGTGGGGTCCATGCGGTAAACCGGCGAGATGAACAGTCCATCCACCCGGCGGGACAGCAACCGGCGGATGATCATCGCCTCGCGTTCGATCTGGCTCAACGAGTGCGCGAAGATGATCTCGTAGCCCAGCTCGAACGCCTGCTCCTCCAGCGCCATGAGGATGCGCGCATAGACCGGATTGGTGGCAGCGGAGAGCACCAGGCCGAACAGCTTCGTCGTGCGACTGCGCAGCCCCTGGGCCTGCCGGTCGGGCACGTAGCCCATTTCCTTGGCCAGCTTGCGGATGCGGTCCTTGGTGGCGCCCGAGATGTCGGAAGCATCGCGCATGACCTTGGAGACGGTCATGACAGAGACGCCGGCACGGACGGCGATGTCTTTCAGGCGAACCATGAACTAATTGAGCCCCGGCCGATTGAACAACAGGCATCGGTCGGTGCTTCGGAGGCGAGTTAACCGGAGGAAGGCCGGACCGTCACGTAAGTTTTTGAACCGCCCGCCTCGGGAGTATGGCTGATTGCGCAGAGTTCAGTCTTGAGCCAGCGCCGAAAACCCCCTACTTATCGCCCAGCTTTCACATGCACCGGTCCCTCGTCATCGTTCCCACTTACAATGAACGGGACAACCTCCCCCCGCTGGCAGCAAAAGTTCTGTCGCTGCCGACGAAGGTGGATTTGCTCGTCGTCGACGACAACTCACCCGACGGGACGGGAAGGATCGCCGACAAGCTCGCCGCGCAGCACCCCGAGATCCACGTGCTGCATCGCAAGGCAAAGAGCGGACTGGGGCGGGCCTACTGCGATGGTTTTGCCTGGGCCCTGGAGCGGAACTACGAATTCGTTCTGGAGATGGATGGCGATTTCTCCCACAACCCCGGCGATATTCCGGCCTTCCTTCAGGCGGCTGAAACGGCGGACCTGGTCCTCGGCTCGCGCTACTGCAACGGCATTCGCGTGATCAACTGGCCGTTGTCGCGCCTGGTGCTGTCGATGTTTGCCGGGATGTATGTGCGGGTCATCACCGGGCTGCCGGTCAGCGACCCCACGGGTGGGTTCAAATGTTTTCGGCGGAAGGCGCTGCAAGCGATCGACCTCGCGGCCGTGCGCTCGAACGGCTACAGCTTCCAAATCGAGCTGACACACAAGATCTGGCGGCAAGGGCTCAAAGTGACGGAGGTGCCGATCATTTTTACCGACCGGTTTCAAGGCAGCTCGAAAATGTCGCGCGGGATCGTGTATGAGGCCGTGTTCATGGTCTGGCGGCTACTTGCTCAAAATGGATTCCACCGAAAGCCCCGCAAGAAACGCGAAGATCGTGACCAATACGACAAACCAACCGACCAACAAGATGGCCCCTAACGGCGCTTGTGGATGGCTTCCTTTTTCTCCTCGAGTTCCCCCGTCAGAGCCCGGCGCTCGCTGGCGAGCTGTTTCTCCAGTTGCTCGACTTCTTCGTACGCGCCTTTCGCGCGCGCCTCGTTGATCTGGTCCTTCAAGAAAATCTCGCGCTCAGCGATCTTGGCCTGGCATTTCTCGTTGAGCTCGGCGATCTCCTTCTTCTGGGCAGCGCTCAACTTTTCAACGGGAGCGGTCTTGTTCAGGCGCTCCATGGCGAGTTCGAGGGATGATTTCATAGATTGGTAACAGGGATCGGGATCGGGATGGGGCAAAGGAAGACTTCGCCGTTCTCCACGCGCGTGGGGTAAGTCTTGATCGCGCAACCCAGCTTGGTCGCACATTCACCGGTCTTGGGGTCGAACGCCCAGCCGTGAAGCGGGCAATGGACGTGGCCCCGATCCACCGTGCCGGCGCCGAGCGGCCCGCCCCGATGCGGGCATTCGTTGTCGATCGCGTGGAAGACGCCGTCGAGATGAAAGAGTGCGAACTCGCGACCGCGCAGGAACACGGTGCGCCCCGCGCCCGGCGCGAGCGAAGCGGCGGCGGCCACTGGATAGAATTTGTTCACCTCGCTGGTCATGCCTGCGGGTTGGCGATCGGCTTGTTTTTCTTCCACGGCATCTCGGGCAGCTTCCTGCCAGTCACGGTGACGGGCGCGGCCTTGGCCTGCGCGAATTGCAACTCGGGGTCCACCGCGTCTGTCGGCGCGGGTGCGGCCGTGTCTTTCCACGAAGCGATACGTGCCTTCAGGCCATGTTTTTCAGCTGTCAATTTGTCGCCGGACTTCATGTAGAAGAGGCTGAGATTCGTGTGCACGAGTTGTTCCTGCGGGCGCAACGTCTCGGCTTTGTGCCCTTCGGCGATGGCTTTCGGAAAATCGCCCAGCCGGTAATGCGCCATGCCCAGCGCGAGTCGGGCATCGAAATGTTCGGCGTCCTCAGCCAGCACTTCGTCGAGCAAACGTACGGCCTCCGCGTAGTCCGCCTGGCTGAAGGCGAACATCGCGTCATCGAATTGTTCCTGCGGCACGGCCATAAACTTTTTGACAGCGGAGCTTTGTCACGATTGCTTTGCGCGCGCAAGAAATGACTCCACCCGCCGACCACCCGCTCCAGCTCGTCTGCACAGACTTCGATGGCACCATCCACACCGACCTGGAATCGCCGGCCGTGGCGCAGGATTTTCAAAAGCTGATTGGCGAGTTGCAGTCGCAGGGCGTTCACTGGGTCGTGAACACTGGCCGCGGCCTGGCGGACCTGCTGCGTGAAATGGCGCGGTCGAAGTTAAACGTCGCGCCGGATTACCTCGTCGTGGTCGAACGCGAAATCTACCGCCGCGAAGGGGATCGCTACGTCGCGCACACGGCGTGGAATGAGCGCTGCGCCCGGACGCACGAGGACTTGTTCGCGCGCCTGCGACCCGAGCTGCCCGCATGGTTCGAGTGGGTCAACGGCAATTTCGTCGCCGAGGTGTATGAAGACCCCTGGTCACCCTTTTGTCTCGTGGCCGCCAGCCCCAGTGACGCCGTCGAGATCGTGGAGCAGGTCGAACTGCGTTGTCGCGCCTGGCCCGACGTGACGGTGGTGGCGAATCACGTCTACGCGCGGCTCAGTCACGTGGATTACCACAAAGGCAGCGCGCTGCGCGAAGTGGCCTCGCTGTGTGGCGCGGAGCCGGCCGGCACCTTCATCGCCGGCGATCACTGGAACGATCTGCCGATGTTGCGGCGTGATCTGGGTCGCTGGCTGGTCGCGCCCGTGAATGCAATGCCGGAGGTGAAGCTTGCCGTCGAGGCGGCGGGCGGCTGGGTGATTTCCGAGCGTGCCGGCCGGGCCGTGGCGGCAGGCCTGCGTCGAGTCGTCGCGGGCGAGGCGTGATTTCGGTGACGGATAATCAAGGCCAAGGTCCGGATAAGGATTCCTGTTTCTTCGACATTCTTGCTCCCAGGGGTTTTTGGGGCTGCAGGCAGAAGTCACTTTAGTTTAGGCGGTTATGTCCGATAATGACATTTGACTTGAAGAAGTCGGCTGATAGCCTTGTCCGACTCTAGCGGCGCGATTTGCAATGAACCGGGCGCAGCGTCGGAACAGCCCGCGTCCAACATGAGATTAAATTATCGAAAATGAGCGATTCTACAGTGGCTTCGGCCAGTTCGGCTCCTCAGCCGAAACTTTCCAAAATTTCTGAGGCGGTCATCCGCATCGCCGGCAACTCGCAAGACGGCATTCAGGCCATCGGCGGTTTCCTGGCGCGGCTTGCTGGTCGCAGCGAACAGGAGGTCATGACCTTCATGACCATTCCGTCGACCATCTCCGGCGGGGCGTCGATCTTCCAAGTGCGCATCGGCACCGGCGAGGTGTTGAGCTCGGGCGACGACGCGGATGTGCTCCTCGCATTTTATCAGGAGTCCTATCAGAACCACCTCAGCTCGCTCAAGAAGGGCGGCATCGTGCTCTATGATTCGGACCACGTGGAAGTCAGCGCCGACAAATCCGCTGACTACCACCATGTCGGCGTGCCGATCACCAGTTTGACGGTTGAGGCGATTGGCGGCACGGCGAAGGACAAGGGCAAGAACCTTTACTCGCTCGGCCTGATCGCCCGCATGTTCGACTTGAACCTGCCGAAGCTTGAGCAACTCGTCACCGAACGCTTCACCGGCAAGGACGAGAGCATCACGAAGAACGCATTGTCCGCCTTCCACGCGGGTTACGCCTACAATCTCTCCGGCCTGGTCGAGACGTTCAAGTTTGCCGACAGTGCCAAGCGCGACGGCCACCAGGTCGTCATGAACGGCAATGAAGCGCTGGCCTATGGCTTGATCGCTGCCGGCGTGCGCTTCGGCGCGGGCTACCCGATCACGCCGTGGTCGGACATCATGGAATTGCTCCGCCGCGAACTGCCCAAGTACGGCGGCATGTTCATCCAGTGCGAAGACGAGATCGCGTCGATCTCGATGGCCATCGGCTCGAGCTACACCGGGCGCGTCGCCGTGACCGGTTCGAGCGGTCCAGGCATTTCGCTTAAGACCGAGGCGCTCGGTTGGGCCGTGATGGCGGAGATGCCGCTTATCATTGTCGATGTGCAACGCGGCGGGCCGTCCACCGGCATGCCGACGAATGTCGAGCAGTCGGACCTGAACATCGCCTGCTTCGGCGGCCACGGCGATTCACCGCGCGTTGTGATTGCCCCGGCCGACGTCGAAGATTGCTTCTACACCGCGATCGATGCGGTGAACATTGCCCGCAAATACAGCGTGCCGGTGATCATCGTCTCCGACCAGGGCATTGCCACCCGTATTGAAGCCTTCGAGCAACCGGACTTGGAGAAGATCTGCCAGGACCTCACGCCGGACTTGTCGCCGGTGCAGGAATTCAAGCCTTACGACCTGCAATTGCCCAACGGCATCACGCGCCATCTGCCGCCGGGCACGCGCATCGCCAGCGGCAAGTATCCCGTCGTCACCGGTCTGGAGCATGACGAACTCGGCCATCCGACCAGCTCGCCGAAGCTGCATCAACTGATGACGGACAAGCGCCGCAACAAACTCAAGGCGCTGGCGAATGAATGGCCGACACCCAAAGTCTTCGGCGCGCCCGAGGGCGATGTGTTGCTTGTCGGCTGGGGCTCGGCCCAGGGCCCGCTCAAGGAAGCGGTCGAGAAGGCGCGCGCCGCCGGCGACAGCTACTCGGCCCTGCACATTCGCCTGTTGAACCCGCTGCCCAATGGGCTCGAAGAGATCTTTGCCGGCTTCAACCACGTCTTCGTCGTCGAACTGAACGACCACGGTTTCTACGGCTACGGCCAGCTCGCGGCGATTTTGCGCGGCCGCTACTGCGATCCGAAGATTCGCGGCATCAACAAGAGCGACGGCCTGACCTGGAAGGTGAAGGAAATCCTCCAACGCGTGCAGGAGCAGCTCGTCGCCGCGAAGCAGAAGAACTAAACGAACCTTTTCTCCGTCATGATCAACATCTCCAACGAATTCCCCGCGCGGACGAGCAACCTCGCCGCCGCGCCCGCGCTGCCCGACTCCGCCCGCAAGCCGCTCCTCAAGAAAGAAGTCGCCGCCGATCACCCGACGTGGTGCCCCGGTTGTGGTGACTTCTCCGTGCTCGCGCTCTACTTCAAGCTCATCGAAAAGCGCGCGATCTGGCACGAGAAAATCACGACCGTTGCCGGCATCGGCTGTTCGAGCCGCTTCCCGTATTTCGTGCAGGCGCACGGCGTTCATTACATCCACGGCCGCGCCCTGCCGTTCGCAACCGGCGTGGCGCTCAGCCGGCCGGACCTGCATGTGTTCGTGTTCGGCGGCGACGGCGACGCCTTCTCGATCGGTGGCAACCACCTCACGCACACCGCGCGCAAGAACGTCAAGATGACGTACGTCATCATGGACAACCAGGTGTATGGCCTGACGAAGAAACAGACCTCGCCCACGTCGCCGCTCGGGTTCAAGAGCAAGACCGACATCTGGGGCGCCGTCGATCATCCGATCAACCCTGTCAAGCAGCTTATCGCCGCCGGTGCGACCTTTGTTGCGCGCACCTCGGCCACGAACCCCTCGCACGTCCTCAAGATGATGGAAGCCGCGATGGACCACGACGGCTTCAGCGTCGTGCAATGCCTCAGCGAATGCGTCGAGTTCTTCGAAGGCGCGTTCGATTCCGCGAACCCGCGCAAAGGCGGCGTCTTTGCCGACGTGCCCGCCACGCACGATGTCACCGATGAAGTCGCGGCCTACAAACTCGCGCTCGAACCCTTCCCCGGCCATTTCGGCATCTATTACAACGTGAACCGCCCGACGAAGAACAAACTCGAAGCCGACATCCTCGCGAAAGCGCAGGAGAAAACCAAGGGCATGAAGGACTGGCAGATTCTCCAGAAGAACTTCGACCGGATGCGGTAGTCGAAACCGATCAACTTGAGAAAGCCCCGGTGAACTTTCATCGGGGCTTTTTGCTGCTCTGATGCCAGACAGAGAACTTGGTTTGGCACTCGGTTCTCGAGCTATGGCCGCGAGCTTTCCAGTTTCTTTTCCAAAATGGATTTGACTCGCGAACCATTCATCGGTTAAACGCAATCCCATACCTTATGAGATTGCGGAGGGAATTAACCTGTACTCAATCGGACTTGCCGCAGTCCGCAGTCCGCAGTCCGCAGTCCGCAGTTAGTCGGCACCCTCTTCTCAGTCGCGGAATCTTCTCTCGCAACCCTCGGAAGTTGTCCAGCTCCCACGGTTCCGTTACGTGCTGCGGTTACCCCGAACCCTCCAAGGTTCACACCGGCGAGAAGGAAATTGCCAAGTGCAATTTCACCGGTGCCAAGTGAGCTGAAGCTTACGATCAACCATGAAAGCCAATCCGAATATGAAAGCCCGACAAACTAGAACCCAAATACTGCTAGCCGGGTGCATCGCGCTGCTCGCTTGTGTGCCAACGACCACTGCCCAAAACCTGATCGTCAACGGCAGCTTTGAGTCGCCGGCCAATGCCGCTAATACCCGTTTGCAAACTACCCCGACCGGTTGGGCGTGGAGCGGATCGACAGGATGGATTATCAACGGTGCGCCCGCGATTGGGAGCTATTCATCACCAACCCAGTTGGACGGACAGCAGTTTGTGGAAATCGGGAACTCAGCCTCTTACGTATTGTCCCAAACCATAACAAGTACGAGCGATGGTATTTATTTGCTTTCTTGGTCCGATGCCACGCCGCGCCCGATTTCAAGTTCGGTGTATTCAGTGAGCGTGGTGAACAGTTCCGGGCAGACGGTTGTTTCCAACACGCTAAACGCCAGTCACACCGAGATGTGGCGGGAGAATCAACTGCAATTGTCGCTTTCCCCTGGCGACTACACACTTCGATTCAAGGCGCTAGGTAACGGCAACAGCCACACTACACTGATTGATCAAGTCTCCCTGATTCTTGAATTCGCACCGGGAAAATCGGTTTCGGGAACGATTTTCAACCAAGTCTGGACCCCTGCGGACTCGCCGGTGTTCGTTACAGGGGATATCCAGGTCGCCGGGTTGATCATTGAGCCGGGAGTGACAATCTTCATGAACGGCAACTATGTTTTTGAAGTGGCGGGCAGAATCAAAGCGATCGGCACTCAAAGTTCACCAATCATCTTTACGGGTGGGTTTCCCGCTTCCGGTTGGCAGGGAGTGTTTTTCAATACGGCTCAGTCCGGCAGTGAACTCGTGCATTGTATCATCGAGAAATCCATCAATTCGGGGATACGCATAATGAGTACTCCAGGCCTTGTAGTCTCGCACTGCACCGTCGCGAATTCTCTCAG
Source organism: bacterium (assembly GCA_031362805.1). Classification (GTDB taxonomy): domain Bacteria; phylum Verrucomicrobiota; class Verrucomicrobiia; order Limisphaerales; family RI-55; genus RI-55. The sequence goes on from JANLTG010000184.1 coordinate 53,743, forward strand.
CTCGGGAATTCGAATCGTAGATAGTGTTCCCTCAATCACAGACTGCATCATTCGTAGCAACAGCGTATCAATTTCGGCTCCCGGTGGTAATGGGGTTCTCACGCTCGAGGCAATTGGCGGCGGAATTGTCACGGACTCGCCGCTCGTTCTCGACAACTGCACAATTGAGAACAACTCGCTCACCCTCGTAACGCAGGGCAGCCAAACGACCACAGTCGTCAGAGGTGGTGGCGTTGCTTCATCTGCCCCACTAACGCTCCTCAACTGCACCATCTCCAGTAATTCGATTTCGGCGACAAGCCTAGGTTATTTTGTTAACGCGACATCTAGAGCCGTGGCGGAGGGGGGAGGCGTTTGGGCATCGACCAACCTCACTTTACGCAATTGCCTGTTTCGTGGGAATTCAGCGTCTGCAAATGCCGCCGTCAATTCGGCGCCTTCCTCGTCGGCAGTGAGTCAGGGTGGCGGGATCTGGTGTACAGGTCAGGCAAATCAACGGAATTCAATCTTTGTCGGCAACAGCAGCAGTGCGGAGTGGGTGCCGTCTTCTGATTACTCGCTAGGAGGTGGTGGGATATTCATCGCCGGCGCCGGCGCAAGCGTCGTGAACTGCACCGTCGCATTTAACACTCCCGATGGTTTGGGGACTGATACTAACGCGACGGTGGTGCTGAATTCTATTTTCTGGGGGAATACTCCCAGCCAGATTGTCGGCACAACTAACGTAAACTACAGCGACGTCCAGGGAGGCTTCGTGGGAAAAGGGAACATCAGTGGCAATCCGATATTCCTAAGTTCCAGCAATCCGATCATCGTCCCCGGTTCGCCCTGCATCAACGCGGGCGATACCAATGTTGTTTATCAGGATGTCTATTTCCCACCTTCGTTGGGCCAGGCACGCAGTGACATGGGCGCCCACGGAGGGCCGGGCGCGGGTGCGAGGCTTCGGGCGCGGTTCGCAAGCCAGATGGAAGTGGTCATCATGGGCGCTGTGCCCGGCTACACCTACCTTTTGCAAGGGTCCACCGATCTATTGAGTTGGCCCAGCGTAAGCCAGTTCCAAGTTACCGATCTGGGTGAGAGCAAGATCTTCCTCGAACCAGTCAACAATCCGATCCCATACCGGTTCTACCGCCTGAACATCGCGCCCTAGACCGGCGGCATCACTCCGCACTTCGGCAAGCCCCAGCGATTCCGTCGGGCTCTTTCGTATGCGCTTTTGCGCCTCTTTGCGGCTATTCGCTGCTTGTTGCTTCAACTTCAGCCTTCCCGGTCCGCAACTTTTGCCTTAGTCATCACGGCGGTTGCCGCAGCGACCTTCGCCATGCCCATCTACGAATTTGCCTGTCCCAAGTGCCGGAAGATTTTCAGCTTCCTGTCGAAGCGCGTGAACCCCGATCACTCGCCGGCCTGTCCGAAGTGCGGCGCCAAGAAGCTCGTCAAGGAGATCAGCCGCTTTGCGATGATCAAAGGCGCGGCCGAACCGAAGGCTGCCACAGCCGACGGCCCGGATGAAATGGCGGGGATGCCGGATATGGACTCGCCCAAGATGGAGCGGTTCATGCGCGACATGGAGCGCGACATGGAACACATGGACGAGAACAACCCCAAGCACATGGCGCACATGATGAAGAAGATGAAGGAGATCATGCCCGGCGACGCCATGCCCAAGGAGTTCGACGTCGCGATCAAGCGCCTCGAAGCCGGCGAAGATCCCGAGAAGATCGAAGCCGACATGGGCGATGTGCTCGGCGACGCCATGGGCGGCCCCGATGAGGAAGGTGGCGGCATGGGCGGCGGCGGTGGGAGCTACACCAAGGATTCCGGGCTCTACGACTATTGAACCTTCCAACCTCCAGAGAAATTCCAAGCACCGGAATCCAAACCGCCGCGCTGGCGGCCTTGAAAGATCGAAGCTTGAAGGTTGAAGTTTCCCTGAGCCTTGGTGCTTGAACGTTGGAACTTCCTCATGGCTCACCTCCACGAAAAAATTGATTTCACCGTCGCCATCTTCGTCGTCCGCGACGGTCAGGTGTTGCTCATCCACCATCGCAAGCTCGACAAGTGGCTGCCCCTCGGCGGGCACATCGAACTCGATGAAGATCCCGAACAGGCGGCCCTGCGCGAGACGAAGGAAGAGAGCGGCCTCGACGTGGAACTCCTCGGTGAACGTCCGCCCACCACCGGGCCCGGCACGCGCGCGTTGATCGGACCGCGCTTCCTCGACATCCATCGCATCAACGCCACGCACGAACACATCGGCATGATTTACTGGGCGCGGCCGAAAAGCGGGCAGACAACGCTGGCCGAGGAAGAGCACCACGACATCCGCTGGTGCCAACCCGCCGACCTCGAGCACCTCCAACCGCCAATTTCAGAGGCGGTGAAATGGTATGCGCTCCAGGCGATCAAGGAGGTGGGCGCCTAAACTTGGTAGGGCAAGGCTCCGGCCGCGCCCTGACTAGATGGGGTTCAGCAGGAGCTTCACCCTACCATCCATCGCCCTACCCATCATCATGTTCTCCCCACGCATCAAACGCGGCGTCTTCTGGCTGGAAGGCCTGAACGCCATCGCCACAACGTGGTACTTCTACTTCATCTTTTTCTTCCTCGAAGAACAGTTCCATTTCGACAAGCAGAAGAACCTGATCTGGGCGGCGGCACTCGGCTTCGTGTTTATCTTCGCCGCGATGCTCGGCGGCAAAGTCGGCCAGCGCCTGGGTTACTTTCGGGCGCTGGCGTTTGGCTTCGCAACGCTGTCCGTCTCGCTGTTCACCGGGATCTGGCTCGAGGGCGAGTATCAACACCTCGCCGTGCTGCTCGTGGCCGGCGCGGGAATGTGTTTCACCTGGCCGAACCTCGAAGCGTTGGTAGCGGAAGGTGAATCTCGTGTCGCACTTCAACGCAATTTGGGCATTTACAACCTCGTCTGGTCGGGCGGCAATGCCGTCGCCTATTTCAGTGGCGGCATCTTGTTGGATCAACTGGGTGCCCGCGCTATTTTCGCGCTGCCCGCCGCGATCATCTTTGGTCAATTCCTGCTCACGCTCCGCTTGCACGCCGCGTCCCAACGCGAGCCCGCACCGGCCCACTCCGCCGCCTCCGTCGCCGCGTCGGCTTTGTCGTCGGCGGGCGAACGCCAACGCTCGCCCGTCCCGCCCGCCACTTTCATGAAGATGTCGTGGATCGCGAATCCGTTTTCGTACGTCGCCGTCAACACCGCCATTCCGCTGATACCCTTCCTCGCGGGTCAATTGCAGTTAACCCCGACAACGGCGGGCATCGTCTGCTCCGTCTGGATTTTTGCCCGCACGCTTGCCTTTGGGGTGCTCTGGAAATGGGACGGCTGGCACTATCGCTACCGGTTTCTTTCGGCCGCTTACGTGGCGATGGTCATTGGCTTTCTCGGCATCGTGCTCGCCGGCAGCATCGCGGCGCTGATTGTTGCCCAGATCATTTTCGGCGTCGCGCTCGGGCTCATCTATTACTCGTCGCTCTTTTACTCGATGGATGTTGGCGACACGAAGGGCGAACACGGCGGCCTGCATGAAGGCACAATCGGGATGGGCATCTTTGCGGGCCCGGCCATTGCGGTGGGCGCATTACACTACTTTCCCGGGCAACCCAACGCAGGCGTAATCGCCGTGGGGATCGCCTTGGTAGTCGGATTCGGGCTGTTGAACTGGTTCCGCTGGCGGCGAATGAATTGAGCGGCGGAAACCCTTGCTTCGAGATTCTGGTGAGCCTACGCGCAAATAGAACTCTACTGGCCGCCAAACAGGAGGACGTGGCGCCGTCGCATCAGCCAGGGGCCGCAACCTGCGGTCCCTCCTTTCAAAGCACTAAATCGTCTTCGAGAACCGCGCTTCCTTGCGCTCGCTGGCATAGGCGTCGAAGCGCATGGCGATGTTGCGGATCAACAACCGGCCGAGGTCGGTGACCTTCAGCCCGGTCTCGCTGCGCTCGATCAATTGGTCGGCTTCCATGTCGTCCAGCGAATTGATGTCCGCCTCGAAATGTTCGTGGAAATCGAGACCCAGCAGGTTCGACATGTGCCCGTAGTTGAGCTCGAGATCGCACATCAGGCGCATGATCGTCGTGCGTCGCAGCTTGTCCTCGTCGGTCATGACGTAGCCACGGTGATATGGCCAGTCGCCTTCCTTGACCGACTTCTGATACTCAGGAAGCTCCTTGAGATTCTGCCAATACACACCGTCCGCCTGCGAGATGGATGACATGCCGAACGCGTAAATGTCCGCCTGGCCGCGCGTGCTGTAGCCCTGGAAATTCCGCTGCAACGATTTGTTCTTCTGCGCGACGGCGAGTTCGTCGGTCACCTTCGCGAAGTGATCCATGCCGATGTACACGTAGCCGCTCGAAGTCAGCTTTTCGATGGTGAGCTTGAGCAACTGCAGCTTGGTCTCGGGCGACGGCAGAATTTTTTGTTGAAGAATCTTTTGCGCCGGCTTGATCCACGGCACGTGCGCGTAGCTGAAAACTGCAAACCGATCGGGCGAAAGGGTGAGCACTTCATCAATGGTCTTCTCGAATGAATCGACCGTCTGAAACGGCAGGCCGTAGATGAGATCAATGTTGAGCGATTGAAACTCCAGCTCGCGCAGCCACTCGACGGCCTGCTGCGTCATCTCGAACGGCTGGAGGCGGTGGATGGCTTCCTGGACCTTGGGATTGTTGTCCTGCACGCCCATCGACGCACGGTTGAAGCCCGCTTCGCGCAATGCCTCGATGTGGAAGCGCGTGAGCCGGCGCGGGTCCAGCTCGGTGCCGGCCTCAACATCGTCGGCCAGGCGGAAACGTTTCTTGATCATGTGGCCGAGGCGCAGAAGTTCCTCGGGTTGCATGAAGGTCGGCGTGCCGCCGCCCAAGTGCATCTGGACGACCGGCCGGTCGCGATGCAGCCGCTTCTGCATGGAATCGAGTTCCAACTCGATCAGGTCGAGGTAAGGCGTGCTTTGCTTGTGGTCGGTGGTGATGACGGTGGTGCAGCCGCAGAACCAGCACAGCGTCTCGCAGAACGGCAGGTGGAAATAGAGCGAGAGATCGCGGGGCTTGGCGTTGTTCGCGGCAATGGCATCAGCGACGTCATCGCGCTTGGTTTCCTCCGTGAAATGCGTGGCCGGCGGATACGACGTGTAACGCGGTCCGGGGACGTTGTACTTCTGGATCAGGTCCAGATCGACTTTAAGGGTTTCGCTCATTGGAAATTCTTCACCGTTTCAACCACCGCCTGCATGCACTCAATCTTCGAACTCGGCCGCACGCCGTGGCCGAGGTTGAATATGTGACCGGTCAGACCACGCATCTCCTCCAGAATACGCCGTGTCTCGGCGGCGGCAATCTCCGGATTCGCCTCCAGCACGGCGGGATCGAGGTTGCCCTGCACACCGATGTCCGGCTTCTCCGGGCCATACGCGTCGCGCAGGTACTTCAGGTTCTTCCTGACTTGCGCGAGGTTCACGGTCCAATCGACGCCCAAGACATTCGCGCCCGTGCCGACCAGCGTTTTCCAGTCGGTGGTCCCGCGCGAGAACACGATCACCGGCACCTTGCCGCCAAGCTCGGAAACAATCTGTTTGATCCACTTGGCGGAGGCGTCGGCGAAGGCATTGTCCGCGAGCGTGCCGCCCAGCGTGTCAAAGATCTGCACGGCATCCACGCCGCACTCGATCTGCATCTTGAGATAGGCGGTGACGGCGGCGGTGAGCTTCTCGCACACGCGATCGAACAGGGCGCGGTCGGTGTAGAAAAGATCCTTCGCCTTCGTGAATTCGCGCGAGCTGCCGCCTTCGAGCATGAAACAGGCAAGCGTCCACGGCGCGCCGGCGAAGCCCAGCATCCCCGTCTGGTCGCCGAGTTCGCGACGGATCAATTTGAGCGCGTCGGCCACGTAGCGAAGCCGATCCGTCACGCCTTCGATCGAGAGCTTTTCCACGTCCGCCGCCGATTCAATCTTCACTTCCATCTCGATGCCGCCCTGCTCACGGAAACTGTAGGGCTGACCAAGCGCTTCGTTGATCACGAGGATGTCCGAGAAGAGAATTGCGGCGTCGAACCCAAACCGGCGGATGGGTTGCAGGGTGACTTCGCAGGCGAGTTCCGGATTCTGGACGAGCTGAAGGAAGGTGTACTTCTCCTTGAGCGCGCGGTATTCGGGCAGGGCCCGGCCGGCCTGACGCATCATCCACACCGGGGGACGGTCCAGCGGTTGGCAGCGAAGCGCGGCGGCGAGGCGGTCGCGCGAGGAAATGGCGGTTCGAGTATCGGTCATGTAACGCGGCGCATAGTGAAGCAGTTGGCGCGAGCGTTGGCCAGAAGGGAGAGAAACGAATTGCGCGCAGCCACAAGATCGACTTGGCCGAAAGGTGGGGCGCGATCCTCCGGTCGCGACTTGAGTCGGCCAAGTGGGTCCGATCGTAGCCTGGGACATTGGCTTGCCTTCCCAAACAAATGATTTGCGGGTGTCGGTCACCTCAATACGCACGCGCCAATTGATGCCCTCGGGCAAGCCGCAGGCGCGACCGGAGGATCGCGCCCCACCTTCACCCGCCCCGACTCGATGCATCAAAGTATTTTCAATTCGCGTCAACTCAGGCGGGTTGCCCATTTTCGCATTGGCAGCGCGCTTGGTCGTCGCCACGTTTTCCCGCATGGCAAAGCAATACTGGCTGGTGAAACAAGAGCCTGAGTCCTACTCGTGGAGCGACTTCGTGCAGGACGGCGGCACGCAGTGGACCGGCATCCGCAATTACCAGGCGCGCCTGAATCTGCGGGCGATGAAGCTGGGCGACCTGGTCTTCTTTTACCACAGCGTGACCGAGAAGCAGGTCGTCGGCGTAGCGAAAGTCGCAAAGGAACATTTTCCAGATCCAACGTCGAAGGAAGGGGACTGGTCGGCGGTCGAGTTGAAGCCGGTGAAACCATTGAAGAAACCGGTGACGCTCAACCAGATCAAAGCCGACCAGGCGCTTGGCGACATGGTGCTGGTGCGAAACTCGCGGCTGTCCACACAGGCCGTCACGGAAGCCCAGGCGAAGCGGTTGCTGGAGTTGGGCGAAACCAAGATCTGAGTGGACGCACGACTAGGAACCGTTTCCATAGCCTACTCCCGATTTACCAGCAGTTGCGCTGGCACGAGTTCGGCCGTCAGCGAGCGGAGAACCGCGCGGGCGTCGCCGATCACCAGTGCCATTTCTTTCTGCAACGGTTGATCGAGATTGGTGGCGGCCTGCAGCCAGTTGCCGCCGCTGGTGAACCGCGCGGTCGATTCCAGGAAAGCCACCGACACCAAGGGGGACCTGGAGGCGACGGGAATACTGTTTGCGCTGGAGCCCATGGGCTCATTGCTTCGCCGGGGCATGGCAAACAGCGCAACCACCAGAGCGACACCGGCAATGCCCGCCCCAGCCCAACGCCCCAAAGTCATCGCTGGCGCAGATTGTGGCTCGCGCTTCAGTTGATTCAAAATTCGCGCGCGCAAGAAAGGTGAGGCTTCCGCGTCAGTCGCGAGTTGCCGGTCGTTGCTCAAACGCTCGGTGACCCTCCGCTGACGTTGATGGATTTCCCGACAGACGACACATTGCGTCAAATGTCGCTCCGCACGGAGTGACAACGGGCGGCCGTCGTCGAGCGCGCGATTGATCAGGAATTGAAACCAGCGGCATTTCATACGGCACCTCTATCATCGGTCGATTTCTGCTTCAGCCAGTCCGCCATGCGCTTGCGGGCGCGATGCAACAACACTCGCACGCGGATGGCGTTCGTGTTCATGATGCGCGCGGTCTCATTGACGGCGAAGCCTTCGCCGTAGCGCAGCCAGAGCACTTCGTATTGGTCCGGCTTCAGCCGGCGGGCGATTTTCCAAACGCTTTCAGCATGCTCCCGATCGGTCGCCACCTCATGCGGACTCGTCGCGATCGGCTCATCCCGCTCGGTCAGCTCCTCGGTCGACCTTCGCGCGCGGATATGATTCAACGCCGTGCGCCGGGCGATGGTGAACAGCCAGGTCGTGAAACTGTTCTGCGGGCGAAAGCTGCCGAGATGGCGCCAGGCTTTGACGAATGTGTCCTGTGTCACGTCTTCGGCGTCGTGGGGGTTGTGCAACATCCGCAGCACAAAGTGAAACACGCGCTGCTCGCAGTGCTTCAGCACTTCAGCGAACGCCTCGACATCACCGTCCTGCGCCCGGCGAACGGCGGCGCCGAGTTCCGATTGCACGCCGCCAATGGGCGCGGCCTCGCTGATCAATTCGCTGGCCACGGGCGGGAAGAACTGGATTTCACTGCGCGCAATCACGTTGGCGAAAGGTCTAACCCAGGCAACGCGCCCGGGCCAGTTCAAGGTTTGGCCTGCTTGGGCGCATCGGACTTGGGTTCAGTCTTGGCCGCCGGTTCCACTTCATCGTTGAGATGCTTGAGGGCTGTCGCCACCGGGATGGCGAGTTCGAGGCTGACCCGTTTCTCGTCGGTGTTGACCTTGGTGTCGCGGATGAGCGCCTGCAAATCGGGCTCGTCACCCAGGCTGAGCGTGGCGATGGCGAGCAGGCCTTGAACGACCTGCTGGATTTGCTGGGTTACATCCTTGTTCTTGGCGTCGAGGGTCAATTGCACGCGCAGCTTGCCGTCGGATTCGCCCACTGCAAGTCGGCCGCCATCGGCCAGCTTGAGCACATTCGCCTGCGGCGGCACTTCGGCGTCCTTGTTGAAACCCTCGGCCAGCGCCATGAAAAAGAAGCCGCCGGGCAAGGTGGTGTATTCGGTGAACGTCGGCTTGTCCTTCAAGCTCGCGGACTTGCCTTCCAACACTTTGGTTGCGAGGTCAATCTGCTCCACTGATCGGCCGAGGATCAAACCGCCGCCAGGCCGGACCACAATGTGCATGTCGTCGCCAAAGCCGTAGACCGGCTGGGCGCCCTCGCGCGCCAGCTTCACGTTGCCGGAACCCGCCTTTGTGGCCTCGGCTTGCTGGACCAGGAACGCGCTCGCGATCTGCTCGATCTCTTTCGACCCTTGCCAGATCAAGACCCCTTTGCCGTCCTTGCCCGATTTGTAATCCGTGCCGTACGCCATGATGGAACTCGTGCTCTTGACGAGCGCCGGCAGGTCAATGTTGGCGTCTTCCTTGAGATCTTCGCCCGCTTCGGCGACCACGGTTTTCATCAGGCTGGTGCCGAGCTGGGTCTTGCGGAGGGCGTCGATGTCGATATGCAGAAGCCATTTGGCGTCAGCGGCAACTTGGGCGCGATCAAGCGGGCCGCCGTGAAGTGAGGCGGCGGTAACGGTCAGGCCAGCGGCCAGCGAGAGGATCAAGGTTCGTTTCATGGTTCGTCTGTTTGCAGTTTAATCACGGCGCCGGGCGGAAATGTTACATAAATTTCTTAAACGCAGGCCCACCGGTTTCCTGCTTCAAATCGGGCGACCGGTTGTCTAGCCTTTACCCACGGCATTCAAGCACACTCCATCAACATGAACTCCCCCATAAAATTCGGCACGTCCGGCTGGCGCGGTCTCATCGCCCGCGATTTCACCTTCGACCATGTCCGCCTCGCCACCCAGGCCATCGCGGATTACTGGAACGCGGAATTGCAGAATCCGGCTTCCGCCATCCATGGGCGCAAACCAGTGGTCATTCTCGGTCACGACACGCGCTTCCTCGGCCACGAATTTTGCCTCGCCGCCGCCGAGGTGCTCGCCGCGAATGGCCTGACTCCCCTGCTCTGCGAGCGCGACGCGCCGACACCGGTCATCGCCCATACGATCCGCGTAAAGAAGGCGATCGGCGGCATCAACATGACCGCCAGCCACAATCCCGCCGAGTACCAGGGTCTAAAGTTCTCGCCGTCCAACGGCGCCGCCGCGCCGCCCGAAGTCACGAAACAGGTGGAGGCCAACGTCGTGAAACTGCTCGAAGCGGGCTGGACCTTCAAGGCGTCGGTCGTCGGCACGTTCAAGTGCAAGACCATCGACCCGCGACCCGACTACGTGAAGCAGCTCAAGAAGCTGATCGACTTCAGCGCGATCAAAAAGGCGAAGCTCAAGATCGGCATCCAGCTCATGTACGGCACCGGGCGTGGTTACCTGGACACGTTGCTGGAAGAGGCCGGCGCGAAGGTCACCCGTTTCAATGAAGAGCCAAACCCGCTCTTTGGTGGCCATCATCCCGAGCCGAACGCCGAAGGCATGGCCGACGTTGCGAAGCTGATCAAGAGCGGCAAAGCACAACTCGGCCTCGGCCTCGACGGCGACGCCGACCGTTTCGGCATTGTGGACAAGGACGGCACCTGGCTCACACCCAACCAGATTCTGGCGCTCGCGTTGTATCACTTGAAGAAGAACCGTGGCTGGACGGGCGCGGTCGTCCGCACGGTGCCAACGAGCCATCAGGTCGATGCCGTGGCGGAACTGCTCGGCGTGAAGCTTCACGAAACGCCGGTTGGGTTCAAATACATCGGTGCGTTGATGGAAAGCGAACCGATCATCGTCGGCGGCGAAGAATCCGGCGGCCTGAGCGTGAAGGGTCACGTGCCCGAGAAGGACGGCATCCTGGCCTGCCTACTGATGGCGGAGCTGGTCGCCTACGAAGGCAAGCCGCTGGGCAGGATCCTCAAGGAACTCGAGAAGCAGACCGGCGAGTTCCATACCACGCGCATCAACGTCGCCATCCCGCCCGACAAGAAGGAAGCGCTGCTGAAGAAGCTCGCGGCCGGACTCGACGTCGTCGGCAAGGCGAAGGTCGAGCAGTTCATCACAACGGACGGCTTCAAGTTCCTCCTGCCGAATCGCGAATGGGTCGCGTTCCGCGCCAGCGGCACCGAGCCGTTGATCCGTTGCTACATTGAGGCGAAATCGGCGAAGCAGCTAAAGACGATCGAGAAAGCCTGCCGAGCGATCCTGGCTGGTTGAGCCAAAGCCATGAGCACGTCCTCCGCGAGTGCGCCCGAGATTGTGCGGTTTTTTCGCGGCGATCAAACCGACCATTGCGGCCGGAGTCTGTCCGAGATTCTTGGTCGGGGATATGATTGGCTGGAGTTTACTCACGATTACATCCAATGGCTGTTTCCGCTGACCGAAGCCAGTGCCTTCAATTCAAATGCGCCCATCCTGACGCCGGCGGCAATCGCCGAGTTTCACGCCGACGCAATCCTCAAGGAAAGGCTCTTACAGGCATTTCGGATCATGTTGGACTTTTACGGTCTCACGTTGGAAACCACGAACGACGGCCTGCCTCGCGTCGCCACGGGCTCCAATTTTGAAATGAGGAAGCGGAACTGGCTAACGCCAGCCAACCACAACTACCTTCGCATAACGCGCATCCTGAAATCGCTTTGCCTGCTGGGATTGAGCGAACAGGCCAAGTCGTTCTTGGGCTGTCTGCTCGGAATCTACGAGGAACACTTTCGATTGATCAGCGCGGATACGCTCTCCTACTGGCGCAACGCGGTGCGCTAAAGCGGCACGCTGGGCAGCAACCGGTCAACCGTGACTCCTTAGCGGCGCCAAGATATTCACACGTAGCCGAGACGATGGAACGTCCTCCGCGACTTGTGAAACGGAGGCCCCGGTCGGCCAGCGATCAACGACTCCCCTTTTGGCATCGGATGCACCCGGGTGATCGCCTCCCAACGCTCCCACCTCCCGGGGGGAAGTTCAAGTCGCGGCTAAGGAAAGGCGGTATTAGTCCGATAAAGACTGAGGCATGCCGCCCACGAGCTTGCACATTGAAGTCCTCGAGAAGGAACGGCCCAAGGTGGGGCTGGAGTTTGGCGCCCGGGCCGGGGATCGCTTGCGCGAGCTCGTTCCCGCCGAACTGCGGCCCAAACTGTCGGCGCGCGGCGTTGAGCTCGCAATGATTTCGGAAAACTGCGGCGCCACCGGCTCCGCAGCCTCCGAACTCTTTGCGATTTGTGGACGGCGCCAAGCGATGCCGCGGGTGGCGGGCTTGAAAACCTAACGACTTAACCAGCATGACCGCCCCGCTCCCTGAGAATGAATCCGACCGGCTTGCTGCGCTCCGGTCATATGAGGTTCTGGACACGCTCCCCGAGCAATCTTTCGACGACCTGACCCGGCTGGCAGCCCAGATCTGCGGGGTTCCGATATCTCTGGTCAGTCTCGTCGACAAGGACCGGCAATGGTTCAAGTCTGTGTTTGGCATAGCCGCGCAAGAGACGCCCCGCGAACAGGCCTTCTGCGCCCACGCGATCTTGCAACCGGACGAACTGCTGATCGTGCCGGATGCCACCGCCGATCAACGCTTCCGGGACAACCCGCTGGTCACCGGCGAGCCCGGCATCCGCTTTTACGCCGGCGCACCGCTGGTCACCCCAAGTGGCCAAGCGCTCGGCACACTGTGCGTCATTGATCGCAAGCCCGCGCGGCTGAACGCCGAGCAACAGGAATCGTTGCGCATGCTCGGGCGGCTCGCGGTCCGGGAGCTGGAACTCCGGCACCACGTCGCAAGGCTCCATACGGAGACGCAGCGCCATGAGGCGACCGCAGCCCAGATGCGGGAAATGACCGCCATACACCGAGCCATCGTCGAGGACGCGGCGTATGCCATCATCGCGACCAACCCCGATGGAATAATCAGCTCGTTCAATCCCGCGGCTCAACGGATGTTGGGTTACCAGTCTGAAGAGGTCATCGATCGGGTTACCCCGGCAATCATTCACCTGCCCGACGAAGTGGTGGCCAGAGCCGCAGAGTTTTCCCAACAACTGGGCGAAGAAATCACTCCCGGCTTTGAGGTGTTTGTCGCCAAGGCCCGGCGCAACCTGCCGAACGAGCATGAATGGACGTACATTCGCAAAGACGGCACGCACCTGACCGTCTTGCTGGCAGTAACCGCGCTGAGAGATTCGCGGAACCAAATCACGGGATTTCTAGGGATCGCCCATGAAATCACCGAACGGAAGCGAACGGAAGCGGCGCTGCGGGCCAAGACGGGGGAATTGGACCGCTACTTCACGCAGAGCCTGGATCTGCTTTGCATCGCCAACATGCAAGGGGAGTTTGTCCGGCTCAATGCTGAGTGGGAGCGAACGTTGGGCTTTGCAGTGGAAGAACTCGTAGGTCGGCAGTTTTTGGATTTCGTGCATGTTGACGATCATGCCGCATCCCTCGAGGCCGTAGCCCACCTGGCCGCGCAGCTGGAGCTCACAAGCTTCGTCAACCGCTACCGCCATAGAAACGGCGCCTACCGCTGGCTGGAATGGCGGGCCTATTCCGCAGGTGAAAGGATTTATGCCACGGCTCGTGACATCACCGAACGCCGGCAGGCGCTGGAGGCGTCGCGACGACGAGAGGCGGACTTGAACGAAGCGCAACGCCTGGCGCGCATGGGCAGTTGGAAATGGGAAATAGCTTCCGACTCCGTGGCATGGACGGAAGAACTATACCGCATCTTCCGCCTCGACCCCAGCCTAACGGCTGTACCCTACGCTGAACAGGTGCAGCTCTACACCCCCGAAAGCTGGGCGCAACTGAATGCTGCCGTGGTCGCCGCCGTCCGCGAGGGAACCTCCTACACGCTCGACCTGGAATGTATCCGTGCGGACGGGACCCGGGGAGCAGTTGTCGCGCGCGGGGAAGCGGAGCGGAATCCCGAGGGTCGCATCGTAGGGCTGCGCGGCACGCTCCAGGATATCACGGCTCGAAAGCACATCGAAATCGAGCTGGCCTCCGCTCATCAACTCACGGAGCAAGCGCTTCGGGAACTTTCCCAGCGGCAAAACGCCATTGATCAGCACGCGATCGTGGCCATGACCGACCTCCAGGGAAGGATCACCTACGCCAATGACCGGTTCTGCGCCATCAGCAAGTATTCCCGCGAAGAGCTGCTGGGGCAGGATCACCGGTTGATCAATTCGGGCCTGCACCCGCGCGAGTTCTTTACGAACATGTGGCGCAAAATCGGCGGCGGCGAAATCTGGCGCGGCGAAATTCGCAACCGCGCCAAAGACGGCTCGTTCTATTGGGTGTCGACGACGATCACCCCCGTCCTGGATGAACGGGGCAAGCCGCGGGCCTATGTCTCAATTCGCACCGACATTACCGAACGGGTCAAAACCGAGGAAGCGCTCATCGACAGCCAGAGCCGCTTCCGGCAGTTGGCGGAGAACATCAATGAAGTCTTCTGGCTGACCAGTCCGGATCGGCGGCAGCAGCTTTATGTCAGCCCAGCCTTTGAAACGATCTGGGGTCGGACCTGCCGCA
>JANLTG010000197.1:0-37185 GCA_031362805.1 bacterium
GGGCTAAAATTGTGGCGCCCTACCATTTGGGGGTGTGTACCCCGCGTTGCGGGGTTCCGACTCCCGCGCCCCCCTTGGGGTTGGGGGCGGGGGTGGGGGGGCCTCCACCACGGATAACAGAACTGCTAAAGCCGACGAAAAGAAGGCCAAGAGCCGCCGCAAGAAGGAAGGCGCGTTCTACACCCCCGCCTTCATCACCCGCTACATCGTCGAGCAGGCGCTCGGCGGCGTGTTGCGGCAACGCTTTGAAACCCTGCGCCAACGCCACGAAACCGAAGCCCGCAAGGCCGAGCCCAAGAGCACCGCGCCGAAAGTGCTCGCTGATCCCAACGCCTACGACCTCGCTGCGTTGAACGAGCCGCAGCGCAAGGCGCTCATCCGGTTCTGGGAAGCCTGGCAGGACGAGCTGAAGACCGTCCGCATCCTGGATCCCGCGTGCGGCAGCGGCGCGTTTCTCATCGAGGCGTTCGACCAACTCTACGCCGTGTTCGAGATCTCCAACGCGCGCCTCGAGGAACTGCGCGGCGAGGGCATGCGGACCCTGTTCGACCTGGACCGCCAGATTCTCCAGCACAACCTCTACGGCGTGGACCTGAACCCGGAGGCCATCCAGATCTGCCAGCTCAGCCTGTGGATCAAGACCGCCGCGCGCGGCAAGCAGCTCACCAGCCTCGACCACACCATCCGCGAGGGCAACAGCGTCGTCAGCGATCCCGCGTTGCATCCCCGCGCGTTCGACTGGCCGGCGGCGTTTCCCGAGGTGTTCGCCCAGGGTGGCTTCGATGTCGTTGTGGGCAATCCGCCGTACGTGCGACAGGAACTGCTCTCGCCCTTCAAGCCCTGGCTCGAACAGCATTACGATGCCTTCCACGGCATGGCCGATCTGTACGTCTATTTCTACGAAATCGGTCTACGCGTGTTGCGCCCCGGCGGACTGCTCTCGTTCATCGTCACCAACAAATGGATGAAGGCCGGCTACGGTGAACCGCTCCGGCGCTTCTTCATGGAAAAGGCGTGGGTGCGATCCGTCGTGGACTTCGGCCACGCCAAACAGATCTTCGAGGAAGCCGACGTGTTCCCCTCGATCATTGTCGTCGAGAAACCGACCGACGCGCCGAAGCCGACGACCGCGCGGCTCTGCACGATTCCCCGCGAGCAACTCCGAATTGATGACCTGAGCGTGCAGATCGAACGCGAGGGTCTGGACATGGATTTGAAGCAGTTGAGCGATAAGGAGTGGCAGCTTGAACCCGGTGCAGTCCTGAAACTTCTTTCGAAAATACGTCGTTCAGGCGTTCCGCTTGCGGAATACGTCGGCAGCAAGCCTTGCACAGGGATCAAGACTGGCCTCAACGAGGTGTATCTGATTTCAACCGACACAAAGCACAGGTTGGAAGCTGCTGATCCGCGTTCATCCCAGCTCATCAAGCCGTATTTCCGTGGTAGCGATATCGGCCGCTGGTTCAGCGATGTCAGCCCAGTTTGGATGCTCCTTCTGAAGTCGAGCGCTGACGAGCCTTGGCCCTGGAGAGATGCAGGCGAGCGGGCCGAGGCGGTCTTTGAGGCTGAGTTTCCGGCGATCTACTCCTACGTGAAATCCTTCGAGTCGGAATTAAAGAAACGCCAAGACCAAGGTCGCAACTGGTGGGAACTTCGCCCCTGTGCATACTATTCGCTCTTCGAAACGCCGAAGATTTTTTATCAGCTGATTCAGTTTCATCCCTGCTACGCATTTGACCGGAGCTCAACCTACGGAAACAACAAGACTGCGATTGTTCCATCAGGGAACCTCTATCTCTTGGCCGTTTTGAATTCTCCGCTGATGTGGTGGCACAACTGGCGTCATTTGCCACACATGAAGGACGAAGCGTTGGCTCCGAATCCGACGGTTTTGGAATCAATTCCAATAGCCGTTCCGTCGGACCAAGTCCGGGCGGACGTTGAGGTGGCTACCAGTCGCCTGATCGAAATCACCGCCGCCCAACAACAGACCCAGCGCACCGTGCTCGATTGGTTGCGCGTCGAATACGCCATCGAAAAATCCGGCAACAAACTCCAGTCGCTCACCGACCTCGATTCCGACGCCTTCATCGGCGAGGTGAAACGCATTCGCGGCCGGAAGCAACCGCTCACCGCCGCCGGCGTCTCCGGCTTGCGCGAGGAATACACCCGCACCATCGAACCCGCCCGCACCCTCGCCGCCGAGGCCCTGCGCCTAGAAACCCACCTCAGCGACCTCGTCAACCAGGCCTACGGCCTCACCCCCGAGGAAATCGCCCTGATGTGGGAAACCGCTCCGCCAAGAATGCCGATACCGGCACCCGGCACTTGACGAAGCCCGCAGCCCGGAGGGCTGCACTGAGATTAGCCGGTGGTGGAGCCAGACGACACCACCGGAACCGGCCCCCAACAAATCCCCGTTGCGCCCCGGCCGGGGCGCGGGAAGGCCACCTCAATCTACGTAGCGCTCGTCGAATTCCACGCCACCCCGGTTCAGGAATTCCAGATACTCATCGCGAAACGTGCGCGTGCGGTGATGTGCTTCCTGCCGTGCGATGTAGGCGCGCACATCCTCGCGCACGTTGGCGCTCACGGTGAAGGCACCATAACCCTCCTGCCACGCGAACGCCCGGTCGCCAATCGTGTCATGCACCCAGGCGGAAGAGCCGCGTTTGAGATCGCGCAAGACGTCCGCCAAGCAATGGGTGGCTTTCAACCCGACGAGCAGATGCACGTGATCGGCCACGCCGCCGATGGACTGGGGAACGGCGTCCATTTCGTTGAGGATTCCGCCGAGGTAGGCGTGCAACCGCTCGCGCCACGCGGGGACGATCAACGGCCGGCGGTCCTTCGTGGCAAAGACGAGATGGTAGTGAAGGCTGAGATGGGTCGAAGGCATGGCGGAGATTCCCAGCGCCCCGGCCGGGGCGCACGCATTTTTCATGGGTGTCGTCCCGGTGGTGTCGCTTCGCTCCACCACCGGCTAAGCTCGACGGACGCCTCTGGCGTGCGTTAGCGTCAGACCAGCACCCCAGCGAAACCAACCAGAAGTCCCGGCCATTCAACGGCAATGTCTCTCCAGTTCGACAAATTGTTCCTCAGCCGGCGGCAGCCTGTGCTGCCGAATAACGATCCGGCGGACAAATCGGAGCGCTTTTTCTGGACCGACGGCTTGCTGTTGCTGAAGGCCACGGAGGCCATGTTGCGGCAGTTGCCTGAACTGGACGTAGCATCGCGGGCAGCGTTTTGGCAGGGCAAGGTGCTGGCCGAATGGCTGAAATGGTTGCCCTCCCGTCAGAAAGAGGTTCCGGCCGAGCGGATCGTCGAGTATGGCCGTGCTTGGGAGAGCCAGCGGGCAGCAATACACATCCTGACGATTAAAGCGCGCAGCGAGAAACTTGCTCCCAATGGTCAACTGAGAATCGGCGGACTACGAATCGACGCCAAGTCCTACGCGCTGCATCTGGCGAAATGCTGGAAGACCGTCGGGGCGAGGGGCCTACCGCAGATTATTGCCCGAGCCGCAGAGGAGAACGATGTCCAGTTCTTCAAGCGACTGGGCCGGGCGCTTGGCAAGAAGGAACCCGAGCCGGAAGTGGACTGGTCGGGAATGGACAACGTCACCCGCTTTCTGGTGAGCAACTGGTGCCGGCCATCGGACTACGCACATTGGCTGCCTGCCCTATGCTTCTTTAGCGATCCGGCTCTCGCCAAGTTCTGTCGCTCCACCTTCCAAAGGAATGAAGAAAAGTTAACACCCGAAGCCCTCCGCAAAACCCGTAGCCGCCTCGGTCTGAAACCTGTCCGCTGGCCGAAGATCAGGCAGTTGACTGTCAAGAACGGCGAAATGATCTTCGCCTGAAACCGGACAGATTCCTGTACGCTTTCTGGTCTGGGACAGGATTTCACTTTTCTGGCTACCGTTCTGGCGCCATGACTACCATTGAAATGATTCCCGTCGATTCGGAAGCCATCGCCGCCGTCGGTTACGATGGCCGCACGCTCACCATCGAGTTCACCAGCGGCGAGACTTACCCTCATCCGAATGTTCCCGAGTCGGTCTATCGGGGGTAGATGAGCGCCTCTTCAAAGGGGCGATACTACGTCCGGAATATCCGAGGGCGGTACCGATGACGCGCACCGGAAAAATCGCACGGTTGTCACAGGTCACCCGTGAACAGCTCAACCGCCGGATTCAGGACGGCCAGTCGGGCAAGCGTTTGGTCGCGTGGCTTAATGGGTTGCCGGAAGTTCTGGTGATCCTCAAAGCCGAATTTGGCGGCCGGCCGATCAGCGAGCAGAATCTATCCGAGTGGAAGGCCGGCGGGTTTCAAGATTGGTTGCACCATCAGGAAGCACTGGCGTTTGCGCGCACGCTCGTCGAGGAGGCCGGCGACCTGGAGCAGCAATCTACGGACGGCTCGCTGGCCGACCGGTTGTCAGCTCCCGTGGCGCTGGCCCTGGGCCGTTTGTGCCGGGAAATCCTGGCGGACGACACCATCCCCGCGAAGGAAAAGCTCGCGCGCATCCTGCCGTTGGCGGCTGAGTTAGCGCAGGTGCGCCGGAACGATCACGAGCAGGAATTGCTCGAATTGAAACGGGAACGATGGGCTCACGAACTCGAGACCGAGCGAAACGACCGGGCTTCCGCAGAGAAGCTATCTCCCCTATATGGGTTGCTCATGGGTCAGGCGCTGCGGGGAATTTACCGTGAAGAAGCCGACGGCAAGCGGCCGGTGCCTCCTGAGTTGCGGGCGTTCCTGGCTTCGGCCGCAGGGATGGCCGGAGCCAACAGCGAACCGGTCAGACCCGATCAAACCAAATCCAACTGAATCAAAGCTGTCGCCGCCGCCCGCCCTGCCCTTCCTTCCTTGAACCGAAGTTGCGATTCAAACACGCTGGCCGCTCGGAAACCGACATGACGACGACTCGATTCTTGCAGATGACAGTAAGCCTGTTGCTGAGTGGGACGCTCGGATTTAGTGCGCAGGTTGCGGTCCGGTCCGGTGTCGCGTTGACGTTCACAACTGCCGGCGGCGAGGCCGTTCAGTCGGACACCATCGTCGCGCCGAATGTCTGGCTGCACACCGCGAAGGGCGAGACGCCCAGTCCCTTTCTGGTTCCCGGACCCTTCACGGCGACCTGGCGGGGTTTCCTCTCCGTTGACCTGCGCAGCAGCTACACGCTTCAAGCGGAGGTGAACGGCTCGCTGCGGGTGGAGATCAATGCCCGCGAGGTTCTCAACGTGACCGGTGACGGCGGGCTGAGCGACGCCGGCACGCTGGTTCGGCTCAACAAAGGCACCAATGACGTGCTCGTGATCTACACCCCGGCCGAGTCCGGTGATCCGCATGTGCGCCTGTTCTGGACGGCTCGGAACAGCTATCCGCAACTCATCCCGTCCTCGGCGTGGAGCCATCTGCCGGATGAACCAATGCTGGCGTCCAGGCGCAAGCACCGGGGCCGCGAGTTGATCATCGAGTATCGTTGCGCGCGGTGCCATGCCATCGACGGTCAGGGCATTCCCGATCTCTTGATGAACGCCCCGACATTTGAAGGGATCGCGTCGCGACGCAACCCGACGTGGATCCGCGAGTATCTGGCGAACCCCGCCGCCGCCCGCGCCAACACCCGCATGCCGGCGTTCTTTCACGGCGGCGACGCGATCGACGCGGCCGAAGCGATCGGCGCGTTCCTGGGAACTTTGGGCGACCCCCACTGGAGCGCGCCGGCGCCATTGAGCGAGCCAGCCGACGTGGTTGCCGGTGAGAAATTGTTTGGGGCGCTGAATTGCGCTGCCTGCCACAACCCTCCCGGTGCGGCGCAATCCGCGAAGGACAAGATTTCGTTCGAGCACGTCGCGAAGAAATTCATGCCCGGCGCGCTGGCGAGATTCCTGATGAAACCGGCGGAACATTTCGGGGCCATTCGCATGCCGGACTTCCGACTAAGCGATTCCGAAGCCGGCCAGGTGGCGGCTTTTCTTAGTTCCAAGGCGGCCACCAACCGGCTTGATGCGCCCCGGCCCGAGCTGGCGCCGAAGGGGCAGGATCTGGTGCAGACGACCGGTTGCTTGAAATGTCACGCGCTCGAGCTCGAGAACCAGCTCACAACCCGGCGCATGACGGAACTGAAAATGTGGGATGCCGGCTGCCTGTCCCTCGGGCCGATGACCGGCACGCGGGTTCCCTTCTTTGGATTTGCCGCGGACGATCGTCGGGCGATCCGGGAGTTTGCGGAAGGTGGATTAGATTCGCTCAGCCGCCACGTCGAGGCGGACTTTGCCACGCGGCAGATCGTGAATCTGAATTGCGCGGGTTGTCACAACAACCAGCTCGAGCTGGTGCCGCACCTGGGTCTGCTGGGGGGAAAGATCAAACCCGAGTATGGCGCGGAGATCATCGCGGGTCGGGTCAGCGATAGACCACGGCCGTGGCTGGCCGCACGCATGCCGGGCTTCGCGACGCGCGCCGAGGGACTGGCCCGTGGCCTGGTCAGCATTCACGGGTTCCCCACCAAGACACCCGCCGAACCGGAGCCGATCGATGAAGAACTCGCCGCCGTGGGATTCAAGCTGGTTCAGCCCACGGGCGGCTTCTCGTGCATCTCGTGTCACGCGGTTGGCAAGGCCGGGGCGACGCCGGAGATCGAGAGTGCGGGGATCAACTTCGCGTGGACCTTCGAGCGAATTCAGCACGATTACTTTGTGCGCTGGCTGGGCAATCCACTCGCCCTCGAGCCCAGCACCAAGATGCCCGTGTTCTTCGACGAGTCGGGACGCAGTCCGCTGGCGGACGTGTTGCACGGCAGCACTGCGGAACAGATCGAGGCGATGTGGCAATACTTCCGGAACGGTCGGAGCATGAAAATTCCGCCCGGCATGGGCACCGCCCCGGCAAAACCTGCGGACAACAAGGGCTTCAAATAGTCCCGCAGTGTTGACCCCCGGAACGGTTTCTTGTTTCTCTGAGGCGATGCGACGCTTCGCTCTGAACACTCCCGGCCACCGCTGCCTCGCGTCGCTGTTGCTATTGGGCGCGATCGTTTGGGCGCCTTCAGTGGGCGCTGCTGAAGCGCAAGCCGCCCTGCCACCACCCCGCACCATCCGCGAGATCTTCGCCGCGCCCGTTGAATTGCTGGCAACCAATCCCGCGATTGAGACCAAGGCGGTTGTCACCTTCGTCGAGCCCAGCGCAGCACTATTGTTCGTCCACGACGGCACGGCCGGCATCTTTGTTCATACGGCCGTTGACCTTTCCAAGCTGGTTTCCGGGACAGCGCTGACGATCAAGGGGCACGCCCAGTCCGGCCGGTATTCACCGATCATTGTGGGAACCAGCCTGGAGGCCGGCGGCGTCACCAACCTTCCCGCCGCGCAGCCAGCCAGTGTCGGCAGGATTCAATCGGGCGCGGAGGACGGCCAGTGGGTGGAGTTGTCCGGCGTCGTCCGGTGGGACGGCCGCGCGTGGCTGCATCGGGTGTTGCAACTCCACGACGGCGAGCGCTTTGTGCGCGTGCGCATTAAAGATCAAGAGCCATCAACATTGCCCAATCTAACCGATGCCCGTGTGAAAGTACGCGGCGTCGGCGCGGGTTTTTATGAGGGCACAGGCAAGGCGACCGACGTCACACTTTACGTCCCAAGCCTGCGCGAGGTCGAGGTGGTCGAAGCGCCGGCGGGCGACCCATTCAGCGCGCCGCTGGTTTCCATTGCCAGACTTGGCAATTGGCCAGGGGCCGGGCGACAGGAACACCTGCTGCGCGTGCGGGGCGTGGTCACTTTTCAAATGCCGGGCCACTGGCTGGCGCTCCGTGACGGGGACCAGCCGCTGGTGGTGGAGAACTCGCAAACCAATCGGGTCGCTGTCGGCCGCGAGATCGAGGTGGCCGGCTTTCCTTCGACGACCGGTCGCTCACCAAGGCTGACGCAGGCGCAATGGCGGGAGACCGACCGGCAACTTTCTGTTGCGCCCCGGAAGATTAATTCACCAGCCGAACTCAGCGAATGCCTCCCGGGCGAACGGGTGCAGTTCCGGGCCCGGCTGACGTCGACTGTGGCTCCTCGTTCCGGCCGGGCGGAAGCGATGGTGCAGCTGGGTTCGAGCGCCGTCGCGGTTTCGGTGAGCGAGGTCGCGGGCGCACTCCCGTGGCAGATCGGCGCGGAATACGAGTTTACCGGCGCCTGTTTGCCGGACGTGGCGGGCGGCGGTTTGGAGCGTTCGATAAACCGCGTGTGGCTGGCGAACTCGGAGGCGGCGGTTCTGGTTGGTTTGCCGGCGGCCGCCCCGGGGCCTGGGTTCATGATCCGGGATTTACTTTGGTTGCTGCTGTTCGCCACGGCGGCAACCGGCTGGTGGTGGCAACACCGGCGACAGAAGACGATCCTCGACGAAATGGAGGCGACCCTGGCGTTCAACCGCGCGCAACTGGTGCGCGCGGAGAGTGAGCAGGCGCGCATTGCCCGGGATCTTCACGACGGGGTCATTCAATCGATCTACGCGGTGGGTATGCGCATCGAGGAATGTCGGCGGCTGACGGCCACTTCCTCGGCCAACGCCAGCGAAAAGCTGGCGATCACGAGCGAGGTGCTGAACCACGTGATCCGGGATGTCCGCGGGTTCCTGACCGGGTTGGAACCGGCCTCGATCCAGGGCCGTGAGCTGAAGACGGCGCTCAAGTCCGTATTGCTGGGCTTGGGTGACGAGGCGGCCGATCGGATTGCCCTGGAGATCGATTCTTCGACCGCCGCCGCCCTGCCTTCCCGCGAGGCCACCGAGCTCTTTCACATCTGCAAAGAAGCGCTCTCCAACAGCCTGCGGCACGGGCGTGCGACGCGGATCGCCATCAGCCTCAAGCAAACGGAACAAGGCTGTCGGGTGGCAATCGTGGACAACGGCTGCGGTTATGAACCCGCCATGGTACCCGGGGAGTCGCGGGGCTTGCAGAACATCCGCTCGCGAGCTAGGAACTTGGGCGCGCAGTTGCAAGTAATCACCGGTCCGGATGCCGGAACCCAGCTGGTGATCGTATTGCCCAAAGCATGACCTATATGAGCAGCGAAATTCCAAACCCGATCCGCATCGTGCTCGTTGACGACCACCAAATGGTCCGCGTGGGTCTTAAAACACTGCTGGAGAACTTTCCGAAGCTGGTGATCGTGGGCGAAGCGGCGACCGCCGCGGAGGCGCTGGAGGTGGTGCCCAGGCTAGTTCCAAATGTCGTCTTGTTGGACATCCGGTTGCCGGACGGCTCAGGCCTCGACGTATGCCGCAAATTGCACCAGACACTGCCCAGTATCCGGGTATTGATGCTGACCTCCTATTACACCGACGACATGGTGATGGATGCCATCGAGGCCGGGGCCGAAGGTTATCTGCTGAAAGAGCTCAACGCCGACTTCCTGGTCCGCTCGATCTTCGAAGTCATGGAGGGCAAATCGATCCTCGACCCGGCCGTCACCCGCAAGGTCATCGACCGCGCGCGCACGGGCAAAACTGATGAAAGCAAGGTGACATTGGGGTTATTGTCACCCCAAGAGCGGCGGGTGATTGCGCTGGTGGCCGAGGGTAAAACGAACAAGGAGATTGGGGTTGAACTCAAGCTGAGCGACAAGACGGTGAAGAACTACTTGAGCAATTTGATGGA
The DNA here is from genome assembly GCA_031362805.1 of bacterium. Classification (GTDB taxonomy): domain Bacteria; phylum Verrucomicrobiota; class Verrucomicrobiia; order Limisphaerales; family RI-55; genus RI-55. The sequence goes on from JANLTG010000197.1 coordinate 9,646, forward strand.
GAAACTGAACTTCTCCCGGCGCTCGCAAGCCGCCGTTTTTTACGCGCATCAGCAACACCAGCCAAATGGCTCTATTGCGCTAGGACCATAAAAATATCACTGCTGAAAATGCTGTTTAACCCGCTGATCATCAGCGGGTTTTTTGTTGGCCCCAGGGCGCGGATGGAGTTGGAGGCCAGACTCCGGACGGGCGCCTGCTAACTGGGTCGTTGATCGGTTTGAACCACGTCGTACCATGCGCCTAAAACTAAACCACCTTCGCCGCCGGAACCAAGCCGGAGCGACCCTGATCGAAGCCATTGTTTCGATGGGAGTCTTTGGCATCAGCTTCGTTTCGCTCTACGCCGGGATGTCGATGAGCTTTTCGATCATTGGCAACGCCCGCGAGAATCTGCGTGCCACCCAGGTGATGGTGGAAAAGATGGAAACGATCCGGCTCTACTCGTGGGACCAGATCAATACGTCAGGATTCATCCCGGCGACGTTCACGGAGTATTACGATCCCTCGTCCACCGGTGGTGGCGCGACGACCGCCACCTCCACCGGCGGCGGCGGAACGGGTGGCAATGTGACCTATCAGCAGACTGCGAGCGCTCCGGTTGGGGACAATGGCGGAACAACCGGCAATACGGGCGGTGTCGCTTACAGCGGGCGGGTCACCATCGCCAATGGACCCAGCGGCCACACTTACAGTGCGGACATGAAGCGCGTCACCATCAGTGTCAATTGGACCTCCGCCGGTGGCCGCACCCACAGCCGTTCGATGAACACCTACGTCACTCGCAATGGTCTACAAAACTACATCTACTAAGAGGCGCGCGGGCTTTACCCTCGTCGAGTTTCTGGTCAGCCTGGCGGTGGGCAGCTTGATCTTTCTCGCGGTGGCGGTGCTCGGAATTTATTCCGGCCGCAGCTTCGCGGCGCTGGCGAACTACACCGATCTTGACGCCAAGAGCCGCAATGCGCTGGACCGGCTCACGCGGGATGTCCGGCAGGTGAACCGGTTGACCGCGAGCACTTCGACCAGCCTGACCTTTGAAGATGCTGACGGTTCCTCGCTGCGTTACGCCTATGCGCCGCAAGCCCGCACGTTGTCCCGAATCAAAGGCGGGGTCAGCGACGTTTTGCTCACGGAGTGTGACCAGCTCACGTTTGCCATCTTCCAGCGCAACCCGGTTGGTGGCACTTACAATCAATTTCCGACGGCCTCCGCCGCGACCACCAAGCTGATCAACGTCACCTGGTCCTGTTCCCGCAAGATTCTCGGCACGACCATGAACACAGAAAACGTGCAGACGGCCAAAATCGTCATCCGCAAGCAGTAAACTCCATGAAAACCATTCGCCGCAAACTTCAGTCGGAACAGGGCACCATCCTGTTCGTCACGTTGGTCGCCACCGCCATTCTCGGCGCGGCGGTCGCCAGCTACCTCCGGTTGGTGGCCACGCAGAATTACTCCATCGCCCGGTCGCAGGCTTGGAACCGCGCCATTCCGGTGCTGGAAGCGGGCATCGAGGAAGCACTGGCGCAGGTGGCCAAAGGCACGGATGCCACCTCCATGGCGAACAACGGCTGGACGCTTTCGGGCGCTGCCTATCAGAAATCCCGCGATTTGGGCGGCGGCGACCGCTTCCAGACGCGGATCAGCGTCGTCACGCCGCCGACCATCGAATCCACCGGCTTCGTCAAGATTCCCATGGAAAACAACGAATTTGTGAACCGTCGCGTCCGCGTGACAACGCAGGGCGGCTCGATGTACATGAAAGCGATGGTGGCGAAAGGCCAGATCAATCTGAATGGCAACAATATCGCCACGGATAGCTTCGACAGCGGCAATCCCCTCTACAGCACCGGTGGTGCGTATGACCCCGGCAAGCGAAAAGATAACGGCGATGTCGCGACCAATTCTGGCTTGGTCAATTCACTCAGCGTCGGCAACGCGGACATCTATGGCAAGGTATCAACCGGTCCTGGTGGCAGCATCAGTGTCGGCTCGAATGGCGGTGCGGGCAGTATCGCCTGGTTCGCGGCTGGCAATAACGGCATTCAGCCTGGATACTCGAGCGATGATATGAACGTGAGCTTTCCCGATGTGACCGCTCCCTTTGCGATTGGGTTGCCGCCGGCTCCCGGCAACGTCACTGGCACGAATTACAACTACGTCCTGTCTGGTGGCGATTACTCCATGAGCAGCTTTAGCATGAGCGGTAGTGCCGGCAACCGCATGTTGGTGAAAGGCAATGCTCGCCTCTACGTTACGGGCAACGTCTCGCTTTCAGGAAGTTCGAGCATTGTCATTGCGCCGGGCGCCAGCCTTAAACTCTACGTGGCGGGCGCCTCCACCTCGTTGGGCGGAAACGGAATCGTCAACGGGAGCGCCAGTGCCACCAACTTTGCATACTATGGGATGCCGTCGAACAAGAGCGTGAGCTTCAGTGGCAATGCGGCCTTCACGGGGACCATCTATGCCCCCAGCGCGGCCCTTTCACTGGGCGGTGGTGGGAGCACGGTTTACGACTTCGTCGGCTCAAGCGTCTCGAACACAGTCCAGATGAACGGCCACTTCAAATTCCACTACGACGAATTGCTGGGCCGGCAGAATTCCGGTGCGGGTTATACCATCATTTCGTGGAACGAATTCTAAGCTGAAGCTCCGCAGCGGTCCCCATCACGGGGCCAGCCGCTCAAACTTCCAACTGTCGTCTGCACCGCGGGAGTAAAGAAACCGATCGTGCAACCGGCTCGGCCGACCCTGCCAAAACTCGATCGTTCGCGGCTTCACGCGGAACCCTCCCCAGAAGGACGGCACCGGCACCTCACCGTCAGCGAACTTGCGTTTCATCTCCGCAAACTTCATTTCCAGCAGCTTGCGGGTTGTCACGATGCTGCTTTGCTGCGAGGTCCAGGCCGCGAGTCGACTCTCGAAGGGACGGGTCACAAAGTACTTCAGCACTTCCCCGGCGCTCAGGCGCTCGGCGGTGCCGTTGATGATCACCTGTCGCTCGAGCTTGAGCCAGGGAAACAGCAGCGAGACGTTGGCGTTGGCCGCGATCTGCGTGGCCTTGGTGCTCTCCAGATTCGTGTAGAAAATGAAACCGGACCGGTCGTAGCCCTTGCAGAGCACAGTCCGCAGCGTGGTCTGGCCGAAGGCACTGGCCGTGGCGAGGCTCATCGCGTTAGGCTCGATCACGCCGGCGGCGCACGCCTGCTGGAACCACGCCTCGAACTGGCCAAACGGATCAGCCAGCAGGCTGGTTTCGTCCAGCTCTGCCTGCGTGTAGTCGTTGCGCATCTGGGCAAGGTGCGATCCATCAGCGTCAGAGTTTGGGTCGTTGGATTTCATTTCGGAACGGTCGCGTCGGCTGAGTCCGAATGTCATTGGTTCAAGTCTTCGGGGTCAAATTGATTCATGCGCGCAGTGTCGGCGCGGGCGCGCTTCCGTTGAAGGCAGGGAATGGACAGTCACCGTCTCAAAATGGCACCCCGTCCAGGATTCGTTCTTTGAACTCGAGGCGCCGCTTGGGGAAATGCGCGGTGTGGCCTTGCGGTTCCTGTAACCGCCGGATGATTTCGTGGTCAGATCCCATCAACTTCGCCCGGCAACCATTGCGTCGAGAGACGGCGGCGCAGCGCGCAGCCGCTGTTCGAGACTATTCTCCGCCCGAGTGAGTTGCGGCATGGACATTGCCTGTAGAACTTTGCGTTGCTGCAGTTTTTGCCGGTCACTGCCGGCTACGGATCCAATCCGTGCGTCACCAACTGCCGCAAGGCCTACTACTGTGATCGAATCCGAACAACTCGAAACCGCGTCCAGGGGTTCAACCTCCTCCTCCTTGAACTGCACCGAATCGTTGCACAGCCGTGTTCTGTTGATTGTCAACGATTCGATGCTGCACCTGAACCTCTCAAGCCGGCTCCGTCTTGCTGGCTTCGAAGTGGCAGTGACTTCAAGTGGCGAGCTTGCGTTGCAGAAGCTGCATTCGTTCGACCCGCATGCGGTTGTGCTGGATTTGATGATCGACGAGGATGCGGGCGACGCGGTTATCAAGGGCATCCGGCGTGATCCCGGTGCAACCAAGCTGCCGATTTTTGCGTTTTCCAGTTCGTCGACCTCGCGCTCGGTCAAGAAGGCGATGAAGGCTGGCGCCACGCGACTGTTCGTGGAAACCACTACACCGCTGGACGACCTGGTGACCGAACTGGGGAATGCGTTTGCCGGTCGGCGCGGGGAAGATGATACCGCCTGGATCCGGGCCACTGATTTAACTCGCACTCCGGAATCAGCAGCGAGCCGGGCCTCGCTGCTGGAGGCGCTCGGGCGCGTGGCAATGCACCTCGACGTGTTGCGTCAGGCGAAAGGGAACACCGGCCGGGCCGCAGTGTTCGGCGAGTTGCGCGGCAAAGTGCAGCCGGTGCTTGGCCTGGCGCGCGGCTCGTCCCAGCCCGGATTGCATCGCCTCGTCTCCGCCCTTCACTCCCTGCTAAAAGTGCTGCATGAAATGCCGGAATGCGCCACCGAATCCACCCAGCGCACCGTCACCCATGCGGTCGAGGTGCTGGTCCGGCTCTGTGCCGCCAACCCGGCGGACGACGATATTGGGCCCCTGGAACTTTCCGCCGCCGTCGCCGACAACGACATGGTGTCGCGCTCGGTTGTCTGCAGCGCGCTGCGTTCGGTGGGTTTCAAGTTCGAGTGTTTCGCCCATGCCTCGGTCGTGCTGCGCTACTTTGACAGCAACGAAGCCGACCTCGTGATCGTGCATCTGGCACCCGGCGCGTCCACCGACCCGGAGTTCGCCACCAAGCTGCGCGCAAAGTCCAAGAACGCCCACACCCCGGTGATCCTGGTCAGCGGTGTCAGTGATTTCGAGACGCGGTCACAGGTCGCGGTCAACGCCGACGACGAGGTCATCACCAAGCCTTTTATCTTTATGGAACTGTCCGTCAAAGCCCTCAGCCTGGCCCTCAAGAAACGTCTTGCCGGCAAACAACCCGAAGCAGCGGCCACGTCCGCGGCCGCGGCGAGTGCCGAGGTTCGCTTCGGCGATGACTCGGTGGCTGTGGCGCAGTTCGGCGACTCGATGATGCCGACGGATCCGAGCGAGATGAAAACGCCCAAGCTGCCACGGTCACGCTTCAAAGGCAGCGCCATCACTGCGGCCGTGGAAGTGGGGGCTTCCCAGGAGCTGGCGAATCTGCGGGAAGAGCTCGAGAAAAAACAACAGGAGCGCGAGAAGCTCGTCAGCCGGATTTTCAACAACGAACTCGAGCTGGATCAGATCCGCACCGCGCTGGATGAAGAGCGCGAGCACCGGCAGCAGCTCGAACAGATGGTGCAGGACTTGATGGTGGGGCAGGCGCCGCAACCCATCCAGCTGGATGGCGGGGCGAAGGCCGAAGGCGAAGCGGTCATTCCTTTGCCCCACGAATTGCTGGCGAGTCTCCAAACCCGCTTGGAAGAGCTTTCCACCGAAGCCGATTCGTTGCGGGCGGCCCTGGAGGCCAAGCAGCAGGAGCGGCAGACGTTGACCGCGCGCATCTTCAAAGACGAGATGGAGCTGGACGCGATTCGGGCGCAGTTGGAGCAGGAGCGCACGCAGCGCGAGCAACTCGAAGCCAATCTGCACACCCAGGGCGGCGCGGCCACGGGCGACACCAGCGTCCTGCGGGATGAGGTGACCGGATTGCGCCAGGCGCAGGAGGAACTCATCAAGCAACTCGCCGCCGCGCAGGAGGAGAGCGAAGGTGAGTTTAGGAACAAGGCTGAACTCGAAGTCCGCCTGCAGGAGCTCGAACAGGAATTGAAACTGGCCATGGCCGCCAAGCAGGATCTCGAAGGCGCCCGGCAGCAATTGGAAGCCGAGCTGCAGGCCAAACTGGCCAACGCCAGCGAAGCCGGCGAGTCAAACGAGCTCGCCCAACGCGAGCATGCCCAACGGGCCGAGCAACTGGAGCAGGAACTCGCGGCGTTGCGCCAGGCGCAGGGTGATCTGGAGGCCCGCCTGAGCACCGAGCTGCAAACCGCGACCGTAAACGCCCAGCGCAAGGCAGCGCTCGAAGAACAACTGGCCGCTGCCGAACAGAAACTTGAAACGGCCCTGGCTGAACAACATCAACTCGCCTCGGAACGCACCACCCTGGCGGCCGGGCTTGAGGAACAATTGTCGCAGTTGAAAGCCGCCGCCGCCGCCGCGGACGCGGCCCGCCTCGAAGAAGCGGAACGCAAGGCGCAACTTCAGAAAGAGCTGGATGCCCTCTGGAAGGCGCAGGAAGAACTGGACGCACAACTGGCGGGGGAGAAGCGCTCCGCCGCCGAAGTGCAAAGTCAGCGAAGCGAACTGGAAACCCGCTGGCAGCAAACCGCCGCTCAACTCGAACAGTCCCGCACCGCCATCGCCCAGGCCGAACAACTGGCCAGGAATGAAGCCGCGCGCCGCGAGGCATTGGAAGTGCAGCTCGCCCGCCTGGAGGCGGAGCTCGACAACAAACTTTCGTCACAAACGCAGTTGTCGGTCGCAGCCGGGGAACAGAAGGCCGATCTCGAACAGCGCTTGCTCAAGCTGGAAGAGGAACTGCCCCTGGCCCGCGCGAAGATCAGCGAGCTGACCACGGAGCGGGAACGGATTCAAACCGAGCTGACAGAACAATTGAAAACGGCGACGCACGCCACCGCCATCGCCGACGAGAAAGCCCGGGCCGAGATCGCGCGCAGTCAACAACTGGAATCCGAGCTGGGCCAGCTCCGCAAAGCCGGCCAGGAACTGGATGCCCGGCTGCAGGCTGAACAACAGCGCGTTCAGGCGGCGACTCAGTCTCGCGTCGCGCTTGAACAACAATTGCAAGCGGCACAATCCGAGATTGAACAATCCCGGACAAGCCGTCAGGCGCTCATCGAGCAGCACAAGAAGGTGGAGATCGAACTCGCCCGCCAGCTGGGCGAAGCGCGCCAGCAGGCCACGGTCGCCGACCAGAAATTGGCGGACGAAGCCACCCGCAATCAGCATCTCTCCGGCGAGCTCAACAAGCTTCAGAAGGGCCGTCAGGAGCTGGAAATCCGGCTGCAATCGGAAACCAAGCGCTCCCACGAGGCCCTGGCAGCCAGGAAAGAGCTGGAAAAGAATTTCAAGCAGACTGCCGGCGAACTGGCCAACACTCGCGATGCCTACCAGAAGCTCGGGCTCGCGAAGCAGCAATCCGAGGCGTTGCTCACCGGGAAGCTCGCGACGATAACGGCTGAAGCTGCCCAGTTCAAAACAGATGCGGAAGCAGCGACCGTTCGGAGCACCGACTTGACGGCTCGGCTGACGAGTCTCCGCGAAACGCACGACGGCCTGCAGACGCAACTGGCAAGCGAGCAGAGCGCGCTGGCCGAAGCGAAGTCACGCGGCAACCGGCTGGAAACGCGGCTCGCGGAAACCCAGGTGATCTGTGAGGAGCTGCGGGCGAGGCTCGCTTCCGAACGCGATTCGGCGGCAAAAATCGCACAGGAGAAAGCCGATCTGGAAAGCCGGCTGGCAGCCGAGGCCAGCGCCTGGGCTGAAGCGCGGGGTGAATTTGAATTGCAGATCGCCAATCAAAAGCGGCGTGAAGCCGACCTGAGCCAGGAGTTGTCGCTGGCGGAAGTCACCACTGCCCAGGCGGAGACGGCGCATCGGCGCGAGCTCGAACGGGCCAACAAGTTTGAACAGGAAGTCACCCAGCTCTGGCAGGTGCGGGATGATTTGAAGGAGCGCGTCGTCAGCGGCCAGAAGAGCCTCGAGGAGCTTGCCCAGCAACGCGCCGAGCTCGCCGGTCGCCTGGCCGAGACGAGCCAGAACCTGGATTTGGTGCGCACGGAAGCGGAGTCGGCGCAAGCCGCCCGCGTTCGAAGCGAGGAGCAGAGCCGCGACCTGACCGCCCAGAACGCGACGCTGCGTTCCGAGGCCGCAGTGATGGTCGACCGTCAGCAGGTGCATGAAAATGAACTCGCCTCGATGGATCGCCGGGTCCGCGACAGCCTTTCATCGCTGGCGCGCACGACCTCGGACTTGGAAACGGAGCGGGGCGAGCGCCGGCGCATTGAGCAACGCGCGGCCGGCCTGTCGGTCCAGATGCAGGATTTGCATCGCGAGCTGAACACGCATCTCGAGGTCGGGAAGGAGAACCAGGCGCGCATCACCGAGGTCGAGCAGGAACTGGCCACCCGCGTGCAGGAACTGGCGGCCTCGCAATCCGCCCATGAATCGGAGCGGGGTCAACGCCGGGATGTCGAGCAGCGCGCCGCCTCGTTGGCCACGCAGATCGAATCGTTGCGCGAGGAACTCCTCGAGCGCCTGCGGCTGGAGAAGGAAACCCAGGCGCGCATCGCCAACCTCGAACAACAGCTCCGGGCCCGCGAGGAAAGCCTCGTGCGTGTCACCCAGCATCTGGAGACCGAACGCGAGGAACGCCGCCGCATCGAACTGCGCGGCGAGAGTCTGATCGCCCAGTCCCAACAACTTCAGGGTCAGCTCCAACAGGCCAGCCAGCGCGAACAGGAGCATCGAAGCCGGATCGCCGAACTCGAAGACCTCGGCCAGGCCCGGGGTCAGGAGATCGAGCAGTTGCAATCGGGACTCGCGACCGAACGCGGTGAACGACGCAAGCTCGAGGAGCGCGCGCAGTCGCTGTCCGTGCAATTGCGCGAGCTGCACAAGGAGCTCGATCAACACCTGCATCTGGAAAAGGAATTTCAAGGCAGGGTTTCGGAGCTCGAAGTCCAGCTCAGCGACCGTCAGCTCGCGCTGTCGCGGGTGCAGTCGGACCTCAAGAAGGAGTCCGCCGACCGCGAACTCGCCGAAGAACAACTGCGCGCCGCCGGCGATATCTCGGCCAAGCTGCAACAGTATCAAGCCAGCTTCGAAGACGCCCGCCGGGCCTTCGATGGGACGCAACGGGAATTGGAAAGCCGCCTCCAAGCCGCCGGTGAAACCGCCCGTGAGCATGAGGTGTTGCTGGAACGCGAAGGAGCCGAGAAGATCCGTCTGCAAAAGGAGCTCGAGGCCACCCGTCGCGAGCACCAGGCACAGGTTCAGCAGAACGCCATCGATCGTTCCAAGCTCAACACCTCGCTTCAGGTGGAATCGATGGAGCGCCGCCGCCTCGAAGGCGATGCGATGCATTCGCGCTACGCCTCGTTGCAAAGCAGCCGTTCCGGTCGCGCCCTCGTCAATGGTTTCCGCCGGCAGTTGGAGCAGCCGGTGGATCAGTTGATGGCGCAAGCCCGGCGCATGCTCGCCTTGGAGATCAAGGGCGACCTCAAGCAGATTGCCGAGTCACTGATGGAATCCGCCGTCACGTTGCAGAACAGCGTGCGCGAATGCGACGTGGTGGACTTGGCCGCGGCGGACGCCCAGGCCGCGCATCCGTTGAGCAACGAGTCCATGAATGCCGCTTAGCTGATCACGCTGACGGCCGATCAGAAGATCGCGAGCGCCAGCAGCCCGGCGCCGAGCGTCAGCCCAAAGATCAAGGCCCCGCTTCGCCGCATCGTGGTTGACCCCAGGAGCAGCGCGATGGCGGCCTTGGCGAGCGTGTTGGCGATCACCGCCACGATGATCAACCGGGCGGCCAGGCTCTCACCCATTCCCCCGGTCTTGGTCGCATCGATGGTGCTCAACGTGATGGCATCCATATCGGTCAGGCCTGAGAAGAAGCTGACCGCCAGCATTCCTTGTGAAATTTCCTCTTCAGCCACGGCGCGGACAACCAGGGTAACTATCGCGTAGATCGCCGCGAATTTGATCGCGGTAACCAGGCTGAGGGGATTCTTCAGCTCCGGCGCTTCAATCAGCTTCATCTGTGATCGGCGAATCAACAGCACCCACGCGGCGTAGAAAATTCCGGGCAGAGCCATCGCCAGCAGCGCCGGCCAAACGACGGCAAACAGCTTTTGTTGGAGCACCAGGGAAACGGCGGCGACCCGCGCCAGCATCACCGTGCTCGCCAGCACGACGGCCAGCACATAGCCGGAACTGGCCGCCGGGTCTTCGCGGCTGCGCCGGCTGAACGTCAACGTCGTCGCGGTGCTGGAAGCAAGGCCTCCTACGAGTCCGGTCAACGCGATGCCCGTGCCGGCGCCCATGATGCGCATCAGCAGGTAACCCACGAAGCCCAACCCTGAGATCAGCACAACCATCAGCCACATCGCGAATGGATTGAACGCGTCGTAAGGGCCGAAGCCGCGATTTGGAACCAAGGGCAGGATCACCCCGGTGATGGCGACGAACTGCAGCGTCGAGCGGATGTCAGCCTCGGTGAACTTGCGGGTCCAGGCATGAATCGGTTGCTTGAACCCCAGCAACAGCATCGTGCCGGCGGAGAGCACGACCGCCGCCTGGGTTTCGCCCCAGTAGACCAGGCCGCCCATCAGAAACGTCAGCAACGAGGCCGCCGTCGTGGTAAACCCAATCTTGAAATCAACCCGCCCGAAGACGCCCCGCAGGATGAGCTGACCCCCAATCAGCAAGAGCGTCGCGACAAACGCGGCCGGAACAAACTGGGCTGAGATGGCGGCGGAGCTCGTGCCCAGGAGCGCCCAAAGCGTGAAGGTGCGCACGCCGGCAAATCCGTCGGCGGACTGCTCCTCGTGCTGCTTGCCCCACTGGCGGATGGTGCCGATCAACGCGCCGAGGCTGGCGCTTACGATCAGGGCTTGGAGGATCGGCGGCATAAGAAACCACTAGCCGAAAGAGACGCTGGTGGCGACCCCAAACGCGCTGCGGCTTTTGCGCAAGGGTGCGCGTTTTCTCCTTTGACCCTTCGGCGGGCTTTGCCTAGCTTCGCCGCTCACCACCAAACCGCGTTATGAGAATTGGCATCAACACTTTCCTGTTCACCTCCCCGTTCACCACCGACAGCGTGAAGCTGTTCCCAACTTTCAAGAAGTGGGGTTTCGACACGATCGAGATCCCCATTGAAGACCCATCACATATCGATCCCGCCAAGGTAAAGGCCGCCGCCGACAAGCAGGGTTTGGCGATCGGCTCGGTCTGCGCGTGCATGGGACCGGGTCGCGATCTGCGCGGCTCGCCCGAGGACCAGGCCACGGGCGTCGCCTACATCAAGGCGATCATTGACCAGGCCGCCATCCTGGGTTGCCCGCGCGTGATTGGGCCGGTGTATTCCGTGGTCGGCTTGACCGGTGCGCACGAGGACGCGGTGAAGAAGCAACACTTCGAGCTCGTGGTAAAGAACCTCAAAGAACTCGCGGCCTACGCGGCGGCGCGCGGTGTCGATATCTGTGTCGAGCCGTTGAACCGCTTCGAGACGGACTTCCTCAACACCTGTGATCAAGGGCTCAAGCTGTTACGCGCCGTGAAGGCGAAGAACGTGAAACTGCACCTCGACACGTTCCACATGAACATCGAGGAAAAGAACCAGGCCGCCGCGATCAAGAAGGCCGGCAAGCTCCTCGGGCACTTCCACGCGTGCGGCAGTGACCGCGGCACGCCGGGCAACGATCACATCGACTGGAAGCCGATCGTCGCCGCGCTCAAGTCGATCAGGTACAACCAGGACGTGGTGATTGAGTCGTTCACGACCGACGTGAAGGTCATCGCCCGCGCCGCCGCCATCTGGCGCAAGATGGAGCCGACCCGCAACGAGATCGCCACCAAGGGCGTGAAGTTTTTGAAGAAGGCGTTTGGGAAGAAGTGAATCATCAACAACTCAAGATCATGAAAAAACATCTGCTTTTCCTGCTGGTAGCCAGCTTGTCGTTCTCCGCCTCCGCTGCCGAGCCCGGCTTCACCAGCCTGTTCAATGGCAAAGACCTCACCGGTTGGCGCGGCAACCCGAAGCTCTGGTCCGTTCAGGACGGTGCCATCACCGGCAAGACCGGTGAAGCGCCGGACACCAAGCTCAAGCACAACACCTTCCTCGTTTACACCAACAGCGATGTCGCGGACTTCGAGCTGCGGCTCTCCTACAAGATCGTCGGCGGCAACTCGGGCATCCAGTATCGCAGCAAGGTCCAGAGCGAGGGCGAGTTCGGCCCAATCGTCGCTGGCTACCAGGCGGACTTCGAGGCGGGCACGACCTACTCCGGCATTCTCTATGAAGAACGTGGCCGTGGGATCCTCGCCCAGCGCGGCCAGAAGACGGTGATCAAGGCCGACGGCGACAAGAGCAAGGTCGAAGTCGCGGGCACCACCGGCAAGACGACAGAGGAATTGCAGGCGGCGATCAAGAATGAGCAATGGAATGACTATGTCGTCATCGCCAAGGGCAACCACCTCCAGCACTTCATCAACGGCAATCTCACCGCCGACGTGACCGATGAGCAACCCGACAAAGGAGCGAAGTCCGGCGTGCTCGCGCTCCAGATCCACGTTGGCCCGGTGATGACCGTTCAGTTCAAAGACATCCGGATCAAGGCGGGCAAGTAACGCTGCGCGGGCAACGTTTCTTCAGCCTGCGTTTGCAAAGTTGGCGAAAGGGGCGGCAGAAATGCCGCCTCTTTCTTGTACCCCTGAATCCGCTGGCGTCAGTCTGCGTCAGAGGCCTATGCTTTTCGCAATGAAATCCAAGCTTGGTTGTCTTTTCTCCGTCACACTGGCCAGTTCGCTCTTATTCACCGCCACGGCAAACAGCGCGGACGCCAGGAAAATCGTCTTCGTCGCCGGCACACCGAGTCACGCGCCCGGTGATCATGAGCATCGCGCCGGTTGTCTGTTGCTCCAGAAGTCCCTCGCCGGCATTCCAAACCTCCAGACGATCGTTGTGTCCAACGGCTTTCCGAGCGATGCATCGGTCTTTGAAGGCGCGGCCGCGATCGTGATCTTCGCCGATGGCGGTGGGGGTCATCCGGCCATTCAAGGCGACAACCTGAAGACGCTTGGCAAATATATGGACAAGGGCGCGGGCTTGGTGGCGTTGCATTACGGCGTTGAGGTGCCCAAGGACAAGGGAGGTCCGGAATTCCTCGACTGGATCGGCGGTTACTTCGAGTCGCACTGGTCGGTGAACCCGCACTGGACGGCGAATTTTTCGAAGCTGCCCACGCACCCGATCACGCGCGGCGTGAAGCCGTTCGCGATCAATGACGAATGGTATTTTCACATGCGCTTCCGCGAAGGCATGAAGGGCGTGACGCCGATCCTCACCGCCGTGGCGCCGGCGAGCACCATGGAGCGTCCGGACGGCGAACACTCGGGCAATCCCGCCGTGCGCGAAGCGGTGAAGAAGAAGGAACCACAACACGTCGCCTGGGCCTATGAACGCCCCAATGGCGGCCGGGGCTTCGGCTGGACCGGCGCACATCACCATCGCAATTGGGGCGACGACCAGTTCCGCAAGCTCGTGCTGAACGCCATCCTCTGGACTGCCAAAGCCGAGGTGCCCGCGACCGGCGTCGCTTCGCAAGTGACCGAGGCCGACCTGCTGGTCAATCTCGACAAAAAGGATGGCGGCAAGCCCTCGATGAAGCTGCCCCTGATTGAGCTTGAGGCCGAACAATTCGTCAGCCCGGTAACCGGCAAGTAATTCTAAGCGTCCTCTGCAAAGTCGATTCTCGACGCAAACCATGAAACTTCTCACGAAATCCCTGACTCTTGCGGCCGCCTTGGTTGGCCTGTTGACCGTTAACGCCTCCGCCGCCGACTGGCCGCAATGGCGCGGCGCGGATCGCACCGATCATTCGCCCGACAAGGGGCTGCTGAAGAAATGGCCTGAAGGCGGGCCGAAGCGCGCCTGGCTGAACGAAGATGTTGGCCTGGGTTACTCCGGTTTTTCCATCGTCGGCGGCAAGCTCTTCACCATGGGCCTGCGGAACGACACCGAGTTCCTCATCGCGGTGGATGCGAACACGGGCAAGGAACTCTGGACCACGAAGGTCGGCGCCAAATATGAAAACAACTGGGGCGACGGTCCCCGCGGCACACCCACCGTCGATGGCGATCGCGTCTATGCCCTGGGTGCGCGCGGCGACCTGATCTGCGCGGAGGTGAGCACCGGCAAGCCGGTCTGGACGGTATCGCTCGTGACCGAATTCGGCGGTGCTATTCAAGATTGGGGCTACACCGAGTCCGTGTTGGTGGATGGCGATCTAGTGGTCTGCACGCCGGGCGGCTCCAAGGCCATGCTCGCCGCGCTGGACAAACTGACTGGGAAGACCAAATGGCAGACGGAGAAACTTGTTGAGCGAACCCATTACTCCTCGCCCATCGTGATCGAGCACGGCGGCAAGCGGCAGTACGTGAAGCTGACCGAAAAGAAGCTGTTTGGCGTCGAAGCGGCCAGTGGCAGGGTCCTGTGGCAGGCGGATTTTCCGGGCAGGGTGGCGGTAATTCCCACGCCGATCTATGCGGACGGACAGGTTTACGTGTCGGCCGGTTATCAGGTGGGGTGCATGGCGGTGAAGATCGCGCCGGACAGTTCATCCGCCAACGTAGTGTTTCAGAATACGGTGATGAAGAATCATCACGGCGGGGTGATCAAAATCGGGGACCATCTTTACGGTCACTCCGACAATCCCCAGTCCGGCTGGGTATGTCAGAACTGGAAGACCGGCGAGGAAGTCTGGCGTAACACGGATCTAGGCAAAGGCGCGGTCCATTTCGCGGACGGCATGTTGTATTGCCTCAGCGAAGAAAAGGGCATCGTCGCCTTGGTGGAAGCCTCGCCAGTCGCCTGGAAGGAAATCAGCCGCTTCGAGTTGGCGCCCAAGACCAGCAAGCGCAAACCGCAGGGTCGCATCTGGACTCACCCGGTCGTCGTCAACGGCAAGCTCTACCTGCGCGATCAAGAATTGCTCTATTGCTACGACGTGAAGGGCAGTTGAGCACCCCTCGGGAATGATCAAAACGAAAGGCCCGCCGGATTGGCGGGCTTTTCGCATTTTCAAATCGGCCGCCAGCGGCTCGTCACGGTTTGATCACCCGGTAAAACCGCTGGCCGGTGTTTTCGTTAGAGTCCAGGTCGAAGATGGGTTGCGGCGTGGCGGTGGTGACCGCCTGCACGTTCTGCCAGCTTCCCGGCAGCAGCGTGGTGCTGTATTGCATCTGGTAAGTCGTCGCGGCCACGAGGTTGCCGACGTTGAAGGCGAAGAAGCCGCCTTGAAAGCCAGCGCCGGTGACTTGCGGCTGCGGCACGACCACGCCGCCGGTCGTGGCAATGGTCAGCACCGTCTGCCGTTGCAGGGCACCGAACGAGGCGAAGTCCGGCGGTGCCGTCGTGCTGGAGTAAAAAGTCCGCGCGAATGTCAGTCGCACCGTGTAAGTCTTGCCCGCCTCCAGAGTGCCGGCCGGGATGGTGAAAGACGTGGCGGTTTTCGCCAAGGGCAGGGGCACGCACAAGTCCGGCGCGGACAAGATGGTGGTGGTGGTGTCCGAAATGGTTAGGCCGATATAGTCGCTGCCAGTCGCGCCTGTGAGTGCGTTGAAGTTCAGCGTGAAGTTCAACGCAGGATCAACAGCCTGAGCTGCGGTGAAGTTTGAAACCTGCGGGATGGGCGGATACGAACTGGCGGCGGGCATTTGCATTTGAAAGACAGCTGGGCCGCCGCTGTCGCGGCTCAGCGAGAATGAGTAACTGCCATTGGGGTAACCCGCATCGAGTTCGGCTTGAGTATTGAACTCAGCGGACGTGAAAAACGTCCCGAACAACGGTGTCATAACCGTGTTCACATTACCCGGTCGTGTAAGAGTCGCTCCGGTAACTCCGTTGACAACCGGTGAACTCACCGAGGCGTAGAACGCGGGCAATTCGTCCGTTTTGGGAACAGGTGCCGTCGTGCTGGTTTGCAGATAGGTTAATACCTTGAACAGCGATACATTGCCCAAATCGTCCGGTATGCCGTCAGGATCACAGCCGCCGCCTGCGGTGGTGAAACTTCCGCTGGTCAGCGGCACCGGGTCGGCGTCCTCGGTCATCAAGGGAAAGATGCGAGTCGTAGGATTGATGGTCCAGGAGACGATGGCGCCACTAGGCAGGTCACCGGCGTAACTCAATGTCAATACCGTGAACGTTTCGTTCCAACTCGGACTGAAGCTCGTCGCAGCGGCATTGGCGCTAAATACAAGCGAGCCAGTGAGGAATCCGCCTTGTGCGGTGACTAGTAGCGATGTTTCGTCGATGGGGGCGCTAAACGTAAAGACCATCGAAGCGCTAACCGGCACATCCGTCGCCCCATTGGGAGGCTGTGCTGATACCAGGCTCACTTGAGCCCCCGCCTGCCACGCAGTCGCCAGCGCAAGGAACAGCCCGGCAATCAGCGCGGCGATTCGGTTGATTTGTGGGAGAGGGGAGAAGATTGGTTCCATATCAGTAACTGGGTTGGTCGTTCGAATAGCGCGGGATCAAGTTGTCAGGACTGTAGCCCAAAGCCGCTGGACCGAAAGGCGAAATCTGCAATCGGTTGGAAGCCAAGCTGAAGCTTGAACTCCAGCTCCAATCTCAAACCGCGATCGGCGCCTTGATGCCGGGATGCGGATCGTATCCAACCAGCTCGAAGTCCTCGAACTTGAAGTCGTGGATACTTGTTACGGCCGGGTTCAGCTTCATCGTCGGCAAGGCCTTTGGCTCGCGCGTCAGTTGCAGCTTCGTCTGCTCCAGGTGATTCGAATAGAGATGCAGATCGCCGAAGGTGTGGACGAATTCGCCGGGTTTTAGCGCGCACACTTGCGCGAACATCAGCGTCAGCAGCGCGTAGCTGGCGATGTTGAAGGGCACACCGAGGAAGAGGTCCGCGCTGCGTTGGTAGAGCTGGCAGCTCAACCGCCCGTCCGCCACGTAGAATTGAAACAGCGCGTGGCAGGGCATCAGTGCCATCTTGTCCAAGTCGCCGACGTTCCATGCGCTGACGATCAACCGCCGGCTGTCCGGGGTCTTCTTGATCTGCGCGATCACGTCGTCGATCTGGTTGATCACCCGGCCGTCGCGCGTTTCCCAGGCGCACCATTGCTTGCCGTACACCGGGCCGAGATCGCCCTCGTCGTTCGCCCATTCGTCCCAGATGGAAACGCCGTGTTCGTTCAGATATTTGATGTTCGTGTCGCCTTTCAGGAACCAGAGCAGCTCGTGAATGATGGACCGCAGATGCAACTTCTTCGTCGTCAGCACGGGAAAACCCGCCGCGAGATCAAAGCGCGTCTGCGCGCCGAACACGGAGCGCGTGCCCGTGCCCGTGCGGTCGGTCTTGACGGTGCCGTGGGCCAGCACGTGGCGGAGAAGATCGAGATACTGAAGCATGTGACGGCGAACCGTACGACGGCGAGAAAGCGGAGCAAGATTATTGTTCCGGAGGCAACGAATTGTCGGACGGATGCGCCCAACTGGCGATCGGTTGATTGGCTTCGTCGAGCTTCACCAATCCGTTGCGGCGGGCGATGTCGTCGAGGAACAAAGCCACGAGCCGCCGAAGGTTTCGCTGCTGCTTGTCGAGGAAGAGCGTGAAGGCCGGCAGCATGAGCAGGCTGAGCCAGGCCCAGGGAAATTCGCGCGCCAGCACGATGAGCAACATGCCGACGATGGAGAGCATGGTCCAGAGCGTGAGCTTGGCGAGCAGCGAGCTGACGGTCGTGAGGCGGCACTTGATACGGTAGCTCCCTTCGCCCGACGCCTCGCTGACGGTGATGAGCTGGAGGCTGCACCAGCGATTGCCGTAGATCTCGACGTCGTAGGCGCTCCAACCGGCATCGGCCTTGTGCTGCCACTGCTGCTCGTCGAGCCGTTGCAGGATGGCTTCGAGCAAAGCCAGCCGGGTCACGCCTTGCGCGGTCAGATAACGGACTTCGCGTTGGGCCTCGGAAGCCTGGTATTCGAGCGATTGCAGCCAGCTCGTCACGGCCTCGGGCATGGTGCGCTGGGTCAGCCGGCCGCGATAACGCGCCCAGCCCCGGACGATCGGCTGCAGGAAGAACAGGATGGTGATCAGTGCCCGCGACCAGAAGCGTTCCTTGGCCGGAGGCAGCGTGGCCTGCGCCGCCGCCATGAAACAGGTGCCGATGGAAACGGCGAGGCTCGTGATGGCCAGCGGAGCCACCAGCGGCCACGCGGCTGACAGAAACACCAGCGGCAACGTCACCAGCACGTGATACTCAAGCGTGGTGGTGTGCATGAGCATCGTCACCGGCGTCGCCTGGTAGAGCGTCTGGAACCACGCCGCGCCAAAAATGCCGTGGTAAATCATCGGCCGGCGAAAGGTGGGCGCCCGGTTGGAAGCACCGTAGATCCGGCCCTGCCACATGCTCGCACCGAAGGCGTTGAAGTACTCCGGGTGCCGTCGCACGAGCATGGCTTCCGCTTCGCCGTAGCCCTGCTGTTGGCTGAGGTACGCGCGCACCGTGTTGCGCCGGTAATGCCAGACAAAGCCGCCGGGGCTGAACCCGATCTGGTAACCCTTTTGTTGCAGCCGCCAGCACACATCCACGTCGTCGCCCGCGCGATGATACAACGGATCAAAACCGCCGATCTCTTCCAGCGCCCACTTGTAGAAGATCATGTTGCAGCCGGGGATGTGTTCCGCCAGCCGGTCGGTGAGCATCACGTGCGCGGGACCGCCCGGCGAGGCCATGACGGCCGCCGCGATCGGCCCATCCTCGGGCGGCAGGAAGTTGTGGCCGCCCATGCCGACATAATCGCTCTGCAACAAGCTGCCCACGGTGTAGTGCAACCAGTCTTCGTCCGCCCGGCAGTCGGCATCGGTGAAGGCAATGATCTCGCCCCGGGCCGCAGCGATGCCGGTGTTGCGCGCCACTGAAAGCCCCTTGTGCGATTGATGAACGTAGCGCACGTCCGGAAAGCTCGACACGATCCGGTGCGTGTCATCATCCGAGCCATCATCCACCAGGAGAATTTCGTAGCGCGGATAGTTCAGCGTGGTTAACGACTTCAGGCACGCGACCAGCGTGCGCGCGCCATTGTAGCTGGCGACGACGATCGAAACCTTGGGCACGGCCGGAGCGATGGGCGGCGGGGCGGAGCGGAACTGCCCTTGCACGGCGAAGTACGAGGGCTTGGGTTCCCGCGCGCGCGTGACAAGCCCCAGCTCC
Source organism: bacterium (assembly GCA_031362805.1). Taxonomy (GTDB): domain Bacteria; phylum Verrucomicrobiota; class Verrucomicrobiia; order Limisphaerales; family RI-55; genus RI-55. Next base: position 28,656 of record JANLTG010000197.1, read on the forward strand.
CAGCCTTCGACATTTCGGCCGTCCTTGAACCACTCATCGGTGAAGGCGTAGACGATGCAGCCGGCCAGGCCCTGCCGGAAACTCGCCTCGATCTGCGAGCTGAGCAGCGCGCACTTCGCGGCCTCGCCTTCGCGCAACGAGTCCATGCCGAACTCGCCGAGGATGAGCGGCTGGCTGTCGGCGAGCATTTGCAGGCGCGCGAGGTAATTCTCGAACACCCGCGCCCGGTGCAGGTAAACGTTGAAACACGAGAAGTCGGTCAGGCGCGGGCGCAGAAACTCCGTGGGCGGGAAATTGCCGAACGTACACAGCGTGCCGGCATCCAGCATCTTCACCGCATCAACGAGCGAATCAATGAACTCCTCGACCGGCCGGGCACCGCTCCAGCGCACCACATCCGCGGGCAGTTCGTTGACCACGCTCACGGCGAAGATTGCCTTGTGCCCGAGCACCGGGCGCAGTTTGCCGCGCAGGGTGTCGCGAATGTCCCGCTGGGTTTCGTGCCGGTCGAGGAAGCAGAGATCCTTGTTCCACGGGACATCAATGAAGACGCGCAGATCGTGCGCGAGGGCGAGGTCGAGAAACCAGACCGGTGGCGGTTCATACACCCGCACGAGGTTGGCGCCCAATTGCCGGATTGAAACCAGATCGCGCTCAGTCTGCTCCGGACCCGCAAATGGTTCACCCGCCGGGTTCGGGGCGAAGGGCCCGTAGGCGACGCCTTTCACGGGGAACTTTTGGCGGCCGAGGCGAAAGAACTTCCCGTCCAGAGTGACCCGCAGGCCGGCGGTTGATCCGTGGGTGTCCGCGTAGTCCGTGCCCGGCAAAGAGATTTGGGCGGGCGGCGCTGAGGTCATGGGCTTTGGACTGCGAAAGGCGCGGTCGTCATCAGAGAAAATGCGGCGCGATTTTCCACGCCTAACCCGGCGGCCACTTCAGCTTGCGCCCACCCAGGAGGTGACAGTGAAAGTGAGGCACCGACTCGCCAGCGTCGGGGCCATTGTTGATGACGAGTCGAAAGCCCGACTCACCCAGGCCGACCATCTGCGCTACTTCCGCCGCCTTGGTGAGCAAGTGCCCGAGCATGTTGTTATCCCAGGGACCAGCGTCGCCAATGCGGGGGATCGGCTTCTTGGGCACGATCAGGATGTGGACGGGCGCCTGCGGGTTGATGTCTTTGAAAGCCAGCACCTGGGCGTCTTCATAAACGATCTCCGCTGGAATCTCCCGCGCGGCAATCTTCTCGAAAATAGTTTGGCTCATACAAATTTGCGTGGGGTCGAGTGTAGCCCTCCCGGTCGGGCGCTCAAATTGAAATGTGGTAGGAAGAACGTCAGCGGATCACGACCGCGCAGTCGGCGGCGGACACTTCGCGGGAAAGGAAGTCGCGGACGTAATCGACGATGCGATCGCTCAGGCCTTCGCAGCGGGGCGACCAACGGATGGCGCCGATCAGGTGTTTGACGCAGGGCCGCAGGCCGCGCAGATGCAGCTCCCCTTCGCCCGGCTTGGGAAGTTTGCGCCGCAGCTCATCCCGCAACTGCGCGAAGAAAAACAGCTCCCCGTAGCTGGCGGCATTTTTCGCGAGTGAATCAAGGTCCGCCACCGTGGCGGGCGCCTGCGGTTTCGCCGAGCACGCGGTTTCCACTTTGAAACCGAAGCCGCGCAGGACCACTTCCAAGGCCTCGGAAAACTCCCCCACGGAAACGCAGTCGCGCTTGAGGTCCTGCTGGAAGTAATGGAGCACGGCGGCCGCCGCGTTCTTGACCACTTCCGGGTCGAGACTGCCGGCCGCTTCGCCGATCAATTCAAACGTCACGGTCTCGGCCGAACAGGGAACCGATTCGCCATTCGGCAGCTCGAACATGAGGTAGTCGGGATGAAGTTGTATCATGTGCCTTGCTCCAGTTTGTTGACTTCATGAACAAATTGCGTGGCCTCCTCGAACCGCCGGTAAACGCTCGCGTAGCGCACGAAGGCCACGTCATCGATCTTGCGCAGGCCGTTGATCACCCGCTCGCCGATCTCGGCCCCCGGCACCTCGCGCTCGAACTTGCTGCTGATGTCCGCCACGATATCACCCACGAGGTTTTCGATCTCCTCCGGGCTCACCGGCCGTTTCTGGCAGGCCTTCGTGATGCCGTTCAGCAGCTTGTCGCGGGAGAAGGGTTCGCGCCGGCCGTCGCGCTTTACCACCATCAATTCACCGTGCTCGATCTCTTCGTAAGTGGTGAACCGGTGCCCGCATTGCAGACATTCGCGACGGCGGCGGATCGTGGCCCCTTCCTTAGAGGAACGAGAATCGATGACTTTATCTTCCAAACAACCGCACTTCTGGCAGCGCATACGCGGTGGGGCACCAATCAACTAATTGGGCCTGTCGTGGACGTACCACACCATATGTTGATGCGTCAAGCTTGGCGGGCGGGAAGTTTAAGGATTGAGAGGTCCAAGGCGGAGATCATTCGGGAGGACCGGCGGGCGGGGCGGCTTGAAACGTGGGCTGAATCGTGAACTGAACCGGGTAGTTGCGGTGGATGGCAATAGTGGCTACGACCGAATGAGGCCAGGCTGAAAATGATATCGGTGGGTTAGGGTTCGTTTTGCTGTAGATGATGAGACCCGGACCCATGAGGGATTTGCTAATGCGATGCTGACTAAACTCGCCGACCGACGGATCGAATGTCGTCCCATTCAGCAACTTCGCCGAGACCAGACTCAAACGTCGATCAGGGGGCTGGTTAGTCAGTTCGACTTTAAGCACGTCGAGCCCACCAAAACTTATGGCGGTCGCCACGCCGTCAAAGTTAGTAAGGACCGATTTGACTGCGTTCAGCCTGAAAGTGTACAAGTTGGTCTCAGGGAAATCGGCGAAGCGCGCAACATGGGCATCGAAGCGCCACGGGACGTGCGGACTGAGCGGTCGTTCAATCGGATGCCAAACCCAGCCATTGCTCCAGTACGAACTGAAGTCCGTTGCAAGGTGGTTGCCGAGCGCGTCGTGGATTGAAGCGGAATGCAGTCTCCAGTTGATTGCCGGCTTTCCGCCGATCGAAAAGCGGACCGGAAGCAGCGCAAGGTTGGCCCTGGGTTGCTTGGGATCGGGAACATTGGTCGAGATCGTGAGCTCGCCGAGTTCGACCACAAGATCATCGCCCAGCCTGATTCGTTGGCTGGGTTCAATGGACCAGGTTTGCGGCGTGGTGGGCTTCGGATTGGGGGCAGTCAACGTGGCGATTTCCCGCCAGCCGGTGGGTTCCTCCGAATGGCGCTCTTCCAGCCGGAATCGCAACATTGCCGAGTCACGGGGAAAGCGCGGCGTGACCACGTGCGCGAAGACGCCGTCGGGAAAGGTTCTGAACTCGGCGTAGCCCTCGCCGTAGCCAAACCCGTCGTCACCCACAATCTGAAACCTTAGTGGTTTGTCTGCGGAAGGCAGAAGCAATTGCTTTTCGCGCGGCGACCCCGGCCGCAGTTTGATCGCCGCCACCAGCAGTTCGGAGCGGCCGTGGTTCTGAAAGGTCAGGCGTTGGGGCCGTCTCACTTCATACTTGCCGAACTTCCACCCGTTGGCCGGAATCCACCGTTCGGCGACCCGTCCGAGGAATGTTCCTCGGACGACAATGTTCGTGGGCGCCACCTCGAGGTAGGCAATTTCGAAGGTGGTGCCGCCGGCCATCGAAGCGGTGGGGGGCCGGTTCACTGCGATCCAGCCGACGAAGAGGAGCAATGCCAGGAATGTGGCACCGAGCGCCCATCGCGAACCTCGTGGCTGAACCGTCATTGGAAACCTTGGAGGAAGAAATGGTCGGGGCGGCGAGATTTGAACTCGCGACCTTCTGAACCCCATTCAGACGCGCTACCGGGCTACGCTACGCCCCGACCCGTGCGACAGCTTCCCGTCGGACGCGGGGCGACTATAGGGGGGCGACTTTCGAATTCAACCGCTTTCTCAAATTGCTGATCTCGGCCTCCTTCTGAGTCAGCGAATGAGCCGAAAATAGCGCTGATCGCCGCTCGGACTTTCGCTCACAAAAAAATCGGTGGCGGTGACGTTGGGAACTGGCAGACCGTCGCTGGTCCACGTAGCTGCCGTTAGTGTCGGCGAATACTGAAGGGTGTAACCCTGAGCTGCGATCGGCCACTCGACGATGCGGGTACCCAGCACCAGTTGGCGAATGCGAAGCAAGGGTGGGGCGAACAACCCGGTGCGTTCCAAAACCACGTTCGCGCCATTGTTGCCGGCGTAGGTTAAGCGAAACTCGCTGGGTGCGGCGGGATCGCCGGCAACCAACCACGCGCCCTCGGCCATACCATCAAAGGTGCTGCCGCCCGTCGCGCTGGCGGCAATCAGGGTGAACAAGCTCCCTGGATCGGTTCCCTGATACGTCACGTTCAGCGCAGCGTTGGACAGGTTCAATTGCCCAGTCTCGAGGCTGCCGGCTTCGGGTCCGTCCAGGCTGATCGCAAGCTGCGAATCGGGATCCAACGAAACCGCATCCAGGAAGCGTAGCGTTCCAGGACCAGGGCGGACGACGGCGCTTGAGGTTATTAGACTCTTCGCCGCTCCGTGACCGCAAAGGACCGAGTTCGTGAGCAACCGGACCGTTGCGTTGCTCGCGGTGCCGGACAGGATCAGGTGGCTGGCCAATTCGTTGATCACTTGCGTAATTGGGTTGGTCACCATGAGCGAAACCGTCTGAACCAGTCCCGTGAACGTACTGTGGCCGCTTAGCTCCAGTCCGGCATCGACGCCTTCGAGGAGTAGGGTCCCATTGCCTTTAAGTTCACCGGCAAACTGCGAGCGTGCCGCCGGGTGCCTGAGAATAAGTTGCCCGGAATCAAGATCGACCAACCCCGCGCCACTGAGGGAACTGATCGTCTGGGAAAAGCCGTTCAGATCCAGCCGACCGTGGCGGCCGACCGTGACCAAGGTGTCGGCGGCGACTTTGTTGTTCGCGCCCCACACGGCGCGTGCGGAACCTGGCGGACTGGCGTCCGTCCCTACGACCAGCACACTCTTGTAGACGCCATAAAGGTGAGGAATGACCGAGTCACCACCAAGATTCAACTCGCCCTCCTCCACGATCCAAGTACCGGCTACCCGGCCCGTCGGCGCAAATGAAACGGTGCCGGCTGATGTCCGCTGAACGACTCCGACGTTGTTGGTATCCAGAATCAGCCCGCTGATCAGAATCGATGAACTGGTTTCCAGAACCAACGGATCGTAGTAGATCCGGATCTCCCCGGCCAATTCGAGTTGGTTGAAGTATCCGCGATTGCTGATGCTCAACGGTGCGCTGATGTTCATATCAAGCGTAATGAGATTCGACGAATTGCCGGGGAGACTGACAATCCCCGCGTGCAAATTGATCTTGTTGCCGCGCAGGACATAGTTGCGCCCTTTGATGAGAATCGACCCAATCTCGAAGGGCGGGCCAATATCGTTATAGGTATCGCGAAATTTTACATCGTCAGCGAATTCGAGCGAATCGCCATTCGAAGGGACCACGCTGTTGGTCCAATTGGCGGGATTGCTCCAGAACGGATCCACTTTCCCGATCCAAATCCGGGTGGCAGCGGCGGAACTACCGCTGAAGATAGCCAGCGACAGCAACGTTAGTCCGAGTAGCGCGGGTGCGTGGCACATGGCACCCACGAAGATGCCCGCCCGTTTTTCGACTGCAAGTGCGCAGATTGCCATCGGTCATGGAGACAGCTTGGATCTGCGTCTGACAATTGGCGTGGCCTTCATGTCGTCGATCACACCCCGACTCGCTTGCCAATGTCGCATCGAGCCCACTGCGTGAACCAATGTCTAGCGCAACCCGGATGGGGAGCTCCGGGCGCAATTGCCGGTCGTGAATGAATTGTCGGATGCGCCAAGCTGCCCACCGGACCCCTTTCATGAGCCCCCACCGCGACGTAGAAACTCCGCCAGCCCGGCGCGCAGCGATGGGAACGCCAGTTCGTCAGGCGCAATGGCAGCCGCTTTCAGCCAATCAACGCGGCTGACGCCGTCGAGTGCTCGCGCTTCCGTTTCACCGATGGCGGGCGCGGTGAAGAGTAGATCGAGCACGGGGTAGGTGATCTCTTTGTAGAAATACTCGTTCGGCCGCGAGCAAAGAAACTCCAGAGCACCGATCTCGAGTCCGACTTCCTCCCGAACCTCCCGCCGCAGTCCATCTTCAGCGCGTTCGCCGATGTCGATGAAGCCGCCGGGGAACGCCAACTTCCCCTGGGCCGGTTCCTTCGCGCGCGTGATGCACAGGACGCGACCGTCCTGCCGCACGATGAGCACCGCCGCCGCGACGGTGGGATTGAAGTAAAAGGTGAACTCGCAGGTGCCGCAATGGAACGGGATGACCGGTTCGCCCGTTCGGGGCACACCGCAGCGCGGACAATGTTTGAAGTGATCAACAGGGCTCATGGTTTTGAGGCGAGGCCACGCCCGATCAGGCGCAAGGCCGTACCGGGAAACTGTCGGCGCCAGGATTGCCGTTCGTGAATGCTCACGGCACCCGGCGCACTTGAAAGAATTTGAAACCAGTCGCGCTTCCGAGGCTGGCGGCCGTTCCGCTGGCGGTTTTGGGAAGGATTGGGTTCACCGCCCTCGTCCAGGTGGTGAAGTCAGTAGAGGCTACGACTTCATACAAGTCGTAGGGCCGGGCGGGAAAGTCGAGGGTCGATCCGTTGAACGAGCTGATCTCAATCCGTGAGCTGGCGACAGTCGGATCAGTGCCCGCCAGCCATTCCTCCAGATTGGTCAAGCTGTCTCCATCTTTGTCGTCCTGCGCGCGCGACAACGTGCCGGCGGAAGGCGTCGTGTTGAGGAAGTACTGTTGCATCCACCAGTTCGGGAGCCCGTCACTGGTCGCCGGCTGTGTGTCGCGATTGAAGGACAACACCCGGACTCGAAGATAAGGCGAGGCATTGACTCCATCCGAAAGGCGTACGAAAACTGAATCGTTGAACGAGTTTCCGGCCGGATCATCCCGTCCTGAGTCGGACCACGGCTGGGCTGCGGTGTACTTCAATTGCGATCCTTGCAGGGAAAATGATCCATTTCCGGGAACTGCATGACCCGACAGCGCCATCGTCAGTGCGTCATTCTGTCGATCGAAGCCGTTAACTTGAACCGAATTGATCCCGGCGACGTTCGGCTGCGGCAACGCCGTCACGATGTCCAGCACGCGATCATAGCCATAAGGAGGCGTGTTTGCTGGCGGATGCGCCTTTTGAATAACCGGCGGATCGTAGGCGCCCAACGTCGCGCCTCGACCGTCCGCATGCGCGAGGTAGAACATGATCGCCTGCCGCAACGTCGGGTTGGTTTCGTTCTGATCCACGCTCGAATGCGCCATGCCGAGCGCGTGCCCGATCTCATGGCAAAGCACTTCTTCGAATGTTGCGAGCGTTTGCATCGGGGTCGACCGATGGTTCAGCACGACGTAGCCATAGTTGTTGGGATAGAACTCCTGATCCACAACTTTGCCACCCATGCCACCGTTGGGGAAAGAACCGGAAATGGAATAGCTGCGGCCTCCACGCCCGAGAGTTGAGGTGGGCGGGATGCTCGGGATGTAGTTGAACAGGTCGTGCAATTGAATGCGGATGCGCTGGTCGCTGATGGCAACCGTGGCGGCCGCTTGGCCAAAGTTTTGGAGCCCGCCGTATTTGAAGGTGATGCCCGTGACCGCGCCCCACGCCGCGAAGGCATTCGTCACCGCGCCCAGGCATTGGTTGAGAGTGAGTCCCGTTGGAAGCGCTTGTGCATCGACGAGGTACTCGATGGGTTCGCCGCGGTCCGGTTGCAGATAGCGGCTGGGCACCAGGGTGCCGCCGTCCACCAGCAAGCCAGTCGCGTCCATGGCGGTGATGGGCGCCTCCGGGATCGGGCCTGACCAAGCGGCCGCCTGATCACGGACATCCGCTCCGCCGACCAGTTTGGCAGTCAGTGCTCGAACCATCATCACGGATGGATCGCGGGCGCCTTCGGTAGGCGACAACGCAAGGGCGCCGGCAAAGCCATTGGCGGCACCGAGGAACCCATCCGCCCGGCGTTGAAAGAAAAACAATCGTCGCTCGCCCAATCGCAGTCGTGGCGAAAGCCCATCCAGCACACCCGTGTCGCCCACCGTTCCGCCATCGTGGACCAATCGCAGCACGCTCGGGAGAGTTCCTTTGAGCGCTTCATCAATCTGGATCAACGATTCGGTCTTTATTGCGTTGTCGCGCTGGTCTCGAAAGGATCTCAGTTGCACCACCGTCCCGCGACAAATGGCGAGCGCCTCGGCCACCTTTTCTTTCAGCGATGTCTGAACCAGGGATGAGCCGTACGACGAAACGCCGAGCCCGGCGGCGACGATGAAGAATGCAAGAATGTGGGTAAGAGATTGTCTGAAAAAGCTGAGGGGCTGAAAGTCCAGCGCTTAAACTGCGGGCGCAGTAAAAAAGAAAGTCGGCCGCCGCGCACGAAGGCCTTGACTTTGGGCGGCCGCAGCCGGCGCTCACCTTTCGCGGCAGCGCT
>JANLTG010000206.1:0-13962 GCA_031362805.1 bacterium
CAAGACGCCGTTGTGCATCCATCGCGCGCCGCTCGGCACGCATGAGCGGTTCATCGGCTTCCTCATCGAGCATTACGCGGGCAACTTCCCGCTCTGGCTCGCGCCGGATCAGGTGCGCGTCATCACGCTCAACGACGACGAGGCGTTGATCAACTACGCCAAGCCCATCGTGGCCGAACTGCGCGCGAACATGGTGCGCGTGGATTCGGATTTCAGCGCCACGCCGTTCAAGGCAAAGATTTCCAACGCGGAACAATTGCGCGTCCACACGATGCTGGTCATCGGCGGTCGCGACATGGACGCCGGCGCGGTGAGCGTGCGCCTCCATCACGGCGGCCCGCAAGGCGCGAAGCCGAAGGGGGAAGTCGTGGCGGATATTTTGGCGAGCATCAAAGAGCGGCGGGCGTAGCGCGGAACGTTAGCCAGCTCCAAGTCCGTTCAGCTTCGCTTGCAGGAAACCGCCGCGCAGATTGGCGACATCTTCAAAGCCGCTGCCGTGCAGCGCGCACGCGGCGAGGTAGCCGCGCTGGCCTTTCTGGCAAAACGTCACAATTCGCCGGTCGCGCGGCAATTCGCCGAGCCGGTTGCGCAGTTCGCTGAGCGGGATGTTTAAGGCATTGGGCAGTTTGCCAAATTCTTCCAGTTCATCCGCGTCCCTGACGTCGAGCAGGAATTCGTCGGTTGGCTTCCACGTTTCCGGCGCGACCGTGGCGATGTCGCCGCGTGCGATGTGTCCGGCAACGAAGCCAGCGACATTGATCGGGTCTTGCGCCGAACCGAACGGCGGCGAATAGGCGAGGTCGAGGGTTTCCAGATCGAACACGCTCATCTTCGCGGCGATGGCGGTGGCGAGCACGTCCACGCGTTTGTCCACCCCGCGTTCGCCGAGCACTTGCGCGCCGAGCAGGCGGCCCGTTCCCTCTTCGGCGATGACTTTGATCATGACCGGCTTTGCGCCGGGGTAGTAATGCGCGTGGCTGTGGTCGCGGGTGAGGCTGGTGAAAAACGTGAAGCCCGCCTTCGCCGCCTGCGCGCTGTTGAGGCCGGTGAAACCGACGGTCATGTGCAGCGCACGCACGATGGATGTGCCGAGCGCGCCGGGATAAATCATCCGCGCTCCGGCCGCATTCGATCCGGCGATGCGGCCCTGACGGTTCGCCGGCCCGGCGAGTGCGATGCGCGCCCGCGCGCCGGTCAGCGCGTGAATGGTTTCCGCCGCGTCGCCCACGGCGTAGATGTTGGGATCGGACGATTCCATGCGGCCGTTGGTTTTCACGCCACCGGTCGCGCCGATTTCGAGGCCGGCGGCTTTGGCGAGTTCCACTTCCGCCTTCACGCCGACGCTCAGCAGAATCAAATCCGCTGCGAGTTTGCTGCCATCAGCGAATTCCACGCCCTCGCTCGTAAAACGCGCTGCGTTGGCGTTGGCCTTGAAATCAAAGTCCGCGTTGCGGATCTGGTTTTGGAGCTGCGTGGCCATGTCACGGTCTAGCAGCGGGAGTATGTGCGGGTTGCGTTCGACGATCGTGACGTGGATGCCCCGATGATGAAACGCCTCGGCCATCTCCACGCCGATGAAGCCGCCGCCGATGACGACGGCGCGCTCGGGTTTGCGTTCGTCCACGAACTTCACGATGTGGTCCATGTCGGGGATGTCACGCAGCGTGAAAACGTGCGGCAAATCCACGCCGGGTATCGGCGGCACGATGGGCTTCGCACCCTGACTGAGGATGAGCTTGTCGTAGGTAACATCACGCTCCGCGCCATCCGGACCTTTGACACGGACGGTCTTGGCGGCGCGGTCGATGGACAGAACTTCGTGGTTCACATGCGCGTGGATGCGCGAACGATCCCAGAATTTTTCCGGCGTCATCACGACGAGTTTGTCCCGGTCGTCGATCTCGCCTGCGATGAAATAGGGCAGGCCGCAGTTGGCGAAGGAGATGTATGGCCCGCGCTCGAAGACGTGAATCTCGGCGTGTTCATCCACGCGCCGCGCCCGGGCCGCCGCCGAAGCACCGCCCGCCACACCGCCCACGATGATTATTTTGCGAGGAGTTTTCATGTGGTGAATCAGTTGGTGCAGCAGGAAGTGGATTTACAACTGCCGGTCTTGTTCCAGGGCATCTTCGCCAGCACCAGCGCTAGGCCGCAGAAGCCGGTTACGCCGGCGAACAAAAGTCCGCCGCCCATTACCAGCGGGATGAGCGCGAACCTGGGATCAACCCAAAGCGCTAGCGCCGCACCGACGGCGGAGACAAAGCCGACGGCAATCTGCACCTGGCGCATGAGCGGGAGCACCTTGCCTTCGCCGCGATTCACCGGCAGGCCGGCATCCATCCACGCTTGCGTGCCGCCTTCGACCAACACGCAGCCGTCGAAGCCGGCGCGCTGAAACCTCTCGATGGCGCGCCGGCCGCGGCTGCCGGACTGGCAGAGAACGTAAAGGGGCTGATCGGCAGGGCCGCGCTGCCTCAAAAAGTCGGCGGCGTTCAGCTCGTCCAGCGGGACAAGTTTCGCGCCTGGAACGTGGGCGGCGGCGAATTCGGCCGGCGTGCGCACGTCGAGCAGTTCGGCGGGACGGCCGGCGGCGATGAGCTGGTGGAGTTCGCGGGGGGAGACGGGAGATTTGGTTTGCACTGTTTTCATAATCGTGGTATGAACATATAACCAATTAGTAATATGTCAACCACCAAAAAGAGGCGGCCGATGACCGACGACGAGCTGGAGCGGATCGCCACGCATTTCCGGCTGCTGGGCGAGCCGATGCGCCTGAAGATTTTGCAGGCCGTCTGCCAGGAGCCCCGGACGGTGAACGACATTGTCGCCGCCGTGGACGCGACACAGGCGAACGTGTCCAAGCATCTTTCCCTGCTGGCGACGGCGGGGATTCTCACGCGCCAGAAGGACGGGCAGTGTGTTTATTACGGGCTTAACGACGAATTGACGTTGAAGATGTGCGCGCTGGTGCATGAACAGTTGGCGGATTGACTTCCTCACTGAATCTCGCAAGGCGGGACGGGCAACTTCCCGCTCTGGCTCGCGCCGGATCAGGTGCGCGTCATCACGCTCAACGACGACGAAGCGTTGACCAACTACGCCAAGCCCATCGTGGCCGAACTGCGCGCGAACATGGTGCGCGTGGATGCAGATTTCGGCGCGACGCCGTTCAAGGCGAAAATATCCAACGCGGAACAATTACGCGTCCACACGATGCTCGTCATCGGCGGTCGTGACATGGAAGCCAGCGCGGTGAGCGTGCGTCTCCACCACGGCGGCCCGCAAGGCGCGAAGCCGAAGGCGGAGGTCGTGGCGGAAATTTTAGCGAGCATCAAAGGGCGGAGGGCGTAACCAAGACACTTTTAACGCCGCCGGGGCTTATGGTCTGGCTGGGATGACCGGGAGTTTTAACTCTTCCCACGGCGTGTGGATCCAGCAACCGCCCGCGCGCCCCATTTGTTCGCCCAGCTTAAACAGGCGTTTCATCTCTTCGCTGTCGAATTGTTTCTTGGACTGGCGCTGATACTCCGCCGGGATGCCGGTCAGGTTGTAGTCGCACTTGTCGCGTCCGGCATAGACGAACATCCGGTAGAAATCCCCTTCCGCCTGATGGTGCGTCAGGGCGGTGAGAGATTTCATCACGATTGGAAGCGCCTTCGGCTTCACGGGATCGTAGTGGGTGCCGAGGTCGCCATTGCGGATGATGAACAGCTCGGCGGGTCGTTGCCGCCCCGCTTCGTCCAGTTGGCGGCGAATTTCATCGAGGTGCAGCACCGGTCCGTAGGCAAAAGCCTGCCGGCTGATGCCGCCGTCCACATGCAGTTCGTCGTAAGTTTCGCCATTCACCGTGACGGTGAAATACACCGGTGGGAAAGCCCCAGGCACCGCGGCGGAGGCCATCATGACCTGTCGGAACAGCTCAGGCGCATTCGGTTGTCCGCTGGCCGCAATCGCGCCCATATCCCAGATGACCGGCCGGCCGGCGTCGAGGTTCGCCGTGCCGATCCACAGCCGGCGTCCCAGCGCATGTTCGCGCGCCACCTTGGCAAGGAACTCCGGCGTCACATGCTTCTCCAAAATCTTCCTCAGCGGAGCCGTGTCGAAGATCGAGTCATCACGGAGGATTCGCAGCCAGACTTTCCGCTGGAACAAGTCGGAGGGCTTGAGGTCGGCGTAGATGTCGCGCAACGCGGCATCACAATTGGTGCCAAGATAGGCGAACGGGGCCAGCAACGCGCCGGCACTGATGCCGGTGACAAAATCAAACGTCGGGCGCGAGCCTTGCGCCGTCCAGCCGCAGAGAAGGCCCGCGCCAAACGCTCCGTTCATTCCGCCGCCGGAGAGTGACAGATACTGAATCGGTGTCCGGCCGAACGGATTGTTGGTGGCAGCCTCGGTCTTCAACGCCGTTTCCACGCTGCGTTGCAGCACCGGACTGTAATGATCGCCCCAGTCGCGGATGTTCGTGTAGCCCGGCGGAGTGGCGTCGCCGGCGTGTTCCGCCGGGAGCGGCTTGCGCGGATGCAACGTGCCACAGCCCGCCAGGCACATGACGACGGCAAGACCGGACACGCGCCCGAACCAATCAACCAAGTCACCTCTAAAACGAGACACGCACGGCAGCCTGCCGATGGAGCGTGTGATGGTCAACTTGAGAGCCGGTTTAAGCACGCCAGCGAATCACGGTGTACGCAAGGCGTGAAGCCGAAGGGTGTGTGGCAGATATTCTGGTGAGCATCAAGGAGCGTAGGGCGTTATTTTCCGCCCTTGCGATGCAAGAGCAGGTTGTTAGCTTCGCGAGAAAACCACTCGCCATGCTTAAATCCACCCTCGCCCTCATTCTGTGCGCCCTGACGCTCACGCTCAACGCGCGAACCAACGTCACGCTGTTCCAGAACGTTCGCGTCTTCGACGGCAAATCCGCCGCGCTCACCGCGCCGATGAACGTCTTGGTACGGGGGAATACGATTGAGATAATCTCCGCGCAGCCAATCCCCACGGACAAGCGGGGCGACACCGTGATCATTGATGGCGCTGGTAAGACACTCATGCCGGGATTGATTGATAATCACGTCCACCTCTTCATGGCGGGTAGTTCCGAAAAGGAAATGATGGACCCCAAGGCGACGGTGGAAGGTCTCGAAGCGACAGCTGCCGAACAGGCGCGGCTGATGTTGTTGCGCGGCTTCACCTCGGCGCGCGACGTGGGCGGGCCGGTCTTCGGCGTCAAGCGGATGATTGATTCCGGCAAGAGCATCGGGCCGCGAATTTATCCCAGCGGCGCGATGATTTCACAGACTTCAGGCCACGGGGATTTTCGGATGCCGAGGGATCGCTCTCGGCGTTTTGGCGGCACGGTGACGGCGGGCGAATTGATGGGCATCGGTTTCATCGCCGATGGTCGCGATGAAGTCCTGACGGCAACGCGGGAGAATCTTCGCGCCGGCGCGACGCAGATCAAAGTCATGGCCGGTGGCGGCGCGGCCTCGGTCTATGATCCGCTGGACGTGGCGCAATACACCCTCGACGAACTCAAGGCGGCCGTCGAAGCGGCGGATGATTGGGGAACTTACGTGACCGTCCACGCCTACACGCCCAAGGCCGTGCGCCGCGCGGTGGAGGCGGGCGTGAAGTGCATCGAGCACGGGCAGTTGCTCGATGAACCGACGATGAAGTTACTCGGCAAGAAGGGAATTTTCCTCAGCCTGCAAGCCCTCGACGAAGCACCGCACACGCAGACCGAAGCGGTGAAGGCCAAGAAGCATCAAGTCGTGCAGGGCACGGACAACGCCTTCAAATGGGCGAGGAAGCACAAGGTCAAACTCGGCTGGGGCACCGACCTGATGTTCCTCCCCGCGCAGATGAAGAACCAGAACAGCGACATCCTCAAGCTGACCGCGTGGCTCACGCCCGCCGAGACGCTCCAACTTGTGACGCATGACAACGCGCAACTGCTCGCGCTCTCCGGCCCGCGCAATCCCTATCCCGGCGAACTCGGCGTCATCGAAGAAGGCGCGCTCGCGGATTTGCTGCTCGTGGATGGCGATCCGATTGCGAATCTCAAACTCATCGCTGACCCGGAGAAAAACTTCGTCGTCATCATGAAGGACGGAAAGATTTTCAAGGACGCGCGGAAGTAACTGAAAAACAAATCCCATGAAACTACAACCAACCAAAACATCACTACTCTCGCTGGCCTTCGTGATTGCGTTCCGCGCCGCCGCGTTTGCTGGCGAGTCAGCCATGACCTCTTCAACCAACGCGCCACTACCCGGCTGGCTGGAGCGCGACACGCTCACCGGTGACTGGTTCGGGTCCGGCGCGACGCTGCGCGACCACGGAGTCAATCTCAACGGCTCGCTCGCGCAATTTTATCAGGGACTCGCCTCCGGTGACGGCAGTCGCAGTTGGAAGTATGGCGGGAAGGGCGATCTCTTTCTCCGGCTCGACGGCAGTAAATTGGGATTGTGGCAAGGCTTCGGCGTCAGCGCGCATGGCGAGTTGAACTACGGCCAGTCCGCCACGTCCGCCGGCGGCACCTTTCTGCCAAACAACGTCGCCCTCTTGTTTCCGGCAGCCAATGAGACGGCGGCGGACCTTTCACTCTACGCGTCGCAACAACTCGGCGACTCGGTGTCGGTGATGTTCGGCAAAATCAACATGGTTGATATGTATGCCGCGGGCCGTGAGTTCACCGGAGGGCGCGGCATCGAACTGTTCCAGCACGTCGAGTTCGTCGCGCCGCTGAGCGGGATCACGCCTCCGACGATCTTCGGCGGCATCATCTCCGTGAAAACCGAGCCGGCCAAATTCACGCTCTCGATCTATGATCCGCAAAATCAAACGCAGCAGACTGGACTCGAGCACCCGTTCTCGGAGGGCGTTGTCTTCAACGGCTCGGTGCAATTGGCGAGCGATTTTTTCGGCAAATCCGGCAAGCACATCTTCTCCGCCGCTTACAGCACGAAGCAGGTCACCAGTTTCGGCGACCCTTACCTGCTGCTGCCCACCACGCCGCCGCCGGACAAGGAAGATGGCTACTGGTATTGTGCCTACGCTTTCGAGCAGACGCTCTGGCGTGATGCGCAGGATGCCCGGAAAGTCTGGGGACTGTTCGGCCAGGTCGCGGTTTCGGATGAGGACGCCAATCCCGTCGGCTGGTCCGCGCTGGGCGGCATCAGTGGCAACAGCCCGATTTCCGGGCGCGAGCGCGACAAGTTTGGCGTCGGCATTTTCTACGTGGGCTACAGCAGCGGACTCAAGGACGGCCTGCGGCTGGCGGGCCTGCCCGCCCGCGACGAATATGGCCTGGAAGTCTTTTACAATCTGGCGCTCACGCCCTGGCTACGGGTCACGGCGGACGCCCAGGTCATCCGCCCGCCGCGTGACGACCGCGACACTGCCGTCATCACCGGCCTGCGCGCGGTCATCAATTTTTGAGAGCACAGAAAAGTTGGAAAACAACACATCAACTCCATGAAACCAAACACCCTGTTCAAATCCACCTTCACCGCCGTTTGCTCGCTGGCACTCATCACCGGCTGTAGCACGCCGGGGGACAAGTCCGCCACGGGCACCGCCGATACCATCTACACCGGCGGCCACATCATCACCATCAATGACGCCGCGCCGTCTGCCGAGGCGCTCGCGGTGAAGGATGGCAAAATTCTCGCCGTCGGCGCGAAGGCCGATGTGCTTATGACGAAAGGCGACGCGACGAAGCTCGTTGATCTTGGCGGCAAGACGCTCGTGCCGGGTTTCGTGGACGGACACAGCCATTTTGGCGGAGTCGGGTTTCAGACCGTCGCGGCCAACCTGTTGTCGCCGCCCGATGGGCCGGTGAAAAATATCGCAGAGCTACAGCAGGTCATGCGCGATTACATGGCGACTTCGCCGTTTGTGAAGAAGCACGGTGTCGTCATCGGCATGAACTACGACGATTCGCAACTCGCCGAGCGCCGCCATCCGACCCGTCGGGATCTGGACGCGATCTCCACGGAGTTTCCAGTCATGGTCGTTCATCAGTCCGGCCATTTCGGAGTCCTCAACAGCAAGGCGCTGGCGCAGGTGGGGATCACGGCGGAAAGCGTTGCTCCCTCGGGTGGCATCATCCGGCGCGAGGCTGATGGCAAGACCCCGGATGGCGTGTTCGAGGAAAACGCGTGGATGGCTGTCGTCTTCAAGGTCGTTCCCCCCATCACCCCGGAGGAAATCGCCGACCAGCTCCGTGCGAGCCAGGACATTTATATGGCCAACGGGTTCACCACGGTGCAGGACGGCAAAACCTCGGCCGGGCAGGTAACCACGTTTGCGGCCCTGGGTGAGGCGGGGAAACTCAAGATAGACATCGTGGCATATCCCGACCTCGCGACGATTGGCGATGCGCCGTTGCTGCATGGGCCGCTGATGTCGCGCAGTTACTCCCACCATTTCCGTCTCGGCGGCATCAAGCTGACGCTGGACGGCTCGCCGCAGGGCAAGACCACCTGGCTCACCGCGCCGTATGTCAAAGTGCCGGAAGGCGCGAAGCCCGATTACGTCGGGTATCCGGCATTCACCGACGAGGAGATCAACAAGTGGATGATGCTGGCCTATAAAAACAACTGGCAGGTGTTCGCCCATTGCGGAGGCGACGCGGCGCTGGACCAGCTGATCAAAACGACGCGCGCCGCATCCGCCGCCTATCCGGGCGACGACCGCCGCACGACGATCATCCACGGCCATTTCATTCGCGCCGATCAAGTGCCGGACATCAAGAAGCTGGGGCTTTTCCCGGCGGAGTTTCCGCTGCACACGTTCAACTGGGGCGACTGGCATCGCGAATCCGTCGTCGGGCCGGAACGCGCGGAGAACATTTCGCCCACCGGCTGGTTTCTGGAAAACAACATGAAATTCAGCATCCACTCCGACGCGCCGGTAGTCTTCCCCGATTCAATGCAACTGATCGCTACGGCCGTGAACCGCACCACGCGCACCGGCCACGTCCTCGGCCCGCAGCATCGCCTCACGCCGCTCGTCGCGCTCAAGGCCATGACGCTGTGGCCCGCGTATCAGCATTTTGAGGAGAAGACCAAAGGCTCGCTCGAAGTGGGCAAGCTCGCCGACCTCGTCATCCTCGATAAGAACCCGCTCACGGTTGATCCGACTACGATCAACAAAATCAAGATCGTCGAGACGATCAAGGAAGGCGTGACAGTTTTCCCGGCGGTCAAGCGCGCTGACAAGCCGCTGACCGAAGCGCAGCGCAAGGCAATCTCGTGGCATTACGAAGGAGCTTGTGACCTCGCGCATCTCAATGAGATCGCCGGCAAGGAATGGACGCTGACCAGGTTGAACGGCCAGGCCGTCACCGCCGCCAAGCCGCCCACGGTGAAGTTCGAGGGCGGCCGCGCGTCGGTATTCGGCGGCGTCAATCGCCTGTCCGCCACTTATGAAGTGAGCGGTGGCAAAGTGAGTTTCGGAAACATGATCAGCACGAAGATGGCCGGCGAACCCGCGCTCATGGAATTGGAAAGCAATCTGGCGAAGGCGCTCGGTTCGGTTGATGGCTTCCAAGTTTCCGGCCAGGAGCTGACGCTCTCCAGCAAGGGCGCGGTCGTCGCCAAATTCCGCACCGGACCATAAGCCGGGGCCGTTTGATTCAACGCCGCAAAACAATATTCATGAACCGTAAAACATCATTGCTCACGGTAGTCTGCGCGCTCGCGTCCGCTCCGTTGCCGGCCGCTGAACCCGCCACCGACGACGCGGCGGAACTGGCGAAGAAACTGGCGAACCCCGTCGCGTCGCTCATCAGCGTGCCGCTGCAAAGCAACTTCGACTTCGGCGGCGGGCCGAGGGACGACGGCTTTCGCTACACGCTGAATGTGCAGCCTGTGATTCCATTCAATTTGAACGAGAACTGGAATCTCATCTCGCGCACCATCGTCCCGTTCGTGCATCAGGAAAAGATCTTCGGCACGACGACGCAGAGCGGACTGAGCGACACAGTTCAATCGCTGTTCCTCTCGCCCGCCAAGGCGGGTGAGAGCGGCTGGATTTGGGGCGCAGGCCCGGTGTTCCTCCTGCCAACGGCGACAGATGACCGTCTCGGCACGGAGAAGTTCGGACTCGGCCCGACCGCCGTGGCGCTCAAGCAGGACGGCGGCTGGACCTACGGCGCGCTGGCGAATCATCTCTGGTCCGTGGCGGGCGACGGTGGACGCCAAGATTTTTGCGCGACATTCCTTAATCCGTTCGTTTCTTTCACCACGAAAAAGCAGACAACGCTCTCGCTGTCCACCGAGTCCACCTACGACTGGGAGAATTCGGAGTGGACCGTACCACTCGCGGCATCGGTCAGCCAGTTGGGGAAGCTCGGGAAGCAGCCCGTGAGTTTCTCGCTGGGCGCACGTTACTATGCAGACAAACCTGCCGGTGGCCCGGACTGGGGGCTGCGCTTCTCCGTTACGTTCCTGTTCCCGAAATAGTTTAGCCGCGTCGTGGAGAGAATTGCTTCGATGAACATTGCGCTCGTGAGGAAGGATTGGCGAAGGATGTTGCTCGTGGTCGTCATGCTCGCCAGTGGCTGCGCCACGCGCCTGCCCACGCCTCCACTGAAGGAATGCCATCCGGGGCGGGGCTATTACCGGGGCGCGGTTGAGCGCACCAACAACTCGCCCGACACGCTGTTCTTCATCGCCCTGTCCGGCGGCGGCACACGCGCGGCCTCGCTGTCGTACGGCGTGCTCAAGGAACTGCACGACACGCCGTCACCAAATCATCCCGGCCGCACTTTGCTCGATGAGGTGGACGGCATCTCCTCGGTGTCCGGCGGCAGCGTCACCGCCGCTGCCTACGCGCTGCACGGCGAGCGCCTCTTCACGGATTTCGAGAAACAGTTTTTGAAAAGGAACGTGCAACGCACCTTGCTGTGGCAAACCTTGAACCCATTCAACTGGCCTTATCTCTGGTCGGGGCTGGCGGGGCGCTCGGACTTGGCCGCCAGCTATTACGACCGCATCCTGTTCGGCCGCGCCACGTTCGATGATCTGCCGCTGGCGTCGCGCCCGTTCATCGTCATCAACGCCACGGACGTGAGCACCGGCGCGCGCTTCGAGTTCACGCAGGCTCAATTCGATCTCATTTGCGGCGACCTGGGACATTTTCCCATTGCGCGGGCGGTCGCCGCCTCCTCGGCGGTGCCGGTGGCGCTGAGTCCCATCACCCTGGACAACCACGGAGGCGAGTGTGGCTATGCGCCGCCCGAGTGGATGAAGAACGCGTTGGCTGGTGGCGATTCCGTCCCGCGCCGCGCGCTCTTCCGGGCGCGCGAAGTGGATTCCTTCGGTCAGGCCGCAGAGCGTCCGTACCTGCATTTGGTGGACGGCGGCGTTTCCGACAACCTCGGCCTGCGCGCCATCCTAGACGGCTTCTCGGCCGGTGAAGCGGTGGGGCACGAATCGCCCGAGAACGCCACCGTGCAACGGGTGGTGATTCTCCTCGTCAACGCGGCGCACCGCCCCAGCCGTGATTGGGACCGCAAACCGTTTCCGCCCGGCATGTTCAATCTCGGGGCCAAGAGTTCCAGCATCCCGATGTCCCGCTACTCCTACGAAACGGTCGAACTGCTGCGCGAAAAGATGGTCCATTGGTCGGCGTTGGCAGACCAGCGTCGCGGCCGGACCAACTCGATGGAGTTTCACCTGATCGAAGTCAGTTTCGATCAAGTGATGGATGAGACGGAGCGCGCTTACTTCCAGAATTTGAAGACGAGTTTTCACCTGCCTCCCGATGACGTGGACCGCCTGCGCGACGTGGGCGGACGATTGCTGCGCGAGTCCGCCGAGTATCAGAGGCTGTTGCAGGGGACGGGCAGACGGTAGCAGGCTTCGTAGCCTCGTGGAGGCAAAGGAGATCACGCCGGGCGCAACTTGGGCGCAGTGCCACCAATGGGACGCGGCATTGGGTGCTTGGGCAAACTATAGGCGGATTTCAAGGCGCTGGGCGTTTCGCTTTCGCCCACCACCAGAGCGACGAGACAGGCGAACGGCCATACGAAGCACGACCTGGAAGCCAGTGCGATGAGCGTGCGTTTCCACCACGGCAGGCGGCAAGCCGCGAAGCCGAAAGGGGAGGTCGTGGCGGATAATCTGGCGAACATTCGGGCGCGAAAGGCGTGAGCGGAGCATTGCTTCGCGCTCCGGCGATCAAGCCTTCCGTTCCCAGCGAAATTTCCGATCGCTCTCTGCGATCGGCTGATCGTTGATGCTCGCGTAGCGGAACTTCATGTAGCCCAGCTCGTCGAACTCCCAGTTCTCGTTGCCGTGGGCGCGCCACCACTGGCCGCTCGCATCGTGGAATTCATACTCGAAGCGCACGGCGATGCGGTGGCCGGTGAAGGCCCATAGGGTTTTCTTCAAACGGTAGTCGTGTTCGCGCTGCCATTTACGGCGCAGAAACTCCACGACCTGTGCGCGGCCGTGCAGGAACTCGGCGCGGTTACGCCATTCGGTGTCCTCGGTGTAGGCGAGCGCGACGCGTTCGGGGTCGCGGCTGTTCCAGGCGTCCTCGGCGGCCTGGACTTTCTGGCGCGCGGTTTCCTCGGTGAAGGGCGGGAGCGGTGGACGGGGGTTCATTTCAATCTTTGAGTGCGCGGGCGATTTGAAATTTGAGCTGGGGGAGCAATTCCTTTTCAAACCACGGGTTGCGTATCATCCAAATGCGATTTCGCGGCGAGGGATGCGGCAGGGGCAAATACTCCGGGAGAAGATCACGGAAACGACGCACAGTTTCGGTGAGGTTCTCCCGCACGCGGTCGCCGAGATAGTAAGCCTGCGAGTATTGCCCGATGAGGAGCGTGAGCCTGATGGACTTCATTCGCGCGAGCAGTTGCGAATGCCAGAGCGGGGCGCACTCGGGACGCGGCGGCAGATCGCCGGACTTGCCGGTGCCGGGATAGCAAAAGCCCATCGGCATGAGCGCGAAGTTGCCCGGGCGATAAAATGTTTCCACATCCACACCCAGCCATGCGCGCAGGTTATCGCCGCTCTGGTCCTGCCATGGCACGCCGGACTCGTGGACGCGGCGGCCGGGCGCCTGCCCTATGATGATGACGCGAGATTGCGCGTTTGCAGCCAGCACCGGACGCGGACCGTGCGGCAGATATGCCGTGCAGACGGAACACTGCGAGACGTCGCGGAGTAATTTCTTCATAAAACCTATGCTGGGCGGATTCTCGCCAAGGCGGGCCTCAACCACGAGCTTTCAATTCCGCTTCCAGTTCGGCGATGCGCTGCTTCAACGGCCCGACGGCGGCCTCGACTTCGGCGGCCGTGTAGCGCGGCGTGATGTATTTCGGACAGTTCCAATCGAAGGACAGCACGTCCACGAAGAATATCCGTTCGACAATGCCGCGCGCCTCCGGCTCCGCGAATTGCGCTACCAGTTCGGGATGCGCGCGGGCGTCCTCGACGCGAGCGTGGCCGAGGATTTTCAGGCGCTCGCGGCGCCGGTAGTCCATGAGGAACAGCGCGACGCGGTCGTTGGCGGCGAGGTTGCCGGTGGTGAGCATCTGGCGGTTGCCCTTGTAGTCGGCGAAGGCGAGTTGCGTGGGACTGACGACGCGGAGGAAGCCGGGCTGGCCGCCCCGATGCTGGACGTAGGGCCAGCCGTTCTCAGTGATGCTCGCCATGTAGAACGAGTCGCGGGCCTCGATGAAACCGCGCTCCTCGTCGGTGAACGGGTCATGCTCGGGCGCGGCGTCCACGACGGCGTGGCGACCGTAGTAATGGTCCTGCGCCGCGAGGACGGACGGCGTGAGGACGGTTTGCATGAAGCGTTCGGCCATAAGGGGAGTTGAGGGTGGAAAGCTGAGTGTTGAGAGTCGTTCGTCGTGGAGCGCGGCTGTGTCGAAGACCAGCCGCAGCTTGCCAGGAGGT
Organism: bacterium; assembly: GCA_031362805.1. Classification (GTDB taxonomy): domain Bacteria; phylum Verrucomicrobiota; class Verrucomicrobiia; order Limisphaerales; family RI-55; genus RI-55. Next base: position 13,920 of record JANLTG010000206.1, read on the forward strand.
CACGTTGATGACCTCAAGCCTGCTGCGGCTGGTCGAGGACGAC
>JANLTG010000210.1:0-7593 GCA_031362805.1 bacterium
CTTTGTTCGCTTCTGTAAAATCTGAACTGCCGCTGTTGAGTTGAGCTTTTCCGCTTTCTGCTTTTGTAATTTCTGCTTTTTCGTGTGAATCTGGCATCCGTCCTCCGGCATCCGTCCTCCGTCCTCTGGCATCCGTCGTCCCTTCGACCTGTATTTGTGGTTCAACGCCTCCTGGACATGGGTTATTTGGCTTCTTCAGGCGCGGAAGTTGTTGACCTTGAATTGGATAGTTGCTGTCATTGAAATGCTAAGCGGAGTGTTTTAATTTTCACGGACTCGGACGTTGATTGAAGCATGATTGCCCGCCAACAGTATTTGGAAACGATACGGGAGCGCCTCAAGAGCTTCCCAGTGGTTTCGGTGCTTGGGCCACGGCAGGTCGGCAAGACGACGCTGGCACGGGTGATCGCCGGCGAGCAGCCCAGTCATTTCTTTGATCTGGAGGACGTGGACGCGCTGGCGCGGTTGGCCGAACCGAAGGCGGCATTGGAACGATTGGAAGGGTTGGTGGTGCTGGATGAAGTGCAGCGGAAGCCGGAGTTGTTCGCGTTGCTGCGCGTGCTGGCGGATCGCAAGCCGGTGAAGGCGCGGTTTCTTCTGACGGGCAGCGCGTCGCCATCGCTGGTGCGCGGGGTGTCGGAATCGCTGGCGGGCCGGGTGGCGCTGGTGGATGTGGCGGGCTTCAATCTGGCGGAAGTGGGCGAGGGCGAGTGGCGGAAGTTGTGGTGGCGCGGCGGATTTCCGCCGGCGTATCTGGCCGCCACGGATGCCGCGAGCCGGCAGTGGCAGGAGGAATTCGTGCGCACGTTGCTGGAGCGGGACATGCCACAACTGGGCATCACCATTTCGTCGGCGGCGTTGCGGCGATTCTGGATGATGCTGACGCATTACCACGCGCAGATTTGGAAAGGCTCGGAGCTGGCGCGTTCGCTGGGCGCGTCCGAACCAACGATGCGCAAGTATTTGGACATCCTGAGTTCGACCTTCATGGTGCGGCAACTCGCGCCGTGGCATGAGAACGTGGGCAAGCGGCAGGTGAAAGCGCCGAAGATTTATGTGCGGGATTCGGGACTGTTGCACTGCCTGTTGCGGCAGACGGCCTTTGCCGATCTCGAAGCGCACCCGAAACTGGGCGCGTCGTGGGAGGGATTTGCCATCGAACAAGTCTTGAGCATCACCGGCGACCGCGACGCCTACTTCTGGGCCACGCACGGGGGCGCGGAACTGGATTTGATGGTGAACTGGCGCGGGCGAAAATGCGGCTTCGAGTTCAAGTATGGGGACGCGCCATCCATGACGAAGTCCATGCACACGGCGTTGCACGATTTGAAACTGGAACGGCTGTTCGTGGTGCATCCGGGCAAAGATTCCTACGTGATGAATGACCGGACGGAGGCGGTGGCCATCACCCATCTGCGGGCGCGGCTGGCGCAAGTAAGCGGGGGAGACGAAGCATGAACACGAGGTTCGTGTGCCCAAACGCCGTTGGCACCCAACAGCTGACCAAGGCCGAGCGGGAACTAAGAAGTCGGCGGAATAATTGGGGCTTGGCCGGAGCCGCGCCCTACCTTTTGGGAAGTTCACCGACGGTCATAGACCGCCGCTACAAGGCAAAGGCGTTTTAGTCAGCGCCCCATCATTCGAGGACGAGGGGAAGATGGGAGATGGCAACATCGAACATTCAACGCTCAACGTTCAACGCTGAACAACGAAGTGGGGACGGCCGGCAGGATGCCGGCGCTCCACCCGAATCGAGGACGATTACGAAGGGCGGGAAATCAGGTTTACGCGAATGACGTGAATCGCCGCGAAGCTGAAGGCGCGCACGGAGGTGTTTCCACACGGGCAATACGCCCCACCTTTCCGGGGAGTTCACCGACGGTCATAGACCGCCGCTACAAAGCAAAAGGCATTTGAAGCAACGGGTGACGGGCGGTGGCGGGGAGTTGTCAATAGTCAGAACCGACCCCGCGGCGAGGATGGTGGCGGCCGCCCGGTGCGAGCCGGTGATCCTTTAGAATTCAGATTGCGGAGGAGTGATCCGCGTGCAGGATTCCTAGCCTGCAACAACATTCGATGAGGGCGCGATGCATCATAATTCTGACGCTACTGCTACCGGGGATCGGTCGTGCCCAGCCGAGACCACCGGGCACATTGCCCGGGAGTTACATCCGGATCGAAGGCGGCCAGGTGGTGAATGAAGACGAAGTCCGCACCGCGCGCGAAACGGATTCCCACGCGACGGGCACGCCCAACTGGACCAACCCCCCGGCGTTCACACGCGACGTGTTTACGTTCGCCCGGGTCATCTTCAAGTCCGATCCCCGCCCGCGTGCAGGGCGGGGAAATCTGCAGTGGCTGGGCTGGTGGGTGGACTATCCCGATGCCGATTTGAACCTGTCATTTCGACTGCAGCAGTTGACCTCCATTCGCACCGACCCCGACGCCCGAGTCCTCAAGCTGACCGATCCACACCTAACCGACTATCCGCTGCTCTACATGGAGCATGCGGGCTACCTGCGCCTCGACGACGACGAGCTGGTGAAGATGCGCGAATACCTCCTGAGCGGCGGTGCGCTGTTCGTCAACGATTTCTGGGGCAACGAAGAATGGGACGGATTCGCGAACGAGCTCGGCCGGGTCCTGCCGGGCGCAGCGTGGACCGAGCTCACCACGGAGCACCCGGTGTTTCGCGTGGTTTACGACCTGCGCGGGCCATGAAGCGACTGCAGGTGCCCACGCTCCAGTTTTGGAACGAAGAGCACGATCCCGGCAACCCGGACTCGCCGCTGCAACGGATAGATCGCGGCGCCGGCTCGGAAGAAATGCACGTGCGCGCCCTGTTTGACAAACACGGGCGGATGATGGTCCTCGCCATCCTGAATAGCGATGTCAGCGACGGGTGGGAACGCGAAGGCCAGAACGCGGAGTTTTTCAACCGCTACTCGGAGAGCGTCGCGTACCCCCTTGCGATCAACCTGGTCTGCTACCTGATGACCCACTGACGGTTCGCCTGATTGCATCTGGGGCGGAACCGCCAGTGTTGGCCCAAGTGTAACCGAACCGCTCTTTCACGATTGACCGCTCCTGCTAATGGGCGACCCCGCGGACAGGATGGTGGCAGCGTTGGCGCCAGCATAGTACATTCGCCCCACCTTTCCGGGGAGTTCACCGACGGTCATAGACCGCCGCTACAAAGCAAAAGGCATTTGAAGCAGCGTGTGGCGGGCGTTGGCCGGGAGTTGTCAATAGTCAGAACCCCTACGCGTACGCGTTCACGATGTTATTCACCCGCAGCCCGCGTAAACCAGGCCTCAACGCCAAGAGTCATCTGCGCGCAATTGGTTCATCAGGTTCGCCATGCTCTCGTCGATGACCTTTCCGCAAAGAGAGGCGGTGGGCCACACGTAGGTTCGCTTGCGGGCCGTCGCCGAGAAGGCGCGGGCCTGCGCCGGAGTCTGGCTGCGGTTTGACACGGTAACACTGATGTCCGCGATCACGTCCCAGTAGAAGGCCGTGGTCCGAGTGTGCAGCCAGAATTGTTTCACCTCGCAGCTCACGTTCACTGCGGCATTCGTGTTACTCAACCGGTAGCCGGCGGCGGTCAACTCCAACTCCAGACTCTCACGGATGAAGCCGGCTACATTCCGGGAGAAGTACACATCACCCATCGAAACGCCGAAGGCTGCATGCCGTTCGCCAATGCGGCCGAGTTCTGGTCGCCGGTCGTTGACTTCCATTACCCAGGCCGTTCGCGCGTCGGGCCGGGGTTCAGTCGCGGTCACGACGTCACCACGCGATCCGGCCGTCACCACGAAATCACCGCCCTTCGAGATTCGGGTCTGCAAGTCGCCTGACAGCTCGCGCGCCACGTCGTCGAGGACATAATGTTCCGCGCCGACAGTATAAAATCCCCCCGCGGCCACTGTCCGTTGGTGATCAATTTGCGCCACGGCCGTGCGCCCGTCCAACTCCACCAAGGCGCCTTTAACCGCCAGCACGGTGACGCCCCAACCGGGGAGCACCCACCGTTTGAAGGCACTTCCCGGCCGGTAGTCCGTGATGGTCAGGTTCAGCAACACATCACCCGGCGCCGGGGTTTCCGCCGCCAGCAATTCGCGGCGCTGCAGCTGCGCAGCCAAGGCTGCCCGCAGACCGGCGGAAACGTCGAAGTCGAACTGATGCCCGGTCTCATTGGTGACCGTGCCCACGACCACTTTGGCGCCCGGTCGCGGGAGCGCATCGGAGACGGTCTTGGTTTTCGTGGGCGTGGCGCAACCCGGGGCAAACAGCAGCAAGCCCAGGACGACGAACGTCAGTACACGAGGATCAACGCGAAAGGTTTTCATAAACGGGCTGATGCGCTAGCATGACGCTGCCCAAGAAACGCCGTTAGGTCCACCCGATTTTTTGGCGCCGGACGATGGTTACCCGTGGGTTTCGCCCTCCGCCACACCTCCCCAAGTGAGTGCATGGACCGGACTCTGCGGATGGGGTGGCGGCGGCGCAAGCTGGGTTCCGGTGTCGCAGGTCGGCTGGCAAATGTTTAGCCGCAAGTGAACGCGGAGCCGAAGGCGGCCATAGAGGTATTTCCACACGGGCACTACGCCCCACCTTTTGGGCAGTTCACCGACGGTCATAGACCGCCGCTACAAAGCAACGGACACTTGAAGCAGCGAGTAACGGGCGTGAAGCGGGGAGTTGTCAATAGTCAGAACCGCCCCCTTGAGGCCCCTTGATGGTCCGGAAATCAACGGGCGTAGAGAAACTTGGCAAGTTGCCTCACCCGGCGGCGGTGAGGAAGATTTCGCGGCGGTGATGATTGAGAAAGTGCTTTTGGTCGGAGTTGAAGGGAATAGGCCGCGGCGGACGTTCCGGATCGAGGCCCATCTTGCGAAGCGAGTGGACGTCGGCGACGGGTGAAACGATGACTTCCCCGCTGTCGTCAAAGGTGATGAAGCCACGGTCAAAGAGATGGTCGGCGGTAGGTGTCAACAGGAGGCCATTACCAGCGCTGAGGCGCTCCTCGTTGTTGGACTCCCGCCAGGGCTTGATGTGGCTGGCAATCAAGTGAACCGGATTTTCCACAAAGGTGATACGACAGGAGCGTTCTGTGCGTGCCACCCGCTCCTTGAACAGGCCCTGACCGACGCGGGCAGAAATCAATGCCTGCCGTTCAGTGGTCGGAAGGTCCGCCGATGAGAGTCGACGCTGCTCGATGTCTTCCCATTCCTGCCGGCCGGAGAGAAAGTTCTCAACCAGAGAGCGGTCTGCATCACGCGCGATATTGGATCGAAAGACCTGCCCATCCACGCCGGCGAGGCCGAGCAGCACCTGGGCTAAAGTATCAGAAACGGAGGTCAGGTAGATGTGCTGCTGGCCATCGCCCGAAGGACGCAACGGAGTGTATGGTTCTGCAGCGAGCAAAGGGCGCAGCAACGGAAGGTGTGATTTGGGTCGGACGGGTGAGGTGAATCGTTGGAACTGAACATCAACACGCCATCCAACAACGTCCCAGGCTTCGCCGATGTGGCCGAACTCGGCCGGGCGAGGGCACGTGTAGCAATAGGAAACGGCAAACCCAGCGCCTCGGAGGCAGGTGGACGCATAGGAGAAGACCACGTCGCCAGGAACGACTTCGCGGAGAAAATCGTAGTGGCGGTTGCGGGCACCGTTTCGATTGCGCTTGGGCGACCAGATGTAGCCGCCTTCAAATTCATGGCGGAAGGTCTGATTGTGATTAACCCACCAGTAGCGCACGGTTGACGGTAGATGGTATGCAATTCGTATCTCCAGCTCCACGCATATTTGAGCGCCTGGAAATTCCGATGGCCGCCTTCCGGCTTGTCATGGCGGAGGCGGCCCGTATTCTCGGGCTGGTTAATCCCATGAAAGGTATGGCGGGGAAACGCCCATCCAATGGCTCGGGCACAGGCAATGGCTGAGACACCTGAACAAAAGGCCCGCCAGCAGATCGATGCGATGCTCGTCGCGTCTGGCTGGGTCGTCCAGAATTACAAATCCGTGGACTTCTCCGCTGGACGTGGCATTGCGCTCCGTGAAGTCCCGCTCACGACCGGCCCGTGCGATTACCTGCTGCTCGTGGACCGCAAGGCGCTCGGCGTGATCGAAGCAAAGAAGGAAGGCACCACGCTCTCCACCATCGCCGAACAGTCTGGGCGTTACGCAAACAGCCTCCCGGATTTTCTCGCTGCCGGACTCACCGGCACGCTCCCGTTCCTCTACGAATCCACCGGCGTCGAAACTTTCTTCCGCGATGAACGCGACCCCGCGCCTCGCTCGCGCCGAGTGTTCACGTTCCATCGCCCAGAGACACTCGCCGAATGGTCCGCCGAGCCGGACACGCTGCGTGCCCGGCTGAAAGCGATGCCCACGACGCACCCACTCGCCACGGGAGGAATGCGCGACTGCCAGATCGAAGCCATCACCGGCTTGGAACAATCCTTCGCCGAGGACCGCCCGCGCGCGCTCATCCACATGGCCACCGGCGCGGGGAAAACCTTCACCGCCTGTGCGTTCACCTATCGCCTCATCAAATATGCCAAGGCCCGCCGCGTCCTCTTCCTCGTGGATCGCGCGAATCTCGGCGAGCAGGCGCGCGATGAATTCCACCGCTACCGCACGCCTGACACCGGCCGCCTCTTCACCGAGCTCTACAACGTCCAGCACCTCACCTCGCCGCACATTGATGACGTCTGTCGCGTCACCATCTGCACCATCCAGCGGCTCTACTCGATCCTACGCGGCGAGGAACTCGCGGAAGGCGCGGACGATCTCTCCGGCGCGGAAATCGCGGCCGCCCTCGGCGTCACCCGCACCCGCGACATCGCCTACAATCCCGCGGTCCCCATCGAGATGTTCGATCACATCGTCGCCGACGAGTGCCACCGCTCCATCTACAATCTCTGGCGGCAGGTGCTCGAATACTTCGACGCCTCCCTCATCGGTCTCACCGCCACGCCCGCGCCGCAGACCATCGCCTACTTCCACCAGAACCGCGTCGCCGAATACAACCACGAGCGCGCCGTCACCGATGGCGTGAATGTCGGCTACGATGTTTACCGCATCAAAACCAAGGTCACGGACGCGGGCGGCAAGGTTGACAAGGGCTTCCTCATCGACCACCGCAGCAAGGCCTCGCGCAAAGCCCGGCAGGAAGTCCTCGCCGACGATCTCGATTACACGCCCGCCGACCTCGACCGGTCCGTCGTCGTGCCGGACCAGATTCGCACCATCCTGCGCACCTACCGCGATGTCGTGCAGACCGAGCTCTTCCCCGGCCGCACGCTCGTGCCGAAGACGCTCATCTTCGCCAAGGACGACTCCCACGCCGAGGACATCGTCCACCTCTGCCGCGAGGTCTTTGGCAAGGGCAACGACTTCTGCAAAAAGATCACCTACCAGGCCAAGCACCCCGTCACCGGCAAGCCCGCCAAGTCGAAGGAACTCATCCGCGAATTCTGCCTCTCGCCCACGCTCCGCATCGCCGTCACCGTGGACATGATCGCCACCGGCACCGACATCAAGCCGCTCGAAGTCCTCATCTTCCTCCGCGACGTCCGCAGCCGCGTC
>JANLTG010000218.1:0-57088 GCA_031362805.1 bacterium
TGCGGCAGCAGCGGTGGCGGTGGTGCTGCTCGTCGGAATCGCGGTCAGCACCCGGCAGACGATCCGCGCCACGCACGCGGAGCGGGAGCAGAACAAACAGCGGGAGATTGCGGTCAAGGCCTTGGACGGCGAGAAGGAACAACGAGCCCTGGCCGACGCCCAGGCGCGCAAGGCCACCGAGAGCGAGGCGACATCGCGTCGCCAGCTCTACGCGTCGGACATGAACCTCGCCCAGCAGTCGCTGAAACTGGCCAATCTCGGCCGAGCGCTCCGGTTGCTCGAGAAACACGTGCCGCAGCCCGGCGAGGAAGACCTCCGCGGCTGGGAGTGGCGTTATCTCTGGCAACAGACCCGCAGCGGCGCCCTCGCCACGCTCACCAACCGGCTGGAGCGCGGATACTCCGTCAGCTTTTCTCCGGATGGCAGCCGCCTGGCCGTGGGTTGGGGTGACGGACGCGTGGACTTGTGGAATGTCCCCGGCCAGCGATTGATTCGGGCTTTGACGGACGGAGGCTATAGCCACGCTGGACGGGTGGTCTTTTCACCGGTTCGCGATCTTCTGGCGGCCACCTCCGAACCCAAAGTGGTCACGCTGTATGACCTCGACTCCGGCCGGGAATCGATTCTCTGGCGGGCGCCCGACCAGGGCGAATGGGAAGTCCGTGACCTTTCGTTTTCGCAGGATGGTTCCAGGCTGGTCATCTACGCCGGGATCCCTAACCAGGGCGCCGGGTCAGCGCAGAAAATTGGCGACGAAGTCTGGGTAGTGAATGTGTCCTCCTCCCAGATCGAAGGCCCCTACTCCACCCTTTACAGTTTTAGCCTTCATTTTGGAGCCGCCCGGCTATCCCCCGACAACCGGCGCCTGTATCTGGCGCGTTCCGACGCTTTGCATTACCGCTACAGCATCCAGTGCCTCGACCTCGCCACAGGCCAGGAACTCTGGCAGACCGACCCGCAACGGGACTACGGGCTGACGAACCTGGCCATCTCGCCCGACGGGCGGCTCCTGGCTTCGGGCTCGGGATATGAAGATCCCACCGTTCGCGTCTGGGACGCCGCCACCGGCGAGCCCGTTAGCCAGCTCCTCGGCCACGCTGTTTGGGTTAATGATCTGGTGTTCACCCGGGACGGACGACGATTGATCTCTGTGGGAGGGGATCAATCCATCCGCTTCTGGGATACGAGCAATTGGAAAGAAACCAATGTTCTGCGCGGTCACACCGACGCAGTCCATGCGGTTGCGATCTCCCAGACGCTGCAACTCGTCGCCAGCGCGGGCAAGGACGGAGACCTCTTGTTGTGGCGAGATGATACAACGAGCGCCACGGCTGGATACCGCCGACTGCCGGAAAACTTGGGGAAAAATGACGTCCTGCCGCTGGACCAATCACGCGTGTTGTTGCTGCCCCCGGACCAACCGCCCGAGTTGGTCGATCTCAAGCGCGACTACGCACCTGTGTCGCTGCCGGCGCTCGGCTCTTCCACCAACGTCCTCGGCTGGTTTGGCACCAACACTCTTTGCCACTGGAACGGAACCAACCAGATTCTCATTAGTGAGCTGCGCGATTCGGAGTTCATTCAACGCGGAGCCGTCACGCTGGATTCTGGCACCCGCCTATCCGGAGCCGCTTACAACCCTGCGCGCCAGCTTCTGGCGTGGAGCGAAGGCACCAACTCGGCCTCCGTTTATGTGACGAGCCTTGCGGCACCTGACAGTCGGATTGAACTGAAGGGCGATGCTCCGGGGCTGGTTCCCGTTCGCTTCAGCGAGAATGGAGATTTCCTGGAGGCTAGGAGGCAGGATTCCCTGCTCGCTTGGAATGTCGAAACCAGGCAGAGGGTGGCGTCCATTGGCAAGTTTGTCAGGGATGCAGCTTTTGCCGCAGGCGGGCGGGTGCTGGTCGTGGCCATCGGAAAGCGCAACGCCGATGAAATCGTATTCTACGACTTGGTCCATCCCGAACGAGAGCCACGGCGTCATCCCAACGTAGATTTTTCCGGGGCCCTGACGGTTTCGCCCGATGGCGCCCTAGTGGCGCTGTCCACTTGGGGTGGTCTCGTGCGGCTATTTGATCCCGCCAAGGGCGAATGGAGCGGAGACCTCCACAGGAACTTGGCTGCCGTCTTCGGCATCGCCTTCTCCGCGGATGGGCGCCGGTTGGTTTCCACCTCAACCGCGTGGGAGGCCGTCAAGCTCTGGGATGTCGGCACGCGGCAGGAACTGCTGACCTTGACCGGCACCGGCTCATGGCTGGATGCGGCAAGATGGAGTGCCGACGGGGACGTGATCCTCGCCGGTCCGCCGTGGCAGGCCTGGCGCGCGCCCTCCAGGGAGGAGATCGCCGCCGCCGAGGCGAAGGACAAGTTGGAGATCAAGAAGCCATGAACCCGACCCGCGAAAAAGCACTCTTCGCATTGGCGCTGGAAAAACCGGCGGATCAGCGCTCCAGTTTTTTGGATGCCGTGTGTGATGGTGATCTCGCGCTGCGCGCGCGCCTCGAAGCCCTGCTCGCCGCACACGAGGGTCAGTCGAAGTTCCTGCCGGGGGACAGCACGGAGCTGACCCCGACGGCGATCGAGGAAGTAAAACCCACCGAAGGAATCGGTTCGGTGATTGGCCGCTACAAGCTGCTGGAGAAACTCGGTGAAGGCGGCTTCGGCTCGGTCTGGGCTGCCGAGCAACGCGAACCTGTGAAGCGCCGCGTCGCCCTCAAGATCATCAAGCTGGGCATGGACACCAAGCAGGTCGTCGCCCGGTTTGAAGCCGAGCGCCAGGCCTTGGCGATGATGGATCATCCCAACATCGCCAAGGTGCTCGACGCCGGCAGCACCGACACCGGGCGCCCGTTCTTCGTGATGGAACTGGTGAAGGGGATTCCCATCACCAAGTACTGCGATCACGAGAAGCTCGCGACCAAGGACCGGCTCGATCTGTTCATCAAGGTTTGCCAGGCCATCCAGCACGCGCACCAGAAGGGGATCATTCACCGGGACATCAAGCCCTCGAACATCATGGTGACCCTGCACGACGGGGTGCCCGTACCCAAGGTCATCGACTTCGGCATCGCCAAGGCGACGCAACAGGAGCTGACCGAGCTGACGATCTACACGCAGCACCATCAGTTCATCGGGACACCGGCGTACATGAGCCCGGAACAGGCGGAGATGAGCGGCCTGGACATCGACACGCGCAGCGACATCTACAGTCTCGGAGTCCTCCTTTATGAACTGCTGACGGGCAAGACGCCGTTTGATGCGAAGGAGCTGATGCAGTCGGGCATCGACGCCATGCGGAAGATCATCCGCGAGCAGGAGCCGGTGCGGCCGAGCACACGCGTGAGTCAGCTATTGGTAGGAGACGACGTGAGGAGTCTCAAATCAAACGAACCCAAGACAGACGAAATCAGAGCGTCCTCACGTCGGCTGCTACACGAGATACAGGGCGACCTGGATTGGATCGTGATGAAGTGCCTGGAGAAGAACCGGACCCGGCGGTATGAGACCGCCAACGGACTGGCCGCCGATCTCAAGCGGCACCTGAACAACGAGCCAGTGGTCGCCCGCCCACCGAGCGCGGCCTACCGTCTTCAGAAGGCATGGCGCAGGAACAAGTTGGTTTACACAGCCGGAGTTGCGGTATTCCTGGCTCTCGCGGCGGGCTTAACCCTGGCAGCCCTCGGCAGGATTCAAGCCCTGACACAACGCGACGCGGCGGTGCTTGCGCAAGCGGGCGAGGAGACCCAGCGGCGGGAGGCTCAGGCGAGCGAGGAAAGGGCCATTCAGGAACGCCAGAGAGCTGAACTCGCCAGAGAGGAAACCCGCCGGCGTGCTTACGCAGCCGAGATCAGCGCCGCTTTTCAGGCGCTGGCGGAAAACAATCTTGGCCGCGCGATCGAGTTGCTGGATCGGCAGCGGCCAAAGCCCGGCGAGGAGGACCTTCGGGGATTCGAGTGGCGTCACCTCTGGAAACGTTGCCAGTCCGACGAGAAGGTAAGCTTCCGCGACGCGGGCGGGTCCGGTCTGGCCTTTTCTCCGGACGGCAAGTGGTTGGCCTATGGTGGCGATAGGATTGTCATCCGCGAAGTGGCGTCCCAGTCCGTAGTGAAAACGATTCCGGATGCCGCCACGACACTCGCCTTTTCGCCGCAGGGCAAACTGCTGGCCAGCGGCCACGACGCCCACGTGAGGCTCTGGAGCACCGAGTCGTGGCAGGAAAAGTGGTCGCTGCCGGGTGCGAGTTATCCCGCCGTGTTCTCGCCAGATGGGCAATGGCTGGTCACGGGCACGGCCGACGGCTTTCGGGATCACCTACCGGGCCTTGGGATCGATCGGGACGGGGATATGAATAAGATCGGCGGCTACCTAGTCTGGAGCACGGAGACGTGGAAGCCGGCGGGCTTCTGCAAGGGTGAACCGACGTGGCCTGAGCAGAAGCTCCAGGGAGTGGCGTTCTCGACGGACGGGAAGCTCCTCGTGACAGCGGGACATCCGGATGGACGAGAGGTTGCCCAGTTCCAGGTCTGGGATTTTCCAACGCTGACGGTCCGGACAAATTTTGAGTCGTTTGATTTCAAGCTCGGATCCGTCGCCTTCGCGCCCGATGGGAAACATCTGTTGATCGGCGACTGGTTCGGCGAACTTCTGGTCTGGGATGTCGCCGCGGGCAGAGTGGTGGAGAGACAGAACGAACACACGGGTGGGATCACGGCCATCACCTATGCGCGCGATGGCCGGACCTTCGCAACGTCCAGTTTCGACCGCACGGTCATCCTCTGGGACGCGGCGACGCGAACGGTGTTGGTCCGGCTGCGGGGGCATCTGGAAGAAGTCTGGTCCGTGGCCGTTTCGCCGGATGGACACACGCTGGCGTCACGTTCCAGCGAAGGCACGACGAAGTTATGGGACGCCAGCACCCGCCACGAGATACGCATGCTGCCAGATTTCGGCGTCATCGCTGGCTTTTCGGCCGACAGCCGCCTGCTCGTCGCCAGATCGTTGAAGGAAGCAGGGACGCGGCATCTGGCGGACGGTGCCACGAATACCATTCCTCTTGAGAACTGGGATCACAGAGGTGTGGCTACCTGGATGGATGTTCACGGCGTTGAACCCTATGCCGTGTTTGGCCAGACCAACGGCATCCTGGAGCATTGGAACCTGGCGACCATGTCCCGTGTAGCATCGTGGCGAGCTCATGAAACAGGAGTGGCGACAGCGGCATTTTCTCCGGACGGTCAGTTCATCGCCACCAGCGGCTCAGACGGTGACCTGAAACTTTGGCAGGTAGCAACGCATCGCGAAGTCAGGCGATTCCTTCCATTGGGAAAGCAGTTACAGTGCGTGGCCTTTTCACCCGATGGCCGACTGCTGGCGGGTGCGGAAGGAAAGCACGTCGGCATTTGGGACGTCCACAAAGGCGGTCTGCTGCTCAAACTCGAGGGACGTATGGCGGCATTTTCTCCGGATGGCAAGCTGCTGGCCACCGCCGTTCGCGACGCCGCGCAGGTTTGGGAAATTCCTTCCGGAAACCTTGTAGCCACGCTCAAGGGCCACGTCCAAGACGTCATGGGCATTGCCTTCTCGCCGGATGGCAAGACGCTCGTCACCGGTGGCGACGACCGCAAGGTGAAACTCTGGAACGTCGCCGCGGCACAGGAGATGGCAGCGCTGGAACCGCTTCGCGGCGGTTGCCGGTCGCTCAGGTTCTCTCCCGATGGCCGCACCCTGGCCGTCAGCTCCTTCAATGACCCCAATCCTTACATGTGGTTGTGGCAGGTTCCTTCCTTTGAAGAAATTGCCGCGGCGGAGGCGAAGGAGAAGGCGGAGACCAAGCAGCCATGAACCCATCCCGCGAACAGCCCCTGTTTGCGCTGGCGCTGGAAAGGCGATTCGTGGATTCAACCGCCTCAGATTGTCTCCAAGTGGGCTTGAATCCGCTCCTTGAGATTCACCATTACGTCCGCGACGCGCCCCACCCCCTCCCGCATGCGATCCCAGTCGATCTGGAATCCGTATCCATGGTGGACGACGTGCCGGAAGCGACGGAAGGGACCGATTTGCCGTGCCAACGCCTCGTCGAACACGACCGGCAACGGCGGTTGTCCGGGCGCGCAGAAGCGCTTGAACAGATCGAGGTGCCAATTATCTCCGGCCGGCAACGGCACGCCATGAAACCGGCTCAAGCGCTTGAGGATGTTTTCGATGCCCGAATAAAACTGGGCCAGGAACGCGGCGGCGGCCGTCTTCTCACGCACCGTCGGTTCACGATCGGCCAGGTCCCGGCGCAGGGCTTGGAGTTCATGCACAACTTGCTGCAACGCGTCGAACTCGATCGCGATTTCGGCTTTCAGTTCTTCGGCCGTCACAAGAGCACGCGGGCCCGCTTTTCGATGAGTCGGGTGAAGGGGGTCGAGGGGTCGAGGGGCACCAAATCAAGCGGGACTCCCAGGGCTTCCTCCAGCGCCGACGACAACTCGAAGAGCTTCCAACCGGGAACGCCCGCGCAGGCCAGGTCCAGATCGCGCGCCGATGCCGGATTTTCCAGTGCGCTGCCAAAGAGCAGCAGCCGCCTGGCCCCAAACTCACGGGCGACGCGGATGGCCTTGGCCAGCATGTTTTCCAAATCGCTCATGGCTGAAACGCTACTCCTTCAGGCGATGGCCGACAACGACATGTTTCTCGGATATCTCAATACCAACCCATGAACCCGACCCGCGAAAAAGCCCTGTTCGCATTGGCGGCGGACAAACCCGCAGCCGAACGCGCCGCCTTCCTTGAGCGTGAGTGTGTCGGCGACGCTAATCTGCGCCAACGGATCGAAGCCCTGCTGGCGGCGCACGAAGGTCAGTCAAAGTTTCTGCCGGGGGACAGCACGGAGCTGACCCCGACCGCGATCGAGGAAGTAAAACCCACCGAAGGAATCGGTTCGGTGATTGGCCGGTACAAGCTGCTGGAGAAACTCGGTGAAGGCGGCTTCGGCTCGGTCTGGGCCGCCGAGCAACGCGAACCCGTCAAGCGCCGTGTCGCGCTCAAGATCATCAAGCTGGGGATGGACACCAAACAGGTCGTCGCGCCAGGCGGACGGCACTGAATCCAAATCTTCAAGTCACAGGCGACCGGCACGAGTTGACATTCGTGGCGCAGCTGGCTAGTGACACCCATCGCTGGCACCAAGAACGACGACACCATTACGCGCCGCCACTCGATTCATTTCCCGAAGCCCCGACACTGCAGGCTGGCTGTCCCGATCGCCGGGTCGAATTCTGAACTCCATATTTGATGCCCGATATTGCGCCCCCTTTACGTGATGCAGTGACGCGCCGCGCGGAGAGCCGATTCTTTTCCGGTATGGCCGCCGCGCTGGCGATCACGGTTCTGTTTGGCTTCGCACGCACCTACTACCTGCGGCCGATCGTAGGGGAACCCAACTCACCCGGAGAACACTCGCTGACTCCGCTGATTCATGTGCATGGGGTGCTGTTCACGGGTTGGCTGGCGCTGCTGCTGGTCCAGGCCCGATTGGTGGCGCACGGTAGAATCAGTTGGCATCGCCGGCTCGGCTGGATTGGAGCGCTGCTCGCCAGCAGCATGATCGTGGTCGGCATACTGACCGCGCTCCATGGGGTGTTGCGCGGGGTTTCTCCGGGAGGAATGGATCCGCGCCGTTTTCTCGTGGTGCCGTTGTTTGCGATCCTGCTGTTCGCCGGTTTCGTCACGGGAGCGGTTGTCGCGCGGCGTGAACCGGCGGCCCACAAACGGTTGATGCTGCTGGCAACCATCGCGCTCCTGCCGCCCGCCCTTGCGCGCTGGATTGTGGTTTATCTCGGACTGGGACCGCCCGTGGTGCTCGCTGTTTCCACGCTTTTCGTCGTGCCTCTGGTGCTCTGGGATCTATCGACGCGGGGACGGCTCCACGCCGCGACGCTCTGGGGCGGTTTGGTGGTGGTGGCCTCCGGCCCTTTGCGCTTGGCGATCGCGAACACCGATGTTTGGGTGAAGTTCGCCGAGGATCTGGTCAGGTTGATCCGCTAATACGGAATGCACCAGGCCCGCACCCGCGAGACACTGCCAGCTACCCAGACAGGATGGCATCGTGCTGAACCCTGATAGTCCTGAGCAAACTGGACGCATGAGTCGATTCCTCCCATAGCGAGAGGCGTCGAAATGCGAGACGGCTGCACGACCGTTTCCTTACACCCAGCATGTGATATTGCCCGGCTTGGCCGTGAGAATTGCTGAACCGCAAGCTTCGCTGCGCTGGTTTGCGGATTGGACGGCGGACCAGCAGGTCCGCCCTACCGCCACTTGGTGGGGCGGGCTGCCGCGCCGCCGTAACTTCCCGCGTCCGTTTGCTCCGGCAACCAGCCCTGCTTTCATCGTCAGAGCAGCCCCAGTTTCTTAAGCTTCGCGGGGATAGCGGCGAGGCAATACGGCTGGCGCGGGTTGTTCTGGAAAAAATCCTGATGGTAATCCTCCGCCGGCCAGAAATTTTCCAGCGCCACGATCTCGGTGACGATCGGGGAACTGAACTTCGCCTGGCCGGCCGCCTTGGACTTCACCGCCGCCGCACGCTGGGCATCGTCATGGCAAAGGATGATCAAGCGATACTGTGTGCCCTGGTCCGCGCCCTGGCGATTGAGAGTGGTGGGATCGTGCGCCAGCCAGAAAATTTCCAGCAACCGTTCAAATGAGATCACGGCGGGATCGAATTTTATCTGAACCACTTCGGCGTGGGGTCGGTCACGTGGCCAACTGCGGTCAGGCCGCCGCCGCCGTCTTCTTCGCCGCCTCGACGGGCGCGTTGCGCTTCTCGTAGATGGCCTTGGTGATCTGTTCGGCCAGTTCGGGCTTATCAATCAGCGCCTGTCGCGCCGCTTCCTTGCCCTGGCCAATCAGTTCGCCGTTGAACTGGAGCCACGCGCCCTTCTTGTCCACCACGCCGTGGCTCAGGCCCGCGTCGATCACCGCGCCTTCCTTGTTGATGCCTTGCGCGTACAGGATGTCGAACTCGGCCTCGGCGAACGGCGGCGCCACCTTGTTCTTCACGATCTTCACCTTCACGTGGTTGCCCAGCGCGTTGCCGGCCGCGTCCTTGATCGTGTCCTTGCGCCGGATGTCGATCCGCACGCTGGCGTAGAATTTCAGCGCCTTGCCGCCGGGCGTCGTCTCGGGATTGCCGAACATGACGCCGACTTTCTCGCGCAGCTGATTGGTGAAGAGGCAGGTGGTCTTGCCCTTGGAGAGCAGGCCGGTGAGTTTGCGCAGCGCCTGACTCATGAGCCGCGCCTGCATGCCCATCGTGGCCATGCCCATCTCGCCTTCGAGCTCGGACTTAGGCACGAGCGCCGCCACGGAATCGATCACGATGATGTCCACCGCGCCGGAGCGGGCGAGGGTTTCGCAGATGGTCAACGCTTCTTCGCCGCTGTCGGGTTGCGAGACGAGCAGGTCGTCGAGATTCACGCCGAGCTTCTTGGCGTAACCCGGATCGAGCGCGTGCTCGGCGTCGATGAACGCTGCGGTGCCGCCCGCCTTCTGCGCGTTGGCGATGAGGTGGAGCATCACCGTGGTCTTGCCGGAGGATTCCGGGCCGTAGATCTCGATCACGCGGCCGCGGGGCACACCGCCGACGCCGAGCGCGAGGTCGAGCGTGAGCGCGCCGGTGGGGATCACTTCAACTTTCCGCAGCGCATGCGCATCGCCCAGGCGCATGATCGAGCCTTCGCCAAAAGTCTTGGTGATCGTGGAGATCGCGGCATCGAGCTCGCGCTTCTTGCCGGCGCTGGTGGGGCTGGCAGTCGGCGTGGGCTTGGATTCAGTCGGGGCGGATTTGTCGACAGCTTTTGCGGGCATAAGTCAGGCGTGGGATAAAGTTCCGGGTTATGGTTTCCGCCTTCTTGATAGGCAACCCGTCGTCCGTCGTCAATCGCGCGCTTCGACAACGAACCACCTGCGCCAACGTCCGGGATTACTGGATTCCAACAATCTCGGCGGAATAGATCAGCAACGTGTTGGGTGGGACCTTCGCCGAGCCGTCGACCCCGTAGGCCAGCTTGGGGTGAACGTAGAGCTCCCATTTGGCGCCGAGCGGCATCTTGGGCAGCACCTCGCGCCAGAACGGCAGGGCATTCTTGAGCGTGATACTCGCCGGGCTCCGGCTGTCGCCCACCAACGTGCTGTCAACGGTCTGCCCATTGATCGCCTTGGCGTGATACTCGACGATGGCCGTGCCGTTTTCCTTGGCCGTTGGGCCATTGCCGGGGCTGAGGACCCGGTATTGCAAGCCGCTCGGCAGGGTGGTGACGCCCTCTTTCTTGCCGTTTTGTTCGAGGAACCGTTCGGCATTCTGGAGGCTGTCCGCCTTGAAATCATTGGCCTGCTTTTGCACGTGGGACGTGGAAAGCTCGTTGTAACGGGCGATTGACCGGTTGACTTCGTCCTCATTCAGCTTGAGGCGGTTCTCGTCAAAAATGTCCTTCAAGCCGAGCAGGAAAAATTCGAGATGCAATTGCGGGAAATTCGCCTTGAGATTGCGGGCCACGTTCACGCCGATGGCGTAACTGACCCGGTTGGTCTCGCTCAACAGCGTATCCATGTTCTCGAGCAACTGGTTCGGCTGGCTGCCGGGTGCAACCACGGGCTTTTTAGTTTCGCCGACCTCCGCGGCGAACGCGGAAGGGGCGGCGAGCAACGCGGCGAGGAGGCAGGGACGATAAAAATATTTCATACGACGCTAGGGTGCCGCCTCGGGAAACCGGGTGACGGCGGCGCGACTACTGGTAGCAGCCTGAAGTCCGGCTGTCGAGTCCTCGGACCACCGGGAGGGAAGATGCGTTCAACGGCACCGGCCGGGTTCAGAAGTCGTCCTCGTTTAGCGATTTGTTGAAGCCGAATTTTTTGCTGAGCGCCTGGCAGGCCGCCAGTGGCTTCATCCCGCCCGTGCAGGTTGGATCGGAAAGGCTCGCGGCCGCCGTGCAGACACCGATCTCGAGGCAGCGCTTGAGTTCCCAACCTTCGTGCAACCCGTAAAGAACGCCGGCACAGAAGGCGTCCCCGGCGCCGGCGGTGCCTTGAATATATTTTGCAGGCACCTTGACGGAGGATTGCCAGACATCCTCGCCCTTGCGCGTGCGGGCGAAGGCGCCTTCGGGGAAATGGATGACGATCAATTCACTGACGCCCTGCTGGAGGAGGGCCCCGGCAGCGTGGCGGAGACTGACGGTGTCGAGCACGCCGTTTTCCTGACGGATCTTGAACCCCGCAGTCTTGCCGGCTTCAATCTCGTTCAAGATGCAGAAATCGGTGTGCTTCAAAGCCGGCCCCACAATGCTGCTGAAGCGGTCGCTGTCCTCGCTCACCACGTCAACGCTGGTCTTGAGACCGGCCGCCTGGGCCATGGCCAGCAGACGGGCGGCGCGGGTTCCGTACTTGGGATCCGGCGCGTCCAGGGCGTCCAGCAACAGCAGGTAGCCGAGATGAAAAATGCGGGCCTTGGATTTTCCAAAGTCCACATCCTCACCCTTCCACAGCGCGTTGGCGCCCCGGAGATGGAAAAATGTGCGCTTGCCGTCGCGCTCCTCGGTCATCACATCCGTGTAGGAAGTCGGCGCGGCCCCCGTGACTTTCAGAAACTTGGTGTCGATCCCGTGCTTCTGGCAATCGTCCAGAATGCTTTGGCCCAAGGTGTCCTTGCCCACGAGTCCGGCGGCGGCGAGCGGAATGCCGGTGCCTAGTTTCGCGAGGTCGAGCAAGACGTTGTAGGCGGCGCCACCGGAGCCCTGGTGTTGGCTGCGAATGTTGGCGAGCGATTCGCGGGCGGGAAACCGATCAATGACCTTCACTTGGTCGATAATCCAGTTGCCACCGGCGATCACGCCTTTGCGGGTCGGTTTGGACTTGGCTTTCATAGTCAATTGCACGAACAGGCCGGGATAAAGCAATCGGCGGCTGCGGGACGAGTTGGGCGCCGGTGCGTCTCGAAGATTATCTTTCCGTCTCCGGGGCTTCCAGCTAATTATCGCGCGTGACTGACTCGGCCGGAAAAGGGGAAGTCGTGTTGCGCGGCATCCCGGTGGCCCCCGGGGTGGCCCGCGCCCATGTCCTTGTATTGAGCCAGCCCAGAGCTGGCGCGATACCCCGTACCCCGATCACGCCCGAAGGCATTCCCGCGGAACTGGCCCGACTGCAGAACGCGCTCGTCGGCACCCGCCGGGAAATTCTCAAAATCCAGCAAAAGGTCACGGAGGTGCTCGGGGCCAAGGACGCGAGCATCTTCGAAGCACATCTCCTGGTGCTCGAGGATCAGACTCTGATTGATGAGGTGACCCGCCTGATGGAGCGCGAGCTGATCAATGTGGACTTCGCCTTCAGCGAAGTGGCTTCCCGCTTTGTCAACGAACTCGGCAAGATCGACGACGAATATCTCCGCGAGCGGGCGGCCGACATGCGCGATGTCACCAGCCGCGTGTTGAATCAACTCGTCGGGGTCGAAGAGGCCGTTGACCTTTCCCACCTCGAGGAGCCCTGCATTCTCGTGGGGCATGACATCGCGCCTTCCGTGACGGCCACCATGGATCGGGCAAAAGTCCTGGGCTTTGCCACCAATGTCGGCAGTCGCACCTCGCACACCGCCATCATGGCGCGCTCGTTGCGCATTCCGGCGATCGTCGGCGTGCGGAACCTGACCAACCTCGTTACCGCCGGGCAACCGGCGCTGCTGGACGGCTACAACGGCCAGATCATCCTCAACCCGACCGACCAAACGCTGTACGAGTACGGCCAGATTGTCCGGCTCAAGGGCGATCTGGATGCGCGCCTCGGGCAGTTGCGCGACAAGGCGGCGGAAACCACCGATGGGCATCGCATCATGCTCTCGGCGAACATGGGCCAACTGGACGACACCGAGTCGGTGCTCGGCAGCGGGGCCGAGGGCGTGGGCCTGTTTCGTTCCGAGTTTCTCTTCCTCAATCGCAAGGCGATGCCGGACGAAGACGAGCAGTTTAGATGTTATCGGCAGGTGGCCGAGCGTCTCGCGCCTCACGTGGTCATCATACGAACGCTCGACCTCGGCGGCGACAAGCTCCGGCCCGATGCCGAGACGCCGCCCGAATGGAATTCCTTCCTCGGCCTGCGCGCGATTCGGATTTGCCTCCAGGACCTCTCGCTGTTTCGGCCGCAGATCCGCGCTATTCTGCGGGCCAGTGCGTTCGGCAATGTGAAGATGATGTATCCGATGATTTCCACGCTGGGCGAATTGCAGGCCGCCCGCCAGGTGGTCGAGGAATGCCGCGAAGAGCTGCGGCAAGCCAATGTTCCGTTCAATGAAAACATGGACATCGGCGCCATGGTGGAAGTCCCTTCCGCCGCGCTCACCGCCGACGCCATCTGCCGGCAGGTCCAGTTTGTCAGCCTCGGCACCAACGACCTCATTCAATACACTCTCGCCGTCGATCGGTTGAACGAGAAGATCGCTCACCTTTACGAACCCACAAACCCCGGGGTGATCCGCCTGATCAAGATGACCGTGGACGCCGCGCACCGGAACGGCATCTGGGCCGGCGTATGCGGTGAAATGGCCGGCGACCCCGAGTTGGTGCCGCTGCTGCTCGGCTTGGGAGTCGACGAGCTAAGCGTCGCTCCCCCGCTGGTCGGCCAGATCAAGTACCTGATCCGGCGGCTGGCGATGGAAAAAGCGCGTGAACTCGGCGCGTTCGCGCTGACTTGCGATTCCGCTTCCGAGATATTAAATCATTCGCGGGAAGTCGCCCGCCTGGCCGCGCCGGCACTTTTTGAAAAGCTTACGTCCCATCACACCGATCCAACTTCATGAGAATACTGATCCTGGCCGCCGGTTACGCCACGCGCCTCTACCCGCTCACGCTCACCCAGCCCAAGCCCCTGCTGACCGTCGCCGGCAAGCCGATGATCGACTACGTGCTCGACAACCTGGCGCCCATTGACGGCATCACGCATGTCTATGTCGTCACGAACGACAAGTTTGCCGGGCACTTTCAGCAATGGGCGGACACCTACGGCGCCACACAGCCGAAGCTCAATTTCAAGATCATCAACGACGCCTCGACCGACGACACCAACAAGCTCGGTGCCATCGGCGACCTGCACCTCGTGTTGCAGCAGGAGAAATTCGATGACGATCTGCTCGTCGTCGCGGGCGACAACTTGTTCAACCGGCCGCTCGGGGAGTTCGGGAAATTCTGCCGCGAGAAGAACGCGCCCGTGCTCGGCGTGTATGACGTGCAGACCATCGAGCAGGCGCGCAAGTACGGTGTCGTGGCGCTCGACAAGGACGGGCGGATCACGAAGTTCGAGGAGAAACCCGCCGACCCGCCGAGCACGTTGATCGGCATCGCGCTCTATTACTATCCGAAGGCTGTGCTGCCGTTGATTCATCAATATATGGCCGAGGGCAACAACCCCGATCAACCCGGCCGGCTCGTGCAATGGCTTTATCCGCGCCTGCCGTTCTACACGTGGACCGTGCCTGGCATCTGGTACGACATCGGATCGAAGGAAACTTTGGAAGAGGCGAACCGGATTTTTGGGCGGAAGAAGTGACGGCCCAACGGTGGGGTTCGCGCGTCGCCGGATGCTGATTCACTGCCCCCGCTTTGCCCCGCGCCAAATCCCAGCCGCCCCTGCAATCCGCCTGTGCGTCCAAACGCACGGTTGCGGGGTCGCCATCCAACTCGCTAGCCTCGCCGCCATCGTCCGCGAACTACGTCGTCCGCCATGAATATCCAACTCCCTGCCAACAACCGGAGCGTCGAGCATCGCTCGGCCGGTCAACCTTTCGGCGCTTCTCCCGCCGAGCAATGCTCGCCGCTCCGCGTTGCGTCACGACGGCGCAGCAGCGCCGCCGTACCCAGCCTTGGTAGGGCGGACCTGCCGGTCCGCCGTAACTTTCCGCAAACGAGCACAGCGACGTTGGCGTCCCCGAACGCCCAAGCAAGGATCGAGAAAACTGAAGCCCACTCAACATCCCAGGACGCGATTACCCGCGCCAGCGTCTTGGACTGCGGTGCTGTTGCGCCGCTTTGTAAGGGTTACATCGATGCAGGCACTCTCCGTCTGTTCCATCGCCTGGCCTCTCGACAGCGCCGGAGCACCGGCGCACTCCAAGACCTGGCGGAAGCTCGGTGCGCCTCTTTGAAGGACAAGCACAACACCGCCCTCCGCCTCAGTCTCCTCTTCATCCTTACCCTCCTCCTCAACACCGCCTGCAAGAAACCCACTGACTCCGCCGCGCCGTCGGCCGATTTCCTCGGCGTCATGAATGTCGGCAAATCGCAATACGAGAAAGGCGACGCCGTCAGCGCGGTTGCCTCGTTTCAGAAGGCCGTCCAGCAGCAGCCCACTTCAATCGACGCGCGGCTGAACCTCGCCAACGCACTCCTCGCGGCCGGTCAGCCCGACAAAGTCTTCGAGCACACGCAGCAAGTGCTCGGCATGGAGCCGCTTTCCGGTGCCGCCCACTATCTCGCCGGTTGCGCGTACTTGCGGCAGGGCAAGTTCGAGGACGCCCTGAAGTCGCTGCAACAGGCCAAGGACATCGACAAGACGGTCAACGAAGTCAGCTTTCAACTGGGCGTCGCCTACGAGGGTTTGAAGAATTACGACGACGCGATTACGCAGTGGCGCGAGACCATCGAGTTCGGCCCCGAACATCCGGCCGCTTATTATCGCTTGAGCCAGGTGCTCATCCGCAAGGGCGCGACCGATGAAGCGCAGGCGATGCTGGAGAAACATCGCGAAGTCACCGCGGGCAAGACGATCCCGAGCGATCCCTCGTTCTTCGAGCAAAGCCTGCACACACGGATTCGCGTGCCGTTCGTGCTCGAACAGCCGGACGAGAAAGGCATCGATGTGAAGTTTGTCGATGTCACCGCCGAATGGCTGCCGAACGCCGCGAAGTTCAGCGGGCCGGTGGGTTTGATCGACTTCCAGCGTACTGGTCAGCCGGGTTTGCTGGTGATCGAGGACGGCAAACAGTTTCGTCTGCTTACGTTCACGAATGGACAGTTCCAACCCGCCGGCACGCCCGTCCCGGCAAAGGCTGACGGCGGCTACACCAAGGTGTTGGTGGGCGATCTCGACAATGATCGTTACGACGACGCGATCGTGCTCGGCACAAACAGTTCACACGTGTTGAAACTCGGCGCGGAAGGCAAGCTCACCGATCGCACGTTGCTCACCGGCCTGGCCCAGCTCAAGGCCATCGACGGCGAACTTGCCGATCTCGATTTCACGAGCAAGCTCAGCCTCGTCGTCGCGCTGCCCGACGGGCAAGGCATCCGCTTCCATCGCAACCTCGGCAACGTGATGTTCAAGGACGACACAACGGCGATTGGGTTGCCGACGAATGCCTTCGCCGCGACGCAAGTGACGGTGGCGGATTGGAACAAGGATGATTTGCCAGATGTGATCGCTTCCTCTGAAGCCAGCATTCACCTGTTCGCCAATCAACGTGGTGGCAAATTTTCGGAAACAAATGCGCCCGCGATGTTCTCCACCGCCCGCAGCGTTGTCATACAGGACTTGAACAATGACTTTCGCCCGGACACCGCCTCGCTCTCCGGGCAGCACCTCGCTGTGGCTTTCGCTGGGCTCACGAACCGGCTGATCGTCAACCTTGGTGATGGCGCTGCAAGCCACCTGGAATCGGTGGACTACGACAACGATGGTTGGCTTGACCTGGTCGCTCACGGAAGTGGCACTCCAAGAGCCTGGAGAAATCAAGGCGTCCGCGGCTTCTCGGAGACGAGCGGCGCGCTCGGACTTGGAAACGGCGAAGCGCGTCAGGTGATCGCCGCCGATCTGGACAACGACTGCGACACCGACCTCGTGCTGGTGCTTGCCGACAGTAGTCTGAAGCTGTTCCGCAACGACGGCGGCAACCAGAACCGCATGGTGAAGATCAAGGCCGTGGGCAACCGCTCGAATGCCTCGGGCCTCGGCACGCGCTTCGAGTTTGCGGCGGGCAACTGGCGCTGCATGCGAACGGTTCGCCAGACGCCGCTCGAAGTTGGCATCGGCAAACGCAACCAGATCGATTCCGCGTTTATCCAGTGGACGCAGCTCCGGATGAACGTCGAAGCCATCAAGGGCGACGAGTGCCGCGTCTCGTTCATCACCGAGATCGAGCAAAAGCAGATGACCTCGTGCCCGTACCTCTACGCGTGGGACGGCAAGACGTTCCGCTTTGTGTCGGACTTCCTCGCGGCCGCGCCGGTCGGGTTGCCGGTCGCGCCCGGCAAGATCATCGCCGCTGATCCGGAGGAGTTATTGTGGATCGGCAACGAAGCAATGTTCCCGGCGAAAGATGGCAAGTTCGTGCTCAAGCTGACCGAAGAATTGAGCGAGCTGCTTTACCTCGATGAAGTGAAACTCGTCGCGGTCGATCATCCGACCGGCACGGAAGTGTTTTCGACGAGCAAGATGCTGCCAGCGCCGCCGTGGTTGCCGCATGAGTTCGTGACGCTGCACCAGCGATTTCCGCTTTTGAAGGCGACGTCGAATACGCGGCAAGAGCTGGGAGTGAGCCAGCCCTCCGGCGTTGTGGGTGGCGTCCCCGGAAAGCGGCAGAGCACTGCCGTAGTCCAAGACGCTGCCGCGACCACCGGAACTCCGGTTGAACCAGTTGACGTCACCGACCGCCTCCAAGCCATCGACAACCTCCGCGTGTCGCCGGAAATTTACGGCGACCATCTGCGCGGCTGGGCGAAGACGCAGGAGATCATCCTCGATTTCGGCGCGCTGGATCACATGAAGCCGCTCGTGCTCGCGCTCAACGGCTGGCTGCGCTTCGGCGGCGCGATGGCGAACATCGCCGCCTCGCAGCGCGACGACCTGCCTTTCCCTTTCCCGACGCTCGCCGTGGAAATTGCCGACGGCAAATGGCAGCCGGTTGACGTGCGCGTTGGAACACCGGCCGGGCGAACCAAGTCGATCATCGTCGATCTCACCGGCAATCTCCCGGCTGGTGCAAAGCGTTTGAAGCTGACGCACGCGTTCGAGCTGCACTGGGATCGCATCGCGCTCTTCGAAAAAGCAGGCGAAAGCAAGACGGAGATCGCCCGTGTGTCACCGTCGACCACCGATTTCCAATACCGTGGCTTCAGCGAGGACGCGAAGCTCGACTGGACGCATCCCACGACGCCAATTCACGACCAGCTTCAAACCATCCCAAATGTCCCCAAGGTTCCGACCGGCTGGGCCACGCGTTTTGGTCCCGTCGATGAACTGGTGGCCGCGAAAGACAACGCGTTCGTGCTGATCAACGGCGGTGACGCGTTGACGGTGGAGTTCGACGCCAGTCAGTTCCCGCCGAAACCCGCCGGCCACGAGCGCGAGTTCTTCCTGTGGTCCGTCGGTTGGGACAAGGACACGGATTACTACACGGTGCTGGGCGATCAGATCGAACCGCTGCCGTGGCACGGGATGGACGATCAGTCTTACGGTCAGCAACTGCGGCCTCGTTTCGCGTCGGATGAACTGATGAAACAGTTTACCACGCGCTGGGTCGGTCCGCGCGTCCCCAGCCGCCGTCAGGTTGCCGGGCAATAGCCGTTGATTGCGCCGAACGCAGACTCGACAGCGCAGCTATTCATCAGCACGCTGGGCCCATGAAATTCCTCGCTCCAAGTCTGCTCGGCGGCCTGTTGTTGATCACCGGTTGCCAATCGAAACTCGAGCCGGCGCGTTACGTGCAGATCTTTGATGGCCGCACCGCCGCGGGCTGGGACGGTGACTTCGAGAAGACCTGGAAGATTCGCGACGGCGCGTTCGTGGGCGGCAGTTTGGAAGCCACCGTGCCGCGCAACGAGTTTGTGGCGACGACCGCGCAATATACGAACTTCGTACTGCGGCTCGAATTCAAACTGGTGGGCAGCGAGGGTTTCGTGAATGGCGGCGTGCAGGTGCGCAGCCAGCGGATTCCCAACCATAACGAAATGATCGGCTACCAGGTTGATGTGGGCGATCCGACGTGGTGGGGCAGCATCTATGACGAGTCCCGGCGCAACAAGGTGATGGCCCAGGCAAACATGGAAGCGGTGAACAAGGTGCTGCGGCGTGGCGATTGGAACCAGTACGAGATCCGCTGCGAAGGGAAACGGATCCGCGCCTACATCAATGGACTGATGACGGTGGATTACACCGAAGCCGACGATGCGATTCCCCAGTTCGGCAGGATCGGCATGCAGGTTCACGGCGGCGGCAAGGCGGAGGCGCATTATCGCGCCGTCTCGATCCAGCAACTGCCTTGATCAACCGGCCGTAGCTCGCCGAGGTGCGGCCTGCCACTGGCGCCTGCCGGCAGAATCAGCACGGCCCTACTGGCGCAACGAATTCAACAGCTGCCGGGCGTCCGCGAGTCCGGGCTCAATGCTCAAGGCCCGCTCGGCGGCGGCGCGCGCTTCCGTCACCTGCCCGGACTGAGCGTGAATGGTCGCCCGTGCATAAGGAATCCGGGCGTCACGCGGCTCGAGAGATTCGGCTCGAAACAACGCCTCGATGGCCTGCGAAGAATTGCCTGACTGCTGCCGCGCGAGCCCCAGATTGTACCAGGCGCGGGCGTGTTGCGGATTCAACTCCACCGCGCGCTCCAATGACCCGGTGGCTTCGGCGAGGTTGCCATTCTCATTCCAGGCCAGGCCGAGCTTGTAGTGAAACTCCGCATCCTTCGGCGCCAGTTGCACGGCGGACTGCAATGCCTTTAGCGCGTCCGCCGGGCGATTCAGCATGCCGTAAAGCACCGCCAACTCGTGATGCAAGGGCGCCGAGTACGGATCCCACACGACCGCCTTCTCAAAGTGAACCAGCGCCGCCGGGAAATTATTTTGCGCGATGCGCCACGTGCCGAGCTGCAACTGGCCCGTCGGTTGGTCGGCGTTGAAGTTAAGGAACTGCTCGAGCTCGCGACCGGCGGTCGAGGTTGGCGCCAGCTCGTTGCGCAGCCCCCAGCCCGCGTTGATGCGGACACTCCGGCTCGGATCGGCGACCAGCCTGCGCAACGCGGTCTGCGCAGCCGGGCTGCCGGCCTGGGCCGCTGGCGCCAGCGCAAACGCCGCGTTTGCGCGCAGCAAGGTGTTAGTGCTCCCAGTCGCACTGATCAATGCCTGCTGCACGTCCGCGTCGGCCAGCCACGGATCGATCACGTTTGCGGCGACCGCTTTCCAGTACGGCGTGTCGTCACCGGTCAGCAGCTTCAGGATCTCCAGCTTCGCCGAACTGTCGCCCGCCCGCGTCCGAGCGATCGCCTGCGCTCGGCTGCGCGTCCGCCGATTCATTTTTTCACCATGGCTTTTCTCCACCGCGGCCAGCGCCCAATTAACATCCTTGTCCGTGTGACAGCGGTTGCAGGCGTTCGGAATGCCGTGCTGTTTCGTGAGCAGCGGATCGGGAATCGTGAAGCCGTGGTCATGGCGCGGATCGCGTTGCATGTAAGTCGTCTGCGGCATGTGGCAGTTCACGCATTGATTGCCGGTGCTGTCCGCCTTGTGAAAACTGTGTTCCTCCGGATTGATCTTCGGGCTGTTCGGATAGCCGCCGCTGTGACAGCGCATGCAGAGAAGATTGCCGGGCAAGATCAACTTCGTGGTGTGCGAATCATGGCAGTCGAGGCAGGTAACTCCGGCCGCGTGCATGCGGCTGCCCAGGAACGAACCGAATTCGTAGTTCTCACCACTCACCTGGCCGTCGGCGAAATAGGTGTCGCTGAAATCCGGCAGCGTGAGCTGGTAGTGGTCGAAGAAGTCGTCACCGGGAACGAACTCGCCGGTGAGATCGGCGCGGCGCGCGTGACACGAGCCACACGTGTGAAGGATTTGTTCGCGCGGCGGCGGGCTGAGGGCTTTCGGCTTCGTGCCCGCCTTGTAAGCGAGCACATGTTCCTTCATCGGCCCGTGACACGCCTCGCAACTGACGGTCATTTCCGCCATCGCGGTGTGGTACGAATCCGTCGCCGCATCGTAGTTCTTTCGGAGCCGCGTGTTGTGGCAGGACGCACACATCGCATTCCAGTTCATGCCGCGGCCGGTCCAGTGACCCCACTCGCCGGGCTTGCGATCCTCCTCGCCGTAGACATTGAACCAGTCGTTGCGGTGCGGATCGTACGACGCCTCCTGCGTTTGCAGCCGGCCGCTGCCGCCGTCCACGAGGAACTGCCGCAGCGGATCGTGTCCAATCACGCGCTCGACCGGGAAATCGCGCACGACATTTCCCAGCCCCGGCGCCCGCACCACGAACTGGCTGCCATCCGCCCGCACGGAATTTGTTTGGGAGCCAAACTTAAACTCCCGTGGCGGCTCGAAGGCCGCGCGATCCAAAGTGTTCGTCGGGAGGCGTTCCGCCAGCGCGTGATTCGACGTGCGCCAGCCCTTATGTTTTTCACCGTGGCATTCCTTGCAGGAAGCGGTGCCGGCAAAGGCGGCGAAGGTCTCCTCATCCGACGCGATTGGTTTCCATTTCGCAATCGCCGACGGCCTCGCGGCCATCGGCAGCTTCGCGGTGGCCGGCTCCTCCGGTGGGTCGGTCCGGGAGCGTTGCCACCAGATCACCATGACCAGCAACCACACGATCACAGCCGGCCACCAGCGACGCCAGCGAATCGTAGCGGCAGGACGGGATGGGCGGGAGCGGGCCATAAAGCAGGGCTTAGGTTTGCGCAACCGGGGTTGCCCCCTCAAGCCGCAAAACACCGCAACGATTGCCTTGCCGGGCTTCGTTCGTTCGTGCTTCCTTGCGCTTCGGCGCGGACTCACTGCCGGACCTCGCCGCAATTCTACCATGTCCTGCCGCCACCTTTTTAGCCTCACCGCCACCCTCGTCTTCATTGCCACCGGCTGTTCGTCGACCGGCGACAAGTCTGGTGGACCCGATCTCGGCACCCGCACGGCCGTCGTGATTCAGAACCGGACAAAGAAGGAGATCATGGACGTGACCCTCACCGTGTTCCGGGAGAAACAATATCAGGTCAAGCTCTCCACCAAGACCGACGCGATCTTTGAGCGTAAGGGGAGCAACATGCAGACGGCCGCTTGGGGCGGCTGGAACATGGGCGACGGCGGGGTTTGGGAACGCGTGATGGTGAACGTCAGCGACTTCGAAGCGAACGGCCAACTGCTCGAAGCGGATGTGAAGCTCATCCTCGACAAGGGCGACGAAGTGTTTGAGGAGACGCGCAACCTGCCGCGCCGCCAGCGAAAACCGCACCAAGAAATGCTGAACGAGGTGAAGGCACGATTGCAGGGCCCGCCGGCATAGCTTTCTGGCAACTGGGCGCATGCAAACACGCACTCTCGGCCATAGCGGACTCAAGCTTTCCACCATCGGCCTCGGCACTTGGGCGATGGGCGGCGGCGATTGGAAGTTCGGCTGGGGTGCGCAGGATGACCAGGCGTCCATCGCGGCCATTCATGCGGCGATCGACGCGGGCATCAACTGGATCGACACGGCCCCGATCTACGGCCATGGCCACTCGGAGCGGGTTGTCGGCGAGGCCATCAAGGACCGGCGCCAGGACGTGATCATTGCCACGAAATGCGGTCGCGTGTGGGAAGGCGACAGCCGCGAGATCGGTAAAAGTCTGCGCCGCGAAAGCATCTTTCGGGAAGTGGAAGCAAGCCTCACGCGCTTGCAGATCGAGGTGATTGATCTCTACCAGCTTCACTGGCCCGAGCCGGACGAACAGATCGAGGAAGGTTGGGCGGCGGTCGCGGAATTGATCCGGGCCGGCAAGGTGCGCTTCGGCGGAGTCTGCAATTTCAATCTCGCGCAGTTGAAGCGCGCGCAAAGCATTCATCCGATCACCTCGCTGCAACCGCCGTACAGCATGCTCAAGCGCGACATCGAATCGGAGATCATGCCCTGGTGCGCGGCCAACGAGGTCGGGATCGTCGCCTACAGCCCGATGCAGGCCGGGCTGCTGACGGGCCGGTTCACCGCCGCACGGGCGGCCGCCCTGCCGGAGAACGACTGGCGCAAGCGCAGCCCATTTTTTCAAGAGCCGCAACTTTCCGCCAACCTGCGGGTCGCCGAACGGATCACCCCCATCGCAGCCCGCCTCGGCATCACGGTCTCGCAACTCGCGCTCGCGTGGGTGTTGCGGTTGCCGGCCATGACGGCGGCCATCGCCGGCGCGCGTGATCCGCAGCAGATTCAGGAAACCGCGCGTGCGGGTGAGGTGGCGCTGACGCCGGCGGTAGTCGATGAAATTGAGGTTATCTTGAAGCTGCGCGAGCGGCAGCCGGCGTAAGCGGACCGGGCTGGTGGGGTGTTCACTTCTCCTGACCCTGGGGAAGCATATGGAAGGACGACGCCACGAACCGGCCGTCCTTGACCTCGCCGGTCACGCGCGCTTTGCGGATCACTTCGCACATGCCGTCGGCTGCATGAGCGTCGCCGAGCGAATCCAAGTGGACGCCATCAACGTAATAGCTATGTCCCTGGATGTGCACCGCGAGATCGCACCCTTCGCCTTCGAGGCCGAGAAGGCATTGTCCGCACGCCGCCTCCACTTCGGTCGGGCTGGTGAAGACCACCGATCGCGAGGTGGCACAGCCGGCAAACAACAACATGGCGCCCGTCACCAAAGCGGCAGGAATCAGTTTCATGATGCAAGCGAACCGGATTTCAAAGGGCGGCGCAAGGCTGGTCATGGGAGGTAACGCTGGGATTGCCCGGCGAATAATCACCTCGTGGCCGCGCGCAGTCCCAGTTCACCCAGCCACCGGGAGGGCTTGCCAGCGGGCTTCAGACCGAACGGGGCAATGACTTTCGCTCGTAAGTAAGCGACGGCCTCCTCGACCGAGTCGGTAGCGAAAACCAGGTCGAGATCCTCGGGGCTGATGGTGCCTTCGCGCGACATCTTCTGGAGGAACTCCAGCACCTCGCGCCAATACTCAGTGCCCATGACGATGATGGGGAACCGCTTCAGCTTGCCGGTCTGCACCAGGGTCAGCGCCTCGAACATTTCATCCAAGGTCCCCACGCCGCCGGGCATGACCACGAAGGCGTAGCTGTATTTGATCAGCAGCGTTTTGCGGACGAAGAAGTAGTGCATTGTGACGGAGCGATCGAGGTAGGGATTGGGGTCCTGCTCGAAGGGCAGCTCAATATTGCAGCCTACGGATCGCCCACCGGCCTCGCGCGCACCGCGGTTGGCGGCTTCCATGATGCCCGGTCCGCCCCCCGTCATGATGGTGAAACCCAGTCGTGCGATCTCGCCGCTGACGCGCCGGGCGAGTTCGTAGTGCGGCGAGCCTGGCTTCGTGCGCGCGGAGCCGAAGACCGTGACGCACGGGCCGACGAAGTGCAGCGCGCGGAAGCCGCGCAGAAAGTCGCGCATGACGCGGAAGAGGATCATCAATTCCTCGGTGCGCGAACGCGGGCCTTCGAGGAATTGGAATTCCTTCACGCCGTTGGGCTGCGGGCTCACCGGGTTGGAATCATCGACAAAATCAGGTGCGGCGTGCGGTGTTGAAGAGTCCTTCATACGGGTGGCGGGCAGGCTGCGGGAGGCCGGGCCGCTTGGCAACCTTGCGTCGCTCGCGGGCGGCGATGGGTTGAAATAAAAGTTACTTTGCCGAGTCTCAACCTGTGTTATTCATCTGCCCGTCCGAAAACAATTTAGCCCTATGAACACTCGTATTGCCCTGCTTGCCGCCGCCGCTTGCGCCCTGCTGACCACCAGCCCGACCCAGTCCGCCGACTGGCCGCGCTGGCGGGGGCCCGACTTGAACGGTATCTCGAAGGAAACCGCCTGGTCACCCAAGGCCCTCAACGGTGAGCCAAAAATCCTGTGGCGCGCCAAGATCGGCATGGGCTTCTCGTCCTTTGCGGTGGCGGACGGCCGCGTTTACACAACGGGCAACGCCGCGGACGCCGACACCTTGTTCTGCTTCGACGCGGAGACGGGCAAGGAGCTCTGGAAGCACAGCTACCCCGAGCCCCTTGACCCGAAGTATTACGAAGGCGGCACCAGCGCCACGCCCACGGTGGATGGCGATACCGTTTATCAAATGGCGCGCAAAGGCCAGGCCATCGCGCTCGACGCCCAGACCGGCAAGGTGAAGTGGGCGAAGAATGTCGCGAAAGAGGTGGGAGCCGAGGTCCCCACGTGGGGCTTCGCCGCCTCGCCGTTCGTGCATGGTGAGCTGCTCGTCTTGAATATCGGCAAACACGGCACGGCCCTGGAAAAGAAGACGGGTAAACTCGTGTGGACCACGGGCCGCGAAGCCTCCGGCTACGGCACGCCGGTCCCGTGCGACGTAGCGGGTAAGAAAGGCCTGGCGATCTTTGCCGCGAAGGAGATTGTCGGCGTTGATTCCCTGACCGGCAAAGTGCAGTGGTCGCATCCGTGGAAGACCGAATACGACGTCAACGCCGCCGACCCGATCTTTGATGGCGGCAAAGTGTTCCTCAGCTCGGGCTACGGCACGGGTGGCGGCTTGATTGATCTCGCGACCAGCCGTCCCAAGGCCGTGTGGGCGAACAAGAACATGCACAACCAGTTCAACTCATGCGTGCTGATCGGCGGCCATCTCTACGGCATCACCGGTCAGGACGGCAAAAGCGGCGACTCCGGGCTCGCCTGCGTCGAATTGGCCACGGGCAAACTGAAGTGGCTGGAGAAATCCCTGATGTTCGGCGCGGTGAGCGCCGCGGGCGACAAGCTTATCGCCATGGGTGAAAAGGGCGAACTGGTGATCGCCGAGGCGAATCCCGCCAAGTTTACCGCCTTGTCCCGCGGGCAGGTGCTGGGCGGAAAATGCTGGAGCGTGCCGGTGCTGGCAAACGGCCGCATCTATGTCCGCAACGCTAAAGGCGACGTCGCGTGCGTGGACGTGAAGAACTGAACCGCCTGAAACCCGCGCCAGAAGCGGCCGCCACCAGCACCGGGTCGAACCTGAGCCAACCCATTCCCGTTACCAACATGAGCGACTCCTTGAGAAAACTCTCCGTCATCGCCATCGCCACCAGCCTGCTCGTCTCCACGGCGAGCGCGCTGACGACTGCCGAAGCGGTCAGCGCGATCCGTAACGTCGGGGCCGAGGGCCGCGGCAATTCCAACGCCTCCGCTGCGCTGCAAGATCTCGCCAAGGCCGAGGCGCGCGAGCTGCCCACGATTCTGGCGGGCATGGACGGCGCCAGCCCGGTCGCGCTGAACTGGCTGCGGTCCGGGGTTGAATCCATTGTTGCGCGCGAGGCGGCCGCCGGTCGCAAGTTGCCGGTCGCGGACCTGGAAAAGTTCGTCGACCAGACCAGTCATCATCCGCGGGCGCGGCGCTTTGCCTACGAGTTGATTGTGAAAGCCGATCCCGCCAAGGCCGACACCATGATCGCCGGCATGTTGAACGATCCGAGCACCGAGTTGCGCCGCGATGCCGTTCAGCGGGTCCTCGATGAAGCCGCCAAGTCGCGTGAGGCGAAGAAGGATGCCGACGCGGTGGCCAGTTATCAGCAGGCGCTGAAGTCCGCCCGTGATGTGGATCAGGTGCAGGCGATTTCCAAGGCCCTGAGCGAACTGGGCCAGCCCGTGAGCCTGCCCGAGGTCTTCGGCTGGGTGAACGACTGGCGCGTGATCGGGCCTTTCGACAACACCGGCGGCACGGGTTACGAGACTGTTTTCCCGCCCGAACAGAACCTGGACTTCGGCGCCGAATACGCCGGCAAATCCGGCAAGGTCGGTTGGAAGTCGGTGACCACCACGAACGATCTCGGCATGGTCGATCTGAACAAACCGCTCGGCACCTTGAAGGAAGTGACTGGCTACGCGGTGACCGAGTTTCAATCCGACGGCGCGCGCCCGGTGGAGCTTCGGCTCGGCTGCAAGAATGGCTGGAAGCTCTGGCTCAACGGCGAACTGCAGTTCGGTCGCGACGAGTACCATCGCGGCACCGAGATCGATCACTATCGTCTCAAGGCGAATCTCAAGCCCGGCAAGAACGTGATCCTCGTGAAGGTGACGCAAAACGAGATGAAGGAGGAGTGGACCGTGGAATGGGAATTCCAGCTCCGCATCACCGACGACCTCGGCACACCGATCAAGTTCGCGAAGAATTGAACCCGCCTGCCACACCGCCATGAAAAAGCTTTTCCTCAGTCTCGCCGCGCTCACCGCCTGTTCCCTCCACGCCGGTGACTGGCGACAGTTCCGCGGCCCCCACGGCAACGGCATCGCGGACGAAACGGACCTGCCGGCCAAGCTCGACGCGCAGAACATCGCCTGGAAGATCAACCTGCCGGGCCGCGGACTCTCCAGCCCGATCATTGTCGGCGACCGCATCTTCGTCACCGCGTCGAGCGGTCCGAAGCAGGAGCGGCTGCACGTGCTCTGTTTCAACGCGGCCGACGGCACCCAGCGTTGGGAGCGCCAGTTCTGGGCGACCGGCGTCACGCTAGCGCACGAGAAGACGTCCGTGGCCGCGCCCACGCCGACGAGCGATGGGGAACATGTCTTCGCTCTGTTCTCCTCGAACGATCTCGTGTGCCTCGATCTCGACGGCAACCTGCTTTGGCTTCGCGGCCTCACGCACGATTATCCGCGCGCGAGCAACAGCCTCGGCATGTCGTCGTCGCTGGTGGTGACCGATGGCGTCGTCGTAGCCATGATCGAGAACGATAGCGAGTCGTTCACCGCCGGGCTGGATGTGAAAAGCGGCGTCAACTTATGGAAACTTGACCGGCCCAAGATGGCCAACTGGACCTCGCCCTATCTGCTCAAAGGCACCAACAGCCCGACGCTCGTGGCGTTGCAATCCGGCAAAGGCATCGCCGCCGTCGAGCCCAAGACCGGCCGCGTTGTTTGGGAATACACCGATGGTGCTTCGACCGTTCCCTCGGGAGCGGTAAGTGGCGGGATCATCTTCGCGCCGTCGAAAGGCCTGACGGCGATCACGCCGGGAGTGGACGGCCAGCCGCCCACACAAATCTGGCGCTCAGCCCAATTGCGGCCGGCAACCTCCAGCCCGGTCGTGCTGGACGGACGTGTGTTCACTTTGAACGACGCCGGCGTACTCACCGCCGGCAGCGCTATCGACGGCAGCCGCCTCTGGCAATTGCGACTTCAAGGGCCGCACAGCGCCACGCCGGTCGTCGCCGGCAAGCTGCTCTACTGTGTGAACGAGAAGGGCCTGCTCCAGGTTGTCGATTCGACGGCCCCGGAAGGCGCGATCGTCGGCGAGCTCGACCTCGGCCAGGTGGTCCTCAGCACGCCATCCATCGCGCACGGCGCGCTCTACGTGCGAAGTGATGGCACGCTCTGGAAGCTGAAGAAGTCATAACGGGCAGCGGTCGGGAGAGCACCGCACTCCATTGCCCAAGCCGGATCGATTCCGTTCAGGGGAGCGCGCGCGTCTCGCGTGCCGTGTTCGGCGTCGCGCCGAACACCGTTTGGGCTCTGAATTTTCCCGCACTGTTTGATTTGCCAAACCGCGGCCGCCGGAAGGCGTCGCCGGGACGGCTGCGCAACACCCGAGCCGCCATGATCTATCGGGGAGTCCCCGACCTCCTCACCCGCTGCGGGCTGCAAGCCCGCGGTCCGTTCCCGCAGTGGACCTAAACCCAATGGTTCGCTATACTCCGCCCATGAATCTCCGCACTGAAGCGCTCAAGCTCGCCACCCGGCGGCAGTTCTTCCGCGATTGCTCAGCCGGGCTCGGCACGGTCGCGCTGGCCTCGATGCTCAACCAGCGGTTGTTCGCCGGCCCGGCGTCGTCCACCAATCCACTCGCGCCGCTCAAGCCGCACTTCGCGCCGCGTGCGAAGAACATCATCTTTCTGCACATGGCCGGCGCGCCGTCGCAGCTCGATCTCTTCGATCACAAACCGAAGCTGAACGAGCTGAACAACCAGCCGGTGCCCGAGAGCTTCATCAAAGGCGAACGGTTCGCGTTCATCAAGGGCGTGCCCAAGCTGCTCGGCTCGCCGCACACGTTCAAGAAGCACGGGCAATCCGGCGTCGAGATTTCATCCGCGTTGCCGTACCTCGCCGAAGTCGCCGACGACCTGTGCGTGATCCGGTCGATGAAGACTGATCAGTTCAATCACGCGCCAGCGCAATTGTTGGTCCACACCGGCTCGCCGCGGCTGGGCCGGCCGGGCATGGGCTCGTGGCTGAGCTATGGCCTCGGTTCCGAGGCGAACGATCTGCCGAGTTTCATCGTGATGATGTCCGGCCCGAACGGGCCCGACGGCGGGGCGTCGCTTTGGGGCAGCGGATTTTTGCCGACGATTCACCAGGGCGTGACGCTGCGCGCGAAAGGCGATCCCGTGCTGTTTCTGTCCAATCCCGACGGCATGGACGCCGAGCTGCGCCGCCAGACGCTCGACACGTTGGAAACGTTGAACCGCCAGCAGCTCGGCCGCGTGGGCGATCCCGAGACGCTGACCCGCATCGCGCAATACGAGATGGCGTATCGGATGCAGACGAGCATGCCGGAGCTGGTCGATATCGCGAAGGAACCGAAGCACGTGCTCGACCTGTATGGCACCGAGCCGGGCAAGTCGGGCTTCGCGACGAATTGCCTGCTTGCGCGACGGCTCGTCGAGAAGGGCGTGCGCTTCGTGCAATTATATCACTGGGGTTGGGACAGCCACGGCGACGCCAAGAACAACGACCTGCGTCACGGTTTTGTGGATGTCTGCCGGCAGGTGGATCAGCCGGCGGCGGCGCTGATCAAGGACTTGAAAGCGCGCGGCCTGCTCGACGACACGCTGGTGATCTGGGGCGGTGAATTCGGTCGCACGCCGATGAACGAAGCGCGCAACCGCGACGGCTGGCTCGGGCGCGATCATCATCCGCACGCCTACTCGATGTTCATGGCTGGCGGCGGCGTGAAGCCCGGCCTGACCTGGGGCACCACCGATGACATCGGCTACCAGATCGTCGAGAACCCAGTGCATGTCCACGATCTCCAGGCGACGATCCTGCATCAGATGGGCCTCGATCACACGCGGCTGACCTATCGTTCCCAAGGCCGGGACTACCGGCTCACCGATGTGCATGGGGACGTCGTGAAGGGCTTGCTGGCGTAGCGCGAATCGCAATCACGGTCGTCCTCGCGCACTGCGCCGAAGCCGCCGTTTGCGACGGCGGGTTCTCGAACCGGGTGCCTTGGCAGGCGCGCCGAGTTCATATTCAAGGTGAGGCGGTGCTGCCGCGCCGCCGTGACGTCCGTCGCGTCAGCGCGGCGAACAAGAAGGGCGCCGAACGAAATGTTCGACGCCCTTGCCCGGGAGTGGCTGCGGCCGGGACTAGTTCTGGATCTGCTCGATCCGGTAATACGAATGGTCCGGCGCCAGTTCGTCCACGTAGTGCAGCTCCGGGCCGGTGGCCTGGATCGAGGGCACGATGATCTGCCAGTCAGCGGGATCCAGGGTCGTCGTGCGCTGGATCTGGTAGCTCTCGCCGGGAATGGTCGAGAAGGTCAGGCGCGGCACCGCCCGCATCGAAAGGATGATCTCCATGACCGTTGGATTGGTCCCATGCTGGTACTCCTCCACCACCGTGTAGCTGTCGCCGTCGCAGTCGGCATCGGCGGCGGCGCAGGGGTTTGTCAGGTAGTTGGGCCCGAAGTACTGCTCGCGCCATGCGAACGGCACGCCATCATTGCCGAACGCGTAAACCCGCGCATAGGTCTCCGTAAAGACATCCGAGACGAAGAAATTTCCAAAGTAAACCTGAGCCGTGATGGTGGCGCCGGCGGTGAGATTTACCGGTACTCCGGGCACATAGGCGGTGGAGGTGCTGGTCGGCGTCGAGCCGTTCAGCGTGTAACGGATCGTGGAGCCCGCTCCCACATTGTTCACCAGCGCCACGTTGAGCTGGTTGGTGAACAACTGGCCGGACGGAACGAACTGGATGTCCGGTGGGATGTAACGGGTGTAAGTGGCGGTGGCGACCTCCGAAGCGGGGAAGCCATTCACGTAAAGGCGGGCTTTTACCGTCGCAGTTTGGGTGAGGGCGAATGGCCCCGTGTAGGCCGTCGAGGATGCGGTCGGGTCATTGCCATCCGTCGTGTAGCGGATTGTCCCACCGCCCACCGGGGATTGAATAGTCACCTGAACTGAGTTTGTGAAAGTGCCGCCGGCCGGCTGGAAACTTAATCCCACCGGCACATCTCCCTCGTTTATAGTTATGCGCTGATTGATGCTGATACCATTTAGCGTCTGCACCAGCCCGGAGGGCCATTCGATTTTCAGCTCACTGATCGTGCTGGCATCGCCAAGACCAAAGTGAGCTATCAGCGAATTCCCACCGTAGCTGTCACCGCCGCCCAGTTGCCGAAGCTGCTGCCGTGCGACGCCCCCGATTTGTGCGGTGGCCCAGACTTTGGCTCCAACACCTTTCCTATTTGAAAGCGACCCGTTCAATTTTACTTCCAGCCAGCCGTTTGCGTTCCCAGCGTTGTTCAGTAGGAGGTTGGTCTGATTATTGATGGATCCGGTATCCCCACCTCGGGCGACGAAGAGATCCAAATCTCCATCATTGTCGTAGTCGACCCAGGAAATTCCGTTTCCATAACCGTCTGCCGGAACTCCCGGTAGTTGCAGCGCCAAGAACCCGCCCGTGCCGTCGTTGCGGAAAACTCTCGGCGGGCCTGATCGCCCTGCCATCGCGACGTCAATATAGCCGTCCAAGTCAAAGTCTCCCCAATGCATACTGCCAGCATAAGCCCCGGCAAAGGCGGTAATCGAAAGCTGTGCGAACGTGCCGCCCCCGTCATTCCGATAGAGTCGAGGGCTCTCGAAGAGATTTACAATCAAGAGATCTAAGTCGCCATCGTTGTCATAGTCAGCCCAACCACCTCCGAACGGAAAGCCCGAGACGCTTGAAATGGGAGTGGACGTGACGCCCGTGAAGCTGCCTGCCCCATTGTTGCGGAACAGCAGATTGTCGCCGGTCAGCAACAGATCAAGGTCGTTGTCGTTGTCATAGTCGGCCCACGATGCACTGATGTTGTATCCCGTACTTTGTGCGACCGCCCCAGAAGTAACCAACGCGAAGCTGCCATTGCCGAGGTTCCGATAGAGGCGATTCTGAATCGAAGCCGCCCCTCCACCCATCGCGACCGCCAAGTCGACGAAACCATCCTCGTCATAGTCGCCCCAGGCTCCGCCCGACGATACCAATCCATCTTGACCAATTGGATCCCCCGCAAGATCGGTCCAAGTGCCGTTTCCGTTGTTACGATAAAGGCGGTCGTTGCCTTGATTTGCAACAAACAGGTCGAGATCGCCATCGTTCTCGATGTCCGCCATGCTCGCCGCGATTCCGCTCGCTACGTTTTGCACCGGAGCTATCCCAAGAGCTTTGCTGAAGGTGCCATTTCCATTGTTCATGTACATCGCGCTCTGCTGGTTGAAATTGACCACGAACAAATCTTCCAACCCGTCGCCGTTGACATCACCCCAGCTGGCACCAGCGGAATCGTGCTGGTCCGACGAAAGAACACCCGCGTTTGCGACGCTGAAAGTAGGCGGTTCACCCTCGTAAACCAGTTGGATCACATCGCCCGTCAGTTCACCCACGTTGCCCACGGTTGCGTTTGGATTCAGCGACAGTACGCGAGCAACTTGGCTTGAGCCGCCGGACGCCCCATCAGTCCAACTGCCACCGGTGCCACCCGTAATCTTGATGTCAAAGAGGAGGTTGCCCGCCGCCGGATTGTATGTGAACGGAGTGGTAAGTGGCAAAATGATCTCGAACGGCCGGACGATCCCAGGCCCCACCACCGTCGGAGTGGAATAGTTCCAGACCCCGTTGAACACCGTGATTTCGTCGGGCCCACTGTTGTCGGCGAACGTCGCGCTCATATTGCCGGTGCCGCGGCTGGTGGTGGACAGCTTCACGGTCGCAGTTGCCGAAGCGTTGACAAACGGAGGTTCGCTGATGTCCCGTCGAAACCGCAACTCGGTGATGTGTAACGTTGAGGAAGGGAAATTGGCCGCCGCATAGACGGTCTGCTGCCGGAGCAGTGGCTCCCGCATGGTGCCGGAGTAGTAGTTACCCTCCGTGCTTTCCAAACCAATCGGCACCACATGGGTCAGCGTTGGGCCGGCCATTGTGTATTCGAATTGAATAATCTCGCCGCCGGTATCAACAACCGACGCCGTTGTACCGTTGGGATCCAAGTTGAGATTGTAGGCGCGCGCCAAGCCGTCGCCGACATCTCCGGCGCCATCTACGACCGGTATGGAAGTGCTGAAGCACTGGTGCTCGAGCAAGAGATTGCCCTGCGTGGGATTGTAATCGAATGGCGTCGTCAGGTTGAGGACCATTTCAAAAGGATAGGGGGCAACATTGTCCGGTGTCGGACTCGAAACGTTCCAAGTTCCATCGAAGACGATTGTCTCATTGGGTCCTACGTTCTGCGAAAAAATGCTGCTCAGATTATTCTCTGACTTGCTGGTGGTAGAGAGCTTGAACCTGAACTGTCCTGAGGCGCTCGAAAAGGTTTGCGAACTATACCTCCGCCAACGCAGCGCGGTGATGCGAACCGTTGCCGCCGGAAACTCGGTCGCGGGATACAACTGCTGACTCCGGATGGGTTGACTAAGCGCCGCGGAATAGCCAAGGGCAGGTGAACTCAAGTAGGTGTTTGGTACAACGTCAAAGACCGAGGCGCTTTGAACCCTAAGTGGCGTTGCACCCAATAGGCCTAAGAACGCGAGGTTCTTGACCAGCGTCAGGTAAGTATTCCACTTACTTCTGCCGGCAATCGAAGTAACTCTGGTTCGGTCGGGATTCTTGTGGTTTTCCATTCTATCCTCCTTGTTGATGGTGTCGTCTTGTCTGATTCCTCCATTGATTGAAGCCAAAAGCCCGACTTGCGGCAAGCAGTTTTTGCAATGGTGGATCGCTCCGGAGATCGAGCAAAATTCACCACGGGTCTTTGGCATGGACAATCATTGGTCCGGCGCGTTACTTGAGACGAACTTTATGGGTCTTGATTACCGCGTTGCACGCCTGCTCGCCAGCCAGGTCTTCCTCCCGCACAAGCCGAAATCCTGTGTGTGTCTTGGACGGCCGCACTACACCGGGGTCAACAAGGAGACGGTCCGGCTTTGTGAAGAGTTTGGGATCCCTGTCGCGGAGGAACTCCTCGCCGGCGAATACCGACACCGATTTGCCGACGACCTTTTGAGAGCCTTTGGTATTGAGCGGCTCGAACACATGGATGTGTTCACTGAAGAAGGAGCAACGATTGTGCATGACCTGAACCGCCCGGTGCCGAGCGAACTTCGTCAGCGATTCGATCTGGTTTTCGATAACGGAACGCTGGAACACATTTTCAATGTCCCTCAATCGCTTGAGAACTGCGCCGCGATGTGTTCGGTCGGCGGGCACGTCGTCATGGTTGGACCTGCCAACAACATGTGCGGTCACGGCTTCTTTCAGTTCAGTCCGGAGTTATTCTTCCGAACGTTCTGCGAAGCCAATGGGTTCTCAGATGCTCAAGTTTTGCTCCTCGAGTATGGGGTCAGAAACCGGGATTTCAAAGTGATCGACCCGGCACTTAAGAAGGAGCGCTTGGAGTTCATCAACTCCTCGCTAGTCGTGATGGTTGGGATCGCCCGCAAGCAGCGACATAAGGAGCCGTTTTGGACCGAATGGCCGCAGCAAAGTGATTACGTTGCGTATTGGGAGGAAGCAGCCAAGAAAGGTAAAGAGAAGAAGCTCATCGGTCAGGCATCCAAACCCGAAGTGTTTCTGCTGAACAATTTTCCTCGGCTTTCCCGAACACTACAGGGAGTCAAGTTCTCTGGCTGGAATCCAAAATTCAAGTTGCGCTCCAATTCTTAACCGCCGGGCGTCTCCCCACTGATACCAACTTGCGCGCTGGGGCGATCCTACCCCAAGCTCCGCCCCGATGATTCTCCAGCCTGATTGCCGCCATTTCCCGGGGGACCGCCCGTGCCGGTTCAACAAGGAGAGCGGCCAGAGGTGCGACGGTTGCCCGCACTACGCGACCGCCGGCCAGCGCATCCTCATCATCAAGGTCGCTACCCGTGCCGCCGACCTCGCTGCGCTCGGCGGCGGCGAAGTTACGGCGGATCGGCAGGTCCGCTCTACCAAGGTCAAGGTAGGGCGGCGTTGCTGCGCCGCCGCAATCTCAAATCGAGCGCCAGCGAGATTCACCGGCGCGCCCCGAGACACCACGACGAACGGAACTTCCAGGTGCTCGCCTCTTTTTCGCTCCCCATACCTCGAATGATTGGCCCTATCAGCCGGAACCATGCAGTTGGATTGGGGAGCACACGCGTCTCGCGTGTCGCGGAGCCGTCCCGGCGACGCATGCTGGCGGCCGCGTGTTGACAAACCAAACGGTGCTGGTCGGCGTGGGAGTCAAACCGTGTTCGGCGCGACGCCGAACACGGCACGCGAGACGCGCGCGCTCCCCTGAACGGAATCGATCCGTATCAAGGACGCGTGCACGACATTCGGTGGCGAGCTGAACCAACGAAGCCGCCCGAGCCGCCGACATCGCTGCGCTCGGCGTCGGCGAAGTCACGGCGGACCCGCAGGTCCGCCCTACCAAGGTCAAGGTAGGGCGGCGTTGCTGCGCCGCCGTGATTTCAAATCGAGCGCCAGCGAGATTCTCTGGGCGCCACCTTGCAGTGCCAGATTGCGTTGAGCGTCGCCGGAGACAGTCAGAATGCCCGTCCTACCTTGCCTTGGCCGGGGCAATTGCCCCAAGCTCCGCCGCGATGATTCTCCAGCCTGATTGCCGCCATTTCCCGGGGGACCGCCCGTGCCGGTTCAACAAGGAGAGCGGCCAGTTGTGCGACGGTTGCCCGCACTACGCGACCGCCGGCACGCGCATCCTCATCATCAAGCTCGCGGCGCTCGGCGATGTGTTGCGCACCACGGTCATTCTGCCGGGCATCAAGGCGGAGTTCCCCGACAGCACGATCACCTGGCTCACGGCGCCCGGCGCGCTGGATTTGCTCAAGGGCAATCCCTTGATCGACGAATTGTGGGCGCTGGACGCCGAGGCGGCGCTTCGGTTGACCGTTCGCGAATTCGACGTGGTGT
This sequence comes from bacterium, assembly GCA_031362805.1. GTDB lineage: Bacteria > Verrucomicrobiota > Verrucomicrobiia > Limisphaerales > RI-55 > RI-55. Next base: position 36,059 of record JANLTG010000218.1, read on the forward strand.
TCAGTCCGGATGCCGACCCACACGCCGCGACGCTGGCGGCCGCCGTCAAGGCGCCGGAGAAGCGGGGCATGGTCCTGCATCCGCGCGGTCATGTGTTGCCAGCCACGCCCGAGGCCGAGACGTGGTTCGAGATGGGGGCGTTCGATCAGCTCAAGAAGGCCAATCAGCGCACCTATCAGGAGCTCATTTATCAAACGCTGAAACTACCTTACGCGCGGCAGGAGATCTCGCTGGCCTTGAAGGATGGTGAGCGTGCGTGGGCGGCTGAGTTTTTGGTGCGACAAGTGGAAGGGCGGCTTGCGCCAGCCAGGAGCGCGGGCGGCTCGCCCGCAGGAAGTGAGCAGAAGACATTGCGCGCGGACGAGCCGTCCGCGCTCCCAGCCGGCGGCGGGAATGTCGCCGCTCCGGTTGCGGCGTCACGGCCGGCTGGCAGCCGGCAGCACATTGTCGGTCTGAACCTCGGCGGCGGCGGGCGGTGGAAAAAGAAACAGTGGAAGCCGGAGCACTTCGCGACCTTCGGGCGGATGGTCATGGAGCAAACCGGCGCGCGGCTGTTGCTCATTGGCGGTCGGCAGGAAGCGGGCTTGCTCGCGGAACTGGCGACGCAGTTGCCGGCCGGCGTGCTGTCCTCGGGCCCGGATCGTTCGCTGCGCGAGACGGCGGCGTTGATCGGCCAGTGCGGTGTGATCGTCACGGGCGATTCCCTCGCGCTGCATGTCGCCTCGGCGTTGCGCGTGCCGACAGTGGTGTTGCTGGGGCCGACCAGTGCCGCCGAGTTGGAGATGTACGATCGCGGCGAGCGGATCGTGGCGCCGATCGGCTGCGTGAATTGTTACCTCACCGACTGTGCAGTTGATCCCGACTGCATGCAGTTGATCGAGCCGGGAGTTGTGCTGGCCGCAGTCAAACGCTGGCTGAAGTAGGCCGCAAACAGATCTGATGATGGCCACGAAAAGGCACAAAGGTCGCAGAAAGGTAGAACAGGAATTCCAGCCCGGCTTCCGGTCTTGGGAGGCAAACGTGCCTCCAGCGCGAATCCGAGCGACGCAAGTGCGCGGGAATCTACGGCGGACCAGCAGGTCCGCCCTACCACATTTTGGTAGGGCGGTGCTGCCGCGCCGCCGTAACTCTCGACGAACCTTGCGAGACGTTCGGCCAGCCTGGCGGTTCCGTGCGCGGAGTTTGTTTTCAATTGACCACCGTCGCTGCCCTTTAGCTCACTTTGGCGCAGCTACCGGAGCGGGGCAGGCTTGTCCAGGAAAGCCCTCCAGTTGGGTCTTCTTTTTGTGTTCTTTGCGCCCGCTCGTGGCCAATTGATTTCATTCGTGACTGATTCTATTTCCCAATCCCCGCCCCGCCGCCTCGTGTTCATTGCGAACACGATGTACAGCCGCATTCTTTCCGGCGGCGATGTGCATACGTTGATGATGACCGAAGGCGCGATTCGGCACGGCCACGCGGTTCATTTCTTCGCGGGTCACGGGCTCAAGTTGCAGCTCGACGAACGCAAGCTGCCGGTCGAACTCACGCTCACTGACAGCGGTCTGTTGCCGGTCGAGAAATGGGATTCGCTCAAAGGGCAGGTCACGCTGCTCTACGATTACACGCGCCGAGTGCGCGGCAGCTTTCGCGAAATTAAGCGCATCACCGCCGACGATTGCGTTTATCTGAACACCGATTTTTGGTGGGACGTGCTGCCGGGCATCCGCAGCGCGGCGCGGCGCAAGCTCATGATCCTCGGCATGGACAGCCCGACGCTCGGGCAAGTGCTGGCCGCCTCGCGGCCGGATGTGCAGCCGATCCGCCTGCCGTCGCTGCATTACTGGCTCAGCCAGCAGATCGGCCTGCGGTTGTTTCGTCGGTGTCCGAGGAAGCGGCTGTTCTACGTGCATCCCGACCAGAAGCCACGCCTGTTGCGCCTCGGTTATCGCGAGGAAGAACTGGTCTACATCTCGAACGGCGTGGATGTAACCCGCGCGGACGCCGTCGCTGAGCAGGAAAAGCAATTCGACGTGGTTTGGACTGGTCGGGTCCACGCGCAGAAAGGCATCGAAGACCTGTTGACCACGCTCGTCCGACTGGCCCGGGAGATTCCCGATTTCAAGGCGATGCTGATCGGCAAGGTCAAGGAGCGTCTCGAACCGCGCATCCGCGAACTGGGCCTGGAGCGACACGTGCAATTCTCCGGCTACGTCTCCGAAGATGAGAAGTTCCGACTGCTGAAATGCAGCCGGCTGTTCCTGATGCCGAGCCGCTACGAAAGCTGGGGGATTGTCATCGGCGAGGCGCTGGCGTGCGGGGTGCCGGTGCTGGGTTACCGGCTCGATTGCTATCCGGCGGTGTTCGGCGATCTGGTGCGCTACGTCCCGCCCTTCGACGCGGAACGCTATCGCGCCGAGGCCGTCCGGTTGGTGCGCGAGCTCCGCGCCGGCCAGAATTATCTTGAGCCAAACAAGCTGAGGCAGTTCAAAGGGGAAAACTCGTGGGCGGCTGCGCAGCAGAAATTCTGCGAAGCGGTGGCTGCCCTCGGCTAAAGTATGGAAGCCAACGGTGATGGAATTGAAAAGAAAGCAGGACAACCGCAGATGAACTCAGATGAACTCAGATGGGAAGTGACTCAGCTGGTGCTTGGGAAAATTGCGCTTCTTTGTGGGCCGTGTCACCGGTGCTATGTCCGTTCGGTGTCTCTATTGATCTGCGTCCATCTGCGTCCATCTGCGGTGCAATCGGGTGTTTCCACATGAACGCTCTCCAAAACCTCGCCCTCAACCTGAGCCTCATTCCGCGCACCTTTTCCGACGTGCGGAATCCCGGCGTGCTGCTGAAGGACTACCTCGGACTGGTCGAGCAGGACTATCAGGTGGAACTCCGTGACGGCACCAGGCTCCAGCTCCGCCATGGCACGGCGGACAAGGGTGTGGTGAAGGAAATTTTCCTGCTGGATCACTACCGGTTCGCGCTTGAGCGACTCAAGCCGGGCGCCGTGGTGATCGACGTGGGTGCACAGATCGGCGTGTTTTCGGTTTACGTTTCCCGGCGGGGCCCGCGCAATTTGCGGCTGCACAGCTTCGAGCCGATGAGCGCCAACTACGCGCAGCTCCAGCGCAATCTGGAATTGAATCAGCTAGCTCAGGCGACGGCGCACAACGCCGCCGTCACCGCCGCACCGGGCCGATTCAAACTGTATCTTTCGTCCGACAACACGGGCATGCACTCGCTCTACGGAGGCGGTGCCAACTTCGAGGAAGTCGAGGGCCGGGCTTTCAACGGGCTTTACGCATCGCTCGGTGTGGATCGCTGCGATGTTCTGAAGCTCGATTGTGAAGGCGCGGAGCACGAGATCTTGATGACCGCCACCGACGAAGTGCTGCAACGCACCGGCGCGATCGTGATGGAGTATCATGACGAAACCAAACTGCCAGCGATCCTCGACCGGCTGCAACGTGCCGGCTTCACCACTGCCCTGCCGCGCAACGGCGCCCCGATGGTCCACGCGTGGCGTTGACCAGTCTCCCCGCCAATACTCCTGTGCATTCACCTTCCGCCAACCAACCGATCAAAGCCGAGGAGGCGGACTGGTACAATGAATTTTATAGCAGCATCCAGACGGAGCTGCCGCCGTGGTACCGGGCGATGATTCCGGATCTTGTCCGCGAACTCTCACCCCAGCGGAAGCTGTTGGAGCTGGGATGCGGTCAAGGGCATGTGCTGCGGTTACTGGCGAAGGAAGGGAAACTTCCGCCGGAGAACATCTGGGGTGTCGATCAGAGTCTGACCGCCGTTGAGTTCGTGAAGCAGCACCTGCCGTCGGCACACGTTGAAGCGGGCGACATCTATGCCTTGAATCTGCCGCGACAACACTTCGACGTATGCCTGCTCATGGAAACCATCGAGCATCTGGAGCAGCCCGCCCCTGCGTTGCGCAACATCTTCGATGTCCTGAAGCCGGGAGGAGTGCTCTACCTCTCCTTTCCCAATTACCTTCACTTCCCATGGCTGCTCGTACGCATCCTGGCCGAGAAGTTCAACCGGCCAAACTGGATCGTGCTGCAACCCATCGACAAAGTTTACACCGTGTTCACCGTCAAACGCCTGTTGCGCGAGGCGGGCTTCAACTTCGAGCGGGGCATCGGCAGTAACTTTGGCCCACCGGTGCTCTACCCGTGGGAACGACCGTGGATGACCCGGCTCGGCAATGCGCTCGGACTCTGGTGGCTCTCGTTCCATCCTGTGCTCAAGTTCCGCAAGCCGGCCGGGAAATAGTTTGATTTGAACCGCCCCAATGGCACCTTCTGCCGCGATGAAAACTTCCCCCACCACGACTGCTGATGCTGGGTTGCCCGTGCAGCGATTCTGGTTTTCGTTTGTGCTGCTGGCTGGTCTGTTGGGGCTGCTTTTCATCAAGAGCTGCTCGTCAGATTTGGTTCACTTTTCAAACGACGGACCATTGGGGGCCTCGGTGGCTGAACAATTCCGCGTGCCCGCCGCCTTCACCGGCGTGTGGACCCCGTTGAACTGGGTGGGCGGCAACGCCGGCAGCTCCGCACCCAACATCACCAACGCGTTCTTGTGGCTGCTGGGGCCGGTCGGATTCGCCAAGCTCTATGCGCCGTTCTCGATTCTTGTGCTGGGCTTGAGCGCGTGGCTGGCCTTCCGGCAATTGAAGTTTTCGCCAGTCACTTGCCTGGCTGGCGCGCTGGCGGTCGCCTTGAACGGCGGCTTCTTTTCCTACGCCTGCTGGGGACTCGGTACGCTCACACTCACGATCGCTTCCTTCTTCCTCGCCCTCGCCGCGTGGGGGAGCGAACCGGCGAAGCGCTCATGGTTGCGGGTGGTGCTGGCCGGTTTCGCCATCGGCCTCGGCATCATGGAAGGCTTCGACAACGGCGCGATCCTCAGCGTGTTCTTCGCGGCTTATGTGATGGTGCGCACGTGGGCGGAGAATCCTGGCCAGCCCGGCAAACTCGCGGGCGGCGTCCTGCGTCTGGCGTTGGTGGCGGTCATGGCGGGGGTGTTTGCCACGCACGCAATTTACGGCCTGATCACGACGCAAATTCAAGGGGTCGCCGGGATGGGGCAGGACGAGGCGACCAAACAACAACGCTGGACCGAGGCCACCATGTGGAGTCTGCCCAAGGCGGAAACGTTTCGGCTCTTCGTCGCCGGTCTCTACGGCTATCGCCTCGATACGCCGGGTGGCGGCAATTACTGGGGTGCGGTGGGCCAGCATCCAGCGTGGGACGAATACTACGCGCAGGCGAATCCCAAGCCCGAGGAAGCTCCCCAGTCTGCTCTCCGTCGCCACTCCGGCTCCGGCTTTTACAGCGGCGTATTCGTCTGTCTGCTGGCGCTCTGGGCGGTCTTTCGTTCCTTCGGCAAGGGCGGCGAGGTCTATCGCCCGGACGAGCGCCGGCTGATCTGGTTTTGGGCGGCGATGGCTTTGGGTTCCCTGTTGCTCTCGTGGGGCAAGCACGCGCCTTTTTACGCGATCGCCTATGAGCTGCCGTACTTCTCGACGATCCGGAATCCGATCAAGTTCCTGCACCCGCTCAACGTCGCACTCGTGGTTCTCTTCGCCTATGGCGTGGAAGGACTGTGGCGGACCTGGCAAAAGCAGTCAGCCGAAGGCGCGGGTGTGAAACAGCGGTTCGCCAACTGGTGGCGCGGCACGCGGGGCTTCGAGCGGAACTGGATCATCGGGTCCGGCATCCTGGTGGGTTTGTCGCTCTTTGCCACGATGCTCTACGGCTCGATGAAGGAGGAGATGGCCAGCTTCTTCGTGGTGATCGGGCCGGCCGACCCGAAGACCGCCGCGGCCATGTTCCGGCACGGGGTCAGCGAAATCCTCTGGTCGCTCGTGTTCCTGATCGCCGGCGTCGTCCTGGTGGCGCTGATGATGAGTGGAGCGTTGCGCCGGACGGCCGCCGGTACCATGGGCGTCGCGGCGATCTTGTTGGTCACCGGGCTTGATCTGGCCCGTTCCAATCTCCCTTGGATCCAGCACTTCGATTACAAGACGCGTTACGCCAGCACGCCGCTCTACGAGTTTCTGGGCGACAAACCGTGGGAGCATCGCGCGCAGATGTTGCCGGGTGCGTTGTTGCAGCATCAGTTCGGCTCGTTGCAGAACCGCGTGCAGCCCCAGCAATTGCAACAGCTCTATCAGATGTTCGTTGACCTGAGCGGTGCCTACGGCGGCGAGTGGCTGCAGCACCAGTTTCAATACTTCAACATCCAGTCGCTCGATCGCGTCCAGGAGCCTCGGCCCACCGTCGAGAATCAACTGTATCGCGAGCAGTTTCCTCAAACCGATCCCGCCGCCCAACTGCGCCTCGCCCGGCTCACGAACAGTCGTTACTTCCTCGGCATCGGCAACCCGGTGCTCGATCCCCTGAATCAACTGGCCGCCGCTGAGGGTGGCGAGTTCCGTGAGGTCATGTCCGTCTGGCTCGCGCCGAATGGCGACTTCGTCCAGCCCGCGCAAAACACGAACATGCCGTTTGCGTTGATCGAATACACCGGTGCGTTGCCGCGTGCCGGGCTTTACGCGAACTGGCAGAAGGAAGCCAACCCGACCAACGTTTTGCAGAAATTGACGAGCAAGGATTTCAACCCTGCGAAGCTCGTGCTGATCGAAGGCGATTGCCCGGATTCGTCGAGTCCCGACGCCACCGACGCCGGCACCGTGACAATCACGGATTATCATCCCAAGCAGGTGAAGATGAAGGCCAGCGCCAAGTTGCCCGCCGTGCTGCTTTTCAACGACAAGCACGACCCCAATTGGAAAGTGTGGGTGGACGGCCAGCCCGCGATTATGCTCAAGGCGAACTTCCTGATGCGCGGCCTGCACCTCACGCCGGGCGAGCACGAGATCGTCTGGCGCTTCCAGCCGCCGAGCGAAGGGCTCTACGTCAGCCTCGCGGCCATTGCGCTGGGTTTGCTGTTCACCGGGATCGTCGTTGTACAAGCGAGGAAGCAGGCCCGCATCGTCAACCCTTGACGCACCCGCCAGTCCGCCCATGGGCCACCAGGAATCCTACTACCGGCACAACGAGGCGTACGCCGAGTTCCTCGCCAACTGGGACGCCGCCTTCTACGCGAAGTATACCGACACACTCATGACCGGCCGCCAGGGCGAGCGCGTTCTCGATGTCGGCTGCGGCGCCGGGCAGGTGGTGGGCAAGCTGACCGAGGCCGGATACGAAGCGTACGGCGTCGATGTCTCCGAGCCGAACATTGAGCGCGCGCGCAAGTTTTCTGATCGCTGCCAGCTTTACGACGGCCGGCGCCTGCCGTTTGCTGACGGTCATTTTGCCAGCGTCGGTGCGCTCAACGTGCTTGAACACGTCGAAGAGCCCGAGGCCTTCATCAAGGAGCTTGTGCGCGTGACGGTTCCTGAAGGACGCCTCGTCATCTCCAGCCCGAATTTTTTTCGCGTGTTCGGTTTCCACGATTACCACCCGAAGATGCGCGGCTTCGGCAACAAGCTGGCCAATTGGAAACGGCTCCGTGAGAAACGCCGGCAGATGAAGTCCGCGCCGGCCGAGGTCCGCTTTGATCGCATGACGCCGATCGTCAAGGAACCGTTCACGCCCGACGACGATGCGATCGTTGCCACCAACGGGTGGGAGATGAAGTTTTTCCTCGAACGCAACGGCTGCCTGGTGGAGCGCGTGGAATGCACCGATCGCTACGTGCAGTTTCCCCTCGGCCATTTGCTCAACCTCACGCCGCTGCGTTACCTGATGTTCAACGCGTTTGTCGTGGCCACGAGGAAAGAAATGACCAAGGACAAGTGAGGGCGTTCGGGGAATTGGCCAGCCCACAACTCGCGCCTCCGGTTGGCTGATCGAATCGCCTGAGGCCACTTCGCTGTGAAAGTCGGTGGGATGTAGTTGGGCTCCTCCTCTCCCCGTCCCTCTCCGCCACCCGAAGTGGAGGAGAGGGTGCCCGCAGGGCGGGAGAGGAGGCGCCTTTCCCATGGAACCGATTCTCGGGTGGCCTTCTTACGAGGCCTTGGGCTTTCTTCAAATCGTGTTTTCCGGCCCGGGCGCTTTCAGCGCCGCATCTTGCGGATGCGTGCCCACTTCTCCGTCGTATTCCGTCTCGCGCATGAACTGCAACGCGGCGTGTCGGGTCTCCACGCGGTCGGCCGAGGTGGCGCTGACCGGCAGGCCATAAAACCCGTCGGGGAGTGCGAAGCGGTAGCTGAAGGTCCCGTCCTTGCGCAGGCGGATCGGCCGGTCGCCGATGATGACGGTCGCGGTGGGCTCGGTGGCGCCGTAGATGATCAGCTCGGCATTCACGTTGAACCAGAACGAGCGCGCTTTCGGTTGGCCCCCGGCTGGACTCGAGATGGCGCCCATACCCGGCCCCCCCGCAGCGCCCGCTTCGGGGGCCGGGATCGCGGCCACGGAAGCCAGGTCATGCTTCCGCCGGGCGTCCATTGATTCCGCGAGGGCGATCGAGGACGGCTGGGTGCCGGTCCAAACCTGACGCACGGCTTCCATGGAAATCACCTGCGCCAGCGCGTGCTGTTGCTCGGGTGTCCAATGGGCAAACTCGGCGGGCGGCGGCAGCTCGAAATGGGCGGGCAGATCAGGATGGCCGGCGGCCCGCATTTCTTCGATGGCGTCGGCGAGCGGCTTCTCGCCCGTGAAGTATTCGCGCAAGGCTTCGATAACATCGGCCACGGTCTCCACCGGCGCCACGTCCGACGGCGGGCTTTGACGGGCGGGTGGCAACTCGGCGGGCGGATGAGCGGATGGCAGGGTGACAAACTCGGCTTCGACGTCCGGGCTCAAGCTGTCCGGCGGCGTGCCCACCGGACCCGAGCGGTTGATCTCGTTCCATTCCCCGGTTCGGTCGCGGAAACCGAGCACGGCAAAGTAGGCGCCGCCGCCTTTGCCCACGTGCGCAAACCAACTGCGCGACTCGGGATGCACGTGAATTTCCGTGATGGCTTCCGTCGGTTCCTCAACGTCGAAGACGCGCAAGATCAGGTGGCCGTCGCGCGAAAGCTGGTTGTACTCGCGGAGCTGGGTGTGATCGAAATCCCAGTGAGCATAGAGCCACTGTGGATCGCGCGGCACCAGCCAGAGTCGGCGCGTGCCGTAGGACTCCGGCAGCGTGAGTTCGTCGGTCGGCTCCGAAGTGGGCGCCGCGGGCAACCCCAGTGCATAGCGCGTGCCCGGCCCGCCGGGATGCGTGCCGGGAGATTGATCGCCTTCCAGGAGCAAAGCAGGAATTCGCAGGGTCAACTTCCTTTTTGCGGGCTGAGCCATCGACGGCAAATCGACCAGCGCTTTGGCGGGCTTCGGGGACGGCTTTGCGACGGGCTGTTTCAAAACCACTGCGACGGGCCGGGCTTTCGGCGGCGCGGTCCTAGTCGCGACCGGCTTGGCTGAGTTGCCCGGGGTGGCTTTGATGACCGGAGATTTCGTCGGAGCTGTGGGGGTTGGGATCGCCGGACGTTCGTCAAATCTCGCGCCGGGACGGCTTCCCTTTTTGGCTGCCAAAGGCTGAGCTGCGGTCACGGGTTTCTGCTGGACGGGCGGGTTGATGGCAACCGGTGCGGGGATTGGTGACTTCCCGACGGATGCGGGCCGGGCCGGCGCTACGGCTTTCTGGCTGATGGGCTTCGTAAGTGCCGGCGTGGGAGCGGCAGCCTTGACCACCACAACTGTTTTGACCGGCGCGGTTGCCTTCTTCGGCGCGGGCTTGGCGGCCGGTTTGGCGGCGGGTTTCGGAGTGGTCTTTGACTGCGGCGCGACCTTGAAACTCGGGGCGGGTTTCTTGCGGGCGGCGACGGTTACCTTTTTCTTGGCGGCGGCTTTGGCCGGCTTGGAGATCACCTTCCTGGTCGCCGTGGCTTTTTTCGGAGCCGTTTTCTTTTTCGCGGCGGGCTTGGATGCAACTCGGCTGACTGACTTGGCGCGGGTGGGTTTCTTTTTGGCCGGTGATTTCATGAGACGACAGAATCGTTCGGGTGCAACGCGGTGCGGTGTGGGACCACACGGTTTTGAGCGTAGGCCGCTCGTTCCAACCCAGCAATGGTTTTGTTGGCCACAACCAGTTTCGCGGGCCGTCAACTCACCGCGTCCCGCCGCTTGCTGGGCGGCTCTCCATCGCCGACCACAACTCTGCCAGGGGCGGCAATTCGTCCGGCTGGGGTTCGCGATCGGCGTATATCAAGCCCGCGTAAAGTCTTGCCAGCAGGCGGATGCCCTCGCCCAGTTCGGGATGGGTAGCCATCAGTTTTTGGGCAAACTCCGTGGACGTAACCTCGGGCGTGCGCGTCGCGCCTCGCTCCGTTGCCCAGAGTTCCAAAGCTTCGTAGGTCTGGCGCACAGCGACGGCCGGCTCGAGCCGGGCGCCTGAATGAAATGGATTGGGCAGGTCGATAAAGCGCGTCGTCGGGTTCCGCGCCGGCTGCGGGATCGCTGCCGTGCGCGAACTGGGTCGCTTTGTTGCCTTGGGTTGCAGCATCGCGCGCAACGACTCGATCAGCTCCCGGATGGCCGCCACGATCTGGGTCCAGTTACGTATGGCGATGTAAGCAATCACCAGCCCCAGCGCCGCCCAGGCGATCCAACGCAACCAGTCCGGCGCGGCGGGCAAGGTGATCGGCTGAGTGCCCTGATTTCCCGCGCCGCTCTCGTTGCGATCTGGCAAGGCGCTTCCCTGCGCTTGGGTGGCGGGCTTCGCGCCTGCGGGCGATTGGGAGGTGCCATCCGGTTGCTCGGCCGAAGGAGTCTCTTGTTCACCGCCGGACTTCGCCTTCTCCGATTCGTCCTGCGCGTTGGGATCATCCAGCACCGATTTCTCGTCCAACTTCTTTCCGGTCAACGCGGTGCCGGCACCCGGCGACGAAGCGATGGTGATGGGTCGCGGCAGCGCGAGACTCAAGGTCAGGACCGCGGCGACGACCAAGGCCCCGGCGCCGATCCAGGTGCCCGCGATTGCGGCCGGCATCTTCAAGCGGCGTTGGCGCAGATAGCGGCGCAGGCCGAGGAAGCTCGTCAGCAACAGGAGACCCGTGGCCGCCGCGAGGTAAACCGCCAGCAGGATTAAACCGGGACTGCTGCGGTTCGCGCGCGTCAACATCGCCTGCCCAAGACCAAACAACGGCAACGCCGCGAGCGAAAAGTAAATGATCCACAGGCCGGCTGCGTGCGGCCGGCCCGCGCGCGTGGATCGATTCACGAACAGACGTTTCCACCCGGGCAGCTTCACCGCTTTTCGATATGGCCCAGGGCCGATGTTTTTCACCGCCACGTCATCACGCGCTTCGTTGGGCGAGGTCTCGTCCATGCCCGCCACTTCGAGCAAGCCTTCACCGGAGGCATCTTCCTGGTCGTCGATCAACGTGCAGTCCCAGACGAGCTTGTTCGTACACCACCAGATCGCGCCGAGCAGCAGCCAGCCGGCGAGCGGCATCACGAAGAACTGGTTGATCATGATCGCCACCGCGCCGCCGAGCCCGAGCGCAAACAGACCCGCGTAAATGGGCGTCCGCTCGATCGCGATGCGCGAGATGCCGACCATGCCGATCACGAACCAGAACAGCGTCCACCGCAGCCGCAACGCGTGCGCGCCTTGATAGATGAGGTCCTGGGCGAACCACACCAGCGCGCCGACCATCACCATGATCAACAACGGCGCCGCGCCCGCCGCGATGTAATCCGCCGCGGTGGGCAGTTCGTCCGACCGGTCAAAGTTTCGTTTACCTGTTTGGCTCATCGCACAACTTCAAATCGTAAGCGCGCTCGGAGGGATGGAGTAGTGAAGATTTGAACCGGCAGCCCAGTCACTCCAATACTCCATCGCTTTGTCAATCACACCGCCAGCAGGCTTTCCGCCCGCAGCTCCGCCAGCGCTTCGCGGCTGTCAACGGGCCGGAACTCGATGCCTTCGGTGATCAACATCTCCGCCCACTCGGGCGGCACGGCCCATTCGCGATATTCGCGGACATCGCGCGTTACGACAACCGCCGTGACGGCGTAACCGGTCCGCCGCAATTCGCCCAACGCCCGGGCGCTGGCGCGCGTGACACCGGTGAGGATGGCGACCACGCTCGTGTCGCGCGGAATGCGATCGGCCACCTCATGGATCATCCCGTCGAACGTGAAGCCATCGGTCTGCTCCAGGCGCGCCAGGGTTTCGTGGATGCGTTCCAGTTGCTCGGGGCCGCGTTGGGGCGGGAGCACGATCGGTTCGAGCCGTTGATTCGCGGGTCGGTCGGCGAACTTGTTCATTGCGTCCGCCCGCGTCGTCCATGCCGCGCGCCAGCCTTCGGTGCGAATCCGCTCGGCGGCATCACGCCCGTTGGTGATCAGGCCGACTTGTTGACCCAGTTCATAGACGGCGTTGGCGAGGGATGCCGCGGTTGTGATCGCCAGGTCTTCGGTCCAAAAAGTCTCCGAGCCAACAAAGCTTTGCCGATGGAAATCCAGCAGCAAGGTCGCGCCCGCCACGCACGAGGGCTCATAGACTTTGCTGTGTAGGGAACCCGTCCGCGCAAACGCCCGCCAGTGAATGCGGCTCAACGGATCGCCCGCTTGATACGGGCGCACGCCCGCAATCCGCGTGGGATCTTCGAAGAGCCGATGGGTCATGCGGATCTCACCGAGCGGCCGGCGCGACGCGATGTCATAGCCTCGCAATGCCACGACTTCGGGATAAACGAGCACATGCACCGGTGCAGACAACACGCGGAATCGCCGGTGCAGCCCGAACAGATCGCCGCTCTCGATCAGCAGCGGACCGAACTGATGATAACCGCGCGTCAGGAATTCAATCGAGTAACGGATCGTGCGTCGTTCACCGCCCTTGAGCCGCGCGATGAAGGTGGTGCGACCGGTGAGTTTCAGGCGCAACGGCGGCTTCAAAGCATCCAGCGGAAAGGCTTCCTCGATGATCAGCCAGGGCACGGCGAACCGGCTGTGATTGATCAACTCGATCACGATGGCTGCCTTGTCGCCGATCCGCGCGCTCGTCGTCGAACACGTGCGCGTGGCGGCCACCCTCGCCGTCCATTCGCGCGTCATTAACCGACTGACCAGCAGCACGCCCAGCAGCACATACATCGCGAACACGAGCAGTTCGAGGTGGAGTACCAACCCCGCCGCCAGCAACACGACCGCGATGACAAACCATTTCATGCGTCAGCCGGTAGGGCGGTGCTGCTGCGCCGCCGTGAATTCCCAGCGCTCGCTCGCTCGGGAAACACCAGGAGACAAGCCCGACTCTTACGCGAATTCCGCGAATTAGCGCCAATTCGTGAAATTCGCGTCAAGGGTTTGCGACCTGTTGAATTGGTGGCCATTCGTGTCGATTTGTGGTTCGCCCGAACTGCCCCGGTTTAGATTCGTTTCTCGGGCATCACCGGCACTTCGACCTGATGCAGGATCTGGCGGATGATCTCCGGCGCCGTGATTTTGCGCAGCCGGCTCTCGGGTTGGATGATCAGCCGGTGCCCGAGGATGTGCGGCGCGACTTCCTTGATGTCATCCGGCAGCACGTAGTCGAACCCTTGCAAACCCGCATTCGCCTGCGCCGCGCGCATGATCGCGGCCGACGCGCGCGGACTCGCCCCCAACCGCACCGAGGGATGCGAGCGGGTCGCGTGGACCAGCCACACGATGTAATCGCGCACCAGCGGATGCACCATGATCTCCTTCACCGCCTGTTGTGCGGCGAGCAGTTCGGCGGCGGTGGCAACGGCGGTAAGCGCGTCGATCGGATGCTGTTTTTGAATCCGTTCCAGCATGGCTGCCTCATCCTGCAATCCCGGATAGCCCAGGCTCATCTTGATCAGGAACCGATCGAGCTGCGCCTCGGGCAATGGGAACGTGCCTTCGTGATCGATCGGATTCTGCGTCGCGATTACGAGAAACGGCAGCTCGAGCAAGTGCTCCACGCCGTCCACGCTGACGCGGCGTTCGGCCATCGCTTCGAGGAAGGCTGCCTGCGCGCGCGGCGTGGCGCGGTTCACTTCATCCGCCAGCACGATCTGCGCGAAGACCGGTCCTGCGCGAAACTCGAAGTGCGTGGTCTGCGGATTGAACACCGAGCTGCCGGTGATCTCGCTCGGCAACAGGTCGGGCGTGCATTGGATGCGCTTGAACGAGCAATCGACGCTCCGGGCGAGCGCGCGGGCGAGCATCGTCTTGGCGACGCCCGGCACGTCTTCAAGCAGGACGTGGCCCTCCGCCAGCCAGGCGACGAGCGCGAGCTGCACCGCCGCCTGCTTGCCGACGATGACGCGCTCCACGTTGTCGAGGATGCGCTGGCCCAGCCGTTGAATCTCCGTCGAAGACTCGGCCGCCGGTGTGTTGGTGCGCGTTTGTTTCTTGGGAATACGGATGATCGGCCCGCCGCCGGCGCTCAGCTTGGTGAGCTGACCGCAGACGGGGCAGGCGATCTCCTGGCCGTCCATCTCGGGTGGGAACTCGATCGGTTGTTCGCAGTGGGTGCAAAGGCAGCGTTGCATGGTGAAGTGTTCGACACCCTGCCCGGCGCATCGTGCCAAGCCAAGTGCGGAGAATGAGGAGACTCATTCCGGAGCGCGGTCGGCTCGTCCGCAACTTTCAGCCCGTCGCCCGGCGGGCGACCCGTCCCCGCTCCGGGGTGGGGCGAGCCTCTCCGAACGAGCCTCTAAGCCGGATCGATTCCGTTCCGGGGAGCGCGCGCGTCTCGCGTGCCGTGTTTGGCGTCGCGCCGAACACGGTTTGGACTCCGCAACTGCCAACACCGTTTCGTTTGCCAAAACGCGACCAGCTGAGCGCGTCGCCGGGACGGCTCCGCAGCACGCGAGACGCGTGCGCTCCCCAATCCAACTGCATGGTTGGCTAAGAGCCTGTCTGAAAAAACAAATTCGTGGTCCCCGGCTCCGCTAGGAGCCACCTGTTTATAGCCGATTCATTCCCTCGGCGTCCAAGCTCCGTCGGAGCGACCTGCCGAAACAGACCGCTCCGACGGAGCTTCGATCCCTAATTTGCCTGATACTATAAACAGGCCGGCCCGCTGGGCCTGACGCTCGCGGCACCGAAGCTTGGAAATGTCGTGGGAATTGAAACCGCCTTTTCAGACAGGCTCTAAATGAAATTTGGGGCCACCGCAGATCGTGATCGTTTAGCGCCAAACTGAAGGCACTGATCCCAAAGGTGCTTTCTGACGAAGCAGCTTTACGTGACGTTCGTGCCCGCCTCGTGCGCTCAAGGCGCGCTCGGAGCGACGCGCCCCACCTTCGCGGTTGCGTCAGTGATTCGCCGGCTTGGAATAACTCCACACCCAGTCGCCCTCGTGGCTTTGCCAGTTGGTTTTTCCATTCCGCTCCGCGTAAACCGCATTTCCGCCATCGTCCGTGCCGTTGGCGCCGATGGAGTACAACAAGTAATCCTGCTCACTGGTTTCATAGCGCAACGGTTTGCCGTCCATCACGTCGGTGGGAATGGCGTTGAGGAACTCCGGCACCAGTGCGTCCAGCGCGAGGGGAAGTTGCCCGGTTTTCAGCCGGAACCGCTCCACGGCGCAGGCGGTCTCCGCGAGATCCACAGCTGTCTGGCCGAGGGCGAAGGCTTCAACGACCTTGGTCATCGCGGGGAGCAATTTGTTGGCAATCATGCGGTCAACGCCTCCGGATTGCACCCCCACCTCGACGCGGCGGTTGTATTCTTGAGCCCGATCCAGATACACCCGGCGACCTTCCAGTTCGACCGCCGGCAGGGCAAACTGCTGATAAAGGTTCGCCATGTAAATCTTGTTCCGGTCGAGCCAGCCCGACGGCATCAGCCATACTTTGATGTAGTCAATCCGTGCTTCTGAGCTGTCGTCTCCCACCGCGTTGTAGACCTCCCAGTTGCGCTTCCGCTTGAGCATGTCGGCGAAGTTAAAGCTCCCCGTTCGCTCCCCGCGAATCGCAAGCGGAAACCCGGCGAGGACGTCAATGCCAGCGAGCTGTGACTGCAACAAAGCGAGTTCCGGTTCCGACCAACTCCGACGCCGCAAACCTTCCGTCACGGCCGGCAGCCCCGCTTGCAGGTTGGCGCTTCGTACCAACCCCGAAATAAGCAGCGGCTCGCGTTTGATTGTTTCGGCGAGACGCAACGAGCATTGCGTATCCAGCAGTGCGGCGGCGTGGTTGCTTGTAGCGAGGTGCCCCAGCGCCCGTTCGCGAAACAGGATTGTATATCGCTTGATAGTAGCGAGATGCGGCAAAATGGCGGCATAACCATCTTGAAAGCGGATTGGAAACTGGGCTGCGGATCGATGGGAAGCCTGCTCCAGCTCGTCCATTTGCGGCCGAACCGTTTCTAGAAGTGACAGCACCGCCCGGGCAGGCTCGAGAGTTGCAACATGGATGCCCGCGAGATTGGTCTGCCGCTGAAACGCCTGACGCCAGTGTTCGACCGGGTTGGGCAACTCCACGTGCCAAAGTCGGCCACTATCGATTTCATCCCGCCACTTCGTGCGTTCGTGGTCCTTGTTCGACGCCTGGCCACCCTCCCAGCGAGTATTGCCGCTGGCGGTATCGGTGCTGAACGTGAATAGCTCAGCCAGCATGGGTGCCATTGCGAAGTTCTCTTCGTCACGGGGCATCGGCGGAACCAGCTCCTCGAACGACAGCGGTTCGCCCTTGGCGCGCAAGTCGTCGCGTACCACTTGCCAGGCCCGCGCGCCGCGCCAGTTCTCGACCGCGTAGAACAAGGCGATGATGGTGACCAGGCTGAGGGCGCCGTAACCCAGTACCTTCCACAGCCGCCGCGAACACAGGATGCGATGAAAGAACGGCAAGTGCCGTTGGAATGCTGAGACTGGGGAAGAATCGTTGTTCATACGAATGCAGTGTGGAATAGGGAGGCACCCTTGCGGGAGCGATCGGCATCGCTGCGCGGACCGGGCTTGGGCTTACGACTTGATTGTTCGCGGGCGCCGCCGCTTTCCTGGTCAAATAACAGTGCGGCCAGTTGCGCGCGGTTCTCCTGCATGCCTGCCAGGAATTCCCGCGAGTTAACTGGAGCGCTCGCGGCGATCAGGGTTTCCGTTTCGCTTTGGGCGGCCAGGTTCAACCCCAGGATCACGCACCATGCCGCTGCGAACCCGCCCCATGCGGCGCGCTGAAAATTGAGCCAACCGCGCAGCGTCGCCAGCCAGTTCGGAGCATCATTCTGACGGGGGCGCGCGACGGCCTCGCCCAGCTCTTGCGAAACAACGCGTTCGCGAAGTTGGTCCAGCGCGGCCGATTGGGCGCGATGACGTTCGAGCAATAGTTCACGCGGGGTCTTCATGATTTGAGGTGGAGTGAAAGTTGTTCGCGGAGTTTTTGGCGGGCGTGGTGCAGGCGTGACTTGACGGTGCCAAGCGGGATGCCGGCGATGTCCGCAATTTCGGCCAGATCAAAATCTTCCAGATAGTGCAAAAGCAGCACCGAGCGGTGTTCCTCGGGCAGCTTCCCGAGGGCGGCCAGAAACTGCTGCTCGTCTTCCTTCGCGAGCAGTTCGTCCAAGGGACTATCGAGGTCGCTGGCCAACTCGATCTCCGACACGTCGTCGAGCGGCTCAGTAGGGCGAACCTTTCGCCATTGCTGCTGGCAGAGCTGGTGGGCGATCCGGAACAGCCAGCCTCCAAAGCGGGCGTCGTCGCGCAGCGCGCCGATGTGCCGGACGGCTTTGATGAAGGTCTCTTGCACGACGTCGAGGCTGGTTTGTTCATGGCGCATCAGTTCCTGCACGTAGCTGTAGAGCGGGAGTTGGTAGCGATGGAACAGCGCATCCCACGCGGCCGGATCGCCGGCGCGGGCTTGCGCGACCGGCAGTTGTTCGTCTTTCGCCACCAACGGCATTGATACAGGGAAGAATGTCGCCGACGAGAAAAGGTTCACCGCTATCGGCGACGGGGCTTGGGTTTGGGCCGGCATGTGGAACACCGTTGGATTCCCGCCCCGTTTGGTTTGCCAACACGCGGCCGCCCGCAGGCGTCGCCGGGACGGCTCCGCGGCACGCGAGACGCGCGCGCTCCCCAATCCAACTGCCTGGTGCCGGCTTACAACAGGACCGGTCCACCGCGTGAATCGCACGCCGGACGCGTCAATCTCACCATGGTCTGGCTCGTGCAAATTCGTAAGTCCTTCCAAACCCGCGCGGGCATCACCTTTGCTTGGGCGTCGGTCATGTCCCGACCCACTTTTGCCACCCGTTGCCGCCTGCCAAACCAGATGGGTTGCCGCCTGTGCGGACAAACGCACACTTTGCAAACGGGGGTGATTGCCTGTATTTACGGGCGCGCTCCCTTGGCTAGCCTGCGGTTTGCACTGGGATTAACCCCTTGCAAACAAGTGGCGGCTTCCTAAGCTCTGGCGCCTGATTTTTAACGGCATGCGACAGTTTAACACCATCGCGATCAACGCCTTCATGGAATTGATCCGGCAGCCCGTCTTTCTGCTGCTGATGACCGCCTCGGCCGGCTTCATTGTCTTTCTCTCCGGGCTCTCTTACTTCGGCTTTGGCGATGATTCCAAGATGGTCAAGGACATGGCCCTGGCGGTGACGTTCCTCTCCGGATTGCTGGGCGCGGTGCTCACGTCGTCGGCGTCGGTCGCGCGGGAAATCCGGACGGGCACGGCCCTCGCCGTTTTGGCCAAGCCGGTCAGCCGTAGCCAGTTCTTGCTGGCCAAGTACGTCGGGCTGGCGGCGGCCCTCGCGCTGTTGACGTATATCAATCTCCTCGCCTGCCTGCTCGCCAGCCGCAACGCGTTCGACGCTTATGGTGATGCCGACATCAAGAGCATCTTCACGTTCTTCGGCGCGATTGCCCTGGCCTATTGCCTAGGCGGTTTTTCAAACTACTTTCTGCGCCGCACGTTTGTTTCGGATGCGGTCTTCTCGCTCACCGGCATGATGACCGCGACGTTCTTTCTGATCTGCAGCTTCAACCGGCCGGTGGGTCGCGGCGGTGGTTTGGCGCAGGATCATGTGTCCGCGTTTGCCGAAGGTGTGGACTGGCGGCTGATCAGCGTGGTGGTGCTGGTGTTGTTTGCGATCTGGGTGATCGCGTCGCTGGCGCTGGCGTGCTCCACCCGGCTGGACATCATCCCCACGCTGGCCATTTGTTCAGGGGCGTTTCTGATCGGCCTGATGTCGGATTATCTGCTGGGCCGGCCGGCGAGCGAGGGTTCGTGGATCGCCAAAGTGTTTTACAACGTGGTGCCGAACTGGCAGCAGTTCTGGCTCGCCGACGCCCTGGAAAAAGACCGGCCGGGCATTCCATTTTCATACGTGGGGCTGGCCTTTGGCTACATGGTCTGTTACGCGGGGGCGGCTTTGGCGGCGGCCCTCTGGCTGTTTGAAGACCGCGAACTAAGCTAAATTTCATGGATCGAAACGTGCAAAGAACAACGCTGTTGAGCCTGCTGATGCTGCTGGTCGGCGGGTTGGCCTGCCTGTGGGCGGCGGCGCAAACGGGGTCGCTGGTGGGCCAGGTGGCGCGCTGGTATTTCCTCTTCGCCTTCGTGGTCACGCTCGTCAGTTGGTTTCAACAACGCTTGCAGGATCGCGAGCAGCTCGAGCAACTGGAGTTCGATGAACTTACGCGCAGCAAGAGCGCCTCGAGCCTGTTCAACGCCGAGGACACCGGCAGTTTTGCCGCCCGGCAATCGCGCCAGCAGTTCGAGAAATGGTTCGTGCCGATCTTCGCGGCGCTCCTGGTCATCGGCCAGGGTGTCGCGGTCTGGCAGCAATGGCAGGCGATCGGCGATGCTTCCAAGCTGCTGACGCAACCCCTAATTGGCATGGGGCTGTACGCCACCGTGTTCCTGGCGCTCACGGTCTTTGGGCTTTACGTGTCGCGCCTCGCGGAAAACGGCGGGCAGGAGTTGCTGCGGCCGGTGGCCGGGCATGTGTTGCTCAACGCCTACCTGTGCGGCGTGGCGGCGGCGGTGCTGTTCGGGGTCGAGATCGGCAAGTTCAAGCAACTCGACTTCTACCTCGCGCGCCTGCTGGTGGTCGTGCTCGGGGTGATCACCCTCGAGATGGCGTTGACGCTGGTCTTTGAGATTTACCGGCCGCGCATCAAGGGTCGGGGCGCGCAACATGTGCTCTACGAAAGCCGCATCATCGGGCTGCTGAGCCGGCCGGACAGCCTGTTCACGACGGCGGCCCATGCGCTCGATTACCAGTTTGGCTTCAAGGTTTCGGAGACCTGGTTCTATCAATTTCTGCAACGCTCCATCGCCTGGATCATCCTGCTACAGGCGGGCTTGTTCTGGATTTCGACCACCGTGGTGTTCATCGATCCCGGCGAGCAGGGTCTTTACGAACGATTCGGCAAGCCGCAGGGCGAAGTCCTCGGACCCGGTGCGCATTTCAAGGCCCCCTGGCCGATTGCCTCGATCCACATTTACCGCACGAGCCAGGTGCAGAGCTTCGTGATCGGCGTGGTGCCAGATGAAGAGGCACCGCCGAAGGACCCGTATGCCACGGACGTCGTGCAATGGTCGGTCAGCCATAACAAGGAAGAGTACAACATGCTCGTCGCCAGTCGCGACCGGGCGTCGGTGGCTGCGGCCGGAGAAGAGGCGGTCGTGCCGGTGAATCTGTTGACGGTCTCCATCCCGGTCCAGTTCGAGATCAAGGATCTGCGGCAATGGGCTTACCAGCATCGTGATCCTGCCCGCTTGCTGCAGGACATCACCTATCGCGAGGTCGTGCGTTACCTCGTCAACGTGGACTTGCTGGAGATCATGGGCGAGGGCCGGTCCCGCGCTCGCACCGAACTGAAGCAACGGATTCAGGCGGTGGCTGATTCGCCCGAGGTGGCTTTGGGTGTCAACATTCTGTTCGTCGGCTTGCAGGACTGCCACCCGCCGCGAGACGTGGCGACCGCGTTTCAGGACGTGATCGGGGCGTTGCAAGAGAAGGAGACGAAGATTCTCACGGCGGAGGCGATCCGGGCACACATTTTGCCGCTGGCCTCGGCGCAGGCTTCGAACCTGGTGATCGAAGCGCACGCCTACCGGGTGCGCACCACCAA
>JANLTG010000098.1:0-13611 GCA_031362805.1 bacterium
GCCGCCAGCGGCTCGATCCGCGCCGCGATGTTCACGCCGTCGCCGTGGATGTCGCCGTCGCGCATCACCACGTCGCCCACGTGGATGCCGATGCGGATGCGCAGTTGCCGCTCCGGCGGGCTGACCTGGTTGCGTTCGTGCAGCGCGCTCTGAATCTCGACCGCGCCCTGGACCGCAGCGAGGGCGCTGGGGAACTCGAGCAGGAAACCGTCGCCCGTGGTCTTCACCTCGCGCCCGCCGTGGCGCGGCAACAGGCCGCGCACGACGCGCCGATGTTCTTCGAGCAACTCCAGCGCGAGCGCCTCGTTGCGCTGGCTCAGCGCGCTGTAGCCCACCATGTCCGTAAACATGATGGCGGCCAGCTTGCGTTGCTCGGTGCCGGGGGTCATGGGTCGAGGCTCATTTTTTTCAGCACTGTTTGAAAGCGGGCCTCCGGGCGAATGCTCTCAAATGCGGGATCGACGTTAAGCAGCCACAGATTAGGGCTTCGTTCCTCGACCGCGATCTCCAGCCATTCCAACGCCAGTTGACCTTCGCCCAGAGCCGCATGGACGACGGCAAGGTGTACCGGCGAGACATAGCGGTCCTGTGCCCTGGCCGCCCGGTCGTAAAGCTCCCTGATTTCCGCAGTCATTTTGCGGGCCTCGTTGCTTCGACCCAAGCGGGCCAGGGCAGCGCCTTTGCCCGCCAGATACACCGGAGCCCGGCCTGCTTCCAGAGCCTTCTCAAAGACCGCCAGCGCCAGTTCGGGCTGTCCGTTTTTCAGATAGGCCCAACCGAGTCCGTTCTGGACGTGGACAAACCAGGGGAACGAGCCAGCCACTTTCCGGAATTCCTGAATCGCCTCCTCATACCTGCCCGAGAAGTAAAGAACCCGCGCCACGGCGACACTGGCGATCGGAATCATTGGCTCAAGTTCGACCGCGCGCCGCGCATGATCCATCGCCTCCGTGAACGGCGGACCCAGCCGGGTCAACAACAACGAATACAATTGATGTGTCAGGGCATGGTTGGGGTTGAGCGCCAACGTCCGGTCCAGGCTCCGTTTGGCACCGGCCCAGTCCCACTCAAAGAACATCCGGAGGGCGGCGTCGACCTGGATCGCTTCGAAGGTCTCCTCCATTTGCAGCACTTTGTCGATCTCTTCGCGCGACTTCGCGAAACCCACTTGAGGCGGCAAGAATTCGTTGTTGGCCAGCGCGGAGTAACACCCGGCCAGGAACGCCCGCGCGGCGATAAACGTGGGATCGATTCCAATGGCGGTCCGACAAGCTTCCATTGCCTTTTGAAAGCCTTCCCTCGTGAAGCGATTCCAATGTTCCCGGCCCTTCAGATATGCCGCCACCGCGTCGGGATCCACCTTCTGGGTGCGGGCCAGGCGCGCCTCCTCCTGCGGCGTCAAATGGACTTGTATTTCCTTCACGACGGCCCGCGCCACCTCGCTCTGCACCGCGAAGAAATCGCTCAGATCGCGCTGGAAGTTCGTTCCCCAGAGTTGCCGATCCGTGGCGGCGTCGATCAGTTGCACCGTGATCTTGATGCGGTTGCCCGCGCGTTGAATGGAGCCTGCCAAAATGGCCTCGACGTTCAACTCCTTCGCCATTTCGGAGATGGACTTCTGCCCGCCCTTGAACCGCATCACCGACGGGCGGCCCGGAACGCGCAGCGCGCTCACGTTGCCCAGTGCCAGGCAAAGCTCTTCGGTCATGCCATCGCTGAGATAGGCGTTGTTCGTGTCACCGGAGAAATCATCGAGTGGTTTCACTGCCAGCGACATGATGCGCGCCAGCGAGGGGCTACGAGCCGCGACTGGTGCGACGACCGGCGCAGCGGGTGAATTCGTGACAACTGGCGAACTCGCCACTTGCTTCGTCGCCTTGCCGGATTGATGAACGAGCCACCAGCCGGCTCCAACCGCGAGCAACAGAAGCGCGGCGATCCATCCAAACTTCGTAGCAGCCGAGGTCACGAGGCTCTGACTTCCTGTTCCGCGTTTAGCATGAGCCTCCTCACGTCGGCTGCTACCGGTCGTTTCCCACGGCATCGTCACGCGATGGACCACGACGGGCAGCACAATGTTCTTCAGTTCCGCCGGGCCCAGCGCCGTCAGCATCTGCGGCAGCTTGTTGCGGACCTGCCGCTCGACGTCTTCCGACACGCAGATGCCGCCCGCTGCCGCCAGCGGCTCGATCCGCGCCGCGATGTTCACGCCGTCGCCGTGGATGTCGCCGTCGCGCATCACCACGTCGCCCACGTGGATGCCGATGCGGATGCGGAGTTGCCGCTCCGGCGGGCTGACCTGGTTGCGCTCATGCAGGGCGTTCTGGATTTCCACCGCGCCCTGCACGGCGGCGAGCGCGCTGGGGAACTCGAGCAGGAAGCCGTCGCCCGTGGTCTTGACCTCACGCCCGCCGTGCCGTGGCAGGAGCCCGCGCACGACGCGGCGATGCTCTTCGAGCAACTCCAGCGCGAGCGCCTCGTTGCGCTGGGCGAGCGCGCTGTAGCCCACCATGTCCGTGAACATGATGGCGGCCAGCTTGCGTTGCTCGGTGCCGGGAGACATGCGGTGAGTGAATAGGAATCTGCTCACAACTCCAAGCCCGCAATCGGTCCAGTGACACCGAGCGACCGGCGGGTTTGGCGTTGAAACTGCCCGTCGCGACCGGGTCATCGGGGCGCCCAGTCGCCGCCCTTAGTAGGATCCAGGCAGTTGGATTGGGGAGCGCACGCGTCTCGCGTGTTGCGGAGCCGTCCCGGCGACGCCTTCGGGCGGCCGCGTTTTGGCAATCCAAACGGTGCGAGTCGGTGCGGGAGTCAAACCGTGTTCGGCGCGACGCCGAACACGGCCCGCGAGACGCGCGCGCTCCCCTGAACAGAATCGTTGGCTTAGCAGCAGCGGTTGATGCCGTTGAAGCGCTTCTCAGTAAGCTCCACGTAAAGCTGTTGGCGGCGCGCAGCCGGCGTGGCGGAGTTGATCCCAGCCGGCGCGTGATCGCAATCTGCCGCGAGCTGGGCACAGACGGTGGCGGGTTGGCGTTCAGCCCGTTCGAGAGCCGCTTCACCAGAGAGCTCCTTGGCGAGCGCAAAGCCGAGGGTGAGCACCGAGAATACGTGCAGCGGTTTGCCCTCCGCGATGGCGTAGTCCGGCAACCACGTGGGCGGCGTCTCACGCAGTTCGGCGAGTTTCTTCCGGGCGAGCAGGAGGATCCATTCGCGGACGCTGATGAGAACGATCGCGGTGACAAGGAAAAGGAAGAAGCCGGTGACAAACGCGTCGAGGCGATTGTTGAAAATCTGACTTAGGTTGCCGCGAAGTGCGCCGGTGGCGGCCGCGATGGCCGTGGTGCTGCCAGTTGATTGAGCAGCCGTCAGTGCTTGTTGCAGGGCAGGTCGCGCCTGTTCCGCGCGCTCGGCGAGTTGGAGAAAACCGATCGGTGGAAAACCGGGTCGATCTTCCTGGTGCCAGATCTTCTGCACGGCGGCCGTCCCGGTGACCGCCAGGAGCCAGAGCAGTGGAACCAGAGTCACAAAAGCGAGGGCAGGTGAACGGAGTGGTGCGCCGGTCTTCGACCCGGCGAGGGGGTTCTCGGCGTCTCGTGCCGAACCGGAGTTCGGCGCTCCCAGCGACATCTTCAGCACGATCGTCGTGGCCAGGCAGAGCGCCGTGGCCGCGAGCAACTGGTTCGCGATGCCGAAGATCGGCCAGAGCGCCTTGATGCCGCCATCGGGATCGTAGACCGCGGCGATCAGAAAGTAACCCCAGAGGCCGACGACCAAACCGCTCGCGAAGATGTTTGCCGACAGGCTCTTCATATTGCCGAGCGGCTTGAACACGTGACCGAGCGCGTCCTGCAACAGGTAGCGGCCGACGCGTGTGCCAGCATCAAGCGTGGTCAGGATGAACAACGCCTCGAACATCAGCGCGAAGTGATACCAGATGGCCAGCCAGCGATCGCCGAGTCCGGGCAGCGCCCGGTGGAAGAGATTCGCCATGCCGACCGCCAGCGTCGCCGCGCCGCCCGTGCGTCCGTAGAGCGATTCCTCCTTCACTTCACGCGCCAGTTCGGTCATTTGGTCGGTAGTGATCGCGAATTCCGGACCGTAGGAATTGACCTTTGCGACGGTCGCGGTCGCCACGGCGGCGGCGTCTGCGCCGGGGGCTTTGATGTTCATCGCGAGATACACGCCGGGATCAAGCGTGCAGGCGGCGATCATGGCCATGATGGCGACCAACGATTCGAGGCACATCGCGCCGTAGCCAACCGGTCGCGCGTAGCTTTCGCGGGTAATGATCTTCGGCGTGATGCCGCTGGAGATAAGCGTGTGAAAGCCGCTGATGGCACCGCAGGCAATCGTGATGAAGCAGAAGGGAAACACTGCGCCCGGCACGACCGGTCCCGAGCCATCGATGAACTTGGTCAGAGCCGGCATCTTCAGTTCGGGCAGGACGACGAGCACGCCCAGCGCGAGCAGGAAGATCGTGCCCAGTTTCATGAACGTGCTGAGGTAATCGCGCGGCGCCAGCAACAGCCACACGGGCAGCACGCTCGCGGCGAAAGCGTAAATGATCACCGACCAGGCCAGGGCGGGCGCTTTGAGGTGGAAGACTTCCTTGAGCGTGGCGCTCTCGGAAACCCATTGCCCACCGACGACGGCGAGCAGCAACAGGATCACGCCGAAGAACGAGGCTTCGAGCACCTTGCCCGCGCGCAGCCAGCGCAGGTAGCCGCCCATGAACATCGCGATCGGGACGGTCGCCGCGACGGTGAACACCCCCCACGGCGATTCGGCGAGCGCGTTGACCACCACCAGCGCGAGCACGGCCAGCAGAATGATCATGATCGAGAGGATGGCGATCACGCCGATGCCGCCGGCCAGCGAATTGAGTTCCTCCTTCACCATTTGCGCAAGCGACTTGCCGTCACGCCGGATCGACGCGAACAAGATGATGAAGTCCTGCACCGCGCCGCCGAGCACGACGCCGATGAGAATCCAAAGCGTGCCGGGCAGGTAACCGAATTGCGCCGCCAGCACCGGGCCGACCAGCGGACCGGGCCCGCTGATGGCCGCGAAGTGGTGGCCGAAGACGATCCATTTGTTCGTCTTCACGAAATCACGGCCGTCCTCGTGGACTTCGCACGGCGTGGCGCGGCGGTCATCGAGCGCGAGCACGCGGGCGGCAATCCACTTCGAGTAGAACCGGTAGCCGATCGTGTACGTGCAGATCGCGGCGACGAGGATATAGGCGGAGTTGACCGGTTCGCCGCGTTTCACGGCGAGAGTGACGTAGGCAAACGCGCCGAGCAGGGCGACGGCGAACCAGGTGATGGCGGCGAGAGGTTTCACGGTCTTTGGTGTGGAACGGCCCGCCAAACCGCAGTATTTGACGGCGACTGGTGTGGGCGACGCCCGGGAAAATAGGCATTGCGGGCTCGTGGTTCAATCGTCGAATCGGGCCGGCTTCCGACGCTTTTGCCGGGTGCGCCGGGGGTGGCTGCTGCAAACAACAGCTTGCTCCGGGGTGAGTTCCCGTTGTAAACGTCCCACCAAGTCATGGGTAAAGCGCTAATCATCGCCGAGAAGCCGTCCGTTGCGGGGGACATCGCAAAGGCGCTTGGAGGCTTCAAGAAGGACAAGGACTATTTCGAGAGCGATCAATACGTCGTCTCGTCGGCCGTCGGCCATCTGCTGGAGCTGGCGGTGCCGGAGGAATTTGAAATTCTCCGCGGCAAGTGGTCCTTCGACAAGCTGCCGCACATCCCGCCGCGCTTCGCGCTGAAGCCGATCGAGAAGTCGGAGGCCCGGCTCAAGGTCCTGCAAAGATTGATCAAGCGGAAAGACATCGACGCCATCGTCAACGCCTGCGACGCCGGCCGCGAGGGCGAGCTGATCTTCCGCAACATCATCGCCCACACCCAGGCCAAGCAACCCATTCAACGCCTCTGGTTGCAGTCGATGACGTCCACCGCGATTCGTGACGGGTTTGCCCGGCTGCGTTCCGACAAGGAAATGCGCCCGCTGGCCGACGCCTCGGTCTGCCGCTCGGAGGCGGACTGGCTGGTCGGCATCAACGGCACCCGCGCGATGACCGCCTTCAACTCGAAGACGGGCGGCTTTCATCTCACGACCGTCGGCCGGGTGCAGACGCCGACGCTGGCGATCGTGGTCGAGCGCGAGGCGAAGATTCGCAAGTTTGTCTCCCGCGATTACTGGGAATTGCACGGCACTTTTGACGCCGCGAAAGGCAATTATCCAGGCCGCTGGTTCGACGAGAAATTTTCCCGGGGTGAAGGCAAAGATCCCGAGCTCAAGCCCGAGCGTATCTGGGAGCAGGCCAAGGCCGACGCGATCCAGCAGAAGTGCCTCGGCAAGCCGGGCGTCGTCACCGAGGAAAGCAAGCCCAGCTCGTCGATGTCGCCGTTGCTGTACGACCTGACCAGCCTGCAGCGGGAAGCGAACGGCCGGTTTGGGTTCAGCGCGAAGAACACGTTGGGCCTCGCGCAGGCGCTCTACGAAAAGCACAAAGTGTTGACCTATCCGCGAACGGATGCGCGCGCCTTGCCCGAGGATTACATCAGCACTGTCCGCGAGACGATGAAGTCCCTGGGCGATACCCAGTATGCGCCGTTCGCCGGCAAGATTATGAAAGAAGGTTGGGTGCATCCCAACAAGCGAATCTTCAACAACGCGAAGATCAGCGATCACTTTGCGATCATCCCAACGGGCGTCGTGGCCAAGAATCTCACCGAGCCCGAGCAGAAGCTTTACGATCTGGTGACGAAGCGGTTCCTCGCGGTGTTTTATCCGGCGGCAGAATTCCTCGTCACCACCCGCGTTACGCGCGTCGAGGCCGATGCGTTCAAGACCGAGGGCAAGGTGCTCGTGAAACCCGGCTGGCTCGAAGTCTATGGCAAGGAAGCGGACTCCGACGAAACGCCGACGTTGATCCCGGTCGACCAGAACGAACGCGTGCAAACAAGCGCGGTTGAGGTCAGGGCGAACGTCACGAAGCCGCCGCCGCGCTACACGGAAGCGACGTTGCTCTCTGCGATGGAAGGCGCCGGCAAATTGATCGACGACGAGGAGTTGCGCGAAGCGATGAGCGAGCGCGGGCTCGGCACGCCGGCCACCCGGGCGTCGATCATCGAAGGTTTGATCTCGGAACAGTACATTCTCCGCGAACAGCGGGAGCTGCGCCCGACCGCCAAGGCATTCTCGCTGATCACCCTGTTGAACGGCCTCGGCGTCGAGACGCTCACCAAGCCGGAGATGACCGGCAACTGGGAATACCAGCTCAAGCAGATGGAGCGCGGGGAATTGCAGCGCGACGACTACATGGCCGAGATCCGGCAGTTGACCGAGGACCTCGTCGGGCGCGCGAAGAAGTTCGAGCACGACACCATCCCCGGCGATTTCGGGAAGCTCTCCGTGCCCTGTCCGAAGTGCGGCGGCGAGATCCACGAGAATTATAAAAAGTTTCAGTGCCAGAAGTGCGACTTCGCGCTGTGGAAGATCGCTGCCGGCCGGCAGTACGAACCCGCCGAGATCGAGGCGTTGATCCGCGACCGGAAGATCGGTCCGCTTCAGGGCTTTCGCAGCAAGCAGGGCTTTCCGTTCGCCGCAGTCGTCAAGCTCACACCGGAGCTGGAAGCGAAGTTTGATTTCGGCGACGACAAGAACGAGAACGGCGAGGCCAAGACCGTGGATTTCACCGGGAAGGAACCGGTCGGCAAGTGCCCGAAATGCCAGGCGGGCGTTTTCGAGAACGGCATGAACTACGTCTGCGAGAAGTCCGTAAGCGCCAAGCGCAGCTGCGATTTCAAGACGGGCGCGATCATCCTTCAGCAGACCATCGACAAGGCGCAGGTCGGCAAGCTGCTCGCTGAGGGCAAGACCGATCTGCTCAAGGGTTTCGTGTCGAAGAAGACCGGCCGCAAGTTCGAGGCGTTCCTCAAGTACGACGCCGGCAAGGTCAGCTTCGAGTTCGCCCCGCGCGAGAAGAAGGCCGGTAGCAAGTTCGCGAAGAAGGACGACGCGCCGCTCGTGAAGCTCGATTTCACCGGCCAGAAGTCGCTCGGCAAATGTCCCAAGTGCAAGGGCAACATCTTCACCACCGAGACGGAGTACCTCTGCGAGAATTCACAGCGCGAGCCCAAGCGCTGCACCTTCAAGCTGGAGCAGGTAAAGAACAGCCAGCCCATCAGCGTCGAGCAATTGCAGAAGCTGTTGACCGAGGGCAAGACCGACACGCTGGAGAAATTCGTCTCGCGCAACGGCAAACCGTTCACCGCCGTGCTGAAACTGGTGGGCAAAGGCAAGATCGAGTTCGAGTTTCCGGAAGGCTGATCAAGTGGCAGCGGATGTGAGGTGCCATGGACCTTGAATCTTCGAGCTTGTGCGGTTGTTGTCGAAGGGCGGTCACGTCCTGTTCGTGTCGTCGTCGCCCAACATATTCGACGGCGGCGCAGCAACGCCGCCCCACCAATAATCGGTAGGGCGGACCTGCCGGTCCGCCGAAACTTTCCAGCAAACGAGCGAAGCGATGTTTGCGTTCGGAGCGCACCCAATTTTCAAGCGCCATGAGCAGTGACCTCAAAGTCGCCAAAGCCAAACCCGACCGCTGGGTCGCCGCCTTCCTCACGCATCTCGCGACCGACCGCGATGCGTCCACCTACACGCAGCGCAACTACACGCAGGCCTTGACCGAGTTCGCCGCCTGGCAGCTGGCCGAACGCAAGTCTGCTCCTGACTGGCTCGCGCTTGAGCGCGATGACTTTCGTGCTTTCCTCCGCCAGCTCGGTCGCAAGAATCTCGGTCGTGCGGCGATTCAGCTCCGCTTCTCCGCCTTGCGTACCTTCTACCGGTTTCTGATTCGACGCGGCGATCTCGAAGCTTCGCCCGTGCGGGGATTGAGCCTGCCCAAGCTGGCGAAACGCTTGCCGAAGTTTTTGACCGTCGAACAAATGGTCGCGCTGCTGGAAGCGCCGTTGAAGCCGTTGATCGACAAGAAAGAGAAATCGAAAGGCCGGCCCATCGAAGCCGCGACCTGCTATCGCGATTTGGCCATCCTCGAAACGATTTACTCCTGCGGCCTGCGCATCAGCGAGCTCTGCGGATTGAAAGTGGGCGACCTCGACTTTGGCGAGCAACTGGTCCGCGTGCTCGGCAAGGGGCGCAAGGAACGGCAGGTGCCGATCGGCGAGCCGGCGTTGAAGTCGATTCGGAACTACTGGACTTGCCTGCCCTCCGCGCCGGGCTCGGGCGATCCTGTTTTCCAGGGCGCTGGCACGGACAGCCGCGCACTCAAGCCGCGCCACATTCAGCATCGCTTGAAGCAACATTTGGCGAACGCCGGCCTCGATCCGCAGCTCACCCCGCACAAGTTGCGACACAGTTACGCCACGCACCTGCTCAATGCGGGCGCCGATTTGCGCAGTGTGCAGGAACTCCTCGGTCACGCGCATCTCGCCACCACGCAGGTGTACACGCACGTCACGACCGACCGCTTGAAGAAGGTCTACGATCAGGCACACCCCCGGGCGTGAGTCCACGCAACGTTAGGGCAAGGCTCCTGCCGCGCCCTGATCAAAGTCCCAACGGGACGAAACCCTCAGTGTAGAGGTGCCCTTGCAGAACCTGGAATGGGGCTCGGCAGGAGCCTCGCCCTACCGTTGTCGCCGCGTGATCGCTCACGAAATGGAAATGGCGGATCGCCCTTTCGGCAGATCGAAGCACGCGGTCACGTTGCCGCCGTCGAGGCACCACGTGTCTTCAATCAACTTGGTCGAGCTTTCAACTTTTCTTAGCCACCGTTTCCCGCCATCGACGGCCACTTGTTTTGTTCCGCCAGTTGCGTTCAGTTGAACCGTGAAGATCGGGCACGCAAACGGCGCGTTGAAGGAGATCGTGTTTCCGGCGCGCTCGATTTGCGTCAGCTCTTTCGCCGCCCAGTAGCGCGACAACTCGGCGAGCTTCATCCAGTGAAGTTGATCGCGGTAATGCTCGTGCAACCGGCGGACCGCCTCCTTGAAGACCTCGAAACCGAGCTCGCGGCCCAGCCAGTAGAAACCAGTCCAGTGCGCGAGCATCATCGCCGGCTCACCGCGCTTGATGATGTCCACCATGCGACCGGCCTGGCCGTCGGCGCTGATGAACTTGTCCGGGCCTGCGGGTTCCACGTTGTCCCAGCCGCCAGTCCAGTCGCCAGTGCAGGCGATGACGCTCACGACGCAGCGTGGATCGTTGGTGTCGAGGCCGCTGGCGTACTCGACGCGCGGTGCGACGCTTTCATTGCCCTCGGAATAAGCGTGCCGGAAGTAATGCGGAATCTCTGCGCCATACACCTCGCGCACGGACTGCAGCGTGGCTTGCGCGAGCTGCGGCAGCGCCTTGTTGCCAAACCCGCCGGGCGTGGTGATCCCTTCGCAGGACAGCCCGATGTTCTTCAGGATGTTCAACGCGTAACTCAGGTAGGCCGCGATCTCGTCGGCGCTGCGGCCGGTCGTCCATTCCCAGTTCTCCATGAACTTGAGCGAGATCTCGGGATAAGGATGGCCGGTCTTCAGATCGATCACGCGCGTGTGCGTGACCATCTCGGGGTGGATGTCCCAGTTGGGCGTCATGAGTTCGCGCACGAGTTGGATGCTGTCGGCCAGCTCGCGACGCGACCAGCCGGGCAGTTCGCGATCCAGCCGTCCGACGCACGCCGGATACGGCACGATGCTATACTTGCCCTTCACGCCATGCTCCGCGCTCCACTCGCCGAACTTGCGGACGAAGCTGTCGGGAATCTCGGGCGACCACTCCTTCCAGTTGCGCTGGTAGGTCTTGTTTTCGCCCACCCACGCCGCGTCGAACTGCGGGATCGAGAAGCGGTTCAAGTTCACCAGACAGGTCGAGTCGTCGATGATCATGCCGATCGGCACGCGGGCGCGGGGGTTGATGACCTGAACGTCAGCGGCACGCGGCGGACGGACGCCGGGTTGTTGCGCCAATGCGCTTAAGGCGCTGCCGGCGAGCGCAGCGGCGGACAGGCCTTGCGCGCTGCGTTCGATGAACTGCCGGCGGGAGAGCGGGTTGAGAGAATCGTTGAACATGGCTTCGGTGATCGTGGTGATTGATCCCCGAAGCGAAGGTGGGGGCAAGATTGAAATCGGAAATCGACATGGAGGTAGGGCGAGGCTCCTGCCGAGCCCCATCTAACGTTTCGACCTCCGACAAATCCGAACCGCCAACGCTCAACATTCAACGTCCAACTCCCAATGCCCGAGTGCCGCCGGCTCCCCGCGAACGGAAGGGCGACATTCCTGTCGCCCAATGCCACCCAACGTGGGTCGGTGCTGCCAGCCCGACGGAAATAGGCAGAGGAATGAACGGCAAGGGAATGGAGCCCAGTGCTTCAGCCTTTCATTCCTCTGCCGTCCATTCCCCTGCCTTCACTTCGGGAAGTTATTGCGGCTTGGCCGAGTGGTGGTCGCGTGGTCTGTGGTGGCCCCAATTCTTTTCAGCGGAAGTCAGCGTGGATCAGCGGTTCACATCCAGCGGTTCCCGGTCTCCGCTCCAATTCGCGCCAGTTCGCGAAATTCGCGTGAGGGTTCCGGTTCCGTTTGTCCCGACCCTTCAGGCCTTGGCGGTTCTGTGTTCGTGTTTCCTGGGGCTTCACCCCAGGCTGTCGAATGCCGCGCCGTTGGCCCTCAAGTGAGGCCTTCGACTTTTGTGTTCCATGTGCTCTTTTGTGGCAAAAGAAGTTTCAGTTCAACTCAGCGTGGAGCAACCTCTCATGTCCTCGGCTGCCTGGTCACCTTCCCCATAAAACTACTCGCGGCCTTTCGTGAAATCCGTGTCAACGCTCGGCGTCCCGATTGTTCTACAACACCACTTCCGTCCCGACGCCCTTGTCCGTGAAAATCTCCAGCAGCACCGAATGCTGGAGCCGGCCGTCGATGAAGGCCACTTTGCGCACGCCGGCCGTCACCGCTTCGACGGCGCTGTCCACCTTCGGGATCATGCCCTTGTCGATGACGCCGGACTTCTTGAGCGCGTCCACCTCGCTCACTTGCAGGTGCGAAATGAGCGTCGAGGGATCCTTGAAGTCGCGGAGGAGACCTGGCACGTCGCTCATGAAGAACAGCCGGCGGGCCTTGAGCGCGATGGCCATCTGCGCGGCGGCGATATCGGCGTTGCAGTTGTAAATCTTGCCGTCCTCGCCAATCGCGGTCGGGCTGACGACCGGCACCACGCTGCGGCGGATGCATTCGCGGATCGGCTCGAGGTTTACGGCCGTCACTTCACCAACGTAACCGATGTCGAGTTCCTTGCCGTCGGCAGTGGTCAACAGCTTCTTGCGGCACGTGAAGATCTCGGTGCCGGAGAAACCCTTCGCCTTGCCGCCGAGCCGGTTGATCATCTCGACGATTTCGGGATTGATCTCGCGCGAGAGCACCCGCTCGACGACCTGCACGGAATCCTCGGTCGTGACGCGCTGGCCCTGGATGAACTCCGTCTTCAAGCCCGAGGTCTCGAGCGCGCGGGTGATCGCCTTGCCGCCGCCGTGAACGACGACCGGATTGATGCCCACGGCTTCGAGAAAGACGACATCGCGAGCGACCGCACTGCGCACGTCGGCCTCCGGCGAGTCCATGAAGCTGCCGCCGTATTTCACGACGAACGTCTGGCTGCGGAAGCGTTGGATGTACGGGAGCGCTTCGAGCAGCGTCGCGGCTTTGTCGATCAGGTTCTGCATGGGTGAAGATCAAAGACAGCGCCGCCCGCGCTGGCAATGTGTTTGTGGGCGGGCTTGCGCGAGTTCGGCAGCTGTGGGAATACTCTGAGCCATGAACGCGGCTTTGAAGCAGGACCAGATTACCGCAGAGGAATATCTCGAGGGCGAAGAGCTCAGCGACGTCAAGCATGAGTATGTTGGCGGGCTAATCTACGCAATGGCGGGCGCAACCCGCGAACACAACGTCATTGCCGGTCGCCTGTTCTCACACCTACAGGCCCGCGTCGAAGGCGGTCCGTGCCAGGCCTATATCGCCGATGTGAAGGTCCGATTGCGCTACCTGGGCAGCGACATTTTTTACTATCCCGACGTGGTGGTGGGATGTGATCCCCGCGATATCGAAGCGCTCTATCTCGAACACCCGAAGGTCATCCTGGAGGTGCTCTCGAAAAGCACCGAGCGACTTGACCGCCGCGAAAAATACTGGGCCTATCGCAGTGCCGATTCACTCGAGGAATACGTCCTGGTCGCGCAGGACCGGCGCGAGGTGACCGTCTTCCGCAAGGCCGACAACTGGCAGCCGGAAATCCTGACGGCGTCGGAGGCGACGCTGGAACTGCGTTCGCTCAACGTTTCGCTGCCGCTCGCCGCGATCTACGAGGGCGTGAAGGTTTAGGCGAAGTCAGCGGCCGTTCCGCGAGCGCCAGTTCCACATCCTTGAGCCGCTTCTTCGCGATGCCATCCTTGGGATCAATCGCGATAGCTTTCATCAGCGTATTCAATCTCGGCAGCGTATGTCATTTCGTAGAGCATCGCTTTGGTGAAGTGGTCCCGGAAAACGGAGCCAGGGATGAGCTGGTTTTAGTTGTGACGGGTGGGGCGGGGCGGCA
>JANLTG010000100.1:0-6122 GCA_031362805.1 bacterium
ATTCCCAGTTGCCGCATGATCTCCCGTGCCTGCGCGAGGTCACCCCGCAACTCCGGTCCGAGCGCCGTGATCGCGCGTTCAGAATTTGTATCGGTGCGTTTGGTCCAGGACTCCGCAAAGCTCCAGGTCGGATGGTTCAGGACCAGGCCGGTGACGGCAAACAACCACAGGAAGAAGAGCAGGAACAAGCCGGCGTAATAATGCAGCTTGCGGTTCCAGCGCTCCAGCCGGACCCGCAGGCGGGAGGCGGCCGGTGAGCTGGCGGCGGCGATGGGTTCAGTGGCTGAGCGCATAGGCCAATCCGAAAAATGACAACGCCCCGGCCAGGAGCAGGACAAAACCCACCTTGCGTTCTGCCCGCAGCACGTACCAGAGATAGACGCCGCTGACCGAGATGAACAGGACCAGATAGGCCGTGGTGTCGGCCAGCCAGCGCCACGCCTTCATGTAGAACCAGTTCATCCGGATGGCTGGCGCATGTTCGCCCGGAGATCGATGGAGCATCGCCATGGCATCCGCCAGGCCGGTCTCACGGGTCACGATGGTCGCGTCGCGGTTGGTGAGGCTGATGCTCACGATCGTCTCGCGTCCGGGAATCATCACGGGAATGATCAACTTCTCCTCCTTCACCATGTGCTTGATGAATCCGACCTCGCCGCGGACCTCCACTTTTTCAAGAACCGGTCTAAGGGCATCGATGAGCGGCCGGCCCGAAAGCGTCGGCAAGTCTGCCGGAAGCGGCAGGGCCGATACCACCCGGGTATTGGAAGTTTCTGAACCGATCCTCGGCAGCCAGGTGTGGACCAGAAAAAACACGCTGATGGCAAAGACGAGCACGAACGGGCTGCTGAACAGCCCCAGGTACAAATGAAGATCCCGAATCAGCCGGTAAAATCGACCGCTCATGCGGTGAGGGTTTTTCCAGAGATGGAAGGCAAGGCAAAGCTGCCGGCGTGGAGAAATCTCGTCTGACATTGGTAATGAAGGTCAACGAGGTTCATGGCCGCAGATTAGAGCGATGCCGGAATTGATGCCATCAAAAACCCGCCGGCTGTTGGGGTGCGAGGGAACCGATCGGCTTACGCGTCGGCATCTTCTCCCCATCGATCAACTGCTCCTCTTCTTCCCGGCTCCTGCCTTCCGGCAGAACTTCGCCGCGGCGAAACAGTTCCGTCATGGTGTCGCGACTGATCGCGCCCGCCTGCCAGGCGCCGACGATGGCTTGAATATCCTGCGACGCCAGACCCTTCGTGCTGAAGTCCGTGTTCAGTTCGATCAACAACTGCTCGTTCGTGATGTCGTCGGGCATCGCCTCGGTCGAGTTCCACCAGTAGGCCCAGCGCATGACCTGGGTAAGACTCGCGCCGACGTTGACCGCGATAATGCCCAGGATTGAGTTCTCACCGCTTTGACGCAGTTCAATTGCCGTCGCCGTCTCGCCGACTTTCTTCTGATCCTCCAGCAACCGCGATCCGAGCACGGCCATCAGCCGCTCGTCGCGGCTCATCGCGCGCTCGAATGTTTCGAGGCCTTGTCCCTTGAACTCCAGAAATCCCGCCGTCGCCCCAGGTGTGTCCGTGACCCACGCCGTGCTGGCGCCGATGCGCAGGGTGGCAGACTTGTCGAAGCCACTGACCCATGCCGTGGGCAGCGCGGTGAAGTGGACGCCATGCTTGTAGTCGGCATCGAGGCGATAGTGGTCGAGATTCACTGTGATGATGTCTGCGAGTGGCAGCTTCTCGATGGCCGGCAGTGAATGCTGCGATCCGTGGAACACAAACGGAATCATCGGCAGCGGTTTTCCCAGTCGCTTCGGCGTCCGCGTTTCGACGAGCTTCCATTCGGTCTTTCCGCCTTTCTCATTCGCCTTCCTCCAAATCTCGACCACGCATTCGTAGTCTCGCTTGTCGGAGGGACGAGCTCCTGTGAGTCCCTGATCACTCTTGCCCGGCACCAGCTTCAGCACCCGAATCTGTTCCGTCGCGCTATGCTCGAACTCATCCTTGTCGGCGGTAGGGCAAAGCTCCTGCTGAGTCGTGGAATCATTCGCCTGTTCGGCGAGTACGACCATCGTCGCCACGTTCCGTCCATTGATCCGTTCGACGCGCCAGTTGATGATTTGCTCCGCCCGATACAGCGACGCATACACGCGATTCTCGACCGTGTCCTCCCAGTCAATGAGCGTCCCCGCGCGTCCGACTGTGATAATCTCGTTCACGACGCTTTTTGCATACGCCGGCAGTGGACTGCCCAGCATGTCCGTGTCGTTGACGAACTCCGCCATCGCTTTCGCCAAGGCCGATGAGTCGTCCGGCACCTTGATGAACGTCGGCCGGCGGAAGATTAGGCCGAGATACACTTCTGCGGTCCGCGCCGTGGCATTGAAGAACGACGCCCGCGATTTGTAGGCCGCGTATTCCTCCTCCGTCTGCGAGTCCAGCTTGCTGAGATAGCGAATGCCCGCGGCCTTGATCGCATCCTCGCCCGCGATCACGTCACGCGCCCGATTCCAGGTGGGTAGTGCGGCATCGTATTCAGCGTGCGTGTTGTTCACGGGCATGCCGTTCCTTGTAGCACACCATCCGAGTTGCTGGCCTCCGAGCCCCCGTTCTCTTGCGCACCAGCGCGCACTCTCAAGCCGTCAGCTTCCCTGTTCGCGCAAATGCTCGGAACGTTTCAGGCTTGACGGTCTATTCGCGACGAATTGCGCTCGCCGCATCCTTCGCATTGAAGTAGATCGGCGGTCTAGTGGACACCACCGATGGCTTCGTTCATGGTTAATGCCCTGCTCGCGTTGCGCTCGTGATACCCGATTCCTTACGGGTGGCTCCGCTACCGGTGAGTTGGAGATCGCCTTCATGGCATCTGCTTCTGCCATTCGGCTGGATTGACGATCCCCGGTTAGGGCCTGCAAGCTCCGGCGATGCCGCTGCCCAAACTCATCCGCGATGCTTCACTGATTCCATGTGAACAGTGTCACAACAAATCGGGAACCGAGCCGCATGCGTGTGCGAACCAGCATCAGTGGCATCAGAAGGAGGAAGTCATTTGCAATTGCTGTGTCGACTGCCAGGAGCTTTGCCGACTGGCGAAGTCGGTGCCCCTGTCCTGAACTTCCTGTCGCGGGTGCTCAGTCGCCCGCGTCCCGATTTGTGACCTTTGCGCCTTTTCGTGGCCTACGATGAATTCCAGATCGCTTCGCTCACACAAATTCCAGTTCACCCTGCGTTCGCAAGCTGGCACTCCGGGTTCAGCGAACCGCGCTACGGCGGACGGTTTTGAACGTGTCACCCGTCTCGCCGCGCGCGCCGCCTACGCTCATGCATCGGCCGCTGACGGCCTCGCACCGGGCCGCCCCCTCGCAGTTCGGACGGTGGCTGTCGGCGGCCCTTTCGCTACCGCGCGCGCGATGCGGACCGTTTCAGACGCTCGAATCGTCCCGTTGCAGTCCACCCGTTTTGCTTTTCGTGAGTCTTCACGCGCGGTAGGCGG
This sequence comes from bacterium, assembly GCA_031362805.1. GTDB lineage: Bacteria > Verrucomicrobiota > Verrucomicrobiia > Limisphaerales > RI-55 > RI-55. Next base: position 3,493 of record JANLTG010000100.1, read on the forward strand.
ACAACATCAGTAATGGCCACACTCGGCGCTCCCGCGCCGAGGTGGCAACGGTCGGCCCCCGCGAGCGGCTGACTCTCCGCTTCGTTGCACTTCGCCGGAGCCGCAGCCCATCGCGGCCGCCGACCTTGACCGATTCATCCGGGCGAGTGCCTTGGGCTCGCTTCTGACAGCGACCCGGCACACGCCCGCAGTTTCGATTCGCCGATCTCATATCGGCGACCGGCCGGCAGACTGCGGTCCCCCGCCAGGTCGAGCCGGGCTCCTGGCTTCGACGACGATGCTCCTGCGTCCGCGTCTGGGCCTGCGCTGCGGACCACGGCTCACCCCGGCGGACCACCACCCCAGACTGCCGGCCGGAGGGAACCCTGACTCCGCTGTTTCCGTTCGCTGCGATCGGTTCCATTTCATTGCGCCGGCGCCGACCTCCCGTCGGTCAGCCGGCGACCCGAGCTGCATTCCATTCCTCCTCACCTCCGCTACCGGCTCCAGCCGAGACAGGGAACCGATGACGCTCGTTCCTCGCCCGCTTCGCGGATCGACCGGCATTCGCCGACTTCAGGCTTCAGCATCGTGGCGACCCCGCAGCTTGAGTTTGGCTTCGCTCGCTCGTTGGCATGTTGGGCTGCTTCATTTCCCGCAGCCACAAGAGCTGTTATACTTCGTGCCGCCCCATCGCCCGCACCCGCTGACGCAGGACCCCGGTGCGCTGGGTCCCCGCCGGCTCCCGCCTACCCCGCCATCCATCCGCCGGCCCGGTTCACTGAAATATAACAGCGCCTTGTGGCCGAGGAAAACTCCGGGACCGTCACCGCCACTGCTGGGGAATCCCGGACCTCGCGCCCGTCCGGGGCAGTGGCCGCGTGCCGGTCCCTCCGGCAGCCCGCACGCCAGCTCCCTCGCTCCGCCGCCTTCGTGATTTAGCGGGGTCGCTGAGTTGGAATTGTCCTCAGTCCAGATGGAGCGCCGGTCTCCGACCCGGCGAATTACCCGATGGCCCGTGGCAGCTTGCCCCCCCTGGCGGCCCGACGCCCCCCCGGCCGCAGGCCGTATGCGCAGCGGCACGTTGCCGCCTCAGGTCCGTTTTTGTTCTGTGCTTCGGCCCAATCACCCGCCCTCACGCGCCCGCTTCTGGTCTCGGGGGCTTGGGCGGTGCCCTCTGAAGACTACTCCCACCAGCCGCCACTCGACCGCGGGCGAATTCTTTCTGAGTGCAGGGCGAGTGTCCGGACCGATCAGCACAGCACAAAAAAAAAGACCATGAAGACTACATCATCACATACCACCAGCGCACCCACCACCACCACAGCCGCGAGTCGCAGCCGTCAGACCCCGAAGCAGGGGCTCCCGAGCCGTCCCGATCATCAGCGCCAGCAGCACACTGAGCAGCCGAGCACCGACACTGAGTCGGCGGCGTTGCCGCCGATTGATCTCCGGAAGCGCCGCGAGCGGCGGTCCTTCACCACCGAGCAGGTTCTTGGTTTGTTGCAGCACGAGGCACCCGAGTTCTTCGGCATGGCCGAGGTTGTCGGCCAGTGGGTCTGGATCACATTCAAGGACAAGCAGCCGCGCGAGGTCACCGCGCGCTTGGCGGAGTTTGGTTTCCATTGGAACAACAAGCGCGGTTCGTGGCAGCACCCGTGCGGGCAGTTGCGCCCCGGCACCGAGCACGATCCCAAGCAGAAGTACCAAGCCTACTTCCCCGCCCACGTGCGCGGCTGAGTCATCACTTGCCCCGTGGGATGGGTTCACCCCTATCCCACCGGGGCGATTTACCCTTTCACACCATGCACATCATCTACACCTACACCCGCAAGCAGGCTCTCGCCGACGGCGTCCAAGTCGAAGTCACCACCACCGCCGCCGAGGCCGGCATCAAGTTCCCGGTCTTCCTCACCCGCGCCGTGTTCGATCACTACGTCACCGTCCCGCCCGATGTGACGGCCCAGGACGAGCCCGGCCGTCTCTGGGACATCCTCTGGATGCTCCGCTTCGCGATCCTGCGAGCGCGGCCCGGTGTCGAGCGCATCCCCGTTGCGCTCTACGTCCGCAACGACAACCGGAAGGCCCGGCTCGTGAAGCTCATCGCCACCTGCGGCCCACTTGACATCGCCGATCCCCAGCCCGCCATCACCGTCATGTTGCCCGACGAGGATTGAGCCGACAACGTGCTGCCGTGCTGCCAGCCGGCAGTTCTACTTTTCCCAAGGCGCTGCCGCCCGTCTAGTGGTCATAATCGCGATCATATTCCGGGCGGTAGTCATCGACCATGCCGACGCTCCGGCCGATGCTCTTTTCGGAGTAACCAAAACCACCGGTGATAACCCGCCGAATTGATTGTCCCGTGTCGGGATGCTTGGTGAGGGTTGCCTCGCTCATGCGCTGTTGGATCTCATAACGCATCGACCGGGCACCTTTTCTCGTCGGAATCGTCTCGTAAGTATACGTCGCCATCTGGGGAGCCTAGTCCCCTCACGCTCGAACAGCGAGCGAGCATTCACGCCTACGATCCGCAACCCGCAATCACGGTCCTGCTCCCCGACGAGGATTGAACCAGCCGCGGGCGCCCCGCCCCCCCGCCCGGCGCGCATACCGGTAACCGTTTAAACAAACCCCCCACAACAAGCCCCCCC
>JANLTG010000217.1:0-35696 GCA_031362805.1 bacterium
CAGTTGCGCGCCATCCGCGGCAAACGCGTGGCCATGATTTTTCAGGACCCGATGACGTCGTTGAACCCATACCTGCGCATCGAAGAACAGTTGATCGAGCCGTTGCTGATACACGACAAGCTTGATCGCAACGTCGCGAAGGAGATGGCCATGCAGGCATTGAAAGACGTTGGCATTCAGGACGCCGCCAGCCGGATGCGTGCGTACCCGCATGAATTCTCCGGCGGCATGCGCCAGCGCGTGATGATCGCGATGGCGATGATCACCAAGCCCGACTTGCTCATCGCCGACGAGCCGACGACCGCGCTCGACGTGACGGTCCAGGCGCAGATTCTGGAGCTCATCAAACGCGAGCAGCAGGAGAACGGCACGGCGGTGATCTTCATCTCGCACGACCTCGGTGTGGTGTCCGGCTTTTGCGACCGAGTGCTGGTGATGTATGCCGGCAAGGTGGTCGAAGCGGCCAGCACCCGGGAGATTTTCTATCGGCCGCAGCATCCGTACAATCGCGCGCTTCAGAAGTCCCGGCCGACCGGCGACATGAAGGGCAACGAGCTCTACACGATTCCCGGCCTGCCGCCGGATTTGTCGAAGCCAACTCCGGGTTGCGCCTTCGCACCGCGCTGCGAGTTCGCGGCGGACGCCTGCCGCTCGGGCGAACTGCGCCTCGAAGCCGTGTCTGCCGAACATGCCACTTCCTGCACCCGGGTTCAGCGGAAGGAGATCACGCTCTAACGTCATGTCGACCGCCTTTCTCGAAATCAAAAACCTTAAGACCCATTTCCCGGTCGAGCGCGGCATCATCTTTCGCCACGTGGTCGGCACCGTGAAGGCCGTGGACGGCGTGGATCTGGAATTGAAGCAGGGCGAAATCGTCGGGTTGGTGGGTGAATCCGGCTGCGGCAAGTCCACGCTCGGGCGCACGATCCTCCAGTTGATTCCGCCTACGGAAGGCACCGTGATCCTCGGGGGCAAGAACCTCACGACCCTAGGCCGGCGCGAACTGCGTTCGGCGCGCGCGGACTTCCAGATGATCTTCCAGGATCCCTATGCGTCGCTGAATCCGCGCATGACGGTTTACGACACGCTGGCCGAGGCGATTCAGGCGCATCGTCAGGTTGCGAAAGCGGAACTGCCCGAGCGGGTCGCGGCGTTGATGCAACGCGTCGGCCTGTCGCCGCGTTACATCCGCAAGTACCCGCACGAGTTTTCAGGCGGCCAGCGGCAACGCATCGCCATCGCGCGCGCGCTCGCCGTCGAACCGAAGCTCATCGTCGCCGACGAGCCGGTCAGCGCGCTGGACGTTTCGATCCAGGCGCAGATCATCAACCTGCTGGCGAAGCTCTCGCGCGAGATGAACCTGACGTTGTTGTTCATCTCGCACGATCTCTCGGTGGTGAAGCACATCTCCGATCGCATCGCGGTCATGTACCTCGGCCGCATCGTCGAGATTGGGCCGGCCGCGCAGGTCTTCGACGATCCCAGGCATCCCTACACGCGGGCGCTCGTGAGCGCGATCCCGATGCCCGACCCCGACAAGGAGCGCGCCCGGCAACGCGTCATCCTTCAGGGCGACCCGCCGTCCCCGATGAACCCGCCGGCCGGCTGTGCCTTTCATCCACGCTGCATGTATGCGATCGAAGCCTGCAAACACGAACGGCCCGAGTTGGTCGTCAACGGCGACAAGCGGGTGGCCTGCGTCCGGGTGGGGGAGATTTGATCGCCGTTTCAGGTTGGACGTGCCGGCGGATACAGGAAGCAGGCAGCACGCTGAAATCACCTCGCCCCTTTTTCGTTGCGCTCTTTTAGGACGTTCGATTTCGACCTGTGGGCTGAGAGCCGGCAGGCCGGCGTGCTATGGCGATGGGGTAGCGACTTCGACCGACGATTACGGACTAATGACCCGGTAGAAGCGCCGATTGCGACTGGTCGCCCCACCATCTAGATACGGAAAGGGGCTGCCGCCGCCGGTAAAACTCGTCAGGTCAATCCAGAGCGTCAGGTTGGTGGAGGCTTGGAGGCGATAGTTGCGGCCCTGCTCGCCCGCAATGCTTAAGTTGAATCCTTGCGTCTGGATTTGCCCGGGTGACGAGAGGACGGTGAGCGTTGCGCTGCCGATGAACGACGCGACAAAGTTAGCCGTTTGATTTCCGCCGTTAACCACCACCGTCTGGTTATTCATGGCGTTATAGCCGCGCGAATCTAGCCCGTTGCTATCCACTCCCACTGACCACGTCCCGTTCACGACGCCCAGCGAAAAGTGGCCGCTGACATCCGTACGAGTGAATTGGTTGTAGCTGGTGCCATTAATCGTGGCGAATGCATAAACCCCCAGGTTACTCAGAGGACTTCCCAACGTGTTCGTGATGATCCCTGTAATCTGCGCCGTCACGCTACGCACGACGTAGTTGATGTTATTGATGTTGACGCCGTCGGTGACGTCGAACGTCAAGTTGGGGCCGATCAAATTGCTGGGGGCTTCGTTATTGTTATGCAGCTGAATCGTCCACGAGCCGCCTGAGACGCCCAGATCAAAGCTGCCGTCCCCAAGCGTGATCACTTGGGGCCCATTCCCACCAGTCTCGGGGTTCGCCTGGATCTCCACGCCGGATTGCGGGGTGCCACTGGTGTTGACCACTTGGCCCAGCAGATGAGCCGTCGTGGCCGAAACAACGAGATTGGCCTCCATCGACTGGCCGACACTGAGTGTGACGCTTACGCTGGTGCCGGCCGTGTAGCCCGCCGGGAGGGTGTCGGACTGCACGGTCGCGTTCCATGTGCCCGCCAGGACGCCCAGGGTGTAGTTGGCGTTCGGCGCAAAGCTTAAGCCCTGGCTCTCGTAGAGGTTGTTGTTCTGATCATCGGCTCTCGTTTCCACCCCGCTCACCGGGTTGTTTAGATTATCCTTCACCGTGCCGTAAATGAGCGCAGTGGCCTTGGGTACCGCGAAATTGACGTTGGCGGCGCTGGCGCTGGTAATATTGGTAATGATCTTATCTGGACGTAGGTATCCGAGTTCCGGCATCCCACTGCCGTTCACCTGGACCTCCCACTGGCTGGCGCTGACCACGAAGCTGTAGTTGCCATTGATGTCGGTAATCGCGCCCGAGAACAGGTTGTTCGCAGATTGCCCAAGCATGAAAATGCCTGCGATGCCTGCTCCGCTCGTGGCGTCCGTGAGCCGGCCGGAGATGCTGAACGCGCCCGTGGCCAGCGCCAGATCCTTAATGGTGAATTGATTGGGCGTCACGGTCGCACTACCCGCCGAGAAGTCAGCGATGTAGCCGCTGGAGAGTGGGATAATCAGATAATTGCCCGGCAGCGTCTTGAGTTCGTAATTGCCAGTCGCATCGGCGAAAGCGCCGCTAATTCCAATCCCGTTGGCGCTCAACAAAGCCACGAAAGCGCCCGCCAGTGCTGAGCCGCCCGCCACTGCGGTGACGCGTCCGCGAATTCCCTGCGCATAAACCTTCTGCGCCGCCGTGAAAGTTTGCGTCACAGACGAAAAGACATTCAGGGGGTCCGAGACTCGGTAGATGAAGCTGCCGGAGGCCGTGCCGAACACGGTATCAATTCCGGGCGAGTCGAGGTCCACGCGGATTTGTCCGTTCACCGTGCCGTCGTCGTCACCAGGGACGTTGAGATTACGCACGCCGCCGATGATTGGTAACTGCCCGTCCGTCACGGTGAAGCTGCGAAAAACCCTGTCCGTGGGCGCATCCACGACGCCGTTGCCGTTCAGGTCGGAGAACCGTTCCACGCGCACGGTCTGCCCGGCACTCAAGCCCGGGATCGTCAGCGTGATTTTGCCGACGTAGTCACTAATGATGTTGGCGGGAGAAACACTCAAGCCGACCGCGGCTTGGGCGCTCGGAATCAGTGCCAGAGCGCAAGAGACTGCGAGACTGAACCGGAGTGAAATAGGTTTCATTGCTTGCAGCCTAGCCATCAGGCGCTTCTTCTTCCATTCCTTTTTCGTCCGTCCCGAATCTTTCACCCAGTTTTCGGAGGTGCTCATCAGAAAATGCCGACCGCTGGCAGTGTTCTTTCCGCTTTGCCCCCGACCGGCTGGAAGGGCTGTTCCTCCGATCGGCAATTCCTGTGGCTTGAACTATTTGGAGCGCGGGTGTTAGGCTAGCTCCCGTCACCTCAACCCGCTCACAGTAATTTTACTCATGACATCGTTTGCCACCGTCGCCAGCCGCTTGCTGGCCTTTGCCTTGTGTGCCACTACCTTGCCGCATTGCCTCGCCGCCGACAATGAACCGGAGAAGGAACCACCCATCGTAACACCGGGCAACAACAGTTCCGCGCCGTCCGATGCGATCGTGTTGTTCGACGGGAAAGATCTGGCGGCCTGGAAAGGTGCCGATGGCGGTCCCGCGAAGTGGAAGGTCGAGAATGGTGTGCTGCTGATGAACGGCGGGAACATCCTGACGAAGGAAGAATTTGGCGATGTCCAGTTGCATGTCGAATGGTCGACGCCTATCGAGGTGAAGGGCGACGGGCAGGGCCGGGGCAACAGCGGCGTCTATCTCCAAGGCCGCTACGAAATCCAGGTGCTTGACTCGTATCAGAACCCGACCTACCCGAACGGTCAGGCGGGCGCGTTTTACGGTCACAACGCCCCGCTCGTGAATGCGTCGCGCAAGCCCGGCGAATGGCAGACCTACGACATCATCTTTCGCGCGCCCAAGCCCGGTCCTGATGGCAAAGTGATTCCCGGCTCGTTCACCGTCCTGCACAACGGCGTGCTCACCCAGGACCACATCCCGGTGCTGGGCGAGGCGACGACTTCAGCGCAGTTCACCGGTGCCGTGCCGAAGGGTCCGCTCATGCTCCAGGATCACAGCAATCCCGTCCGCTACCGCAACATCTGGGTGCGGAAGTTGAACTGAAACATTTTGACCGCAGATGAACTCAGATAGACGCAGATTCAGAGAAGGCATCATCGCCTGGCAGGCACATTGGACGGGTAGTTTTCCTTGTTCGTCTCCAATCTGCGTTCATCTGAGCCCATCTGCGGTTTCAATTCAAAGTTCGACTTCTTAGCAATTCCCCGTTGAATGCCTCGCCTGGTCGATTCGTCACAGCCACCATCCAATCTAATATGAAAACCAACTCTTCGTTCCGTCCGTTGCTGGCCGCAGCCTTCGCGCTAGCCGTGCCGGCCGCGCTGTTCGCCGCGCAAACGCCCGCTGGCTTCACGCCCCTTTACAACGGGAAAGACCTCGGCGGATGGCGCGGGGGCGACACCTTTGATCACCGCAAGCTGCTCGCCATGCCCGAACCGGAGCGCGCCGCCAAGATCGGCGAGTGGACCAAAACGATGAAGGCGCATTGGACCGCGCAAGGGGACGAACTCGTCAACGACGGCCAGGGTGCCTATGCCACGACCGAGAAGGACTACGGCGACTTCGAGTTGTTCGTGGAATACAAGACCGTTCCCAAGGCCGACTCAGGTATCTATCTCCGGGGCGTGCCGCAGGTGCAGATCTGGGATCACACGAACGAGAAGGAGTTCAAGAACGGCGCCGACAAGGGCTCCGGCGCGCTTTGGAACAACAGCGACAACAACCCGGGCAAGTGGCCGCTGGTAAAGGCCGACAAACCGTTCGGCGAATGGAACAAGTTCCGCATCCTCATGGTCGGCTCGCGCGTGAGCATCTGGCTGAACGACCAGCAGGTCGTCGATCACGCGATCCTGGAGAATTACTACGACCGCAAGGTGCCGGTGCCGGCGAAGGGCCCGATCCAACTCCAGACGCACGGCGGCGAGATTCGCTGGCGCAACATCTTCATCCGCGAGATCGCTGCCGAAGAAGCCGCCAAGACGCTTTCCTCAAACGGCGGCAATGGTTTCAAGCCGGCCTTCGATGGCAAGTCGTTCGCCGGTTGGGCCGGGCCGCTCGACAATTACGAGATCAAGGACGGCGCGATCACCTGCAAGCCGGAGAAGGGTGGCACGATCTACTTCAAAGATAGCCTCAGGGATTTCAGCGCGCGGGTTGAGTTCAAGCTGCCGCCCGGCGGCAACAACGGCCTCGCAATCCGCTACCCCGGTGATGGCGACACCGCCTATGTGGGCATGTGCGAGTTGCAGGTCATGGACGACGACGGCGCCGTGGTGAAGTATGGCAAGCTCGATGATCGGCAGTTCCACGGCTCGGCCTACGGCATGGCGGCGGCGCATCGCGGTTACCTGCGACCGGCAGGCCAATGGAACTTCCAGGAAGTCACCGTCAAAGGCTCGACCAGCCGCGTCGAACGCAACGGCACCGTGATCCTCGACACCGATCTCTCGAAGATTGATCCAGCCGGCTACATGGCGAAATCCGCCCATCCCGGCGTCAGCCGCACCGAAGGCTACTTTGGTTTCGCCGGCCACAACGACCCGGTCACGTTCCGAAAGGTGGAGATCAGGAAGTTGTAGTTTCATGGAATTGGCTCCAAAGCCGGAAAGATCGGCCACGTACAAAGTTGCGGTGGGTTGTGGTGTCACCACTGCAATCGGCACCGTAATCTTCTTTGTGCGCCTGATAGACGTAAAGGCCCGCCATGAACACAGCGGTGGGTTGGGTGTGGTTTTGGATCACCTGATAGTTTTTGGTCCAATTGCTTTGATCGGGCTGATTGCCTCCTTAGCTTCCAAGCGAGCTCAACCCAAATACCTTCTGCTCAACCTGACTTATGTTCTGGGATGGGGGATCTTGGCGGTGCTGGACTCAAGTGCGCCTCGAAGATCGAATGAAGAGGTGAATGCGGAAATCGCCAAAGTGCGGCGTCTGAGAGACGAAATGGCGGCTGCTGGCGACACAAACCGAGTTAGCCAACTGCCGACCGCAGCTGCGACAAAGTGAACCGATCTGGCCAGTGGTGCCCGGGGTCTCTGGAACCAATTCGTGTTTGGCAAACAAGGGCAGATCGTAACTGGGGGAGCGTTCTGGGCAGGCCACGCTTGCGAATGGATCGTGAGCCCTACCCAATCAACAGTTCCCGATAAACGTCGAGTGCCGCCGGGTCATGCGGCACGGTGTTGAACGCGACCAGCAGATTGGCCTGAGCACCCGTGTTCTGGAACGCGTGGGCGCAGTTCGGCGGGAACACAAAGCGAACGACTTCACCCTCGGCCACCACGACGTCCTGAGTTCCTCGTTCATCGCGGAAGCGCACCAACGCCGGGCCGCGTTGCGTGGCGATCTCAGTGCCCAGCTTGTGGAAGTGATTCCCGCGAATGCCGCCGGGCTCCGTCACGACGACGTGGCAGTTCTTCTGGCGAGCGAGTTCTTCCGGCGAGGCCGGCTCCCAGACGGAGCCACGCGGGTCGGACTTGGGTTCGATTCTTTCAACGGTGACGTGCATCGTTCCAAAATCGTAGCAGCCGACGTAAGGAGGCTCAAACTTCTAATGCTTTCTGGAAGTGATTTGAATCGCCGTTCAAGCATGGGGCGCGTTTTCCAAACGCGCCTTGGACGGTTCAAGCACGCCCAAATCTGCGGAACGATGGGTTGTCGCGTGTGAAGTCGGCTTGCCAGGGGTGGCAGCACCAGTCGCGACCGGAGGATCGCGCCCCACCGCGCGCGGGCGACAGGGATGTCGCCCTTCCGTGGGTTCAATCAGTCGATGAAGAACACCTCGTTCGAGACGAGCAGCACCTGGGCGTAACGCTCCCACGGCGTCAGTGGCTGAGCCTTGTCGACCGGGCCGGAGAACTGCCGGGCCGTGCTCCATTCCTGTCGCGGCACTTCCGACGACTCGGCGATCTCGCGCTCGTAGCGAATGGTTGCCCGCCATTCGAAGGAATCCGAATCCGGCCCCGTTCGGCAATCCACGACGAGGTCCAGCACATCGCCTTTCTGAACCGCCATCTCCTTGGCGACGGTGTCCGTCTCCGATTTGTGCGCGGTCCAATCGCCGGCTGCGCCGGTGCGCGAAGAGATCACGCGAGCCCGAACGCCGTCCCCGGGTTCTGCGTCGTGCTTGAGTTTGCCGCGCAGCGAAACGATTCCGTTGGCGGGTGCGGTCCAGCGGCGGATCGCCGCATGTGCGGGGTCGTTGCCCGGATGGCCGCCATCTTTGGTCAACAAAACCCAGCCGTGCTCGGCATCGGGCAACTTGTCGGACACTTGCCATTGGTTGTCCTTGAAGCGCGTCAGCGGCGTGAAGTTCTTCAACTTGCCGGACGCCTCTTCCACTTCGCCGAATCCGTAGAGCCAGTCCGGTGGCGTGGGTTCGCCGGCCGGGCGTTTCATTTCACGATCGAGGAAAGTCCGCGCCAGATTGAGTTCATCCCGCGAAGGCTCGCGCTGGGCGATCAAACCGTAAAGTTCGCGAACGGTGGCGGCATCGAAGCTCTTCGATTCGGCTTTCACCCGCTTCGCGAGTTCACGCGACTGGCGGGCGATGAACGGGCTGTTCATCAGGAACAACGCCTGTTGCGGCACCGTGGTGGAGAAGCGGCCGGGGCTGGTCGTGTCGGGGCTAGCCAGATCAAACGTCCGGAACATGCCGGGCAGATTCTGGCGATCGATGAAACCGTAGAGCGAGCGGCGCGGCGCGGAATTGCCGCCATCGATGTCCACGGCCTGACCGCCCATCGTTGTATCGAGGTTGCCCGCCATGACGAGCAACGTGTCGCGCATCGCCTCGAAGTCGAGCCGCGTGCGGTTCTGCCGCCAGTAATAGCGGTTGCCCGGATCAATCGTGTGATTGTGGGCCTGCTCAACGCTTGCCTGCTGATACGTCGCGGAAAGCAGGATGTAGTGGTGCAGTTTTTTAAGCGACCAGCCTTCGGCCATGAAGCGCGACGCCAGGTGATCGAGCAGCGCGGGATTCGACGGCGGATCGCTGCGCACGCCGAAGTCGCTGGGGGTGTTGACCAGTGGCGAGGCGAAATGCTGCGACCACACCCGGTTCACCAACACGCGCGCCGTGAGCGGGTTGTTCGTGCTGGCGATCGCTTGCGCCAGTTCTAGTCGACCGCTGCCCTTGGTGAACGGTTTGCGATCTTTGCCTTCAACAATCTCCAGGAACTGGCGCGGGACCGCGTCGCCGGGATTGCCGGGCTGGCCGCGTTTGAAAATCGTCGGCTCGGTGGGCGTGGCGTTGTCGAGCAAGGCCATGGCCCGGGGCGGCGCGCCCGCGTGGGTGGCGTCGAGTTCCTCGACCTTGCGTTGCAGGGCCCGCGACTTCTGGGCTTGTGGAACATTGTACATGCGCCGCAGTTGCCCGTCCTCGATCTTCGTGGGCGAATTGTCGGCGTAAAGAATCTGGCGCAGCGCTTCCTCGGCTGGGTTGGGCAGCGCGGTTGGTTTCGCGTCCTGGCCGCTTTCCTTGAGCAACGCCTGCCACTTGCTTTCAATGCTGGCGAAGAGCTGATCGTAGAGCTTGGTAACGTCTTCCAAGGTCGTCGGAGCGGCATTCGTCAACGCGTGCCAGACCAGCGGGTGAACTCGAGCGGTGGCGGGAGTTTGACTGTGCGCAAGTAACAACGACTGGTAATGATCGGTGATGATCGCCTCTTTGTTCGTGGTGCCGGCGCTGAGTTGGCTCCAGGCGTGGAAGACCGCGTTGCTTTCCTTCGTCCAGCCTTCGACGGCCGTCAGCCAACGTCCCAGCACGCCGTTGTCGAGATTGCGGCTCTTCGCCAGGGATTCGCGCTTGTCGCCATCGGCCAGCAACGTGGCGTCGTGGGCGGCGAGCAGGTAGGTGCCGACGCTCTCACGGAGTTTTCGCCGGATCTCCGCGTTGGTGTCGGCGACATAGTCATCACGCTCTTTGATCCGCTGATCATGCTCGACGAGGTAAGCCTGGTACTGCGGCGGATTGACCCCGAGCAACGGCTTTTCGCCCGGCTCATAAGAACTGGCGAAGACGCCGTAGAGCGAATAATAATCCGCTGCCGGGATCGGATCGAACTTGTGATCGTGACAGCGGGCGCACGCCACGGTCAGCCCCATGAAACCGCGCGACATGACGTCAATTCGGTCGTCGATGATGTCGTGAGGGTTGTTCAAGAACCGCCGGCCGAGCGTGAGGAAGCCCATGGCCGCCAATGGCCGCTTGTCGTCGCCGAGCTCTAGCTGATCCGCCGCAAGCTGCTCGATGATGAAGCGGTCAAACGGCTTGTCATCGTTGAATGCTTGCACGACATAGTCGCGGTAGGTGTAGGCGAAGGCGTACTTCCGTTCCTCCTCGAACACGTAGCCCTTCGTGTCGGCGTAGCGGGCGACATCCAGCCAGTGCCGCGCCCAGCGCTCGCCATACTCCGGACGCTTCAAGAGTCCATCCACGAGCTTGGCGTAGGCGGCGGCAGAGGAATCCTTCTCGAACGCGGTCACTTCCTCCGGCGTTGGGGGCAGCCCGAGCAAATCGTTGAACACGCGGCGGACGAGCGTGCGGGCGTCGGCGCGCGGTGAAGGACTCAGTTGGTGGCGTTCGAGCTCAGCGAGAATGAAGGCGTCGAGATCGCTCTGTGCCCAGCGCCGATTCTTCAGCGCGGGCGTGGGAGGATTCTGAATCGGCAGGAAGGCCCAGTGGTTTTTATCGGACGTGGTGGTTGGGGCAAGGGCAACCGCGGCTTCCGTGCGCGGGTCCGGCGCTCCCATTTGAATCCATTCCTCCAGCAACGCGATCTGCTCGGGCGCGAGCTTCTTGTCCTTCGGCGGCATCTGGAGATCCTTGTTCCCATAGCGCACCGCTTTGATGAGCAGGCTCTCGTCAGGTTTGCCCGGCACGATGGCCGGGCCGTTCTCGCCGCCTTTTTCCCAGCCAGACTTGAGGTCCAGCCGGAGACCACCTTTGGTTTTCTTACCGGCGCTGTGACACTCGTAACAGTTGTCGACCAGCAGTGGACGAATCTTGGTCTCGAAGAAGTCCGCTCCGGCGGTGTCCGCGATGACGGTCGCGGGCAAGGCTGCGAGGAGGCTGCAAAGAGTCAGAGTTGTTCGATTCAATTTCACGGTCTTGAGGCGGATAGTAAGCCCGCTTTGGACGCGTTGCCAATGCCGGGATTCAAATCACCTTTGGCCAATCATTGGGTGCTGAACAGGTTGAAGATCGCCGCCGCCGTCCGCGCCGGCGCGCCGGGTTCACCGAGTTGCTTCACGATCGCTCGAAGCTTCTCCCGCTGCGCCTGGCGTTGGGGCTGGCCATTCAACAGCTCCAAGGCGGCGCGGGCGATGGCGTCGCCGGTGGCCGCCTGCTGCACAAACTCCGGGAGCACCGCCGCGCCCGCCAGCAGGTTGGGCATCGACAGCCACTTCACTTTGACCAACCAGCGGGCGATCCAGTAAGTCAGCCAGGAAGTTTTGTAGAACGTCACGGCCGGCACGCCATACAAGGCGAGCTCCAGCGTGATGGTTCCGGTCTTCGAAATGCCAATGGTCGCTTCCCGGAGAACCTCACTCAAATCGCCGACCACCACCTCGACCGGCTCGCTGCCGATGGCCTCCCGCGCCTGCGCGGCCAGATGATTGTTGGGCACGACCAGTTTGAAGAGACAGTTCAGCTCGCTTCGAAGCCGCCGCACCACGTCCACCATGACTGGCAGATGTTGACGCAGCTCACCGCGCCGGCTGCCGGGCAGCAAAGCGATCAGTGGACAGGATTGAGCCGAGAGCCGGCGAAGGGACGGCTCTGTAGTCGCGCCCGCGTGCCGGCCGATGAGCGGATGGCCGACGAACGCCAACTTCAAATCAGGCGTGCGTTGCGCGAACCACACTTGCTCGAACGGCAGGATGCTGATCAGCAGATCGAGGTTGCGCTCCATGGCAAACGCGCGGCCGGGGCGCGAAGCCCAGACTTGCGGGGAGACAAACTGGATCAGCTTCGGCCGCCAGTTATTGAAGGGACCTCGTCGGGATCGGAGGAGCCGCCGGAGGCGCGACTGAAACCGCAGATTGAAGGCACCGTAATCTACGCAGATGATCACGTCCGGCTGGCGGACAACCGCCAATTGTACCAGCCGGTTCATGAGCTGGGCAAACTCGACGACGCGCTTCAACACATCGCTGACGCCGATGACGCCGCGGTGGCTCATGTCCTCGATGATCTCCACGCCCGCTTCGCGCATGGCCTTGCTGCCGGCACCAAAGAATTTTGGATTGAAGCCGTTGCTCGCCGGCTGGTTCCCACGCTCCGATTCGCCGTTGCGTCGGCTCCATTCCGCGCGCAACGCCGCCACCAGTTCGGCTGCGAGCCGGTCCCCGCTGGCCTCGCCGGCAATCAACATGAACGAGGTCGGCAGCATGCGGACTCAGCCTTGAGTGATCGGCTTGCCCATGCCGGACGCCTGGATCTGCCGGGTGATTTCCAGGGCGAGATCGAGCGCCTGCTTGGCGGATTCGCCGCTGACCAGCGGACGTTGCTTGGCGGTTACGCATTCCACGAAATGGGCGAGCTCCAGCTTGAGTGGTTCATCCTTCTGAATCGGCACGGGTTCACGGACGATTCGTTTGCCGCCGAACTCGCTGACAATTGTCGAGTCCTTGGCGAGCAGCAGTTTCTTGAACAACGAACTCTCGCTCTCGCCCTCCCGCGCGAGCCGGTAGATGTAGCCCTTTTGTTCGCGGTAATCGAGTGACACATAGGCCGGCTTCTCACCGGCGCTGAACACGCGAATCTTGCGCATCCGCTCGGCGCTGACGCGGCTCGCGGTGAGATTGGCGACGCAGCCGTTGGCAAAGCGCAGCCGCGCATTCGCGATGTCCTCGGTGGTGCTGAGCACCGACATGCCGACGGCATCGACGCTTTGCACGGGCGAGTTGACGAAGGCCAGCACGACATCGAGATCGTGGATCATCAGGTCGAGCACCACGCCGATGTCCGTGCTGCGCGCCGGGTAAGGTGAGAGCCGGTGCGCCTCGATGAATCGCGGCTCGCGCGCGACCTCCGTCATGTATTTGAACGTGGGATTGAAGCGCTCGACGTGCCCGACCTGAAGGACGGCCGCGTGCCGCTGCGACAGCTCGACCAGTTCCGCCGCCTGCTCGCCCGTTTCGGTCATCGGCTTCTCGACCAGCAAGTGTTTGCCGCGCGCCAGCAGGGCGCGGGCGATCTCGTAATGCGTAATGGTCGGCGTGACGATGCTGAGCGCATCGGCGGCGTTGGCCGCTTCAGCCACGGTGGCAAACGCGCGCGTGCCGAGTTTGTGGGCGACGGCGGACGCGGTGTCCGCGTGGACATCATAGACGCCGACGAGTTCCACGGCGCCGGTCTGGGCCAGGGCCGCATAGATCCGGGCGTGCTCCTTGCCGAGCGAGCCGACGCCGATGACCGCCACTTTCAACCGTGAAGACATGCGTTGTGTATAACCGTCAGCCCGGCGGCGGACGAATCAAAAAGTCAGTGAAACTATGCCGGCGTGATCATGCAATCTGCGCAGTTGTCAGGTTGCCGGGGACTGTTAGCTTGGCGAGTGGCATCAACCCTTATGCGACGCCGATCTCAGCCTGCCGCTTTCACGCTCATCGAGTTGCTCGTGGTGATCGCGATCATCGCGGTGCTGGCGGCGCTCTTGTTGCCAGCGCTGGCAAACGCCAAGGAGCAGGCCCGGCGGCTTCAGTGCATGAACAACGAACGGCAGATCACGCTCGCCTGGATGTTGTACGCCGGTGATCACGACGGCGTGCTGCCCAAGAATGGCTACGTGCCGAAGGGTGGCGACACGAACCGGCTGCGCTGGGTGCAGGGCTACTACAATCACAACTTCAGCGTCTTCGACCTGGTCGATCATAACGCCCTCATCGGTCCCGACTATTCGCAATTGGCGCCCTATCTGCCCGGTCGCGGCGAGATGCGGGTCTATCGGTGCCCGAGTGATCGCAAATCGGTCGCGGTGTTTGGCCGGAGCTATCCGACGCTGCGAAGCTACTCGATGAACTGGTTTGTCGGTTGGGATGGTCCCAACGGCAACTGGCAGCCGAACCGGGATTATCAAATCTATCTCAAGCAAGAGGACATGACGCAGCCGGGACCGGCGAAGACCTTCCTGCTGATCGATGTGCATCCGGAGAGCATCTGCTGGCCGTTTTTTGGCGTGTACCCGGAGCAGGAGAGCTTCATGATGTTTCCGGCGGCGTATCACAACAACGGCGCCGCGGTGTCCTTCGCTGATGGACATGTGGAAGCGAAACAGTGGCGCGATGCCCGGACGACGGAGAAGGATCCGCTGGCCGTGCCGTGGCATCAGCACGACGAGGAATCGGCAGGGAACCCGGACCTCGCGTGGCTGCGAGAACGCGCGACGGCCCTCCGTTGAGCCGCCCGGCTGGTTACCAACTGAAGATCAAACCCAGCCCGGCGCCGTACGTGCTTTGGAAATCAAGCGTGACGTCGCGGCCGGCCTCGGTGAAACGAAACTCGTTGTTGTATTGGTAATCGCCGGCGACGTACGCGCCCCAATGCTTGCTAAACTGCCAGGTGCCGCGCAGTTGCCCGTAAAATCCGCCCTGCCAGCCGCTCGCACTTGCCGCAGCTTGCGTCGGACTCAAGGCGGGAATGCCGGGGTTCGTAATGCTGGTTACTTCCGTGAATTCGAAGCGGGTTTCGGCGAGCACGGAGCAGTAGCCAAGGCTGAGCGAGGCGGAAAGCTTCTTGGTCAGAGGCGCCTCGAACCAGAAACCGATCTTCATGACATGCAAGTCGCTCTTCAACGTGCCATCGAACGTGGAGGTCGCCGTGGAGGAGGTCGCCGTCGAGGTCGTGGGGGCCAGGTTGATGAGCGGGCCGGGGCCGTCGTAAGTCCCTTGGTACGGGGCCACGGGTGGCAGGATTCCACCCAGGCTGTGGCTCGCCGCAAGGTAGTTCACAGTCCCCGATGCCGTCGAGGAGTTGCTCAGCTTGAAGGGCGTGAAGCCGTAGCCAATTTCCGCGCCCCAGGTGAACTCTTTCGTGCCCACGTTGAAGCGGCCAAACTCAACGCCGAACAGCACTTCGCCACCCAGCAGCGGGTCGTCGCTGCCACTCGTGAGGACGCCGGCGTGGGGCACGTTGGAGTAGCGTTCGTAGTTAATGAAGTCACCGCTGAGCTGGCTGGCATCCTGGTAACCCCAGTTCCAAGTGAGGCCGCTGGCGAGGCCGCCTGAATCCGCCAGGACCGAGCCGTTGTCGTAACTGCCGGGTGTTTGCTGCGTTTGCGGAACCATCGCGATCGAGGCCTCGACATTGAACTGCACGCGGGGGCCGAGGCGGATGAAGTAACCCTGCTTCTCCGCCTCCTCGAACTTGAGCGGTGGGAGCTTTACCTGCGCGGTCGCGGGCAGCGCGCCAGCGGCGAGCAACGCCAGGGTCGCCGGCGCAATCAACGATTCAGACTTGGAGAAAATACGTGGCTTCATGTCGGTGTGCGTCGCGACTTACTGGGCAGGGGCTTCGAGCACCCGGTAAAATCGGCTGCCCGCGACTGGCGGGGTCTCCGTTTTCGGCGGGCCGTTGTCGATCCACTGCAAGCTGTAGCCGGTGCCGTTGACCGCGGGATTGACGACGCGGGCATTCGTCGAGTTGTTGAGCAAGTCGTCGAGCGTGGGCGCGTATTGAATATTGTAGCGGTACTTCACACGGGTTGGGAACTGCAGGATGAAGGTCCCGTTTACAAAACGGTTGGTCGTGATGTTCAGCGGCGACGCGGAGGGGGAGATGCTGAAACCCGTCCGTCCTTCGACCACGAGGTTGTAGGTCGGGCCGGGGACCGTGGTGTGATCGGTGACGTAGTATTCAATCGTCAAGTTGCGCGACGCGCCGGCCGCCAGCGGGCCACCCGACACGAACGGCACATTTTCGTAGAAGCCTTCCGCATCCGGGCCGATCGTCTTCAGCCCGATTGAATTGTAAACGCGGATGCGGTTGGTGCGCGAATCGTCGGTCAGGCCGGAGATCAGGAGATCGACGTTCTCGAGCGTGCCGGTGCCGGGATAGGCGATGTTCAGCACGTGTTCGAATAATCCGGACTGGCGGTTGAGCGCGGGCGCCAGCGTGAGGATTTCAAACTGGGGGCTGACGACGGCATTGACGATCAGCGGGAGTCCGTTGGTCGCGAACGCAATGTTTGTTGCCGTAACGCTGGCGTTGGTGAAATAGAGGCCTCCCACCAACGGGTCGGTGCCCGTGACAAAATCAAAATGCACCCGCCCGACTTCGGATCGGCCGGCGGCGAACATGGTGCCCGCCGGCAGGGTGACGTCGCCGGAGACCAGCCCTTCCGCGACCCGGCTGGTGTCCAAGGCGACGGCGTCGTTGATCACGGAAGCCGTGAAGGAAGGGTTGCCAAAGACGTTGGGGTTGAAGCCCAGCGTAAAAGTCAGCCGGTTCTCCCGGCCGTTGGCACTTAGCAAAATGGGAACCGTGGCCTGGGCGCCCCTGGTGACGGTTCCGGTCGTCGTCGTGCGCGGGGCCGTCGTGCTGATCGCCAATACGGCGGGCGCGCTGGTGATGCTACCGACCGAGTTGGTCACCACCACGGTATAGGTCCCGGAGTCGGTATTGGTAAGATTGACGAGCGTGATGCTGCGGTTGGTTGCGAGCGATAGCGCGCTTCCGTTTAGTAACCATTGATAAGCCAGCGGCGGAGTTCCCGTCGCGTCGACGGAAAAGCCGAATGACTCGCCTAGAGCGGCCTGCCCGCCGACGGGTTGCTGGATGATGGCGGGGTCGGCCGCGCTGGCTTGAACCCCGGCGGCGAGGCAAATCAGCAGGGCAGCCAGGCGGGAAACAGCGCCCGCCAGCCGCGCAATTGCGGGCTGGTTGAACGCGCTGGGGAAAGATCGCGGGTACCGGGATGTCATCGGAGGGCGCATTAAGCGGCGGGTGTGCGGAAGTTGACAAGTGCAATCTCCCGCTGTTCAAAGGGCGCTCGCCGTCGAAGTCCGGACGGGGTTTGCAAATTCTGAACCGCTGCCCGATGCGAACGCACGCGCCCGGCGCGGAATTGAAAACCCGCTGGCTTCGCCAACACGCTCCCACTAGATTGACGGCTGCGATCCAACCCAAGCAAGCGACGCCGTGCTGTTTCCCTTTCCCAATCGCCCCACCGAACCACCCCGGGTCGTCATCACTGGCGCGGGCATTGTGACGGCGTTGGGGATGGGCTGGGACGTGAACGCTGCAGGCTTTCGAATCGGTCGGCGCGCCTTTCGCCCCGTCACAGTTTTTGATGCGAGCCGGCAACGGGTGAAGGTCGCGGCGGAGGTTGATCTTCCCCCGAAACTCCCCGTCACCCGGTTGTCGCGTCGACAGGAGCTGCGTCTCGATCGCGCCGCGCGGCAGTTGTTGCTGGCGAGTGTCGAGTGCTGGCAACAAGCCGGCTGGGAGTCTTCCGAAAATCTTTCGCTCGTGCTCGGCACCACCAGCGGCGGGATGACGTTGGGCGAGGAATTCCTCAAGCACGCGCAGGGCAATCCCAACGGCAACCGGCGGCAGCCCACGCGCGTGGCGCATTATCAATGTCAGCGGCAGGCGCTGTTGATCATGGAGGCGCTCGGTTTTTCCGGTCCGCTGACGATCGTGGCCAACGCCTGCGCCTCGGGTGCCAATGCGATTGGCCACGCGTTTGATCTGATCCGCACCGGCCGCGCCGAACGCGTGTTGACCGGCGGCTTCGATGGCTTGAGCGAGCTCGTCTTTGCCGGCTTTGGTTCGTTGCAAGCGCTGTCGCTCACCGGTTGCCGGCCGTTCGCCGCCGATCGTGACGGACTCGGCCTGGGCGAAGGTGCCGCCGTGATGGCTTTGGAAACCTTGGCGTCAGCACGGCAACGCAACGCCAACATTCTCGCCGAACTGGTTGGCTACGGCGCGGCGACGGATTGTCATCACCTCACGCAGCCGCATCCGCATGGCGCCGCCGCCTTGCGCTCGATGACCGAAGCCTGTCGCGTGGCGAAGTTGTCGCCGACGCAGATCGATTACCTCAACGCCCATGGCACGGGCACGCCGCTCAACGACGGGGCGGAGGCCAACGCAATCAATCGTTGGGCGGGCGGGGATGTCACCCAGATCAAAGTCAGCTCGACGAAGGCCAGCATCGGGCACTTGTTGGGAGCTGCGGGTTCCGTGGAAGCCGTGATCTGTCTGATGGCACTTCAAGGTCAATGGCTGCCACCGACGGTGCCGACAGAAACGGTTGATCCGCTCTGCCAGTTTGAATTCATCACCAAATCCCGCGACGCAAAGGTCGATCACGTGCTCACGAACTCGTTCGGGTTCGGCGGCGCGAACGCGTCGCTCATCTTCCGGAGGTGGGCGTGAGCCGGATCATTCTTCAAGGCGTGGGCGCAGTCTCGCCGGCCGGGTGGTCCGCCGCAGAACTTTTTCGCGTGCTGGCTGTGAAGCAGCCGCTGCCGGCAACGCTGTTGGAACGGCCGGGCCAAGCGACGGGGCTGCCGGTCCGGCGAGTGCCCAATGCGCCTTCGACTTATCCGTGGCTGCGTCACCCGCGGCTGCGGCGCGTGAGCCCGATAACGCGGTTTGCCACGGCGGCGGCGTTGGAAGCGCTGGGCGACGACGCGAAAGGAGTTGGGGACGGGACGTTGCGCCTGGGAATTGTTTTCTGCGTCCAGGCTGGCTGCGTCAATTATTCGAGCCGTTTCTACCAGGAAGTGCTGAAAGATCCGGCCACGGCGAGCCCGCTGGTTTTTCCCGAGACGGTGTTCAACGCTCCCGCCAGTCATCTCGCGGCCGTGCTCGGGACTCCGGCGATCAACTACACGCTCGTGGGTGACGAGACCGCTTTTGTGCAGGGACTGGCCACGGCTGCCGGCTGGCTGGAGGAACATCGGATCGACGGCTGTCTGGTGATCGGTGCCGAAGAGTGCGACTGGCTGACCTCGGACGCGATGCGGCTGTTCAACCCGCAGGCGATCCTCGCCGAAGGCGCTGGCGCAGTTTACCTGAAACGGGCGGCGTCCGGCGTCGCCCTCGAAGCGATCACGGATCCTCAAGTTTACGTCAGTGGCGTGTCGCGAGACCTGGCTGCGCGCAAGGTGCGTCAAGACTTGGAAGCAATTGGGCCGGCGACGATGTTTTTCAACTCCAGCGCCGACGGGCACGATGAACTACGAACAGGCAATGATGTCGGGCGCGAATGGCCTGGCGCAACGGCATCGCTGCGCTTGATCACCGGCGATGCGTTTTGCGCGGCATCCGCCTGGCAAGTGATCGCCGCTTGGGAAGCATTGCGCGCTGGTACGGAGCAGCGGGCGTTCGTCACCGTGGCCGGTTGCAATCAAGCCGCGATCGGCTTGAGTCTGATCAGAGTCTGAAAGGTGGCCGCAGACTGAATCGCGCTAGGCCGATCTCAGCTTCGCAGCAAACTCCGTGGGTCGCTGCTTGAGCCAGGCTTTGGTCAAGCGCTTCGCTTTTCTTTCGACTCGGGAGATTTCCAGGTTGAGCAGGTGAATGGTTCGCCGGCGACAGGGTTCGTTGACGCGATCCAGGCGCATGCGTTTCACCCGGGCGCGCGTAAGGTGGAGGTCGTGGTGTTTCCCCAGAAGGGACTGCAACCGCCACATCTCGCGAGCGAGCCGTTTCAATTTGCCCGGCCGGATGGCCGCGAGGCAATTGGCCTGATAGTGCAGCGCCTTAACCCGCTTACGCCATTCATGCCAGGAGTCCACCTCGGGCTTGCGCCGGGCGTTCGCCGTCAGGCGCCACGTCCGGCGGTACTCTCGGCGAAAAGCGTCGAGCAACGCATCATCGGTAAGCCGTCGCTGAAACCGGGTGCTGATCGCGGCGGCGGACGCGGTAAGTTCCCGGCCCGCGGCATTGATGATCCTGGCGGGCGAAGATTTTTGGGTTGGCCCCTCGCCCAGATGCAACAGCAGGCGGTGCAGCGAATCGCGGCCGGTGACACGATCGCATCGCCGGGCCAGGCGTTCGAGGGACTCGCGGATGACGAGCGGGTCACGATTGGCGGCGAGGCTGCGGGCGGCGGTTTGCAACCGGGCTTTTTCCCGAATGCAGAGTCGGCGGGCGGCGGGTTCTCGCAGCAAGCCGAGGTAGGCGCGAAACTCCTTGGTGGCCAGTCGGATTTCGTGGATGAGCTCGTCGTCGTGCTCCGCCTCGCCCCGTTGCAACGCCGCAATGTGGCGCATCCGCTGTTGCAGGGCCGCGACTACCAGCCGGCGCAGGGGTTGGTTTTTCGGCGGCGGACCGTTCTTCAATTCCACGAAAGATCCTCCGGGGCGTCCGCAATGATTCGTTGCTGCCAGCCGAGCGATTTCATAACCGTTTTCCAAAGTTCTTCGGCGGGGGTGTGAAAGACCAGATCGACGCTGGCGGGAAAGATTAGCCACGACTCCCGCTTGAGTTCATCTTCGAGCTGGCCGGGACTCCAGCCGGAATAGCCGGCAAATACTTTGATGCGTTGCGTGCCGGAGAACGAGCCGCCCAGCTCGACAAGTTCTTCCAGGGAATGACCGAGGCTGAGGTTCGGCAGAACGTTTGCGTCGGGAATGAAACTATCGTGGTGCAGGTAACTGAGCGCGGCGGGTTGCACGGGACCGCCCGCAAAAAGTTTTTGCTCCTGCAAACGATCCGGCAGCTCGGCCATGATGAGATCACCCACCTGGTTGTCGCTCGCCCGGTTGATGACCAGCCCGAATGCTCCTTCCGCGTCATGGTGGCAGATCAACACCACGGTGCGATGGAAGTACGACCCGCGCAGCTTGCCGCCATCGAGCAGGAGGTGGCCTTGCAAGCTCTTGCCTGTGAACTCCGAACTGCCTTTCATCGGCCGAACGTTGCATCAGGCTTGCGCGGCTGACAATGCTGATTAGGCTGCGCTCATGAAAAAGCTTTGTTGCCTGGCGCTCATAACCTTGGTGCTGGCCGCCTTCACGACCGGTTGCACCACCGATGCCCGCGGTGATCGCGAATTCATCCCCGGCAAGGGCTGGGAGCCCGTGCAATAGCCATGTGCGTTCCCCGAAGACTCGCTCTGCGGCTCGTTGCCGCACTGCTGGCCGCGAGCGCTTTGCTGCCCGCTGTTGCCGCCGACCTGCCGGATGGCCGCTATCTTTACGCGGCGGTTCCCGGCATCCGCAATTACCTCAAACACGGCGGGCACGGGCTGCTCGTGTTCGACATCGACCATGGCTACAAGTTTGTTAAACGGATCCCCACCGCCGGCGTCGACAGCTCGGGCAAACCGATCAACGTGAAAGGTGTCTGCGCCAGCGCCGCCAATGGCCGCATCTACATCAGCACCGTCAAACAGCTCCAGTGCCTCGACCTCGCGACGGAGAAGCTGCTTTGGGAAAAGGAATACCCCGCCGGTTGCGATCGCATGTCGATGTCGCCTGATGGTTCGTTCATCTATCTGCCCAGCTTCGAGAACAACTGGTGGCACGTGCTCGATCCCGCCGACGGCCGCGAGCTGGCGCGCGTCACGCCCAACAGCGGCGCGCACAACACCATCGTCGGCTTGGACGGCAAGGAAGCTTACCTCGCTGGCCTGCGTTCTCCGTTGCTGACCGTCGCGGATACAACCACGCACACCGCCTCCCGCACGATCGGGCCGTTCTCTAACTTCATCCGTCCGTTCACCGTGAACGGAAAACAGACGCGCGTGTATGTCTGCATCAACGAACTGCTCGGCTTCGAGGTGGGCGACTTGAAGTCCGGCGCCAAGCTGCATCGCGTCGAAGTTTCGGGCTTCACGAAAGGCGCGGTGAAACGCCATGGCTGCCCGAGCCACGGCGTCGGCCTGACCCCGGACGAAAAGGAGGTCTGGGTGGTGGACGCCCACAACCAGCGCCTGCACATCTTTGACAACACGGTCGAACCCCCGAAGCAGCTGGAGAGCGTGCCGGTGCGCGACGAGCCGGGCTGGATCACATTCCGGCTCGACGGCGCGCATGCCTGGCCTTCCACCGGCGACATCGTGGACGTGAAGACCCGCCAGGTGATCACGCAACTCACCGACGAAACCGGCGCCGCCGTGATGAGCGAGAAAGTCGTCGAAGTGCATTTCAAGGCCGGCAAGGTCGTGACGACGGGCGATCAGTTTGGGTTGGGAAGAGTTAGGTAGTGTGAAAATGTAGTTCGTCGGTAGCGCAGTTCGCGTGTGCGAGCGATCCACTCCCCTATCTTCACTTAAGGCCTGCCACTTTCTTCTAAAGTTATTCACAGCCCTCCCGATAGCCTCACCGTTGGTGTCCTCAGACGCCGTGCATGGTGCCCGGCGCCAGATGAGGACGCGGCATTGAGCACTTGAACATACTAGTGGAGTTAACATGAAGATTCACAATTCCCGCAAACTGAGTCACGGCTTCTCGCTGATCGAACTGATCGGCGTGCTGGCCATTATCGGCATCCTTGCCGGCATCATCGTGCCCAAGGTCATTCAAGCCACGGCGCGCAGCAAAGTCACGAGCACCGCGGCTTCCTACAACAGTCTCAAGACCGCCACCGCCGATTACTTTGGCAAGAACGGCGTTTTTCCTGACCGCAGCGGCACCGGGGCCACCAATGGGGCGGTCGCCAACGGACGCTTTGACGCGGATCTCATTGCGGGTGGCTTCGCCGAAAAGCTCTTCACCTGCGGGATTGGCTCGCAGCTCAACGATGCCAGCAATCTCCGCAACCGGACCCATGTGCGCTCCCTGGATACGGTGAGCAACGGCGCGGTGACGATCACGGCCAATGCTGGCGGAGACAACTTTGACCTCGATGGAAACGCCAGCACGGCGGATTTCACCGCGGGGAGCAAAATTGTCGCGCTCATGATTCCCGACACGGCGGTGCCCGATGCCATCGAGCTCAACCGGATGCTCGACAACGAAACCGCCGATGGCACGACGGCAAATCTCACGGGTCGCTGCATCTTCAGCGCGCCAGCCAACAACGGTACGACCACGGTCTATCTCTACGTGGCGCATCACTAGTCGCCGAGCTTCAACCGGCCGGTGGCCGGGGCAATCTCGGCGATAACACCGATCACCCGGGCCTCATCTCTACCGCCTGTCGCCGGCCGGAGCAGTCTCGCTCCGGCCGGCTTTTTGTTTTGCTGCCGGGCTCCGCAAAGAATCCTGGCGCTGTCGCGGCAGGAAGACCCCTAGATCGATTTTCAACATGGCGACGACGCAACAACCGGTGCGGCTTGGTGACTGGCTGATTGAAAGCGGCCAGTTGTCGCAGTCGCAACTTGATCTCGCCTTGCGCGAGCAAAAGCGCAGCGGAAAAATGCTAGGGCAGACCCTGGTTGACCTCGGCTTTGTCACCCAGGAGCTTCTCGCCGGGTTTCTCGCCAGCAAAACGCAGACGGAGCAGGTCGATCTCTCCCGCCTGGCAATCGCCCCGGAATTGTTGCGGTTGATTCCAGAACAACTCGCGCGTACGCACCTGGCGCTCCCGGTCAGTCGCGCGAACGGCACGCTGAACGTCGCCATCGCCGATCCGCTCAATGTGCTCGCCTTCGATGCGCTGGAGCAGGCGACCCGACTCCGGGTGAATCTGGTCGCCGCCACGGAAAGCGATCTGCGGGCGGCGATTGATCGCCATTACGCCAGCAGTCAAACGGTCGAGGATCTGGTCGATGAATTGTTGCGGCTGGGTTCGGATCGGCTGGCGATCACCACCGAGCAGGATGCGCCGATGATCCGCTTGGTCGACCGTGTCATTGCCCAGGCGGTGGCCCAGTCGGCGAGCGACATCCATGTGCAGCCCGAGGACAAGATCCTGCGGGTGCGCTTTCGGCAGGATGGCATCCTCAATGCCGGGACGTTGCTGCCCAAAGCCGTGCAACCGGCGTTGATCGCGCGGTTCAAAATTCTGGGCAACATGGACATCACCGAGAGTCGCCGCCCGCAGGGTGGACGAGGAACGGTATCGGTGATGGGCCGGGAGGTGCAGTTGCGCTTCTCGTCGCTGCCCACCGCGTTTGGCGAAAGCATCGTGGTGCGAATTCTCGATCGGCCCGCCGGCTTTAATCTGAAGGCGTTTGGCTTTTCAGCAGGCATGGAGGAACGCTTTGCCGCGTTGCTCGAAAGGCCGCATGGCATCATTCTCGTAACGGGACCCACGGGCAGCGGCAAAACCACGACGCTTTACGCCGCGCTCAGCCGGATCAACGGCGCTGAGCAAAGCATCTTCACCCTCGAAGATCCGGTGGAATTCCAACTGCCGCTGGTCCGGCAGACGCAGATCAATGAATCGATTGGACTCACCTTTGCCGAGGGTTTGCGGACATTGCTCCGGCAGGATCCGGACGTGATTCTGGTCGGCGAGACGCGTGACACCGAAACCGCGCAGCTCGCCGTACGCGCCGCCCTGACCGGGCATCTGGTGTTCACGACCCTGCATACCAATGACGCGCTGGGCGCGATTCCCCGGCTCGTCGATCTTGGGGTTGAACCGTACCTCCTGGCGCCCACCCTCATCGGGGTAATTGGGCAGCGGCTGGTACGACGCCTTTGCGCGAAGTGTCGGCAACCGGTCGCGGACGCCGCCGCCGTGCTCACCCGTGTTGGCGCTACGCTCGCCGGCGAATTTCCGGTCACCCTCTTTCAACCGGGCGGCTGTCCGGACTGCCGGGGCACGGGCTACCGGGGGCGCGTTGGCATCTACGAGTTGCTGTCGATCAACCCGGCGATGCAGTCGTGTATCGCCAGTGAAATGAACGTGGCCAAACTGCGCGAGCTCGCCCGGGCCAACGGCTTTCAAAGCATGTTCGAGGACGGCATCCAGAAGGCCGTTCAAGGGCTGACTACGATCGAGGAAATTCTACGCGTCACTCAAGGTTAAGGAACTCAGATGCCCAGTTTCAGCTATCTTGCTCTTGATGCCGAGGGACGCGAACTACGCGGCCACCTTGACGCGAGCTCCGAGTCCGCACTTGAGTCCGCGCTGCGCCGCGATGGCCGCTGGCTCGTCGAGGCCCGGGCGGGCTCCCAATCCAGCGGCGGCCGGCGGCGGGGCGGCAATCGACCGGTCAAGCGCCGGGTGTTGATCGAATTCTTCCTGCAACTCGGGATGCAGTTGAAGGCCGGCATTCCGATCGTCAGCGCGCTGGGGTTTGGCGATTCCCAATCCGCCCACCCGTTCTTGCAACCCATCCAGCAGGCGGTGCTCGACGAGGTGAAGTCCGGCCGCCCGTTGAGCGACGCGCTGGCGGCGCATCCCCGCACGTTCGCGCCGCTGGTCATCAATCTGGTGCGGGCGGCCGAAGCCAGCGGCCAGTTGGCCGAGGCGTGTTATCAGATCCGCGAATACTATGAGTGGCTGGATCGCCTGATCGGCGAGGTGCGTCGCGCGCTGACGTATCCCGCGTTTGTGATGGGCGCGGCGCTGGCCTTCGTGATCCTGATGTTCAGCTTCGTCGTGCCCAAGTTCGCATCGCTCTTCGCACAGTTGAAGATGCCGCTGCCCCTGGTGACCACGCTGGTGATGGGTTTCAGTCATTTTCTGGTGCAACACGGACTGCTCCTGCTGGCGGGCGCGGGCGGCGCCGTTTGCTTTTGGTGGACGGCGCCCCGCTTTGTGCCCGGCTTCGTGCGGTGGCGCGATTCGTTCAAGCTGGGGCTGCCGCTCGTTGGCGATCTGCTGCAACTCATCTGTGTCTCGCGGTTCGCCCGCAACCTGGCGGTGGTGTTCGGCGCCGGGATCTCGCTCCTCGAGGCGTTGAAACTCGGACGCGAGCTGGCCGGCAATGTCGTGCTGGCCGGGGCCATTGACGAGGTGCTCGCCGGCGTGCGCGAGGGTCGCAAGATGCACGAAACCATGGCCCGCCACGGAATTTTTACGCCGCTCATGGTGCGCATGGTGGAGGTGGGCGAGGTCAGCGGCACGCTCACCGAGGGCCTCAACAACGTCGCGGAATACTATCAGGATCAACTGTCCCGTTTGATCAAGAAGCGGCTGGCGTTGCTGGAGCCGCTGTTGATTGTGTTTTTGATCGGCGTGGTCGGCCTCGTGGCGATCGCGCTGATTCTGCCAATTGCCGAATTGATGAACCCCCAATGAGCTTCAACCCGCAGCGGCGAATGAACCGGTCCGGGAAATCCACCGGGCGAGCGACCGGCGCCTTCTCGTTGATCGAGCTGATCGGCGTGCTGGCGATCATGGGCATCCTCGCCGCCGTGTTCACGCCGCCGTTGGTGCGCCAGATCGCGGCGGCGCAAGGGACGAAGGAGGAGCAGAACTTGGCGACGCTCG
Organism: bacterium; assembly: GCA_031362805.1. Classification (GTDB taxonomy): domain Bacteria; phylum Verrucomicrobiota; class Verrucomicrobiia; order Limisphaerales; family RI-55; genus RI-55. Next base: position 26,146 of record JANLTG010000217.1, read on the forward strand.
CCGCCGGCTTGCAACGGTACGTGCGGACTTATCAACAGGTGCCGGGCGCCGCTTCGTGGGCCACCAACCTGGCGTCGGTCCTGGGCATGAATGTGACCGAGGTCCATCGGGTGGATCCCAAGAACAGCGCGAACGTCCGCGTCTATCTTATTCACCCGGGCTTCAGCCCCACCACCGGCACGAGCCCGCTCTATTCACAGGGCAACAATGGTACGACCACCGTGCCCACCGAGACGCGGCTCATCATTCTCAGCACGACTCAGCCCACCTTGACGTTGCCGGTGGCGAGCGGCTTGGCGGCGAGCGCCGGTGCGTTTGACAACATCTGGAATTGGTCGTTTAACGCCGGCACCAGGGCGCCTCCGACCGGGTGGCCGGCGTCGTGGACCGGCAATGGCGAACACCTGCACGTCGTACGGATCAACCTCGGCGAACGGTTCTTTCATGCCACGTTCAGCAACACCCAGTTTCCCGCCGCCATCCCGTTTGCGAAGTTCAACTCGCTGACGACTTATGCCTTCAGTGCCACGAACGCGATGGATCGCTACTGCCTGGCGGGTACGGTGATCCAACTGTTCAAGCACGACACGCCCTTCACGTCGCCCCCGGCGAATCCCGATGAACTGGATGTCACCCACGTCATCGAGCGCGATGTGAACTTCGTCTACCAGGACAATCAATGGAGGGTGCCGTGAAGTCAGGGCCTGGCAGCAGGGGCCTGGTAGCGGGGACAGGAAGGCCCGCTTGGCGGGTCCGCGCGGAGGGGTTCCTCGTCGGCGGCTCGCGGGCGGGCAGCGGCCTGGCGATCTTGCTCGTGCTCGTGGCCATCCTGGGTGTGGCCGCGACCATCGCGTTGCCCAACCTGATCAGCCAGCGGGTGGAGCAGGACATCATCAAGGAGCAGCAGACCGTCAAGCTGTTGACCGCCGCGTTTGAATCATTTGTCATCCGCACCCAGATCATCCCCGGTACTAACGATTGGGCGGCGGCAGTGGCGGCGGCGGCCGGGCTGGAGCTGACCGCAGTGCGACAGGTGTATCCCGCGTTTCCGACGGATGCGAACACGCGTCGCATTCTGCTGATCGATCCCGCGTTCACCCCGGCTGCCGTTTCGAGCGGGTTGCTTTACACCCAGGCGCTGGCCGGTATTGCGGTGGGCTCGGCCAACGCGCCGGGATCGGCGACGCGCGCGATGATCGTCAGCAGCACGCATCGGGGACTCGCGCTGCCCGTGGGCGAGGGTGTTCCTTCGGCGACACTTTTTAGCAACCTGTGGCATTGGAGTTACCAGCCGGCGAGCAAGGCACCGCCGGCGGGATTCTCCGCTGCGTGGACCGGCCAGGCAAATCACCTGCACCTTGGGCGGCTCAGTCTCGCCAATCTGTTTCATCAAGTGGCGCTCACCAATGTCCAGTTGCGGCTGGGCTCGGTGCCCGTGCTCCCGGCCGCGCTGAACGGGCTGGCCTCGGGATTGGGCAGCACGGGACCGGCACTCGACTTCGCCACACCGGCGCAGAGACTTTATCTGCGCGGGACGCATCTCCAGGTCAGCTCGCGGGCGGGGGTGATGTACGCCAACCATGTGGTGAATAGGGATGCCGTGTTCAGCCTTGAGCCAGGCCAGGGACCGCTCTTTCATTTCAAGTTCGCGGAAACGACGGGTGCGCTCGCCAGGAATTCTGGTTCGGCGGGTGTGGCGGCGGACATGGTCCTCTGGTTTGCGCCGGGGCTGAACCGGGCCGGCCCGCGGCCGCCGACATTCCTCGGTTACTCATCGACCAATGCCGCGATCGAGTTTGATGGTGCTGATTTCGGGACCTCGGCTTCCCGGTTGCCCGCCAGCTTCGCGGGTTTCACTTTGGCCGGCTGGATCAATGCCACGGCCGACCTGGGTGCCAAGGGCGGGATCATGGGGCAGCGGCAGGTCGTCGCCATCGAGTCGAAGAACAAGAACTTCGTAACGATCACCACCCAGTATGGCGGCTCGCTGGACGTCGCCTGGTCTTTTGCCAACGGAACGTGGCATCACCTTGCGGCGACCGGTGACGGGACCAGTTTGAAGTTCTATCTGGACGGCAGCCTGGCCGGCACGGCGGCGGGTGCGACATCCGATTACGGAAATGCGGCGAGCACCTACTACTTCGGCGTGGGTGGGTTGCGCTCCGGCAACAAGGATTTTTCCAAGATACTGATCGATGAAGTGGTCTTTTATGATCGGGCGTTGTCGGCTGCCGATGTCCTGCTGCTTTTCGGCGGCTCCGTCCCGTGAACCAGGGTGGTTTGGCTAAGGGTTCCGGGCAGTCCTGCCGATAGTCACGCGGGCGCCGCCGCCGCCCGGACGCCTTCAGGGTGTGCGGGTTTAAGCGCCGGACCCGGGCGGCAACGACAGCGTCGCGGCTGGCAAGCAAGCCGGGGCAGCGCAGTTTGTGGCGCAACTTTTTGTGAGCAACAGGACGCTTGGCATCAGTTGGTTGAACGGTCGCTTCCGGGCGGTCGTGACGCACGGCCCTGTGCTGACGGCTAGTTGGACGGCGCCCGAGGCCGTGGCCGATCTGCCGCAGTTTGCCACGACCCTCATCCAGGCGGTGCGTGAGACCGGCTATCAAGGTCGTGATGTTTCCCTGGTGTTGGATAATCGAAACCTCGTTTATCACCTTCAGGAAACGCCGCCCGGCAAACCCGCAATACTCCTGCGCCTAATCGACCGGCAGGTGGAGCAACATCCGTTCTTCGATGAGCCCGCCGTCTGTGGCCATCGCGAATTGCCGCCCGCCAAAGGGAAGCGCCGCCACCTGCTCACACTGGTTCCGCGCTCCGTTGTGGAAGCGCTCCAGGCGGCGTGCGGTGCCGCCCAGCTTGAGTTGAAGAGCTTGTTCGCGCCCGCCGCGATTCTGGAGCGACAATTGCGCGGAACGGCGACCGCCCAGCCGACCGCTGTTTTGCTGGCCGCGAACGCGGATGGCTTGCTTTGCCTGGTGTCCGGCGACACCGGCGGGCAGGTCTTTTTCGCCCGATCGGTCTCGATGTCCGGCAACTTGGATGGTGAGCGAGTGGCCCAGGAGATCAACCGCACGCTCCTGTTCACCCAGCAGCAGTTCGGCGTGGCCATCAACGAATGCCGGCTCATGGGCGATGAACTGCGGACCGTCATTGGACCGGGCCGGCTGCGGGAAGGGGTGGCGGTGATTGATGCCGCCGGGACGTTCGATCCTTTCCATTACGCGGCCGAAGTCACCCGCCTGCCCGTCCGGTCGGACGCGAACATTCTGGGTCGGCTCGCGGAGCAGGCTCCCGCCGCGCGTCGCGGGCTGGCGCTGGCCGCAGCCGTTCTACTCGGCGCGTCGATCGTGTTCGCTACTTTGGTCGAATTTGCCCTGGCCGCCACTGCCCGGGAGCACGCCCGGCTGCGCCTTACCCAAAGCGCTGACGAAGCAGTTCAACTGAAGGGGGTGGCTCGCCAGCAAGAAGCCGATCGGCAGCGGCGGTTCGTGCAGCTGCTGAGCCCCAGCAACTTTCCTCCGGTGGGTCCGATGTTGCTGCGCTTCTTGGGAGCCGCGACTCCCACCAATCTCACCTTGACCAGGGCGGAAATCATCCAAACCAATCAGATGTGGCGGGTCCGTCTCGAAGGCGTGAGTGGCGACTCCGTGGCGGGAGTGGTCCCGGTGCTGGAGCGCTTTGAAGCCGCGCTGACCAACCCGCCATTTCAGATGCTGATCAGCGACAGTTCCACGCGGCGACTTTTTGGCGGTTCACCGGATGGCAGCGTTGGCCTCCCCTTGTTACCTTCGGGCGAACGAACCTTCTTTATCGAAGGGAGGTTGCGGTGAGCTTAAAATTGCAATCCGCGCCACCCGCCGCAGCGGCTCCCGGGCCGGCCATCGCCGGCGCAGGCCGGCCGCAACCAGCTCGAAGAATTACCCTGCTCGACCGGCTGGGTTCACGCCCGGCCCTCTGGGCGGTCATGGCGCTGGCGCTGACTCTTTGTGGGTGGACGGTTTTCTTTCGCGCGGCCCAATTGCGGACTCCAATTGAAGCCCGCGCGCGGTCGGTGGCGGTCGCCGGGAGCGCCCTGATTGACGGGCACGAGCTGGCCGGTCTCGCCCGGGAGGAACAACGTGTCCGGGAACATTTGTTGCCCAGCCGGGTGGCGTTCCTGGAGGCGGTTCGCGAACTGGAGGCCGCGGCCGCAACCAATGGGTGGATTGTACAAACGACTTTGCAGACTCCGGTTGGCCCGCCCGTCGGCGGGGGCAAGCTCGAACGCATCCCCGCCACGATTCAACTTCGCGACCGGTCTGGCATCGTCGCCGGGCACTCGGCCTTCGATCGCCTCCTGCCGCTGATCGCCGCCCTTGCGCCGGAGCGGCGGCGGATCGACATCATCCGCCTGGAAGCGCGGGGCGGTCGGATCGGACTCGCCGAGGTCACCCTGGAGCTTCATTTCTGGCTGAACCAATCCCATGAGAAAACTGCTGCAGAGTAAACTGGCGGTGACGGTGCTGGCGCTGGTGGCCATCGTCATGATCGGGCGCCCATTCTGGCAGCGCCCGGCAACCGCCTTTGCGCGCGCGGCCGCCGATCCGGCTGATGAAATGTCGCCGCCAGATGAAGAAGCGCCATTGGCTCTGGCCGCTGACGCGGGTACGCCGGCACCGCTGCCTTCCTCCTGGTCCATATCCGAAGTGGCCAGGCTGGCCAGCGAACCCAGTCGCGATCCGTTTCTCCGTGGGTTTGTCCCCCCGGACGATTCCTTGGCTCAGGTTGTGATCGCCGTGGTGCTGCCGACGCTTCAAGCCATCAGCCGGCAGGGCGATCGCACCTACGCGGTGATTGATCGCCGGCTCGTCGCGGAGGGCGGCAGCGTCAGTGGATTTGTCGTGACTGCCATCCTGGCGCACGAGGTTCTGGTCCGACGCGACGGTGGGAAGGAAGATTTTCGATTGTCCCTTTATCCAGCCAAAGCGCTGGCGACGAGCGAGTCGGAACTAAGGCCGAAGGCCGATTCTGCCGACACATCAAGAGCGGATGCTGCCCGGGCCGGGCGCCCGCCGGCGATTGCATCCGCTCCGAGTGCGCCTCTGCGACCATGAAATCAAAAGACACCCTTGTGAGTCGGCGAATTGTCCGGGATCCGAAACCGGTCGGGTTCTGTTTGCGAAGCGTGGCGAGCTTGGGGTTCGGCCTCGGGGTGTTCTGCGTCTCCGCCTTGGGACAACTTGAGCTTCCCCCCCCGCGCCCGATCGAGCCCGGTGCCTGGCCGACGGCGGACGGCACTCCGCGCGTGCCGAGCAGCCTCGAATTGACCACCCAATTGGAACTCGGCCGCAGCGCGCCGAACAATTCTGAGCAAGCTCCCTCGACTGGGCAATCGATTCCCCAGGGCGTGGCGGTTGGGAATCAGACCGGCAACGCTGCCTACTCCTTTTCCTCGCGGGACCTGGATATTCGCGACGCCCTGGCGCTCTTCGCCCGGACCTACGATCTCAACATCGTGCCGGACCCGGAGGTCACCGGATCCGTCACGGTCGATTTCCGCAACCTCTCACTCGCCATGTCGATGGAGGCGATTCTCGATGCCCACGGCTATTATGCGGTGGAAAATCGCGGTTTGATCCGGGTACGCCGCACCAAGACGGAGGCCTTCACCGTGGATTACATTCGCCTCGTGCGCAGCGGCAACGGCAGCAGTACGGCGAACATCTCCTCGGGTTCGGGCGGCGGCGGCGGTTCCAGTGGCGGCGGTGGCGGGAGCGCCGAAGTGGCGAATGTTTCCATCAACCAAACGGACGCCATCCGCTTTTGGGATGAACTGGCCGAGCAGCTCAAACCCTTGCTCACCGCGGAGGGCCAGCTGGCCATCAATCGGATGGCGGGCCAGATCATGGTCACCGATCGCAAGCAGAACGTCGAACGGGTCGGTGAATACTTGAAGGGCGTGAAGAAGACGCTGCATCGCCAGGTGGACATCGAAGCGCGCATCTACGAAGTCGTGCTCAACGATCAATTCCAGCTCGGCATCGATTGGGAAAACGTCACGGCGAGCGTCGCGGATTACTATTTGTCCACCGGCGGCGGGATGACCGGCATTCCCGTCTCGGGCACGATCATCAAGAATCCGTTCGGTGGTGCTTCGCCTGGCAGCCCGTCGTTGTCGCTGGCGATCACCCATGAGGATTCGAAGGTGGTGGTGAATGCCCTGTCGCAACAAGGCGAGATCGAGGTCGTCTCGCAGCCGCGCGTGCGCACGCTGAATAATCAGGCGGCGTTGATCAAGGTGGGCCAGGATAAGCCCTTCTTCCGCCAGACTTCCACGGTCATCGCCGGCACCGGCACGCCGACGACGACCTCGTCCACGGAGATTCAGATCGTCACCATTGGCACCATTTTGTCGCTCACCCCGCAGATTGCGGAGGATGGCTGGGTGACTCTCGATGTCTCGCCGGTGATCACCAGGCTCGTGGGTACCGCCCAGGGGCCGGATGGTTCCACCGCGCCGGAAGTCGATGTAAAGCAAACGTCCACGCTGGTGCGCATGAAAGACGGCTCCACGGTCATCCTGGGTGGCCTCATTCAGAATGAGCGAACCAAGACGGTCCGGAAGGTTCCGTTTCTGGGAGACATTCCGCTGGTGGGCCATGTCTTTCGGGGAAAGTTCACCACGGATCGCAAGACCGAGTTGGTGATCTTCATCACGCCGACGATTGTTCACTGATTGTCGGCAGTTCCGACCAGGCGCTAAGCGGCAGCTTCGGAGGCCGCAGCCGGGAAGGAGCGGAGGTATTCACCAAACGCCGACGCCTCCAGCGGCTTCGAGAACAGATAGCCCTGCAGTTTGTGGACGCCGATGCCGGTCAGAAACGCGCGCTGTTCCTCGGTCTCTATTCCCTCGGCCACGATGACCAAGTCGAGGCTGCGGCCCAGGTCGACGATTGATTGAACCACGCGCACGACCCGCGGATTGTCGAGGCGCTGAATGAGCCCCATGTTCAGCTTGAGCTCTTGGAAGGGAAGCTCGCACAACAACTCGAACGTGCTGTACCCCGAGCCGAAATCATCCAGCGAGAGCCGGAAGCCATGCCGGGCCAGGCGCTCGAGATTCTGCCGGCAAGCCACGTGATCCGCCAATGCCTCGCGCTCGGTGATCTCGAGAATCAGCGTCGCTGGAGCGATGCCCTGCGCCTGCGCCGTTTCCGCCACACTGTCCGCGAATCCTTCCTGCATCAGTTGCTGGCGCGAGACATTGACCGCCACCGTGATGGGCCAGCCTTGCGCCCGCCAGTCGCGCGTGGCTGCCATGGATTTGTGCAGCACCTGACGGCCGAGTTCGACGATCAAACCCTTTTCTTCGGCGAGCGGAATGAACAGATCGGGCGGCACCCGACCGAGTTCTTCATCCTGCCAGCGGGCGAGGGCTTCCAAGGATACCGGCTGCCCGGTGCGGCCGTCGATCAGCGGCTGGTAGTGGACGGTCAGCCGGTCTTCACGAACCGCGTTGCCGAGCCGGAACAGCAAATTGGCCGCGCTCTGCTTGATCTCGCCTGCGGAGAATTCTGTGAACAGCCGCCAGCAATTGCGGCCGGCGCGTTTGGCGTCGTAGAGCGCCTGGTCCGCCTGTTGCATTAAAATGTCCAGATCCTCGCCTTGTTCAGGAAACAACGAATAGCCGATGCTGATCGAGATGGGGGCGTTGAAGTTCCCCTGGGCGACCGCTGCCTTCACGGCCTGGCTCATGCGCCCGCACACGGCGGCCACGTCGCCCGCCTCCCGCAGTTCGGTCAGCAGCACCACCATCTCGTCGCCGCCCCAGCGGCAGATTGTGTCGGTGCCGCGCAATTGCTTTTGAAGCGTGTGCGCCACGAGAATGATCAGGCGATCCCCCGCATCGTGCCCCAGCCCGTCGTTGACACTCTTGAAATTGTCGATGTCGATCATCAGCAGCGCGAAGCTCTGCCGGTGGCGGCGCGCCTGTGCGCGCGCCTGTTCGAGCCGGGTGGTCAGTTGCACCCGGTTGGGCAGCCCGGTGAGCTGGTCATGCAGCGCCAGCTTCATGGCCTCGTCTTTCAACCGGATGATTTCGAACTCCGCCTTTTTCCGATCCGTGATGTCGTGGCCGTAGAGATACGTGCTGTCCGGGTCGAGCACCGAGGTGGCCGCGAAACTGAAGATGCGCTGGTCGAAGGCGAGCTCAATTTCCTGCCGGTTGCCTGAAACAAAGAGTTGCTGGATCAAGCCCCTTAGCTTGGGTGGCGCGGTCTGGCCCACGCCACCGTTCAGGCTGACGAGGCATTTCGCCGCGGCGGCGTTCGCATAGAGGACGACGGCCTCGCGGTTGAGTTGCAGGACGGGATTGGGATTGTCCTCGGGGAAACGGGCGAGCAGCTCGATCTTCCGATTCGCTTCACTGCGCTGGCGGATCATCCGCTCGGCGACGCGCAGCCGGTTGTAGAGCTCGACCCGCGAGATGGGCTTGGGTAGAAAGTCATCGACCCCCTTCGCCATCGCCTCTTGATAGTTGGCTTCGGAGGTGTTGGTCGTCTGCAGTACGAAGTGGGTGTAGTTCCGGAGCTGGAGATTGCGAATGGCGGTGCAGAGCGCCAGTCCGTTCAGGCCGGGCATGATCCAGTCGCTGATGACCACGTCGGTTGGCTCGGCTTGGAAATAGGCAAAGGCCGCGGCCCCGTCTGCTTTCAGTACGGGATCGTGGCCGAGCTTGATCAACTGCGCCTTGAGAATGGCGCCGGAGACCGCATCATCTTCTGCAACCAGAATTTTCACGGTGCAAGGGTGGGCATGGGGCGGATCCCAATTCCTGATATCATCGGCAGAAACCGATCATCCATTGAGCGTCCGTCTGCTGCCGAAAGTGCCTCAAAGTCGAGGGCTCGCTTGACCGGTTGCGGCTTCCCCGCCACGTTCGGCGCGCTTTGGCAGCCAAGTCTCCCGACCCGGTTTGCCCCGGAATCATTGAGTCCCTGGTTGAAGCTCCCGCTGTGCAGCCCCTGCGTCAGCGCGTCGAGCAGGGCGGCGCATTGACTTTGGCGGGCGTGGCGGCTGCCGCGCAACCCCTCATCGCCGCGTTGCTTCAACGGTGGTTTCCCCACCGGCCGATCCTCATCGTGACCGAGGCGTTGCGCGCGCAGGAACAATTCCAGCAGGACCTCGAAACCTGGTTGGGGGTCGAAGATCAAAGAGCGAAGAAGGAAACTCCCAACGCTCAACGCTCAACGCTCAATACCCAACTGCGGGCGTTGTTTTTTCCCGATTGGGAAATCCTGCCGCACGAGGACAAGCTGCCGCACCTCGACGTCATCAGCGACCGGCTCAAGACGCTGATGGCGCTGGCCGATCGCAACTTGGTAGGGCGAGGCTCCTGCCGAACCCTGACTGACGAAGGCGCGCTGGACAAACTAGGCGTCGGGATCGGCACTGACCCGATTCCCTCTCCCCGCGAGGCACGAGGGGGGAGAGGGCCAGGGAAAGGGGAAAGCCCTGCGGCGAGCGGCTCAACGGCCGACAAACCGGAGCACCTCCTCTCCCCGTCCCTCTCC
>JANLTG010000141.1:0-28648 GCA_031362805.1 bacterium
CCTTGAATGCAGAAAGAATTCTATCCGCCAGAATCGGGAGGCGAGCGACCCGGTTCAACAGCCATGTGACCCCACGCGTGTCATGGCCGTTTTCGTTAACCCAGACTTCGCCATCTTGTAGCCTGGTAGTTGCCTCCATCATCTCGTCCCGAATTTCGCAAACAAGGCGCCCTTTACTCATGTCAATGCTGGTGGGTGAGTCAGCAAACACCGTCAGCACGCGTTTAAATTCTTGATAATTCATCGCGATTAAAGAGTCGCTTGTCGGTAGCGCTTCAGTCCTGTCGAATAGGCAGCCGGCGTTCGCCGGTCGTTACGGGTATGGATTTGGCTTACGCCTGCGCCATATAGCAGGGCCGTTTGAATTCCTGGCCATAAGTCATCATCGGAAGAAACGACCACCAATTCTTGCGCTCCGCATTTTGCCAGGTGAATCAGATCCGCCGTTAGCATTGTATCAACCAATTTCTGCTCCGTTTTTCTCAGCACATCACCAGGAGTCGTGTAGCACCCGGATTGCGGGCATTTCCTGTTATTGAAAAAGCCCGGGATTCCCCTTAACGAACAATCTGTACTGGTGCACTTTTGTAACCTGTTGGTGTCACACTTCAAGTGGTCGCTGAATTCGCGGACGCGATGCGTGTAGAACAGATGACGCCTGGGATCAGCCTCTAATCCATACGCCATTTCCACCATAGTCACGCACTTGCCGGACTCTTGCTTTGCCGACCACCAGATTGTGTTTGGAAACTCGTCCTGTATCTCGGTGCTCAATTCTTGAGCGGCACTTGTCAATTTATCGCGGTCATACCAGCCACCGTAAAGTCGGATTCGGCACCTTGCGGGAATCCTGAGCCGTTGTTCCGCAAGTAGTTCAGCCAATCGGGCGCAAAGTGGAAGCAGACCAGCCCGCCTGATTGCGATCTCCACGTTGTCAAAGTCCACTAGAATATCCATGTTTTCAGTGTTTCGCGACGCCACCCGCAATGTCATGCCACTACGTCGATCGGCCCTTTTAGTTTCTTTTGGGGTCCCACTAGTTATCGTCATGAAGTGTGCGCGAAACGCATTACTACGATCAACAATAAAGCCTACCGCCGAAGACAAGACTCGATTTCCAGGCAATGGCCTCCACCCGCTGCTCCAAGTGGTTCTGCTTTGAGGCCAAATCCGGTCCCCGCCTGATCGGCACCCATTCGACGTTCAATGTTGAATGTTGAGCGGTCGCTGTTCTCACTCGGCATCTCTCAACTCCGTTGCCTCCTGTTCAAGTTCAACCTCGTGGTAATTCGCGTCATTCGCCAAAAAACGTTCTTCCGTCTTCCGATCGGCGTCCGTCCGTGAGTTCGATTGGAGGTGGGGCGCGCTCTCCCTGTCGCGACGTAGCCAGGCAGCGAAGTCGGACGAGCACGCCTTCTGCGCCTTTTCGCGGCCAATCATCACCGCTTGGACGTTGAATGTTCGATGTTCGATGTTGAACTTTGCCGCCGTCTCCGCAATCGGCTAGAGTTTCCCCACCAACTCCAGCAGCCGTGCCTTGTCCGCCTTCCACGTCTTCGCAGTCATCGCCTCCAGCACCTCGCGTAAATCGTCTTTCGGCGATTTTTGACCATTCGTCAGCAGCTTCGGCATCGCCGAATGCAACGCCTGCCGGAACGCCTCGCGGCCCGGTTGAAAGTAGTGTTTCAACACGATGTCCGTTGTCTTGTGGCCAGTTACCTTCTGCACCAGCTCCAGCGGCACCCCAGCCGTCAGCGCCAGCGTCACCCACGTAACCCGGAAGCTGTGGAAATCCCGCACACTCGCCCGGCGCGTCCCGCCGTCGCGCTTGGCCCGTAGCAGGTCCGAATCACCCTTGAGCAGCGCCGTCATGCTTCGGCCGTTCTTTCGGCCTCGCACCACGAGGCACCCGATCGCGTCCTCAATCTCGTTCAGATAGTTGGAGGCGCTCCCTTTGCTGACCCCGGCCTCGGCTGCGGCATCGCACAGCTTCGTGCCGGCGGCATACCGCTCGAACACGGCCCGGAGATGCTCCTTCTTCGGCGATTCAGGCAACCCTTCGATCCACTCCAGGCCCCGCCGTTGCAACTCCGCCGCCGGCACCACCACCAGCTCCGCTTGAGTCTCCCTCTCCGCCTCGCCCGGCATGGGCCGGCTGCTACCCTCGCCCATTGGATGGGAGAGGGGCAGGGGGTGAGGGCCTTCGGTGCGTTCGTTAACTGTTCCCTTACCACCCAGCGCCACCGCCAAGACCTTCTTCACCCGCCACGTGATTCCATCCGGATTCTCCAGATACATCTGCGCCTGTTCCGGAAACACATAGCCCCTCCCAGGAGCGCCGGTCTCCGACCCGGCATTCCCTTTTCCATTCCGCCCATGGAGCGCGGGCGGCCCGCCCGCCTCTTTTGGCAGGGCAGGGGAGCCACTTCCCGCCAACGCCGCCAGTTCATCATACAGCATCGGAAAGATCGGAATACTCACCGTCTGACCCGTCTTGGCCGTCTTCACCGTGATGAACCGTCGCGCCAGATCCACGTCCTTCCAGCTCAGCAGACAGCAATCACCTCGGCGCATCGCCGTGCAGACCCCCGTCACGATGATCGGCCGGATGAAATCATCCGCTTTGGCCACGTCCATGATCGCCTTCAGTTCCTCCGGCGTGAACGGAATCCGAAACACCGTCTCCGTATCCTTCGTGGGGGCATCCGAGAACGGATTGATGGCGCCGGCGGGCAGCAGATACTTGAAAGTCGCCCGCAGCAGCTTGAGCGTATCGTTCCAGGTCTTGGCCGCCACACCCCGATTCCCTTCTGCATCGAGAAAAGCTCGCGCGATCGTTCGGGTCACATGCGCCAGCTCATCCGCCTTCGGGTTCTCCGCTTGCACGAACTCTGCGAACCGTTTGAGCGCCGACTGGCACTGGGAGGCATATCGGGCGTCCGGTTTGTGGCGGCGTGGAATTTTCAGCCAGTGCTCGGGCAGCTCCGTCAGCTTGACCGATTTGATCCGCTCGCCCGTTTTGATCTCGTAGAGTTTTTCGACCAGGCGCGCCGAGTCCCGTTTCGTGCGCGCCTCCTCGACGATGCTTTCCAACTTGGCGAGCGCCGTCGCCCGCGACCGTTCGAAGGCCGCGTCCCCTTCGTCCTTGAGCGACATCGATCCCGGCGGCGTGCCCGTGATCTTGACCCCGAGGTTTTGATATTGGCGGCGACCATTGGCCTCGAAGCGACCGTACCAAGTATCGCGGAGCCTACCGTCCCTTTGAGTTCTTAATTCCAGTGGCATGAGTGGTTCCTTTCCGGGAGCGATCCGGGGTGTGAGCGACATCCCGAACACCCAGCGCTTTCCCGAACATCACTCCCGATAGAAAACCACACATCCTACCACACAGCAAGCCAAAATCAGCGAGTTATCGAATAAATAAGGCAATACAAGTAAAGCGCGTCAGGCTCATAACCTGAAGGCCGTGTGTTCAAATCCCACCCCCGCAACCAATTTATCGGCCCTAAGATTCAATTCTTAGGGCCTTTTTATTGGGTTTTTTCCAGATGTTTGGAGGGTTCCGGCAATTCCTTGAGCCACCTGCAACGCCGCGAACTTCCTGAATACTCCCACACCAAAACCAAAGGGCCAACGGCCGTGCCTTGGGATGGCTGCATTTCCGATGCTTTAGCCGCCACGCGCCCCTCGCTTTGGGGGCATCCCTATATTCCGCGTGGTCGGAGCGAACGGGTTACGGCTCAGCAAGCACTCCATTCCTTTGAGCGGAGTGCTTCTCTTTTTTCCGTTCATTTCCGACTCATGATCTGGTCGTCAGGACCGTCTAACCACGATTCGTTGTCAACCGAACGAGCGGTTGGAGAGTTCACGCCCACGGTCGCAAGTTCACTTCAGCGACACCGATTGGTGTAAAGTGCGTTCCTGGGCGGAGAACTGAAAACAGCAGGAAGACTGGCGATTTCAAATGGCTCCAGAGGAAGGACTCGAACCTTCAACCCCACGGTTAACAGCCGCGTGCTCTACCATTGAGCTACTCTGGAACCCGGAGGCCGCGAAATGTAGAGAGCACGTTTCGGAGCGTCAACAGATTATTCCCTCCGGGTCCGTTTCTTCCGAAGCGCCCATTGCCCCCGTGCAAACACGACACGTTGGGGCTCCAGCGTGGGCCGGTCACAAATCAGAAGTTCACATGCCGCAGCGCCAGTGTCGCCACCGTGAGAATGATCAGCATCCCCGCCGGCATGAACTTCTTGGTCTTCGCGTAACGCATGGCGAACACGATGATCAACAGGCCGAGCAGGATGTCGGCGAGGTGGTTCACGTTGACGATCCGCAGATTCACCAGCGCCAGCACGACGGCGAAGAAGGAGGACGCGATCAACGACGGCTTACTCTTCGCCTTCACAAAGCCGATGACGCCGCCGATGACGAGGAGCACGATGTAGATCCAGAGAATGAGTTCAGGTGTCATAAATGTTGCGGCGGAATGTTCGTCATTCGCCCCGCACATCCAAGCTCAGAATTTCGCCGGGCTCGCACTCAGCCACGACTTCCATTGGTCGGCAGCAGATTTCGCAGTCGGTCGTGAACCGCTGCGAGCCGGCGCTGGTGTCGATGGCCAGTTCGAAGGACTGACCACACCAAGGGCAGTTGATCACCGTCATGACTTCCATGACCGACACAGTGCGGCGAAGTCGGGCGCAGGGCAACTGAGGGTTTACGCGAATTGTGCGAATGATCGCGAATTCCAGAAACGGCACACTCTGGAGCGCCGAGCATTGCTCGGCGAGGTCAGGTTTTGATCCGTTCCCTCCGAGCGATGCTCGGTGCTCCGGTTCTTCTGCAACCATAGCCACCCCCTCAACTCCATTTTGCGGACAATCCCCATTCGCGTGAATTCGCGAAATTCGCGTAAAAAGGTTTTTGCTGCGCTGGCCTCCTTCACCGGTTTTCGCTAGACTCAGCTCGATGACACCGTTTCACGATTACGTCAGTCGGTTGGTCAATGAATTCAACGGCGGACGGGCGTTCCCGCTCGGGGGCATGGCGCCCCTGACCAAGCCCGCGATCAAGCCCGACGCGCCCAAGGTGCTCGTCTTCTCGCCGCATCCAGACGACGAGGTGATCATTGGCGGGGCGGCGCTGAGGTTGATGCGTGAGTCTGGGTTTCGAGTGATCAACGTGGCCGTGACCCAGGGCAGCAGCAAGGCGCGGCAAGTCGAACGGTTGGAGGAGTTGAAACGCGCCTGCAATTACATCGGCTTCGAGTTGATCCAGACAGCGCCGAATGGATTGGAGAAGATCAATCCCGCGGGACGCGAGCAACAGCCGGACAATTGGCGTCGCGCCGTCGAGATCACGGCCAGCATTCTGCGTGAGCAACGGCCGCACACGATTCTCTTTCCCCATGATCGCGACTGGAACAGCAGCCACATCGGTACCCATCTCCTCGTGGTCGATGCGTTGAAAACGCTGGGGCCGGACTTCCAGTGCTTCACCGTCGAGACCGAGTTCTGGGGCGCGATGTGGGATCCCAACTTGATGGTCGAGATCAGCCCTGATGATCTTGGCGACTTACTCGCAGCGCTGTCGTTTCACGTCGGCGAGGTGAAGCGCAATCCGTATCATCTGCTCGTCCCGGCTTGGATGCAGGACAACGTGCGGCGCGGCTGTGAAGTGGCGCTGGGGCAAGGCGGGGCGGCGCCGGACTTCCGATTCGCGACGCTCTACCGGCTGCGACGGTGGGTGAACGGCGGCTTCGAGAACGTGCTGAAGCAGGGCACGGCTGTGCCAGCAAGCGCCAGAGTTGTGGAGTTGTTTGGCAACTGAAGCTGGGAGGGACGGCGGGTCGTCGTCCGCGGAAATGGGGGCTGCGACAGGCGGTCCTTCCCGTGAGATCGAAGGGCGGGCTCGGAAAGCCTGTTCTACCTTGTGATCGTCAGCCGTTCCCCGGCTTGCAAGGTCTTGAACGGCTGATCCAGCTCGCGGCACGTCTGTTCGAATAGCTCGGGCGTGGCGGTGTTGAACTCAAACATCTCGTAGTGGCAAGGGACGACCAGGCGGGCCTTGATGTCCCGGGCGAGTTGAGCCGCTTCGCGACCATCCAGATTACCGGCGACGCGGCGTTCCGGTTTGTTTCCGTTGATCGGGAGCAGGGCCAGATCGATCGGCCAGTCCATCAACCACGACTTCATCATCGGGTAGCGCAGCGTGTCGCCTGAGTGATAGACCGCGAAAGGGCCAAAGGTGGCCACGTAGCCGAGGAACTTGAAGCGGCTGTGCCCGTCCTGCTCCAGCTCATTGTGCGCGGCGGGAATTGCGTGCAGCTCGAAGCCGGCGTGAGCAAACGAGTCGGACGCATCGACCGGGAGCAGTCGTTCCGGAGCCATGCCGATGCGTTCCTCGGCGAAGGCAAGATTCGCCGCCGGAACGATCAGTCGCATCCCGGGATTCTGCGCAAGCAATGGCCGGAGTGTGTCCGCGTCCAGGTGGTCGGTGTGGTTGTGACTGGAGGTCGCCACGTCGATGAAGTCCAACCTGCCAGGTGCGATGACCCGCTCCGTCATGCGCGTGTGCGGTTTGTCCGAAGCCGCGTACTTCACGCTCAACGAATCCGAGAGGTACGGGTCGAACAGCAGATGCCGCCCGTTCCACTGGATCAAGAAGCCGCTCTGTCCCAGCCACCAGAGGTGAAAATGATCGGTCCCCTTGGGTGCGGACTTTATGGCCGCCAGCAGCGCGTCGTCTTGTAGCAAGGGTTTGATCACGGCTTCATTTCAGCGAGCTGAGGTAGGCCATCAGGTCGCGCAGGTTTTCCCGGCTGAGGATTGAGGCCATGCCTTCGGGCATGCCGGAAGCGCCGCGTTCGCGGGACTTCACTTCGCTGCGCTTGAGCGTGACGAGACCGTCTTCCGGCGAGTTGATCACGACCTGCTGGTCGGTCTCGGACTTGATCATGCCGGCCACCCAGATGCCGTCGGTCTTTTCGATCAGCACGTTCTCAAAGCCCGGCGCGATTTTGGAGTTAGGCGTTACGATTGATTCGAGAATGTAGTCCGTCGTGGCCCGGGTCCCTATTCCGTCAAGGTGCGGACCCACTTCGCCGCCAGTTGCGCCGGCTTGATGGCAGCGAATGCAGGCGACGTCTTCGCGTTCGAGAAAGATCTTCTTGCCGGCTTCGGCGTCACCACCCTTGAGTGTGAAACGATAGGGGGACAGCACGCTGCCGTCGCCGGCCGTGATCGCCTTCGCGGTGCCGATGAACGGTTCCTTCTCCCGGGCGGCGGCGGTGTCGAGGACGTCCACGCCGAGTTCCACCGGCAACTTGTCCGCCTTCAGGTCAGCGAGCAACGACAGCAACAACTTGTCGGCGCTTTCTGATTTGATTTCGGCAAGCGAGCGGATGGCGCTCTGTTTCGCTTCGAGGCCGCCGCTGGCGAGCGTGCCTTGAATCTGCGCCAATGCATCGCCCAGACCGGTGCGCGCACGAATGGATGAGGCCGCGCTGGCCAACCGCTCGTTCTTGGAAGCCGAGGCCGCTTCGAGGGCGGCGATCAGCTCAGGCGCCGCCAACGTTTCCAGCGCATTAAGGGCCTCGATGGGGACGGATTTCGATTGTGACTCGCGGCGGTTGCGGCCGGGCGCGGCGGCAGGCTCCGAACGCGCTTCAGCAGTTGCGGGCGGTGCGACGGTTGCGGTGCGAACTAATTCCAGCAAGGCGCCGCCGGCTTCGCGCAGCTTGAGTTTGGTCACGGCCTTGATCGCCGCGAGCTGGACGTTTTCCGGCCCGCTTTCCATGAGCTTTCCGAAATGAGGCTTCAACGCAGCGGCCGGTACGGCGGTGTCGCGCGACGACGCGATGAGCGGGCGCCAGACGCCGGTCACCCGATCGCGTCCGGAGGGAGCGCCCCATTCGGCGAGTGCGAGCAACGCATCCTGCCTGGCCGGCTCTGGCTGCTGCGAGTCGGCGCCCAGCTCGGCGAGCCGACGCCCGTGAGCGGCGGTGCCGGCACGCAGGTTCGCGTTGATCACGCGGCTGGCGATGACGGGGTCGTTCCAATCGGTCGGCTGATGGTGGGCGAGCGCGAGCGTCGCACCGTTGACAGGCGCGTCGTTGATGGCGCGGGCGGCCTCGCGGACAATCCGCGGTTCAGCATCTAAAAGAAAAAGTTCGAGGTCGTCGAACTTGAGCCGGCGCATCGCCAGCAAACTCGCCATCCGGACCCCTATCGAAGGATCTTTCGCGGCCGACCTGAGGGTGGCGCGGTCGTTGAACGCCGTAAGGGCCATCACTCCGGCGTGGCGGAGCAGTGGATCCGTGTCGTTGTTTGCCCGCAGCATGGCCAGGATGGCTGGCAGTGCCGAAAGCTTGTTGAGTTTTCCCAAGCCCAGCACCGCCTGGAAACGCACGCTCGCTTCGGGATCATTCGCCAGCTTGACCAGCCCAGTCATCGCTTCACTGGCTCGGGCATCGCCGAGGACCTTGGCGGATTGTGCGCGGACAGCGGCGCTTTCGTCGGCCAGCAAACTCACCAGCGCCTCCACGGCTTCGCGGCGGGCGCTGAACCCGGTGACTTGTCCGCGGAACTGATTCAACACCTGGCCGAGACCCCAGACGCCGTGCAGCCGGGCGACGTGCGCGCTGGTTTGCCGGGCGCTCTTGGCGAGTTCCTTGAGGCCCGCTTCGCCGCGGCGGACGAGCTCGAATTGCGCGTCGAGCCGGATCCGGTAATCGCGATGGCCGAGATGCCGACCGAGGTCGCGAAGCGAACGATTGGTCATTCCTTCGGCCAGCAGCCTCTTGGTTTCGGCAATCGTCGGATCGGACTCCAGCGCGGGATCGAAGACCCGGTAGATGCGGCCCTTGCCGGTTACTCCCCAGCCTTGAACCCAATCGAGGAGATACATGCCGCCGTCCACGCCAAACTCGATGTCCGTGGCGAGCACGTTCCACGTGAAGTGTTCGACGTGCCCAAACTTGAAGCCCGCGCCCTGCGGTTGCAGATCAAACGACTGAACGCCGCTGATGTTCTGCTGCCCTTTGAAATCCACCATGAAGAACTGGCCGTTCCAGCGTTCAGACAATCCCGTGCCCGGATAAAACGCCACGCCCGACGGCCCGTTGCCGATGATGCCCACGGGCGGGACGAGGAAGGCTGGTTGCTCGGCGTGCGGTGCGTGCCACATCTTCTCCGAATTCCAAGGACCGCGCGCCCCCTGGCTGTAAACCGAATCGGAACCTTCCATGAATTGGTAGCCGATCCGCCAGCCGCTGTCGCCGCCTTCGACCAGTTGTACCCAACGCGCCTGGTCGCCGCCGTCCGAGTTGTTGTCACCCGTGAAAAGGTTCCCGTGATGATCGAAGGTCAGCTCCTGCGGATTGCGCAGACCGGTGGCGAAGAGCTCCATCTCGGTGCCATCGGGGTTGCAACGAAACACCGCTCCGCTGTCCGGCGCGTTGAGGGAAGCACCGCCCTCGATGGGCACGTTGGCCGCCCGATCGCCGATGGTGAAGTAGAGCTTGCCGTCCGGTCCAAAGACGAGGCCATGCATGTCGTGGCCGAGAAATCCGGAACGGAGGCCGAACCCCTGGCGCAGTGAACGCCGCTGATCCGCTACGCCGTCGCCGTCATTGTCGCGGAGCCACCACAAGTTGGGAATATTGGTGAACCACACCTCGCCACGACGGCTGAGGACGCCCGACGCCAACCCCTCGGCGGCGCCGGTGAAGCCGTCGGCGAAGATGGAAGACTTGTCGGGTTTGCCGTCGCCGTTGCTGTCCCAGATCAGCCGGATGCGGTCGGTTTCTCCCGCGAGACTCTTGGCGTCGTTGCCGAAGTAGTTCTTCAGATAGGCGACGCGATCATCCACCGTGCGAACCGCGAGGTCGGTGTCGAGGACTTCATTGGCCAGTTCGGCCAGACGTTCGCGCGACAGGTTTTCCTTGAAGTCCGCGTTTGGCCAGCCGCGTCGGCCGCGAATGTCGAGGATGCCGGAACCATGGCGAAACGTTTCGACGACGTAGAACCGCCCTTGCTCATCGATGCTGAACGCTACGGGATTGGCGAGCAACGGTTCGGCCGCCACGAGTTCGACCTTCAATCCCGCGGGCACGACGAAGGATTTCATCGCCCGTTCGCCTTCGTCGGAGGCCGGGGCGACGCCCTTTGCGATGCGGTTTGGGTCGGCGACTTCCGCTGCGGAGAGCAACGGCGTCGTGTCGGCGAGTGGTGACAACAAAAGGCCGGCAAGGGCCAATACAACTGCTAATCTCATAGTGGAGGCGTCAACCTACCAAGGCTTTTGGTTCATTCAAGCGGGCAATTTGGCGGCAAGTAATGGCGATGATGCCAGCGGTTGCGGCCCGCCTAAAATATTCACCGGGTCGCACCCTTCGGTTACTTCACGAAGTCTTCCAGATGCAACCGCTGGAACTCATCGCGATCCCAGCGCTCGTTCCGCAACCGGTCACGGCAATCGGGCCGGACGACATAGGCCCAGCACTTGAGCAGCTTCCCGCTGCTCGTTTGCACCGGGACGCGTTCGCGGTCGTAGATGCCGGACTCGAAGGCGTCCAGCTTCGCCAGTTCCACCGCCGTCACTCCCTGCCAGACACGGCCGGCGACCTGGTGGCCGCAGGCCGGGGCCAGGCCGGGGAAAACCTGACCCGTAATCTTCCATGCCTCGAAACCGTCGAGCCGCCCTTCGAACGAAGGGCCGATCCGTCCGACGACGGCTTCCCAAACGCCGTCGAACAGCAGCGACCCATAGGTGAAGACGTTCACGCCGCGATTGAAAACCCTCCTCGGGGGCGAGGCGAGTCGTACTTTTTTGCTTCTTCCGGGGCCGCCGCTTGCCCATCCTCGACGCATGGATTTGTTCCCACCGGACCTCGTGAGCCGGCTCGTTCAAGACGCGCTCGCGGAGGATCTCGGGCCCGGCGACGCCACCACGCTCGCTACCATTCCCGCCGAAGCGAATGCCGTCGCCTTCATGCGCACCCGCGAGCGGATCGTGGTCTCTGGGTTGCAGTTCGCCGAGGCCGCGTTCCGCAAGCTGTCGCCCAGCGTCACCATCAAGTGGCACTCGCGGGACGGCAAAACGGAACCTGCGGGCTCTGATTTGCTGGAGGTCAGCGGACCTGCCCGCGCCTTGCTGAGCGCCGAGCGCACGGCGTTGAACTTCGTGCAACGACTGTCCGGCATCGCCACCCTCACGGCGTCGTATGTCCACGAGGTGATGAAGACGCCCGTGCAAGTGCTCGACACGCGCAAGACCACGCCCGGCTGGCGGCAGCTCGAGAAGTATGCGGTCAAGTGCGGCGGCGGGGTGAATCATCGCATGGGCCTCTACGATCTGATCATGATCAAGGACAACCACCTGGCTGCCTTGCGCGAGGCGCCCGAAGGCGCGATTGCCGCCGCTGTCACCAAGGCCCGCGCGTCGTGCCCGCACCTGCGCGTGGAGGTCGAGGCCGACACGATGGAACAAGTGCAACAAGCCGTCGCCGCGAAGGCTGACATCATCCTGCTGGATAACATGGCGCCGGCTCAATTGCGCGAAGCGGTCAAACTTATTAACGGCCAGTGCGAGACGGAAGCCAGCGGCGGCATCACGCTGGCGAACATCCGCGCGGTGGCTGAGACCGGCGTGGACTACATCTCGGTCGGTGCGTTGACCCATTCCGCCCGCGCCGTGGACATAGGGTTTGATTTTGAAGGGTAGCTTGCTGGGACCTCGAGGTTCCTACTGGTCCTGACTGTCTCACTGACCACTGACATACTTTCCCCAACGTGACCATCGACGCCCAAATCCTCGCCGCGCTCCGCAACGCGAACACCGTCTCCGGCGCCGAGCTGGCGACTCGCCTTGGCATCAGCCGCGCCGCCATTTGGGCGCGCATCGATGACCTGCGCAAGCTGGGCTACGAGATCGATGCCAGTCCGCATCACGGTTATCGCCTGCGAAATTCTCCGGACCTGTTGCTCGCGGATGACCTGGCGTCACGACTGACCGGCAAGGTCGTGATCGGCCGCGAGATCCATGTCTTCAAGGAAACAGCCTCAACGAATGATGTCGTCGAGAAACTGGCCCGCGATGGCGCGAAGGAAGGCGTCGTCGTGTTCGCCGAAGCGCAGACCAAAGGACGCGGACGGTTGGGGCGAAAATGGCATTCGCCGGCGGGGCAGGGGCTTTACTTCTCGGTCTTGCTCCGGCCCAAACTCGCGCCGATCGAAGCGACGCAATTCACCATCCTGGCCGCAACCGCGTTGGTGCGAGCCATCGATGCCACGACCGGCGTGCGACCCGAGATCAAGTGGCCGAACGACCTGCTCGTGAACGGACGCAAGATCGCCGGTGTGCTGACGGAACTCAGTGCCGAGCTGGACACGATCAAGCACCTCACGCTTGGCATCGGCCTGGATGTGAACCAGACCGCCAGCGATTTTCCGCCCGAGCTGCGCGGCATTGCGTCGTCGCTGCGGATCGCCGGTGGTCAATCGGTTTCCCGCCCCGAGCTGGCCACGCGTTTGTTGAGCGAGCTGGATCGCGACTACGCGCGCATTCGCGCCGGTGGCTTTGGCGAACTGGCGGACGAATGGGAGGCGCGTTGCACCACGATCGGCCAGCGGATCGCCATCCGCACCGGCCCGCGCACGATCACGGGCTGCGCCGAATCGCTGGACGACGACGGCGCGTTGCTGCTCCGCACGCAGCACGGCCGGCTGGAACGCATCATCGGCGGCGACGTGACCCTGGAGAAATGACATGATCCTCCTGCTCGACATCGGCAACACGAACACCCACGTCGGCCTGGCGAAGGCGGAATCCGCCGCTGCGAACCTGCAACCGGAAGGGCGACATTCCTGTCGCCCAGGGAGCCGGCGAGGCGACAGGAATGTCGCCTTTCCGATCGCCGAACGGGCAACGACTCGGCTTATCGTTCGCAACGTGGACATCCCGACTGCGGATTGGCGCAACGGCACGGCGGCGGAACAGCTTCGGCAATTCATCGGCTCCGCGCGGATCGACGGCGCGGCCCTGTGCAGCGTGGTACCAAAGGCGACGCCTGTGGTCAACCGGGCCGTGAAATCGTTGACCGGCCAACTTCCGCTCGAACTGACAGCCGCCACCATCGTCGGCGTCGGCGTGGATTATCCCAACCCGGCTAGCATCGGCGCTGATCGACTGGCCAATGCGCTGGCGGTTCGCCATCACTTCGGCTGTCCGTCGGTCGTGGTGGGCTTCGGCACCGCCGTGGCGTTTGATGTCGTCAGTCGCGAAGGCAACTACATCGGCGGCATCATCGCGCCCGGCCTCTCGGCGATGACCGATTATCTGCACGAGAAGACAGCGCTGCTCCCGCGCATCAAACTGCGCGACATCCGTTCGGTGGTTGGCCGCTCGACCGAGGAAGCCATGCTGATCGGCGCGGTCCACGGCTATCGTGGGTTGATCCGCGAGCTTATCAAGGAACTGCGCGTCGAGTTGAAGTGCCGCCGCCTGCCAGTGATCGCCACCGGCGGCTACGCGAAACTGATCAGTCGTTCACTGCCGGAGATCACGAAAGTCGAGCCGCTGCTGACGCTCGAAGGGCTGCGGTTGTTTTACGAGGGAAGCAAAACGTCCAACGCTCAACATTAAACGTCCAACTTCAAAGTGCCTGCAGCTCGCGGTTCAATTTGGCACCTTGGAAGTTGAATGTTGAGAGTTGAGCGTTTTCTTCCCACTTCAAACCAGGATTCCCTTCACCACGTGGCCATGCACGTCGGTGAGGCGGAACTGCCGGCCTTGATAGGTGTAGGTCAATCGCTCGTGATCGAAACCGAGGCAGTGGAGGATCGTCGCCTGGAGATCGTGCGTGTGAACCGGATTCTCGACGACATGAAAACCGAGATCGTCCGTCGCGCCGTATGTGATGCCGGGTTTGACGCCACCGCCGGCCAACCACATCGTGTAAGCGCTCGGATGATGATCGCGGCCCAGCTTGCGCCCGAGCGCGACGTTCGACTCGACCATCGGCGTGCGACCGAACTCGCCGCCCCAGATGACCAGCGTCTCGTTCAACAGACCGCGCTGTTTGAGATCCTTGATCAAGGCCGCCGCCGCCTGATCGGTTGCTTTGCAGTTGCTCTTCAGGTTTTCGGCAACCTCGGAATGGGCGTCCCAGCCTTCGTGGTAGATGTTGATGAACCGCACACCGCGCTCGATCATACGCCGTGCGAGCAGGCAGGCGCGCGCGAAGCTGGCCTTGTCAGGATCGCAGCCATACATCTCCAGCGTCTCCTTGGTTTCGCTTTTCAAATTCATCAAGTCCGGTGCCGAGCTTTGCAGCCGCGACGCCATCTCGTAGCTCGCGATGCGGGTGGCAATCTCCGGATCACCGACGACCCCGAGCTGCTGCTGGTTCAACTCGCGGATCACATCGAGCGAATCCTTTTGCAACTCGGCATCGACGCCCTTGGGATTCGACACGTGCAGGATGGGATCGCCCGAGTTGCGGAAGCGTACGCCCGTATAAACGCTGGGCAGGAAACCGCTCGACCAATTCGCCGATCCTCCGCTGATGCCCGCGCCGGTGGACATCACGACGAACGCCGGCAAGTCCTGCGATTCCGAGCCGAGCCCGTACGTCACCCAGGAGCCAAGACTTGGCCGGCCGGGCTGACCGAAACCGGTGTTGAAGAAAATCTGCGCCGGCGCGTGGTTGAACTGATCCGTCTTCACGGACTTGATGAGGCAGATGTCGTCCGCTACTTCGCCGAGATGCGGCATGATCTCGGAGATCGTCGCGCCGCTCTGGCCGTGCTGCTTGAATTTGTAAACGGGACCGAGCACCGCCGCGTCCGCCCGGATGAACGCATAGCGCTGGCCCTTGATCACGGAAGGCGGCAGCGGCTTGCCTTCGAGCTTGGTGAGTTCGGGCTTGTGATCGAACAGATCAAGCTGGCTGGGCGCACCCGCCATGAACAGGTGGATGACGTGCTTGGCCTTGCCCGTGAAATGCGGCTGGCGCGGCAGGAACGGATCGGTGCCCGGGGCGGCCGCATTGGACTTCCAGGCGAAGGCGTCCGTGAGCAGGGAAGCGGCGGCGATCTTGCCGAGGCCGAGGCCGCACTCGCGCAGGAACCAGCGGCGGGAGTTCACGCTGGGGGAGCTGTGGTGGTAAAGATGGTTGTGGCAGTTCATGGTTCAGCTCTTGGTTACCGTCTCGTCGAGGTTCATCAGCACGCGGGCAACAGCCGTCCACGACGCCCGTTCGTTCATCTGTTCGCCTTCGGAGGTGCCGAGGAGTTCGGCGGCCTTCAGTTCGCCGTTGGTGAAGCGGGCGGCTTGCTTCTCGTAAAACGCGGCAAGCTTCGCCACCTCGTCGGCCGTCGGCGGACGCGTGAGGCAACGGCGAAACAGCTTGATGACTCGCTCCTCAATGGTGCCCGTGTCCTTGGCGGATTCGCTGCCGAGCGATCGCGCCATTTCGAGGAACGCCTCGTCGTTCAAGAGCGTGAGCGATTGCAGGGGCGTGTTCGAGCGGTCGCGCTTCGCCATGCACGCTTCGCCGCTAGGCCCGTCAAAGATGTTGAACATGGCGAACGGCGCGGTGCGCTTGGCGAACGTGTAGAGGCTGCGGCGATAGCGGTCAGGTCCCGTGCTGACCGTCCAAGTGAGCGGCCCGTACGCGCCTTCGGTGGTGATGCTGGCCAATTGCGGCGGATACACGCTCGGCCCGCCCAGCTTGTCCGAGATCAGGCCGCTCGCGGTCAGTGCTGCGTCGCGCAGTTGCTCGGCTTCGAGTCGGAACCTTGGTCCCCGCGAGAGCAGGATGTTCTCGGGATCTCTCTCCAACCGGTCCGGCGTGACATGACTCGACTGCTGGTAGGTGGCGCTCATGACGAGCAGCTTGTGCATTTCCTTGAGCGACCAGTTGCGTTTCACGAACTCGACGGCCAGCCAGTCGAGCAGTTGCGGGTTGGACGGCAGTTCGCCTTGGAAACCGAAGTCCTCCATCGTCCGCACGATGCCGCGGCCGAAGAACGCCTGCCAGTCGCGGTTCATCACGACGCGCGGCGTGAGCGGATTCTCCGGCGACACCAGCCAGCGCGCGAAGCTGAGCCGGTCGCGCGGCGCGTCGGACGGGAGCGGCGGTAGGAACGAGGGGACGTTGGGCTGCACCTCGTCCGTCGGTTGCAGGTATTCGCCGCGCTTGTGAATTTTAGTGGATCGCGTGTGACCGGTGGCTCGCTCGACCATCACCAAGGTTGTGGGATACTTCGGCAGGTCGCGTTTGAGCTGCTTGATATCCGCCAGTTCCTGTCCCAGCTCGGGGGCGAATGTGACGTACTGCTCGCGCAAGCTCGCCTGGATCCCGGCGGCTTCGGCGCCGTCGGGCTTTCGCTTCAAGGCCAGCAACTTGTCCTGCACGTCGTTCGGATGCGGCACGGCGACGGCGTTTTCGTCACGCGTGAACCAGACGCGGAACTTGCCGAGACCCGACGCGTAATAGCGCTCGAAGATCATTTGCAGCTTGAGTTCACCGGTGAAGTCGAGTGGTTGTTCGAAAACGAACACCGCGTTGTGGCTGCGGCCCTGGCCACCGCTGATGGACCAGCCGCTTTGCAGATCTTCGTCCAGCGCCTTGGCCGCATCGTTGCCACCGTTGTGAAAACTGTCGGTCGCGCTCTTGAGCTTCAAGGGCTGCTCGCCGTTGAACACCTTCACATCCGACATGAAGAAGTCACCGAAGGGGCCCTCGTAATTCACGCGACCGGGTCCGCTGTTGGGCAGGCGTTCGTCGGGCAGTGTTTCGATGCGCAGCGCGCGAACGCCCTTCCAGGCGCCGTTGAACGTGACGGTGTACGTGTCGCTCTTGGTGAAGTCGCCCGAAACAAACACGGTGTTCCCGCCCTCAATGTTCAGGGTGGGATAGCTGCCCGTCGCCGTGATTGGAGTCGCTTGCAGCCACTCGGCCGCTTTGGGCAGTTCGGCTGCGATCCATTTGGCGAGCCGCAGATCAAGATGCTCGAGGCGGCGCTGCTCCAAAGGGCGGTCATCGCGCAAAGACCGGCCGAGACTCAGGCGGAACTTCCCGAGGACATGCTGCTTGCCGAACTGCTGCTTGAGTTTCACGGAGAAGCGCGTGCCATTCGCGAAACCAGTCGGCTGCTCGAAGTCGAGCGTGAGCGTACGCGGCACATGCCAGTCGCCGCCGGTGTCCACGCCCCAGCCGGTGTCGTCCTTGCCGTCGATGGCATTCCACGCCGGGAAATCATTTTGCGCGGCGTCGGCGCGGGCCTTGACCAGTTTGACCGGCACCGCGTTGGTCGGGTCGTTGGCCGGCGCGGCAGTGACTTCAATTTCGCTCAGGACGAAGTTGCCGGATTCGGAGCGCCCGGGACCATTCTTGGCCAACGACTGATCTGGTAGCGCCAGCAATTGCAGGTGCGTGATGCGGTCAAGCGACGTGTCCAGCGTGATCGTGTAATTGTCTTTCTCGGCGGCGCTGCCTTCGAGCAGGAAGGAACCATCGGCTTGCTTCTCCGCATTGGCGCCGGCTTCCGATTTGAACTCCGCGACTGCGGGAGTGATCCAATCGGCCTTCAACTCGGGCGGAAACTGGTTGAGCAGGCCGGCCTCGAGTTGCGCGATCTTCACTTGCAGTGCCGTGCGCTTTTCGGTGATGTCCGGCTTGGGCACATCGATCCACGGTTCGTCGGCGTTGTTCATGAGCGCCATGAACTGATAATACTCCGCGTGCTGGATGGGATCGTACTTGTGCGTGTGGCACTGCGCGCAGGACATCGTCAAGCCGAGCCAGGTGGTGGCGGTGACGTGGACGCGATCGACCATCGAGTGGAAGCGATACTCCTGGGGATCGGAGCCGCCTTCCTCGTTGATCATCGTGTTGCGATTGAACCCGGTCGCGACCATGAGGTCGAGGCGGCGCGGATCGTCTTTGGGCAACCCGGTGGCCAGGAGGTCGCCGGCAATTTGCTCGACGGTGAACTGGTCAAACGACTTGCCCGAATTGAACGCGTTGATCACCCAGTCGCGGTACGCCCAGATCAACCGGGGTCGATCCTTCTCGTAGCCGTTGGTATCCGCGTAACGAGCGAGATCGAGCCAGCGGCGGGCCCAGCGCTCACCGTAGTGCGGCGAGGCGAGCAGGCCGTCCACGAGCCGCTCGAACGCGTCCGGCGAAGCGTCACTCTCAAAGGCATCGGCCTGAGCCGGCGTGGGCGGCAGGCCGATCAAGTCGAGGTACACGCGACGGACCAGCGTGTATTTGTCGGCGATGGGAGAAGGCGCGAGACCGGCGGTTTCCATCTTCGCCAGCGTGAAATGGTCGATCGGGCTTTTCGGCCAGTCGGCATTCTTGACGGCAGGCAAAGGGGAAGGCTGCGGCTTGACGAATGCCCAGTGCGGTTTGTATTCGGCGCCCTCGGCGATCCAGCGCTTGAGCGTTTCCTTCTGCGGCGCCGTCAACGAATGCTTGGTGGCGGGCGGCGGCATCACTTCTTCCTCGTCGGCGCTCAAAATCCGGCGCACTAGCTCGCTGGTTTCCGGCTTGCCCGGAGCAATGGCGATCTCGCCGGACTTGGCGGGCTTGAGCGCCGCTTCCCGCACATCCAGCCGGAGGTCCGCCTTCCGTGCCTCGGCGTCGGGCCCGTGGCACTTGAAGCAATGGCTCGACAGAATCGGCCGGACGTCACGGAGAAAATCCACGTCGCCGGTGGCCGCAGCCGGGGCGGTCACGCCGGTGGCGAGGAGCAGGGTGGACAGGGCGAGGCAGTACGATCGGCGGCTCATGTTGATTCTCGAAGTTTGCTGTCGCGCAAAGTTACGCAATCCGACGCGGACGCCAACCAGTTTCATCAAACCGGTTTTGGCAAAGGGCGACAAACTTGCCGCAAGATTCGTCTGGCAATTTGCCCGGAGAGGATAAAGGTGAGAGTGCTATGAAAAGCGAAACAAAAATCAAAGCCCCGGACGGCAGTGCGCTGGCGGGCCGGCCGCCTCCCATTGTGCATCCCAGTTCAGAGCCGGAGTATGACCTCGAGCAACTGACACGGCGGGCGAGCAAAGTGACGGACGTACTCGAGCACATCCTGCACGAGCACCCGGCGATCCTCAGGCCCGGAGTCCCGCCGCCTTCACCGCGGGTGTGACTACCAATCGCCATCGGCGAGAATGCCGATCAGGTTGCGTGCGAGGTCGTCCGCAACGAGGGGCATGGACTGGCGTTCCGCGCTGACGAGGTCGTCGGCCACGCGGACCGTCGTCTTGCCGGTGACGCTGCGATCCATCAGGATGCGGCCGGTGGAGCGGTCGCGGGCGACGGCGTGGACGGTCATGACGAGCAGATAATCGCGCACGGTCACGATGTCGGTGGACTGGAAGCTGAGCTCCCGGCGACGATAGTCGGTGACGATTCCCGTGAGCAGGATGTCGCCGTCGTTCTGAGTCGCGAGTTTGAAGGTCCCGTCCTCCTGGGTCCGGCGCCGCAGTGCGGTCGTCAGCGGATCGAGGACGCGTGCTTCCTTGGTTTCGTTCGTGAAAGGCGCAATCTCCAACGACTGGCTCCCGGCGGTGCGCCCCCCCGTTGGCCCCAGTTGATAGCCGGCGCAACCCGTCACCAGCAGGAGTGCGCCCGCCACAGCAATGCTGGAGTAAAATTTCACGACGAACAGGGCCGGTTAGTTGGCTGGCTTGGGACGGGGAGCCAGCGTCTGCTGTTTTTCCTTCAGCAGCGTGGTGTGGGGTTTGAGTTCGGTCAGGCGTTGACGCGCGGCTTCGGCGAATTCTGATTCCGGATCGCGGAGCAGCACTTCGTTGTAATAGATCTCCGCCGCCAGCCAGCGCCGTTTCTCTTCATAGTAACGGGCGACGATGAACGCTCCCGCGGCTTGTTCATGCCGCAGATCTTTCACGGCCAGACGGGCCTCGGAAACGCGGGCGTCCTGTGGGAAGAGGAGTGCGAAATCGTTGAAGGTGTCGATCGCTTCGCCGGCGGTGCCCTGATCGTACTCGGCCTTGTTCGCCTGTTTTTGCCAGGCTTTGGCCGCCTTGAAGACCGCGTCTTCAGCGACGCCGGGTAAATCATGATAACGGTCGGCCGCGCGGATGTACGCCTGCACGGCGAGGCGATACTCCTCCTGCTTCTCGCGCGCCGCGCCGATGTTCATCTGCGCCTTCGGCCCGACCGGGCTGTACGGACCATTGCCCACGACCTGGGAATACATCTTCGCCGTGCGCTCCATGGAGGGCAGCGTGGGAATGTAGTTCCACAACCGGAACCACCGACCATCGAGATACCGGCCCGCGATCTGAAACTGCCGATCAAGGACTTCCTCGTACTTCGCTGACTTGGGGTGCTTCTCGATCAGTTCCTGATACGTCTTGAACGCTTTCTCGAAATGCTCCCGCTCCTCGTAGCAACGGCCGACGATGTATTGCGCGTCCGGCGCGTAATCCGACAGGGGCCAGCGGGCAACGACGCGCTTGGCGGCCTTGATGGCGCGACTGTTGTCACCGGCATCGAACGCTTCCTGGGCGACCTGCAGCTGGTCTTTTGCACGGCCGCGCTCCCAAGTGCCGCCCTCTTCACCAGCCTTCTCATAGATCCAGCCTTCACCCGGGCGATAGATCAGCGGTGCCGGAGAGTTGCAGGCAAAGCCCAGCAACCCGAATGAAATCAGAAAGATTCGCCAGCAACGTCGAGACATGGGCGCGAACGTAGCGATCCGCCGCGGCAGCGTCAAGGTGGGCCAAATCCGCCGCGCCAACCGGTGACTCGCTGTCGGCACGAAGCCGGCCCGCACTGGGCGACAACGTCGCAATACGTCGAGCGAGAGCTTGCTGACCCGCAGGCTTTGGAGTCCCATTCCGAGCAGCCGCCATGAAACCGCAGTTTTCATACGACACATCGGACCTGATCTTTCGGCTGTTGTTCAGCTTGATTTTTCTAGGGCTGGGATTGGAGCACATCTTCTCCGACGAACTGATTCAAGGGATGATGCCCGCGTGGGTGGGCAGCAAACGGGCGGCGTCGATCATCGCCGGGGTCGTGCTTCTTGGCGGCGGTATGTCCGTGGCGGTTGGCTACAATGTCCGCGCGGCGGCGATGCTGCTCGCCGGCTTCTTGATTGTCGTCACTTTGACCATTCATCTGCCCGCGCTGTTTCATAAACCCGCTGATCTGCCGGCCAACTGGAACTGGCTGTGGGATGTCTATCAACGCAGCAACTTCTTCAAGAACCTCTGCCTCCTCGGCGTGTGCTTTCAACTCACCCATCACCGGGTGGGGAGGTTTGCGATCGGCGGGCAGGGAAGAATAGACGCCCAACAGAATTGTGACTAGCGGTTCGCCGAATTGTTTCGGTTGCGACGGAGTAAAGCGACCGTGACGATGGCCGAACCAAGTCCGACCGACATCATGATGTCCGCGACGAACACCGCTGTTCTGAACGAGTACTCGTGGAAGAGTCCTCCCTCTTCATAAAACGGTATTGGAAAGCCCACTCGAGTAATCCCGTCCTGAACCTCAAACCCATCGGACTGCACGAGCCAGGAAACGCCGGTAAATGTAATGAATAGACTGCTGCTCACTAGCAGAACCGCGAATATTCGGAACTTCGGCGTCATTGCTCGAAACTGCTCATTGTTGGTTTGAAGTGCGAGGTTTGAACCTTGTAAGTAGATAGCTCGCTGCAGTCACGCCTAAACACGCCCAGCCAAACCAATCTCCAAAGCGGCCGAAGAACGTCTGCTTGCGAACGGTGCCCGCAGGGAGCAATGGAACTTGGAACACCGCCACGCCGCTGCCGTAGACGCTGCCTGATTCGTCTTTGAAGACTTGCCGGAGGCGGCCCTGTTCGTCGATCCAGCAGGTGAGTCCGTTGTTGGTACAACGGACCAGCGGCACGTTGTTCTCGACTGCGCGGAAGACGGCATTCGCGGCGTGCTGCCACTGTGCGGCGCTTTCGCCGAACCAGCCGTTGTTCGTCAGGTTGAGCAAGAAGTCGGTGTCCGGTTCGACCTGCGCCCGCACGAGGTCGGTGAAGTTGTCTTCGAAACAAATGTTGGGCTCCACTTTGGCGGCGAACGACTCCAGGTAAAAGGTGGTTGGCCCTGCGCCCGCGCTAAAACCAGTGCCGGCCGGTGACCAGTCCGCGAGGAACGGCAGCCAGCGAACGCCGGGCGTGTATTCGCCAAAGATAACCAGCCGTTGCTTGCGATAGCGGGCCACGAATTGGCCGTCGCCGTTGAACAGGAACGCGGCATTGTAGCTGTTATACCTGCCGGCTGCGGGTTGCGTTGAATCCGGCTCGACGTCGTCGGCCCCAAAAATGATCGGGATGTTGGCCGCACGAATGAGCGTGCGTAGTTGTTCGAACGCTTCGGAAGTTAAAGCCGGCAACGACGCCTCGGGCCAGATGATCAAGTCCGGCTGGTTGGTGATCGCGGTCCGCGTTAGCTCGAGCAACTGGCTGAAGCGATTGGTCACCGAGGCCGGATCGAAGATCAGTGTCTGCGGAATGCTCGGCTGCACCAGGGCGAGCGTCGCCAGCCGATCACTCGCCGGCCGTGGCCGGGTCGTCTTGACGACGCCCCAGGCGATGATGAGCAGCAGGGCGATCAAGGCGAGTGCCAGCTCGTTTTTCCAGGCGAAGCGAAGTTGCGGGCGCAAGATCACCGTCGCCGCCGCGGCCGCCATCGCGAGCGAAACCCAGACGACCATGAACGACACGCCGTGGATGCCGGCGACACTGGCGATTTGAATGAGCGGGATGAGTTCATACTGCGATGCGCCGAGAAAGTTCCAGGGGAAGCCACTGAGAAACCAGCCCCGGAAGAATTCGAGACCCACCCACGACAGGGCGCACATCATTAGCCACGCCTGACGTCGGGGCCCGCTGGTGCAAAGCACTTCGCGCAACGCATCCCAGGTCGGGCCGCGCAATTTGATGGGAGCCGAGCCGAGGGCGAACGGATCGTTGCCGAAGCGGGTGCGTCGGGAGCGCGCGGCGGCGGACGAATCCGACGGTGAATCCGGCCGTGGTGCCGTCGCGATCGCGAGCCCCAACCAGATCGCTGGGAAGAGCGCGCAATAGGCGCTGAGCGCGAACCAGCCGGCGACGTTGCCAACGGCAAAGGGAATGTTGAGCAGCCAGTAGAGCGCGGTGAGGTGGTGAACGAGACCGGCGAGATAGCCGAGTCGCGCCGCCTCGCCGACCCGGACGCCCAGGCCCGTCAGCAGCAGCATCCCGGGCGCGATCCAAGCCAGCATGGGAATCTGGAATGATGGAAAGGCCAGCGCCCAGAGCAGGCCGGCCAGCAGAGCCAGCGCAGTTCGCGGCGCGGGCGGTCGAAGCCAGGTCATGAACTTGTTGGGCAGTGTGCGACCCGAGTCAATTGATCGCGATCGACCGCCCTAGTTGCCGGCGCGGATGTGCAGCAACCAATCGCCCGCGGCGGGTGTGGGAAGTTGCAGAGAGGTGTCCGAGACAACCCCAACTGCCGGTGAACGAGTGCCATCCCGGGGGTTGATCCAGGTGATCTGCGGACGCGGCGGAAGTTCCTTTAACTTCACCTCGATGGCGCGATCCGACGGCACATAAGCAACCGCGAATTCGCCTTCCTCACTGCGCGCGATGGCTACGAAACGGGCGGCGGACTCGGCTCCCGGTTGTTTGGCCAGCATCTCGGGCGCGGGTCGAAGTTTCCAAAACTCGATGCTGGTGAAGAATGCGTTCAGATGCCGCATCTGATCTGCCGCCGGCATCTTCAGCGCCTCGCGCCACGGAAGCGGAGTGCCCGAACCGTCGTGGTCGGTCGGCGGCTTGGAGCCATCGTCCCAACCCCAGACGCCGTGGCCGCCGTAGCTGACGCCAGCCGTCGGCCCATTCAGCAGGCTCCAGTACATGGCCTGTCGGACGTTTTCGGGCGAGTGCGGTTTCTTGGATTGATAGGCGAGAATGTTCTCGTAGGGCGGCTCAAGATTGATGAAAGGGCGGGGCGGTTCACGCTTCCAATCGCGGGCCGGCGGGCCGTCCTGGATCCAGCGCCAGGTCGCATCGCCGTCGCCGTGTCCGCTCTGGTAGCCGATGATGTCGAGCCAGTCTTCGTTCTGAAACTCCGGCAGGTTCCAGTGTTGTCCGCCGGGATGCAGCATGGTCGGCGCGTGATGAATGTCGCCAAATACGCCGCGCCCAATCCGTTTCCAGCGCTCGGCTTTGTCCCCGCGATAGTCAGCATCGCCCGGCAAGATCCAAACCACCGGCAAGGCCTGCCAGCGGGCGACCATGTAGCGCGCGAGTTTGATGGCCTGATCTTCCGGGAGCGAGAAGCCGGGGTTCACTTTGGGATCGGCGCCGCTGCCAATGGCCCAGAGCAAGACGGGGACATTGAGCAGGCCGGCGCGGGCTAACTGCGCCGCCTTGCGGTCCAGTCGGTCGAAGAATTCGCGGTTGGGCTCGATCTTGTCCGTGCCCGTGAAGGCAAGTTTGCCCTCGAGGTCGCCGGTGGGCGCCGCCCGCCATTGAGTCGCGACCCATTGCACCGCGCTAAAACCCTGCTCCCGGCGAGTGCGCAGATAATACACCCAGCCTTCCGGGGTGGAAAGCAACGCACCATTCCACGCCGTGTCGCCCGCCCAGAAAAAAGGCGTGAGATCATCGTGGATCAAGTGCCGTCCGTCGCGCGCCACCTTGACCGGGCCGTGTTGGGTGAAGCGATCTTCACCCCGCGGCGCCGTGCAGAGAAACTCTCCCGACTGGCCGTGTAGCCCGAGGTCGTTGGTGTTCGAGCAAGAAGTCTGGTAACTCCAGGTGCCGGCGAGGTTGGGCGCAAACCGCACCCGCCAATCGCGGCCGCCATTCCAGAAGCCCGGCACCGTGAAGCGTTCACCGTCCGGTGCAAAAAACGTCACGCGCAGGTCCGTCTCTTGAAAGGGCGACTTGTAGGACTGGCTGGAGGCGAGGGAGATTTCGTGCGGACTCCATTTGGGGACGATCGCGGGCTTGCGGGCGGCCTTCCGGGTGGGGGTTGAGCAACCGGCGAATAGCGCGGCGGCAGTGAGGGAAATCAAAAGGCTGGCGAATCGTGCATTCATAGCGGCTCCGTAACGGGGCGGAATCTCACAACAATTCAACGCACCTGTCAAATGACGCGAACCCGGAGCGCCGATTTGTTTTGCGGGAATTTTGGTTGAACTTGCGGAGTGAACCGGCATTCTTTCCCGCGTTACCCCGAGTCAAAGAACGTTTAACCCGTAAAAGAAATATCGCGATGAGCACGAAATATGTCCCCTTGATCAGCTCCGGAACCGCCGGCCCGCTGGGTGTTTTGCACCTGCCGCGCCTGTGGCAGAAGGTGTCCCTCGAAGCCGCCGGCAAGCTGGCGGATGGCTATCCCGGCATCGGCCAGGGCTATGACATGATGGTCATCTCCGCGCTCGGCTTGAATGCCGACGCCGTCAAGAGCTTCATCAGCTCCAAGAAACCGACTTATCCGCAGTTCGAAGCCTGGGTGAAGAGCCAGCCCGGCGCGAAGCTGGACAAGGCCACCATCGACAAGAGCAACCGCGCCATCCGTGGCTACAACCACGATGACGGCACGCGCAAGGGCATCCTCGGCGCGAGCGGCATCACCGATGAAGGCTCGGTCTGTCATGACGCAGTCAACCTGAACAATCTGGATGACTGGAAGGAATTCCACGACGCAGTGTTGAAGTAGCACTCGATTTGTCGTGGCTTAAGCGCGGGCCAAAGTGTGTCTGGCCCGCGCTTTACTTTTTCTCAAGGCAGGTTTTGAAGCCGGTGGTCCGCGAGCCAGCGAAGGCTGCCATCGCGCAGCCGGGCCCGATCCTCAGGCGCAAGGCCGGCGGGATCGAAGCGATGCCGGTAGTGGAGATTGAGCAATTCCAGCAGCGATTGACCTGATTCATGGGGGCTGAAGCTTTGGCGCGCCAGCCAGACACGGACGGGTTCCGTGGCCGTTCGCGGTCGTTTCTTCTCCAAAGCCTGCTCGACCAGGAAAAACTCCGAGTCCATCCCGCGTCGCTCCATTTCTCGCGCGCGCTGTTGCCGGTCCTGGGCCCGGCGCCACTGTTTGCCGGCCAGCTGACGCCACGCCAGGAAACCGAGGGCGATCATGCCCCCAAGGAAAACGTAGAGCCGAACATTGCTGTCGCCCTGCCGCCAGCGATGAAAGCCCAGCCAGGCGTCGGAGATCCAGTCGCCCCAGGATTCCCACGGGCCGACCTGAGCCCATTCGGACTCGAACCAGCCGGCGGGCGTGCAATCGACTTCCACCCACCGCTGGTTGATCCACGCCAGTGCCCAGGCGTGGGCGTGACGATTCCGGATGACATACTCGTTGCCCGATCGTTTTTCCTGAACGCTGTAACCGACGGCATAACGGGAGGGGATGCCGGCGGCGCGCAGGAGCAACGTGGTGGCGGTGGCGAAGTATTCGCAATGACCCTGGCGACGATCGAGCAGGAAGGCAGCGAGCGGTGTGTTGTTGGTGGAGCCGGCAATGGGTGGGGAAAGCTCGGTTGAATACTCGAAATTGTTGAAGAGGAAGAGCCGGATCAATGCGAGTGCGGCCTCGGGCTTCGCAGTTGCCAGCTTCAGTTCGCGGGCAATGCGCTGCACCGCCTGAAGGTCGGCCGGTGCCAGCCCCTCCAGATCCTGGTCATCGGGATTCGGTGGCGACTCAAATCCGCCGGTGGGTCCGTAACGAGTTTCGAGAACGGCCAGGGATTGCGCCCCATTGATGCGCGCCGCACCCATCCCATTCGTGTGCAACGCCACCACCCAGGCAGTGAGGTCCGTCACGAGAATCGATCCGCTGGGCAGGGGCAGGTTGGCTTCACCGTTGCGGGTATAGCCGGTGAGTGTCACCGCCCGGCTCGGCGTGGCGTTCGAGTTCAATACCCACGAGTAGTTTCGCTCCGGTCCGCGAGTTTCGGCCGGACGATTCCATGCCGAGTCCAGAATCGGCTCGAACTTGCGCAGTCGCGTCGTCCAGGCCGGTTCGTCCCACCGGCCGTCTCGGCGGGGAGCGGTGGGTTGCTCGTAGCGGTTGAAGGCGGCCTCGCGCAGCAGTGCCGGAGGATTGCTTTGCCCCGGTTGGACGCGCCACACGATCCGACCGGAAAGCTTCAGTTTGCCGCTGCGCCCCATCGACGTCCGCGTCTGGGCCGTGTCGAAGGAGGCATTGCCAAACTCGCTCATCAGTTTGTTCTGCCATTGCTCAAGGACTTTTTGCAGCGCGACCAGGCCGATCTGCGATGAGTAGCCGAGCACCACGGCGAGAGCCATGCCGCCGGCCCAGGCCCAGGGTGAAAAACTTCGCGCGCGCCGGAACCACAGCGCCCAACCGATCAGGACGGTGATCGCGGGGAAGTACCACGTGGGATTCTCCTGCGACGCGCTGGCCGCGAGGAGGACCAGGATAAAGTAGGCGTACGACGGGTTGATCGTGGGCATCTGAAATGCCGGCGCGCCGGGGGCGGCAGATTTCTGAGCCAGGCGCCGATAGAGCAATGAGAACGTCGTGGCGGGCAGCGTGCGCAACGGCCCGTATGCAAACGCGACCATGAACAACAGCAGCGCGGCCGGTAGCAATTGCACGGTGCGCAGCACCAGATTGCTGAAGCTGCGCAACGATTCGGTGCGAGCCCCCGCCTGTCCGCGCTCTACCATTTCGGTCAAGGCCGAATACCCGCCCTGCGTGAAGAACTGGTATAGGCCCAAACCAATCACCAGCAGCGCCGAGAGATTCCACAGCCGGTTGTAGTGGTCTTGCTCGAGTTCGAGGCGCCACTGGATCCAGCGTGAAACCTCCAGGAGCGCGGCGGCGGGAATGGCAATCAGGAACAAACCAGTCTGCCAGCCCCAAAAGAGCAGCGCGGTTCCCAACAGCAGCGGCGGCGTGTTCACAGTTTGGCGAAGGCTTCGGCGACCCGGCCGGTTTCGATGACGTCGAAGCGATCGGGCTGATCTGCGGGCGCGCCGCGATCCACCCGCGCTGCCTCGCCCGGTGGGACCATCAGAAAAACCTGTTGCGGAACCCGCAGTTGCTTGAGGCGCCGGATCAATTCGCGGCGTGGCTCATCCCACGCCATGAGCACGAGGATGCAACCGCTCAACGCCTTGGCGTGCTTGACGACGAGGTTGGACAATTCCTCGAACCGGGGCTCCCGACTCGGGCTGATCGCCGCCAGCACTTCGAGCATTTGTTCGGTGTGCCCGACGCTGCGGCCGGTCGTGAGGCAAACGGTCTTGGGGCCGACGAACATCAGGTCGAGCAACGAATCCTGGTCGGGAATCGTGCAGGCGAACGACGCGGCCACGGACACCGCGTCCTCGAAGGCGTCGTCGAGCGCGACGTTGCAAAACGTGTCGAGCACGAGGCCGTGCCGGACAAAGAACTCGTCCTGGAACTCCTTCACGATTGGCTTGCCTAAACGCGCCCAACTGCGCCAGTGAATGCGCCGCATCGGATCGCCGCGCCGGTAATCCCGCAGCGCCGTGAACTCTTCCGACTCGCCGATTCCCGAAGCCATCGCGACGCCGCCCTGTTGATACTTCGTGCGGCCGGGCAATGGCAGGCGCTTCAGCGGATAGCGTTTCGGCAGGATCAA
>JANLTG010000144.1:0-8525 GCA_031362805.1 bacterium
CGACGGCGCACTCGACGACAATTCACTGGAGCTTTTTGCCATCGCCCGCGTGGATGATCCTTTCGGTTTGAAATCGGGCAAACCGCCGCTGCGAATTGGACAGCCGGTGACGGGTTCCATCGCCGGCAAGGTGCTCACCAATGTGGTCGCCCTGCCCCGCATCGCAGTGCGGCAGCTCGATCAGATCGTGCTCATCGACAAAGCCACTCTGACCCTGGCGGCAAAGACCATCATTCCGCTCTGGTCGGACGAACAATTCATCATCGTGCGCGATCCGCTCGTCCAAGACGGAACGTTGCTATCCATCACTCACCTCGTATACGCGCCAAACGGTGCCAAGGTGGAGATCATTCCCGACATCGACGCACCGCCCACCACTGCGGCGACCGGCGCATCCAACGACACCTCCACCGTCAAACCGGTCGACAAACTCAGCGACAAGAACAAGAAGTCATGAACCGCACTGAATCATGATCCGCTGGTTCGCCAACAACGGCATCGCCGCCAATTTCCTGATGCTGGCCATTCTGGTGGCGGGCATTTACACGGCCATCTACCGCATCCCGCTGGAGATCACGCCGGCGCTCAGTTGGAATACGGTGATGATCGAGATGCCCTACCGCGGCGGCACCGCGAAGGACGTCGAGCGCGCGGTCCTCATCCCGATCGAGGAGGCGCTCGAAGGGGTCAAGGGCATCAAGCAGTTGAACGCCGATGGCTCCCGGGGCATGGCGCGCTTTTACCTCACCGCCGAGCCGGGCACTGACCTGCGTGAGATGATGGAGGATGTGAAGGCGCGGGTGGATACGATTACGACGTTCCCAAATGAAACCGAGCGGCCGCGGGTCTTCATTCCCGAGTCGGGAAGTTATTTCGCAGTGTTGAGTGTCGCCGTAACTGGGGACATGGGAGCACACGATTTGCGAAAGGTTGCCCGTCGCGTGCAGGAAGATCTCCTCGAAATGCCCGGGATCAGCCGCGCCGGGATCGAGGGCGGCCGGCGCTACGAGATTTCCGTCGAAGCCAAGGCTGACAAACTGCTCGCCTACAATCTGAGCTTCCAGGACCTCGCGGATGCCATCCGGCGATTCTCCATTGACCTGCCGGCGGGCGCCATCGACAGCGAGAGCGGCACGTTGATTGTACGAACGCGGGGCCAGGCCTATTCGGAGGCCGAGTTTGCCAAGATACCCATCCGCGCGGCAAATGGCGCCGAAGTCCTGCTGGGTGATATCGCTGTGATCCACGATGATTTCGAGGAAGGCGACAAACGGGTGGAATTCAACGGCGCGCGCGCCCTGTTTGTGCAGGTGATGCGCACCGGCAACGAAAGTGCCATCGAGATCTCGAACAAGGTCCGCGAGTACGTGCGCACGGCCGGCACCCGTTTTCCCGATGGCATCAAGCTGTTTGTCTGGAACGATGAATCATTGTCCATCCGCGCCCGCCTGAGTTCCCTCGCATCCAACACACTTCAGGGCGGCCTGCTCGTTTTGATCCTGCTGGGGCTGACCTTGCGTCCCGTGCTCGCGTTCTGGATCGCTGTGGGTATCCCCGTCGCGCTTGCCGGCGGCCTGATGATGATGCCCTGGCTGGGCGTCACGGCCAACATGATGAGCCTGTTCGGCTTCTTCATCGTCATCGGCATCGTCGGAGATGACGCCATTGTCACGGGTGAAAACATTTACGACAAATTGAAATCCGGCATGGCACCGCTCGAAGCCGTGGTCGTGGGCACGCAGGAGGTGTCCACCCCGGTCACCTACGGCGCACTGACGACCATTGTCGCCTTCGTCCCGATGCTCTTCTTCGAAGGCACCTGGGGTGACTACGCGAAGGAGATTCCGCCCGTGGTTGCGTCTGTCCTCCTGTTCTCGCTGCTGGCGTGCAAACTTTTCCTGCCGACGCACCTGAAACACATCCGCTTTACCGAAAAGACAAACGCTTTCGATCGTTTCCAGCAGCGGATCACCAATGGTATCGAGAAGTTCGTCGACCGGGTTTATCGGCCCACGCTCAAATGGGCGACGCACCATCGCGCAACGGTCCTGGCCGGTTTTGTTGCCCTCGGCCTGCTGATGGGTGGCTACTGCGTCGGGGGACGAATGAAGTTCGTTTCGTTTCCCTCCGTTGATTCCCGGCGCATCACCGTGACCCTCCGCCTGCCCGAGGATACCCCATTGGAAACCACTGCAAAATACATCGACCGAATCTCGGCGGCGCTCGAGCAGGTAAAGAAAGAGTTTGTCGATCCCGGGACCGGTGAATCACTCATCCGCAACGTCTCGCGCGTCATTGGTGGCTATGACGCAAGAAGCAGTTTTACCAAGGCCGCCGGTTCCGTCTCGCTCGAGATCACGGATCCCAGCGAGCGGAGCGAACCCGGGCCTCGCAACAGCCAGATCGCCAATCGCTGGACCGAACTCATTGGTCCGATACCCGAGGCATTGAGGTTTCGTGTTTACGCCGAGCAGTCGTTCGAAGGCGGCCAGGAATACGCCGATGCGAACCTCAATCTGGAACTGCGCGGCCCTTCCTCGCCCAAGAAGGCGGAGATCGCGGAGCGGATGAAGGTATTGTTGGAAAGCTACGGGGGCATTCGCACCGCGTGGGCACAGGTCAACTACGGCCAGGACGAACTGGAACTCTCCTTGAAACCGCGGGCCGCGGAGCTCGGACTCAATCAGGCGTTGCTCGCGCGGCAGATTCGCCAGGCCTTTTACGGCGAGGAGGCGCAGCGGGTGCAGCGCGGGATCGACGACATCCGCGTCATGGTCCGGTTGCCCAAGAAGGATCGCGAAACCTTGCACACGCTCGATCAGATGAAGATCCGCACGCCGCGCGGCGCCGAAGTGCCGCTCGCGACGGTGGCTGAGATCAAGTTCACGAAGGCCCCGTCTTTCGTGGAACGAAACGATTCCGCCGAAGTGATTCGCATTGGCGCGCAACCGGTCGACGACACCATCGACGTCATCGGCATCGCCCGCGAGCTGGAACCCAAGTTGACCCAGCTGTGCCTCGAAGGTGAGGGCATCTCCTTTCAATTCAAGGGTTACGTGGCCGAGGCCGCGGAATCGAAGAAACGGACGATCCTCGGAACGGTTGCCTTGCTGATCGCCATCTTTGCGCTGCTGGCCATTCCGCTAAAATCGCTCACGCAGCCGATCTTCGTCATGATGATCATCCCGCTGGGGGCCATCGGCGCCCTGCTCGGCCACATGGTCATGGGCATGACGCCGTCATTCCTTTCCATCTTCGGCATGCTCGCGCTGGCGGGCATCTCGGTAAACAACTCGCTGGTGATGGTGGATTACGTCAACCAGCGCCGGGCCGAAGGCATCACTCTGCTCCAGGCGGCCATGGAAGCGGGTGCCCGGCGTTTCCAACCCATCGTCCTCACCTCCGTGACGACCTTCGTCGGTCTCGCGCCCATGATCTTCGACCGGTCGCTGGAAGCTCAATTCCTCATCCCCATGGCGGTGTCGATGGGCTTCGGAATTCTCTTCACCACGGTCATCACGCTCTATCTCGTTCCCTGCACGCTGATCTTCGCGGACGATGTTGGACGGCATTGGGCCCGTTTCAAGCAATGGTATCTTCGGCCGTTCCAAGGGAACAAGGCTGGTGCGTCGGCTCCCGCCTTGGCATCGAAATGATTCCTTTAAAGGCACCCGTGCGGGCGCTCTGCGAAGCGTATCCGTCCCAATAAAAGGGTTTGTCGACTCGAGTATCGGCCGGTTCATTCACCGTCCGTGGCGAACTGGAACGCGCCAATGTCAGGCCGCCGACTTGCAGGGATCGGGCGGCCGTCAAAATCGATTGCGTAGCCGAGCTCCGCACCAGCACGGATCGCCGGGCTTCCCCGCCTCAGTCGGAAGTCGCCCATGGTCGCGTCTACAAAAAGCGGATCACCGACGACGTCCCCTTCGCGCAGATGGGCGCCCCCACCAAGGATCTTTCGCTGGTAGGCGTCGCGATTGGCCTGACGCGGAAGGGTCGCGAGATCTGTCCGAAAGAAGAGATTGTGGGAGTGGTTCAGCTCCCCACGAGCGAACATGAGCTCCACCCGCGCCGGGTCGTAAACGAAAATGTTGTTGCGGAACGCAATGTTCGTATTGCCGCCGAAGTAGCTCCAAAAAATCACGTCCTCGGAGTCAGTCTCGTCATGGGCCAGGACGCGGACGACCGTGTTGTGCTCCACCCGGATGTTGGTGCACGGCCCCGTGAACCCGAGGAAAGACTGGAAGTCCATGCAGACGTTGTGGTGAATCCAAAAGTTGTCCTGTTTCACCCGCCCGACCCACTCGACGAAGCCCTGGTTGCGCAGCGACAGGTTGTGGTGGATATGCACATCCTCCTTCGGCAGGGACCGGTCGTTGATCTCGATGGCGCCGCCGTCGTGGCCATATTCATTGCTCGGCGCGGCGTAGTTCTCAAACCGGTTGTGCGAAACTTCGTTGTGCGATCCACAGATGACCACGCCCATCGGACCCCAGTGCGGCTGGATGGGTTCGTTGTTGTCGTGAATGTGATTCCGCGTGACCAAATTATGCTGCCCGTAAACGGTGACGCCGATCGGCGTCCGGGTCATCTCGCAATTGCGGACCACGCAGTCGTTCGCGCTTTGTGCCAGGAAGACGGCCCCCAGCTTGCGAATGTCCGCCGGGACGGGGTTGGGCGGGCAACGTTCGAAGAACAACCCGTCGACGACCACATGGCTCGCGTTGATTTGAATCGCGTTGCCATTCAGGACCGGCAACTGCGGGTTGGTGAATCTGGGCATGGCCCCCTCGCCGTCGGCCATCAACACGATCGGTGCATTCGAAGTTCCCGACTGGTTGACCGCAAACCCGCCCTCGAACGTCGACCCGCGCGCGAACCGGACGGAGTCTCCAGGGTGGAAGGTGACCGCGCTAAGCGGTCCGAGGGATTTCCAAGGCTGGTCGCGCGTGCCGGGGTTTGCATCCAAACCCGTGCGACTGTCAACGTGGTAGACTCGGGGCAACGGAGGCGAGGCGATCTCCACGCACCGGACGACCGGGCTGCCACACGAGATGAAGGCCGTCACCAGTGCGCTGAGGCGCCAGAGTCGATGCCGGAGCGGGCGCGTCGTGTTCATCAATTCTCTTTGACTGGCAGCGTCACCGAATTTCAAGAACACTGAGAGGAAATTGCTTTCTGGACGCTGCGCGGTTCCGGGAGAATTGCTTTCGCGCCAGGTTCATTGACGGTGACCTTATGCCTTCATCGGCGGGTGACAAGAACGTTGTCCTGGCTTTCTCGCGGGTTCAGCCAGGGCGCATCTATGGCGCCGGCCTGGCCGGCCCTGGAATCGCCAGCAGGGTGACGAGGCGGAGGGATTTCACGGAATTAGAAATCCGTAGAGAGTGCCGTTCATGCTGCCGGCGAGCAACGTGTCACCGGCGAGCGTCGGGCCAGCGGCGAATCCACTCTCGTATAGATCGGGAACGGTCGGCGCGGCCCAGCGCCAGAGGATTTTTCCCGTGGCTCGTTCCATTGCGACAATGCCGCCAAGGTGCCGCATCTGGTAGGGCTCGTAGCCGCCCGCACTGGCATAGACTACCTTGCCGGTCACGACGGGCCGGCCCCACGCGATGCCGTAGATGTCGGTGCGCCAGACGACGCGGGCGTCCTTTGGATCGTAGCAGGTGATGCGGCGGAGATCGGAGGCACCAATGTAGAAGTAGTCGCCAAACGGCACGGCGGGAGACTCGGCGGCAGAGCCCCAGAGCAGTGCACGCCAGATGGTCCCGCCCGTGGCCGGTTCGAAAGCGCCGACCAATCCGTTGCGGTTGGCAACGATGAGCTTGTCGCCGACGAGCGCAGGTGCGGCGTTGAGGGGACCCCGCGTCTCGCGTTGCCACACTTCCCTGCCGGTGGCGCGTTCGAGCGCGTAGAGGAGGCCCTCGAAATTGCCGACGATCACCTGCGCACCGACGACGAGCGCGTCGCACCGAATGCGGCTCCTGGTTTCGAAGCGCCACAAACGTTCGCCCGTGTCGGCCTTCACGGCATGGAAGGCACCGTCGGCCGAGCCGACAAAGAGCACCCCGTCGGCGAGTGCGGGCATGGGCGAGCGATAATCCCACTCGAAGACGGTCTGGTGTAAGAGCACGCGCGGCACGCGTTCGCCG
This sequence comes from bacterium, assembly GCA_031362805.1. Classification (GTDB taxonomy): domain Bacteria; phylum Verrucomicrobiota; class Verrucomicrobiia; order Limisphaerales; family RI-55; genus RI-55. The sequence goes on from JANLTG010000144.1 coordinate 6,156, forward strand.
CCGAGATCGTATTTCCAAATCTCCTTGCCGTCAGCACGGGCGAGTTTGAAGAGGAAGCCGTTATCGCAGGTGAAATAGACCGCGTCGTCGGTGACGAGAGCCTCGCCATGCACGGGACGACCAGCAAGCACCGCCCAGACAAAGCTGCCGTCTTTGATGTTGATGGCGTTGAAAATCCCCGTCGTGGTGCCGACGTAGGCGATGCCGTCACGCACGGCGGCGGGTGCGTAGATGGCGCCACCGAGTTTCGCGCGCCACTTGGGATCGGGGCCTTTCGGCAACTCGGGCACTGCCTTTTCGACGGGCAAGTTCTCAACGCGGATCAAACTGATCGGCGCTTTCAAGGGGAAGAAAGTGCCTTCGAGTTTATCCCCGACGAAGCTTAGGCTGACCGCGCAGGAGCGGATGAGAAATTTGTCATTCTCCTTCTCGACATCACCCGGAAGCTCGAGGCCGTAAAAATTATTTACGGGGAGGTAGTGATAAGCCTTAAGCACGCCCTTCGGGTCACGCTTGAACTCGAAGCCCATCTCGACGCGGTCCTGCGGAAAACCCGCCACGCCATACCACTTGCCCTCGATGGGATCGCTGTTTGGCGGCGGAGAATCAGCTGTCGCCAGTGCGCAGGAGCTGAAGAAGGCCACAAGGAAGCGGTAGAATCTCATAGAGTCGTGATGCCAGGAACTCGTGCCGTGTCGGCCATAACGTGACGGGTGGAATGGGTGGCGTTTGATGCGCATCGTGCCGGCTTTTGCGGTGGAGCACCACCAGCGAATGCAGCGGCAGCTCGAGAGCGGTCACCCAGTGACTCTTCGCTCTTTTTACGAATGTCATTTGTTGAACTTCGCCGCTCCTGCCTTCGGTGGCTGGATCATCAGCGGCTCGAGGATGTCGACAAATTCGTGGTCCGACAGCTTCGTTTGCAAATAGGATCGACGGCCCGGCTGCATCCGCCGTTCAAAACCGCTTCTCAGTTTTCCCGTGCCGGTTGTCATTTCATTGAAATAGCGCCCCAGACCCCGCACTCCGTAGAGCACGGCGACTTCGTCCCAACTGGAGCGCCCCTGGTAAGTCTTGTCGAAGTGCTGATAGAAGCCCGCTCATACGGGGTTTTCAGCGCCGGCTCCCGATAGCTTGGCGCCGGTCTTCGTGGCCCCGCCGTGCTGACTGATCACGAGCGGCGGCGGTCAGTGGTGGGTGACATACTCTGACTGGGCAACCAGATCGTGACGCGAAAGGTTGAACCCGTCATTGTTGCGGCCTCCCATCACCACCATTTCTTTGACGTTCCTCTCCACAAGTTCGGGATCCGCTTTCAGCAGATCATGAAGATTACTGGGCGGCGGGTGCCAAGCGACTTGTCCGGCCATGCTCGTCGGTCCGCTCGTTTTCGGAAAACCCAGAATCCGCAAGCCTGAAGACCCGGCTCCCATCAGCGGATTGTTCCGGGATAGACTCAGCGCGGGGAGAGTTGCAGGATGGTGTCAGGATTAGGCGAAGCCATCCGTTGACTCTCTGCACCATGCTTTCTGAACCGGACATTCTGCATACGTTGATGAAATGGCGCACGCGCCTTTCCGCGGCGGCGTGGCTGGTGGTGCGCGACACGCACGCGGCGGAGGATATTTTCCAAAACGTCGCGCTCAAGGCGATGACGCGCGAGGTGAGTTTCGAGAACGAGGCCGCGCTGATGTCGTGGGCGTTCATCACGGCCCGGCGCGAAGGCATCGACTGGCTGCGTCGGCACCAGCGCGAAACCCTGTGCCTCGACGCGGACATTCTCGAACTGTTGGAACACGAGTGGCAGTCCGAGGCGGCGTATTCGGCCGGTGCGAAGGTCGAAGCATTGCAGGATTGTCTGGCGGCGGCGCCCGAGTCTGCGCGGCGTTTGCTCAAGCTGCGCTACTTCGACGGCTACAGTTGCGAGGAGGTGGCGGAGCAGATGGGAATCGGGTTGAATGCGATTTACAAGCGCGTCTCCCGCCTGCACGAGAGCTTGAAGGAGTGCGTCGAGGGAAAACTGGGGAACGCTCAAGCTCGTGGAGGTCAGGTTCCATGAGTCCAAACGATTCACAGTACGAACTCTTGTTGCGTTATCTCGACGGTCGCGTGACGCCGGAGGAACGCCATCAGGTCGTCGAGTTGTTGCGCGACGATGCCATCGCCCGGGAGTTCCTGCGCACCGTGTCAGAGCAAGCGGTGATGGTCGCGGACCTGGAGCGCATCGCGGCGGGTCGCGAGGAGGCTCTTCATCCGCGTCAAGCTGCTGCTGAGCAGAGGCGCAAGATTGTCCCGGTCAATTTTCCTGCGTGGGCATGGCGTGTCGCTGCGGCGGCGGCTGTCGTGATTCTGGCCACGCTGGCCTTTCAG
>JANLTG010000179.1:0-6749 GCA_031362805.1 bacterium
GTCGAGCACTTCCGTGACATGCTCGAACTTGAATTTCGAAGCCAGGGCAACGTTCTCCCGCAGTCCGTAACGCAGGTTGCCAGTGACCGAAAGATGGGGAAACAGCGCGAGATCTTGCGGCACATAGCCGACGCCGCGCAGTCGTGCCGGAAGCGAAATGCCCCGCGCCGTGTCTTCCATGATCAGTTCGTCGATCTGAATGGTGGCCGAGCGCGGACGGCGCAGGCCGGCGATCAAGTCCAGCAACGAAGTCTTGCCGGCGCCAGACGGTCCACAAAGTCCCAGCACGCGGGCCTCGACCGTTAGATCGAGGGCCAGCGTGAAATCCACCAGCGGCAGTTTGATTTGGCGCAGTCCGAGTTTCATCGCTTCTTGCGCCGCAGCAACCACTCGCTCGCGAAGACGGCGCCGAAGGCCAGCGCCACCGAGACGCCCAGCAGTCGGAACGCCTGGGTATCATCCCCCAGTTGCACGGCTTGGAAAATGGCGAGCGACAAAGTGGAGGTCTGCCCCGGGATGTTGCCCGCGATCATGATGGTCGCGCCGAATTCGCCCAGCGCCCGCGCAAACGCCAGCAACGCGCCGCCGATGATGCCGCGCAGCGCCAGCGGAAAACTGATGGTCAACCAGACCCGCCCCGCGCCCGCGCCGAGCGTGCGGGCGATCTGTTCCAGTCGTGGGTCCACTTCCTCGAACGCGATGCGGGCTGAGCGCACGAGCAACGGTAACGACATGATCCCGAGCGCCACCAGCACGGCCCGCCAGGTGAACACAACCTCGATGCCGAACTGCTCGTGAAGGAAGCCGCCGACCGGTCCGCGCCTCCCGAGCACTTTGAGAAGTATAAGCCCCGTCGCGACCGGGGGCATCACCAGGGGCAGCGCGATCAGCGTTTCCAGGATGGATTTGCCCCGCCAGTCGTACCGCGCCAGCAGCCACGCCATCGCCAGCCCGGCGGGCAGGATGAGCAGCACGCTGAGCGCGGACACCCAGGTGGTGAAATAGATGATCTGCCACTCGTCGCCGGTCATGCGTCGCCTGGTTACGGTCGGGCAATGAAACCAAACTTCTCGAACACCCGGGTTGCCTCGCCCGTGGCGAGATGTTTCAGGAAGCGCCGCGCCGCGTCGAGTTGTTTGGCGTCTTTGAGGAGCGCCACCGGGTAACTGATCGCCGGGCCGTCTTGGGCCGGAACTTCATAGGCGACCTTCACCTGCTTCGAGCTGGCCGCATCGGTTTTGTAAACAATGCCGGCCGCCACGTTGCCGGCCGCGACGGCCGCCAGGGCCGCGCGGACATTCTCGGTGGGAATGACCTTGGCCTCGACGGCGGCCCACAGGTTTTGCTGCTGCAGATACGCCTTCGCGTAAAGGCCGGCGGGAACCGTTCGCGGTTCGGCTAGCGCGAGCCGTTTGACCTTGGCGGTGGCCAGATCCTTCGGGCTGGCGATGGCGGCGCCGGCTTCGGTGGCCACGACGATGACGAGCAAGTTGGAAAGCCGGCTCGTGCGGGTGTCCTTCGCCAGCAATCCCTTTTTCTCCAGGCCATCCATCCTGGCTTCGTCCGCTGAAAAGAAGATGTCCGCCGGCGCGCCTTCCTCGATCTGTCGCGCCAGCATGCTCGAAGCGCCGAAGTTGAAGTATACCTTGTCGCCCGTTTGCTTTTCAAAGTCGGCGGCGATGACCTTCAGACTGTCCGTCAAGCTGGCGGCGGCAAAGACCGTGATGCTGGCCGACCTCACCTCGGCGCCTGACCCCAGCCCGATGACCAGCACCAGCGAAAGCGCCATGCCTCGTGCGCGCTGCCGCAGCGGGTGGTGGCGAGGGCGGTGAGCGTTCATTTGGGTTGCAAGTTTACGGAACAATTCAGTTCAACCACGAAGGGACACGAAGCCACCCGCATAAAAGCGGGCGACCCTTGGCCCCACGGCGACCACGCCAGGTTTTCCCAAACCGTGAGTGAGAATTCTGACGCCCGACAGGGCTTTGATCGGCGCCGCTTTGTGTCGATTGGTGTTCATTCGTGGTTCGCTCCCACCTCTTTCCGATATTGTCCGCATCGGCCTGGTGCCGGGCCGTTGGACTGGCGGATTCTGCGAAAGGCTTGGCGTTGGCGCCCAATCAACCTTACGCGAAGATCAACTGTCAAATAGATCGTGCGGCGCACCGGTGGTGACTGGAAGGCGGGGGAGGCTCGCCGCTTTTGGGGAGCGGTAACCTCATCCGCCTTCCCCGAGCGCGCACAGAATCGCTGGCCATTACGCTGGCCAGGCCCTAGGCTGCGCCCTTTAATTTCTGGCAGCCGGCTTGTGAGAAGCGGTGCCAATCAACCAGACCAAAAGCAAAAGGCATGAAAACAAAAAGCAAACTACTCACCTACAGCCTGTCCCTTCTGACGGCGGGCGCGGCGCTCTTGAGCGTCACGACTTCCGTTCAAGCGGCGGACAAGAAACCCAATATCCTCGTCATTTGGGGCGACGACATCGGCTATTGGAACATCAGCGCCATGAACCATGGCATGATGGGCTACAAAACGCCCAACATCGACCGCATCGCCCGGGAAGGCGCGATGTTCACCGACTGGTATGGCCAGCAGAGCTGCACCGCCGGGCGCTCCGCCTTCATCACCGGCCAGGTCGGCTTCCGCACCGGCAACCTCAAGGTCGGTCTGCCCGGAGCACCGGAAGGTCTGAAGGCCCGTGATGTCACCATCGCCGAGCTCCTCAAGGCGCAGGGCTACATGACCGCGCAGTTCGGCAAGAATCACCTCGGTGACCGCGACGAGCATCTGCCGACCGCGCACGGCTTTGACGAGTTCATGGGCTCGCTCTACCACCTTAATGCCGAGGAAGAGTTCGAGAATCCGGACTATTTCAAAGATCCCGCCATGATCAAAAAGTTCCAAACGCGCGGCGTCATCCACACCTGGGCGAACCCGGACGGCACGCAGAGGATCGAGAGCACCGGTCCGCTGGGCAAGAAGCGCATGGAGACGATTGATGAGGAAATCACCAAGCGCAGCCTCGAGTATCTGGACGAGGCGAAGAAAGCGGACAAGCCGTTCTTCCTCTGGTGGAACTCCACCCGCATGCACATCCACACGCATCTCAAGAAGGAAAGCGAAGGCAAGACCGGTCTCGGCGTTTATCCCGATGGCATGGTCGAACACGACGGCATGGTCGGCCAGCTCCTCGACAAGCTCAAGGCCCTCGGCCTCGAGGACAACACCATCGTGATGTATTCCACGGACAACGGCGCGGAGAAGTTCTCCTGGCCTGACGGTGGCACGTCACCTTTCCGTGGCGAGAAGGCCGAGAACTGGGAAGGTGGCTATCGCGTGCCCTGCGTGATCCGCTGGCCTGGCGTCATCAAGCCCGGCACCGTCAACAACGACCTCTTCTCTCATGAAGACATGCTGCCCACGCTGCTCGCCGCCGCCGGCGTCCCCGACGTGAAGGAACAGCTCCTCAAAGGCATGAAAGTCGGCGCCAAGACCTTCAAGGTGCATCTCGATGGATACAACATCACCGACACGCTGGCCGGCAAAGCCCCCAACCCGCGCCACGAGTTCTTCTACTTCAATGACGACGGCTCGCTCGTGGCGCTGCGCTACGACAACTGGAAGATCGTCTTCGCCGAGCAACGCTCGGAAGGTTTCGAAGTCTGGCAGGATCCGTTCACGCCCTTGCGGCTGCCCAAGCTCTTCAATCTCCGCACCGACCCGTTCGAGGAGGCTGACGAAATCGCCATCGGTTACCCGAAATGGAGGATTGATCGCGTCTTCCTGCTCGTGCCGGCGCAGCAATACATCGGCAAGTTCCTCGCCACGTTCCAGGAATTCCCGCCGAGCCAGAAGGTCGGCAGTTTCTCGCTCGATCAAGTGCTCGAAAGCCTGAGCAAGGGCGCGGCTGGCAAATAACGCACTGACTCTATCCACCGGGCCGCACCTGTTCCATCCGGGTGCGGTCCTTTTTCTAAAATGATTCGATTGTGAAACACACGGGCTGGCCGAGTGGCCGGCCCGCGACTTCACCAGCGAAATGAAAATCCGGAATCAACAGCCGCCGTCGCTCAGAAGCTATGGCGGGCCAAGGGAGCAAGCAGCCGCCGTCGCGCCGAAGCGGCGCTATGGCGCGCCGCGAAGGCGGAAGAGAGCAGAGTTTGGAAATGAATTCTCCGCTTCCTCTGCTCCCTCCTGTTCACTCAGCCGGTGACTGTTTGTCACCTACTGAAATTGCAAATCATCGCGCCATCATGAAAAAAGACCTGGCCATATTTGAGGGACACGAAATCCGGCGCAGCTACGATGAGAAGACCGAGACGTGGTTTTTCTCCGTCGTGGACATCATCCGGGTGTTGACGCAGCAGCCGGATTATCAGGCGTCCAGAAAGTATTGGAAGGTTCTCAAAGGGCGCTTGGCCAAGGAGGGAAGTGAACTGGTAACAAATTGTTACCAGTTGAAAATGGCAGCGGATGACGGAAAGCAACGGCTCACCGATGTCGCCAATGCCGAGACGCTGCTGCGCCTCGTCCAGAGCGTGCCCAGCCCCAAGGCCGAGCCGATCAAACTCTGGCTCGCCAAAACCGGCTACGAGCGGATGCAGGAGATGTCCGATCCCGCCCGCGCCCTCGAACGCGCCCGCGCCACCTGGCAGAAACATGGCCGTAGCGAGAAGTGGATTCAGCAGCGCATGACCGGCCAGGAGACCCGCAACAAACTCACCGACTACTGGGCCACGCACGACATCAAGAAAGGCGATGAATACGCCATCCTCACCAACCTCATCCATCAGGAGTGGAGCGGCGTCAGCGTCACGGCCCACAAAGATTTGAAAGGTCTCAAGACCCAGAACCTCCGCGACCACATGAGCGAGGCGGAACTGATCTTCACCGCTTTGGCCGAGCTTTCCACCCGCCAGATTGCCGAGACCACTGCCGCCACCGGCCTGGCCGAGAACCAGACTGCCGCGAAAACGGGTGGGAAAATTGCGAAACGCGCCCGCCTGGAACTCGAAGCCCAGACCGGCAAACGCGTCGTGACCGGCGAAAACTACCTGCCACCGGGAAGTTCAAAAAGAATTCGCAGAGCGAACGAAGGATGAAACCCCAGATTCAACTGGTGCAAGCAGAGAGAGCAGAGACCGGAAAGGAATTCTCTGCTTCCTCTGTTGCCTCCTGTTCAATCTGAAAATCACAACCGTGAAGACCCCCCACCCGCCCGCCTTCGCAGCGCTTCGGCACGGCCGGAAAAGCCTCCTCGCCGCCGCGCTCGTTGGCGCGCTGGCAGAGAGCGTGGTCTGCGTGTCTCGACTGCACGCACAATCCGAAGAATCCGAGCCACCTCCGGCGCCCGGCCAGTTCGAGGCTGCCCCGCTCCCGCCACCCGACCAGCCGTTTCTCGTTCCTGATGTGCCGCCGTCATTTGTGGAACGGACGCAAATCAAGGAACGCTGGTTCACGCTCAAGGTGGGGCTCGTTTTGCTCGCGGACTACACGGCGTTCTATCAGGACAGCGAGAGCGTTGCGCAGGTCGGCCGACAGCAGGACCAATGGGAAGCGCGGGCGGCGCGGTTGATGGTTCGCGGCACGCTGGGCACGGATTACAAGGTCAGCTACCTCGTGGCCGGGGAATACAAAGGCTTCGAGACCGAGCCGGAGGAATTGTGGAATCTGACCGACGTCTCACTCACCTTTCCGCTGGCCGGCCCGGCGACCAAGCTCACGGTGGGCAAGACCAAGGAGACGTTTGCCTACGAAATGGTGGGGGACTCCGCCAGCCTGCCGCACCAGGAGCGCGTGCTGAGTCCCTTCTTCGTCTCGCGCAACATCGGCCTCAAGCTCACCCAGGTCATCGGCGAGGCGCAGCGGATGACAGCCTCCGCCGGCGTGTTCAATGACTGGTGGGCGGGTGGCGATGCGTTCGACGACAGCGGCACGGATGTCACGGCGCGCTTCACCGGCCTCGCTTGGGACCAACGCGACGGCACCAGCTTCCTCCACCTGGGGGTCTCGGGTCGTTATGCCGGCGCGGACGAGAACACGATGCGTTACAAGGGACGTCCGGAATCCAACGTCACCGACCCGTACGTGGACTCGGGCAATCTCGTCGGTGATCACGCGTGGCATCTCGGGCTCGAAGCGTTGTGGAACGAAGGGCCGGTCTCGCTGCTCGCCGAATACAACCGCGCGTGGGTGAGTTCGGGCGCGTCGGGGGACCCGGAATTCTCCGGCTACTACGTCACCGCGAGCTGGATTCTCACCGGCGAAACGCGGCCTTATGACCGCACGGTGGGCTACGCCCGCCGGGTCATGCCCAAAGGCCGTTGGGGCGCGCCTGAAATCGTAGCGCGGTTTTCCCATGAAGATCTCGACGACGGGGCGGTGCAGGGTGGCGCGTTTGACAAAACTTATCTTGGCATCAACTGGTGGGCGACTCGGCGCTGGAAGCTGGGCTTCGGCTGGGGCCACACCTGGCTCGAGCGCTTCGACACCACGGGCGTGACGGACAGCTTTCAGACGCGCATCCAGTGGATTTATTAAACCATGCAAAGGGCATGGCAACCAAAGCAAACCCGCCGGGCGGAGGCACTGCTCAACCGATCACTGATCCGGAACGATTCCATTCAGGGGAGCGCGCGCGTCTCGCGTGCCGTGTTCGGCGTCGCGCCGAACACCGTTTGGGCTCTGAATTTTCCCGCACGGTTTGGTTTGCCAAACCGCGGCTGCCGGGAGGCGTCGCCGGGACGGCT
>JANLTG010000194.1:0-3230 GCA_031362805.1 bacterium
ACCAGCCCCAACAGACAACCCCGCCAAGCGAGCAACCTCTCTCAAGCGCTACCAAAACGAATAGCAACCTGGCGGTTGTAGAAACACTCGAACACCGTCGTTTCGCTGAATTCTGCGATGCCTGCCGCCGCTACCGATACATCTGCGGATTCCGGGCGAAGGCGATCACGATTCCGAACCGATGGCGATCACCGTTCCGAAGTGATGTCGATCACGATTCCGGCCTGATGGCGATCAGTTTTTGACCGGAGGATCGGAATGGTGATCGGCATGGGTTCGGGCTAGCGGCGCAAGCAGCCGTGGCGAAAAGGGCCCTCTGATGAACAGAGGAGACACCCTGAATTGCCACAGAAGAGGCTGCCTATGCGCAAAATCAAACGAGTTCTGGACCTGCACGCCCGCGGCTTGAGCCAGCGGGCCATCGCCGACAGTTGCGGCATCGCCCAAAGCACGGTTAGCGAGTACCTGGCGGCGGCCAGTGCCGCCGGAGTGACTTGGCCGGAGGCGGGCCAATGGGATGAGGCGGAGATCGAGCGAAAGCTCTATCCGCACCAGCCCGCGCCGGAGTTCTGGCGTAAGCACCGCGAGCCGGAGTGGCTGACGATCCAACGTGAGCTACAAAGCCACAAGGATCTGACTTTGCAGTTGATCTGGGAGGAATACCGGATCAACCACGACGCAGGCTACAGCTACAGCCGGTACTGCGAGCTCTATCGCGATTGGCTAAAGAAGCTGGACCTGGTGTTGCGCCAGGAGCATCGCGCCGGCGAGAAGATGTTCGTCGACTACGCGGGCGCGACGATTCCGATCTACAACACCAGTGGCGAAGTCGATTTCGCAGCGGCGATCTTCGTGGCCGTGCTGGGCGCCAGCAGTTATACTTTCGCCGAAGCCACGCCGGGCCAAGACTTGGCCAGTTGGATCGGCTCGCACCAACGCGCCTTCGAGTTCTTCGGCGGTGTGACGGAGTTGGTGGTGCCCGATAATCTGAAGTCCGGCGTCACCAAGCCGAGCCGTTACGAACCGGAACTGAACCGCACCTACGAAGAACTGGGCGAGCACTACGGCACGGCGATTCTGCCCGCGCGTCCGCGCCGCCCGCGCGACAAAGCCAAGGTGGAAGTGGGCGTCCAAGTGGTGCAGCGTTGGATCGTGATGGCGCTGCGGAATCGGCGTTTTTACTCGTTGGGGGAACTGAACGAAGCTATCGCAGAACTACTGGTGAAGCTCAACCAGCGGCGGTTTCGCAAACGTCCGGGCACGCGGGCTGAACTGTTCGAGCAACTGGACCGGCCCGCGCTGCGACCGCTGCCCACGCATCGTTACGAAGTGGGCGAATGGGAGACGGTCCGCGTGAACCGTGATTACCACGTGGAAGCCCAGCACCGGCACTTCTACAGCGTGCCGTACGCGCTGGTGGATCAGCACGTCGAGTTGCGCTGCACCGCGACGACGGTGGAGATCTTCCATCGCGGCGTGCGGGTTGCCTCGCATGTCCGCTCCGGGAAGCAAGGTTCCCTCACCACATTGCTGGAGCATCGACCCAAGTCACATCAGAAGTATATGGACCGCCCGCCCTCGCGCCTGATCGAGGAGGCTCGCCTCACGGGCCCGACGACAGCCGCTTTAGTGGAAGCGACACTGGCCGCTAAGCGCCATCCCGAGCAGGGCTACCGCGCCTGTCTGGGCATCTTGCGTTTGGCCGGCGAGTATCCGGCCGAACGAATGGAGGCGGCTTGCGAACGAGCGCTGCGTGTGCGGGCCTACTCTTGCCAGAGCCTGGAGTCGATCCTGAAAAACAACCTGGATCAGTTGCCGCTGCCGCCGAGGAACCCCGCCTCGCCACCACTGGCCTTGCCGCACGATAACATTCGCGGCGCTGACTACTACGATCCTCCGCCGGGCTCTTGAGCTCCTAGCGGACTTATCAACCCCAACCCCAACACAAGGAGAAACTATGCTCAACCAACCGATGGTCGAGAAGCTATATGCGCTGCGCCTGCGCGGCATGGCGGAAGGCTTCACGCAACAACAGGAAGACCCGCAATATCGTCAGCTTGCGTTCGAAGAACGTCTGGCGCTGCTGGTTGATCAGCAATGGAACTGGCGGCAGAACCGGGCGCTGGCCCGGCGCTTGAAAGTAGGGCGTCTGCTGGGTCCGGCCTGCGTGGAAGACATCAACTACCGAGCGGCCCGCGGCTTGGATCGGCAACTGATCCGGTCTCTGCTGCATGACTCGGACTGGGTACGCCGGCATCACCCGATTTTCATCACCGGTGCGACCGGGCTCGGCAAGACCTACCTGGCGAAGGCCTTCGGACAGAAGGCGTGCCGCGATGGCTTCACCGTGTACTTCTTCCGGGCCGAGCACCTGTTCCGCGAACTGGAACTGGCTCGTGCTGACGGGCGCTACCTGAAGTTGCTAGGTGATCTCAGCCGCGCAGACGCCCTGATCGTCGATGACTGGGCGATGATCCCGATGACCGATCATGACCGGCGTGCTTTTCTGGAGATCACCGATGCCCGGTATCAGACCGGTGCCACGCTGTTGACCAGCCAGTATCCGGTCGCCAAGTGGCATGCGCAGATCGGCGATCCGACCATCGCCGACAGCATTCTGGACCGGCTCGTTCATACGGCGCATCGCCTGGAACTGAAGGGCGATTCGATCCGGAAGGGGCAACTGCGAGGAGGTAAGGATGAGGAACAGGGGTAGGAACCCGGCCGTTTTCGGCGCGGCCCTCCGCTGCGCCCTCGCCTGCGGCGCACCGCCTGACGGCGGTGACGGGCTCCGCTCCGGCCCGCGCCGAAAACCCTCCCCCGCCAAGATGAAACAGCGAATGACCAGGAGGATGAGAGAACGAAATCCTTGACGGATGTCGATCACTCTCTCACAATGGAAATGCTTGCGTCGCTACGCTCCGCCGGTGATCGACATCGCGTCGGAATGAGTGATCGACATCATCGGAATGCGCAATTGCGACTGTAAGAACGTCAAAGCCCCAGCCGGATGTAGATCATCGCGGTCGAAGATACCATTGATCCGCCGCATATCGCCGGAGTGTCGTTCGGCTGATTCCACGCATTTCAGATAGATGATGAACAGCCAATAGTAGGGCGAACGAACCTCTGAATACAGATGATCGTAAGCGTACGAGCAACCCCAGGAGCGTTCAGCGGGAAGCGGACCAGCGGGCAGGAGTGAGGAGAGCGGCCTGGCTGAGCGTGCG
>JANLTG010000059.1:0-1970 GCA_031362805.1 bacterium
GGAGCAGCTTCTTTTCCGAAGAAAAATTTTCGGTCATCTTGCAGACCGCACTTTGATAATACTATTCACATCCCACCACTGTGTAACGATTTTAAAACAGCCCACTTTTTTCGTTGACGAGAAAAGGAAAACCGGAAAAAACAACGCTAGCAATGGGAAAGACCACACGACACCTCTGGCGGGCATGGTGCTACGCCACGCATCCCGGGCAATGCTGCCCCGGAGTGTAGATCTCCCTCATTACCCCTCAAAGCAAACTCTGCGCCAACCACATCCCTCAATCCCCACCAGCCCAAAACCCAACCTTTCACCCAACCACTCCACATGAAGACCACCACTCGCTCCTCGTTCTATCTCCGCACCATCAGCAAGGCGTCCCGCAAGGCTCGCAAGAGCCCCGCGTCCATCCTGCGCCGCGGCATCCTCGCGACCTCCGCTGCCGCTCTGCTCGGCGTCAGCATGCTTGGCGGCACTGCCAGTGCGGTGAACCTGTTTTGGGACAATAACGGCCTCGGCGCAGGCGTTGGTTTCAATGGTGCCAGCAATGCTTGGGATGTGGTGGCCTCCAACTGGAGTCCCGACGCGGGCGGTGTCACGACGTCCCAAGCTTGGATCAACGGCAATGATGCCATTTTCCAGGGTACTACCGGGACAGTGCTCCTCAGCCCTAGCATCTCCGCGAATTCGGTGCTTCTTTCCACGGCGTACACCTTGAACCTTGGCAACTTGACCCTCACGGGTGGTGCCGCTGCGCTCACCAGCACCGCTGGCGGCACCATCGGTAGCACCGTCACCATGTCGGGGGCTGCCGGGACGATCACCAGCAACGGCGGCACCCTGAATCTGGGCCTCGTGCTCGCGGGCAATCTGGGCCTGACCTTTGCGGGCGCGGGTAACACGACGCTCGGCTCCGCGATCGCCAACACCACGACGCTGACGAAGAACGGCGCGGGGCAGGTGACCCTCACCAACAACAACGGCTTCACCACGGCCGCGATCAGTGGTGGCACGATCACCGGGGGCACGCTCACGCTGAGCGGTGGCGGCGCTACGACTTTGGACAGCTCGGCCACTTCCGCGGTCAATTCGGCATTGACGTTCACCAATGCGGGCGGATCGACCGTGAATAGCCAGGCGGGCACCCTGAGCCTCGGCGGCACCGTGAATGCATCGACTTTCGGGCTGACCTTTGCGGGCGCGGGCAACACGACGCTCTCGAACGTGCTCTCCAACGCCACGACGTTGGCGAAGAGCGGTGCCGGGACGCTGACCCTCGCCAACGCCCTCAACAACGCCTCGACCGTCGCGATCAGCGGCGGCACCATCGCGTCCGGCACGCTCTCGCTGAGCGGCGGCGGCGCTACGACCCTGCAAAGCACGGCTGCTTCCACAATCAATTCGAGCGTGACGTTCACCAATGCGGGCGGCTCGGCCGTCAACACAGTGCCCGATCGCTGCACCATCGAGATCGACCGCCGCGTCGTCGGCGGCGAACGTCCTCTCCACGCGCCGCAACAAATGGTCGATTACCTACGAACTGTGGAGGGGATCGACTTTCCGGTCGAATTGACGCCGTGCTGGATCGCGGAACCCGCGTTGTTGCCGGCAGGATCGGAAGAGATCGTGTCGCGGTTGGGCCGGGCGATCGATTCGGTCCGCGGTTCCCATCGCGTTCACGCCGTGCCGTTTGGGACCGACGCGGCGACGATCTCGTTTAGCGGCATCCCCGCGGTCGTCTTCGGCCCCGGCGACATCGCCCAAGCCCACACGGCGGATGAGTGGATCGCGGCGAGCGAACTCGCGAAGTGCATGACCTTCCTCACGCGGCTCGGTGATTGGGCGGAAGGTTGACGCTTCAGTCTTGATCAAACAGCCAACGGCCCGCAGCCCATCCGGCAGCCGCGCCAACAATCTGCGCGACGATGAACGGCGCAACGTCTGACGGCGCGATTCCGGTGAATGTGTTGGTG
>JANLTG010000078.1:0-75225 GCA_031362805.1 bacterium
AAGGCGACTCAACCCCGCCACCAAACCAGAAGTGACCCGTGAACCCAGGCCGCCGGACACCAATCTCCGCCGCTGGAGGATGATTTTTCCGTCAGCCTAAACTGAAATTTGAAAACTGGGCTTTATTCAGCGTCTCCCTAACGCTCAACTTTCAACGCTCAACTTTCAACTTCCAAGGTGCTCCTGTCAGCCTTCGACGTTGAGCGTTGGAAGTTGGGCGTTGAAAGTTTCTTCTTTCCGTTCACTCACTCCTTGTACGCTTCCATCCCCACGCACGTGCAGACGAGATTGCGGTCGCCGAAGACGTTGTCGATGCGGGCGACGGCGGGCCAGAACTTGAACTCGCGCAAGCCCGGCACCGGAAACGCCGCGGCTTCGCGACCATACGGTCGCTCCCATTTGTCGCTCGCGATGGCGGTCGCGGTGTGCGGAGCGTTCTTGAGCAGATTGTTCTTCGCGTCGGCGGCGCCGGATTCCACGGCGGTCATCTCGGCGTGGATGGCGATCATCGCGTCGCAGAAACGGTCCAGCTCGATCTTCGGTTCGCTCTCGGTCGGCTCGACCATCAAGGTGCCGGCCACCGGCCAGCTCAACGTCGGCGCGTGAAAACCGTAGTCCATGAGCCGCTTCGCGACGTCCTCGGCGGTGGTGGCCTTGAAGCCGCGCAGATCGAGAATGCACTCGTGCGCGACGAGGCCCGTCTTGCCGCGATAGAGCACGGGGAAATGATCCTTCAAACGCGCGGCGATGTAGTTCGCGTTGAGGATCGCCACTTTGGTCGCTTCGGTCAGGCCGGCCGGGCCCATCATCGCGATGTACATCCACGAGATCGTCAGGATGCTCGCGCTGCCCCACGGCGCGGCCGACACGGCGCCCTGCTTCTCAAGACCGGCGAGCGGCACAACTGAGTGGCCAGGGAGGAACGGCGCAAGATGCTGCTTCACACCGATCGGCCCCATGCCGGGTCCGCCGCCGCCGTGCGGGATGCAAAACGTCTTGTGCAGGTTGAGATGGCAGACATCCGCGCCGATGTTGCCGGGACTGCACAAGCCGACTTGCGCGTTCATGTTTGCGCCGTCCATGTACACTTGGCCGCCGCGCTCGTGAATGATCTGACAGACTTCGCGAATCGTTTCCTCAAACACGCCGTGCGTGGAGGGATACGTGACCATCAACGCGCCGAGCGCGTCCTTGTATTGATCAGCTTTTGCGAGGAGGTCGGCGACGTCGATGTTGCCCACGCTGTCGCACGCGACGGCGATGACCTTGAAGCCGGCCATGACGGCGCTGGCGGGGTTCGTGCCGTGCGCGGAGGTGGGGATCAGGCAGACATCACGATGGCTGCCGCCGTTCGCATCGAGGTAATCACGGATGGCGAGCAGACCGGCGTATTCGCCCTGCGAGCCGGCGTTGGGTTGGAGCGAGATGGCGTCGAAGCCCGTGATCTCGGCGAGCCAGGTTTCGAGGTCTTTGAACAACTGCGCGTAGCCCTTCGCCTGCGCGACCGGCGCAAACGGATGCAGCGCGCCGAACTCGGGCCACGAGACGGGGAACATCTCGGCCGACGCGTTGAGCTTCATCGTGCAGGAGCCAAGCGGGATCATCGAGTGGCAGAGCGAAAGATCGCGCGACTCGAGCTTGCGGAGGTAACGCAGCATCTCGGTCTCGGAATGGTGCCGGTTAAAAACGGGATGCGTGAGGAAGGATGAGGTCCGCGCGTGCGGTTTTTGGTAGGGCGAGGCTCCGGCCGCACCCAAACTTTCCGCAGTATCAGCCACGCCGAAATCCGCCGGCTGGTCATCATTGAAGATCCGCCAAAGCAGCTCGACCTCCCCGGGCGTGCTGCATTCGTCGAGCGAGAGACCAAGCGAGGTCGCGTCGATGGCGCGCGAGTTGATGCCGTGCTTCGCGGCGACGGCGAGGAGAGCGTCGCGCTTCGGGCCGACCTTGATGATGAGGGTGTCGAAGCAGAAGCCAGACGACACTCTGCATCCAAGCCGCTTCAAGCCTTCGGCCAGCACCGCCGTGAGTTGCTGCAAGCGTTGGGCGATCTGCCGCAAGCCAGCCGGTCCGTGATACACGGCATACATCGCGGCCATGTTCGCGAGGAGCGCCTGCGCCGTGCAGATGTTGCTCGTGGCCTTGTCGCGCCGAATGTGTTGCTCGCGGGTCTGGAGCGAGAGCCGCATCGCGGGCCGACCTTCGGCATCTTTGGAAACACCGACGAGCCGGCCGGGGATCAACCGCTTGAGCGAATCCTTCACCGCGAAAAACGCCGCGTGCGGTCCGCCGTAACCGAGCGGCACGCCGAAGCGTTGCGCGCTGCCAACGGCAATGTCCGCGTCGAATTCACCGGGCGGACGCAACAACGTCAGCGCCAGCAGATCGGTGGCAACCACCACGAGCGCGTCGGCGGTATGAGCGCGTTTTGCGAACGGCGCCCAATCGTGAATCGCGCCGAAGGTGTCGGGATACTGAACCAGCGCACCGAAGACCGGTCGCGCGGCGAAGTCGAACGTTGCGGGATCGCCGACCATGATCTCGAACTTCAACGGCTTCGCGCGGGTCTGAAGCAGTTCGATATTCTGCGGATGGCAGGTGCTCGCGACGAAGAAGCCCTTGCCCTCGGCCTGCTTGTTCGCCGCGTGACAGAGCGTCATCGCCTCGGCGCAGGCGGTGGCTTCATCGAGCAGCGAGGCATTGGCGACCGGCAGACCGGTCAAGTCAGCGACCATCGTCTGGAAGTTGAGCAGGCTTTCGAGACGGCCCTGGGAGATCTCGGCCTGGTACGGCGTGTATTGCGTGTACCAGCCGGGGTTCTCGAGGACGTTGCGCTGGATGACCGGCGGCACGAGGCAATCGTGGTAACCCATGCCGATCAACGAGCGTCGCACCTGGTTCTGCGACGCAATGGTACGCAATGCCGCGAGCGCTTCAGCCTCCGACTTCGCCGCCGGCAAGTTCAATGGTTGCTGCAACCGGATGTCGCGCGGCACCACCGCATCCGTCATCGCTTCCAGCGAATCGTAGCCGCACAGCTTCGCCATCTCCGCGATCTCGTCGGGCGACGGACCGATGTGGCGGTGAACGAACTGGTCGGGGTGCGGGAGAATCGCGGTGGACGGCGTGGCGCGGTCGGACATAAGCGCGCAACGCTAGGGACGGCGGGCGCGGATTCAAGCGGGATTTGTGCGCATCACCGTGGCTTCGAGCTTGGATAAGCAGGACTCACTGGGCAACGGGATCAATGGATCCCATAATCTCTGGCGACGACTAGCTTCGAGCAGCTGCCGCAATTACGGATAGTGGCGGAGTCGAGTTTGCAGATACCTGTAGAACTCCTCGTCCGAGGCGGCCGTTTCCCTGATGGGCGACTCAAAAGTGTCCGCGCCACCAGCAGCCAGCATGTGATAGAGTCTTTGCCAAACCGGCGCAAAGTGGTTCGTGGTTACCCAAGGAAAAGTCTTAATTCCCCGCTCTTCTAAACTTTGGCGATAAGAATTTGCTTTGTCAGGGGTGAGGCCCCAGGTAAGCCCAGCTCCGTTTTCCGAAAAGGTGCGGAATCCCGTATGATTCGTTTCATATGTTGTTCCCTCCGGTCGGAAAACGGGTGTGCGCTCGAGCAAAAGGAGGGTCTTGTAAATGTCCTCCACGCGCAGGTCCATCGGAGTATTCGTATACATCACTCGAAAGTTTGAAGGAAGCAGATCGGGATCGACGGGCGGTTCGAGCGTTCGCAATCGGGATTCAAGCTGGGCCAGCAGTTCGGGAAATCGTTCCGGCTGATCCGAGGCAAGGCTGTGATACAACTTTCCCATCGTGAGCATCATCTGCCGTTTCAGACTTTGCTTCCGTTCGGCCGCCTCGAAGGCTGAAGTCGCTTCCACCCCGTTCGTTGCGGTCATCAGATCCTCCGCCTCCGCCAGCATGCGGGCGACGGACTCGCTTTCATTCAGGCGGTTGGCCAGATCATCCACTTTTGCCCGCATCTCGCCGACCAACCCACGCAAGCGATGGATCTCGTGCGCGCCTTGGCTCAGGCTTGCCAACTGTTGTTCACGCAACAGCGCAGCGGCTTCCAGTGCGGTGTTTTCAATCGCCAATTGTTCCTGTTGCTCACTTGCCTCGACCAGTCGGTCTTGCAGCGATACCAACCGCTCGGTGAGCCGGTCCTGCTGCCTGATCGAGGCAACATTCGTCAACGTGGCCGTGACTCCGATGGTGGCAATCAGAGCTCCGGCCAGTTTTAGGCCTCCCAAAGTTGATACGGCCGTAGTCGTGCCGGTCGCGGCAGCGCAGGCGGCGATCAATGCTACCGGAGCCGCGGTCACCGCCTGCCCTGCGATCGCGGTGGAAAGGGCGATGCCGGACAGTTGTACTCCGCGACTTTCGAGCAAGCCACGAAGCTTGTCCAAAGCCCGATCCACGCGCATGCGTGCGGCATCCTCGTTGGTGCGCAAGGTGGCGGCAATTTGCTTGAAGGGTTGCTTTTGAAAATAGCGCAGGAGCACGGCTTCGCGATCGGTTTCGCTGAGTTCGTGCATCGCGTCTTCCAGGTGAGGCTGCAACCGGTCCCAATCTGGGTCGGGGGAGTTTGTGGTTTCCATGGCTTGGCTCTCCTGCTCGCGGGCGCGGCGGCGTTGCTCGGAACGAACCTTTTTGGCGGCGGCAAAGCGGGTCGCGGTGTAAAGCCAGCCCGCCAACGATTGGTGACCACGCAAGGAGCCCGCCTTGCGGGCGAGGTCGGCGAATACGTCCTGCGTCACATCCTCAGCGAGGTGAAGATCACCGTGAACCAGGCGCAAGGCGGCGGAATGAACGAGATCAATGTGCCGGCCCACGAGTTCAGCAAACGCAGCTTCGGACTTCTTGCCGTAGTAATCCTGCAATAGTTGGGCGTCGTCGCGCATAGGCTTTGTCTCTTGGCACCCGCCATTGCTCGAATCGAACAAAAATGTCGGACCAGATACTCCGACACAGACAAGCCCAATACGTCCCTCACTGATGCGCCTGCCAAATTACTCCACGAGAATATCCGGCCGGCGCTCTTTCCATGTGCGAAACTTCATGTCGCCGAGCCAGGGCTGGAGGAACTGTTTGTCGAGCTGCAGTTCCGCCGTGGCAATGGGGTTCTTGTCGGTCGCTTCGGCCAGCACGGCGCCCGTCGGATCGACGACGAACGAACGCATGTCGTAGGTGGACGACACGAGGAAGACGTGGTTCTCGATCGCGCGGGCGCGGGCCAGCACTTCGCTGCCGCCCCAGATCGGCAACAGGAGCAACTCGGCGCCCTTGAGCGCCATCGCACGGGCCGGCTCGGGAAACTGCACATCCCAACACACGATCAAGCCGATCTTGCCGAAGTCGGTGTCGAAGACCGGGTATTCGTTGCCCGGCGTGAGGCCGGCTTCCCATTCCTCGCGCGGCAGATGCGTCTTGCGATACGCACCAGCCAGCTTGCCCTCGCGATCGATCAGCACGGCGGTGTTGAAAACCACATTGCTCACGCGCTCGTAAATCCCAGCGACAATGTAAGTGCGGTGCTTCGCCGCGAACTCACCCAGCCGTTTCGTCGTCGGACCCGGCACCGGTTCGCTGACCGCGACGTAGCTGAGCGGCGTCCCGACCTCGGTGATGCCCTCGGGCAGGCAGATGATGTCGGGATGTTGCGCGGCGGCTTCGTCAATGAACTTGCCGAACTCCTCGACGTTCTCAGCGGCCGACTTGTTCCCGCGCGGTCGGTGGTGAATCGTCGTCGCGCGCACCACTCGCTTCGGCGGATTCGGTTCCTCGACCAGCTTCACGTCGTCGAACCAGACGAACCCGCCGTGTTCGAAGCCGAATCCGAGTTGAATCTCCAGTTGCGTGGCATCCAGCGGCGCGGGCGCGAAGTACTCGACCTTGCTCCAACCGTCGGGCTGCGGCTTTCCATAGGCGAAAATGGGCGGCTGCACCTGCTGGCCTTGGGCATTCTGCCAGTGGAGTCGCGGAATCACCGAGCGGCGCGGTTCCTTGACGAACGCCGTGCGATACCACGCTTCGAAGCGATACGTCTTTCCGGGAACGAAATTGGTAACGACCGTCCGCCACGCGCCGAAGGCGGCCGGCGTGCCCTTGGACTCGATGCTCAACGAGCCGGCGGTGGTGTGACCAACCTCCGTTTCCCGCCTGAAGATGGGGGCAATCTCCTCGCGCGGCGACCACGACTGCCAGGCGGAATCCGGGATCGATAACTCATCGGCGAACACTGGAGAGCTGCCGGCAAGCGCGATCAGCCCAATCAGCCAGGTGAGTGCGAGTTTGCAAGGTGATCTAAGGCGCATGTGTAGAACGTGCCTCAACGGAGACAGATTCCAAGCCCGCGATTGGCCGGAGGGCCTGCGAAGAAATCGCGCGCTTGCGCTTGAACCGTCAGGGGCCGGTGCTGGGCGGCGGAGGCACAATGATCCGCGCACGGTCCTCCGGCGTGGTCAGCGACGTTGGCGGCAATGGTGGCAGCCCGGTTGTCGAACCACCCTGTTGCAATACCTCACGATTGACCTCGATCAACACCTCTCCCGCTAGAGGCGCAGTAGGGGGTAGCGGCGGCATTCCACCAAGCCTAAGCAACTCACGGTTGACCGCAGTCAAGATTTCCTGATCGCGTTGCGAATCTACTCTGCCGCGAGGCGCCCGCGCGCTCGAATTGCGTTCCAGCATTTCAATCTGAGGAAATGCCAAAGCTTCGGCGACGAGTTGGCCTCCCTGAAAGACTCCCACCCGTATAGTTGACTGGATGGGGCGCAGGATGGGATGGAGATAGTGGCGCGACGTGACCGTTGGTTGCGAACCATTGAGCGTGTAACGAATCTCGCCGGCGACGGTCGACGTGATGGTGGTTCGTCGGCCCCAAGGGAGGGGCATGGTATGAACCGCGATCGGGCGGGCTTGATTCCGCTGCAAGACCAGGACGGGATTCCCGAGGCCCGGCCGGAATCGTCCAGGGATGGTCGCGTAGTAGCGGGTGGGAGCGGTTTGTGCCGTTGAGCCGAAGGCAAAATGGTAAGTAACGTCGACGTAACCCGAGATTGTCGTCGATTCGAGAGCCGTCATGACGGGGCTCTCTTCAGCCCGCACGTGCAACGTGAAGAGCATCCCTGCCAAAGCCAGCAAGGCGTGTGTTCTGGGAAGGTTGATCGGCATAAGACTCGGGGCGCTCGTGGTTCCGGAGTTGACCGTGTCAGTTCAACCTCTTCGTGTCCAGCCAGGTTGGCTCGCCTACCTTGTCGTCCCGGCATTTCGGCTTTGCTTCAACCCCGGCGTAACGTAGAAAACCCCTTCCCGCCGGGGTCCGAGACCTTCCGCTGGGGGCTGCGTTATGAAAAAAGTGAAACCTGACGTCGAAATCTACGACACCACCCTGCGGGATGGCTCGCAGGGCGAAGGCATCAACTTCTCCGCGACGGACAAGCTGCGCATTGCGGAGAAACTCGATGCGTTCGGGGTTCACTACATCGAAGGCGGCTGGCCCGGCTCGAACCCCAAGGACATGGAGTTCTTCAAGCAAGCGGCCCGTCGCAAATGGAAGAACGCGAAGATCGCCGCGTTCAGCATGACCCGCCGCAAGGGCGTCGACGTCGAGAATGACGAGCTCATGCGTCAGGTCCTCGAAGCTGAGACGCCCGTCGTCACCATCGTCGGCAAGACCTGGCTGCTGCACGTCACCGAAGTCTTGCGCGCCAGGCCCGACGAGAATCTCGCGATGATCGGTGACACGATCCGCTTCCTCAAAGACTACGGCAAAACCGTGATCTACGACGCCGAGCACAGCTTCGACGGGTTCAAGGACTCGCCCGATTACGCGCTCGCCACCTGGCAGGCCGCCGAGAAGGCCGGGGCCGAATGCATCGTGTTGTGCGACACGAATGGCGGCTGCCTGCCCACGGAGATCGCCCGCATCACGGCGACCGCCCGCGGCAAATTGAACTGCCGTGTGGGCATCCACACCCACGACGACATCGGGGTCGGGGTGGCGAACGCGCTCGCTGGACTCGACGCCGGCGCGACGCACGTGCAGGGCACGATCAACGGCTACGGCGAACGCACCGGCAATTGCAGCCTCACCAGCGTCATCCCGCTCGTTCATTTCAAGCTGAACAAGCTCGGCGTTCCGGCGGCCTCGTTGCCGAAGTTGAAGGAGCTTTCCGAGTTCGTGGATGAGATCGCCAACTTGCGGCATGACACGCGCCGGCCGTGGGTCGGGCAGACCGCGTTCGCGCACAAGGGCGGCATGCACGTCCATGCCATCGACCGCGTGGCGCGCAGCTACGAGCACATCACCCCCGAAGCGATCGGCAATCATCGCCGCGTTCTAGTGAGCGATATGTCCGGCCGCACCAACGTCGTGCTCAAGGCCAACGAACTCGGTTTCAAACTGACGAACGACACGCCGGAGCTCAAAGCCATCACCGCGCAAGTAAAGGAACTCGAGGGGAAGGGTTACGAATACGAAGCAGCGGAAGGCTCGTTGGCGCTGTTGATCAAGCGCCTGCTTGAGCATCGCGCGCTGCCGTTCGAAGTCACGAGCTATGACGTTTCGATGCGGCGGGATGCCGGCAAATCCATCTGCCAGGCCGTCGTGAAAGTCCAGGTCGGCGACGAAACGGAGCACACCGTCGCCGAAGGCGATGGCCCGGTGAATGCGCTCGACAGTGCGCTGCGCGCGGCCTTGATCCGCTTCTTCCCGAAGCTGAAGAAGATCAAATTGATCGACTACAAGGTTCGCATCCTCGATTCCGGCTCCGGCACGGCGGCCAAGACCCGCGTGCTGATCCAGTCCACGGACGGCAAGGAGGAATGGGGCACCGTCGGCGTCCACGACAACATTATCGAAGCCAGCCTCCAGGCGCTCGTGGACTCGATGGAGTATGCGCTGATGAAGAAGTAGTTCAGGCGAACAGCTTCGTCACGGCGGCGGCCTTCACCAGCTCACGCGGCTGGTTGAGATGGTTGTAAACGATGGTGGCCGGGTCGATGCCGAACGCGTGGTAGATCGTCGCCAGCATTTCCATCGGATGCACCGGTTCTTCGAGCGGGCTGGACGCGGTCTTGTCGGACTTGCCGTGGACATAGCCCGCTTTGATGCCCGCGCCGCCGATGACCGACGTGTAACAATAAGGCCAGTGATCTCGGCCGTCCGGGCTGTTGGAATTGCCTGACGTGCTCACGCCTTTCTGTGGACTGCGGCCGAACTCACCAATCGCCACAACCAGTGTTTCGCTGAGTAAGCCGCGCTGGTCGAGGTCTTCAAAGAGCGCGCTCAAACCCTGATCGAGCATCGGTGCCGACTGGTTCTTCATGCGCGCATACAGCCCGACATGCACATCCCACGAGTGGTTGTCCGAGTTGGCGACCTTGGGCCAGACGACTTCGACGACCTTGGTGCCGGCTTCGACGAGCCGTCGCGCGAGCAGGCAGCTCTGACCAAAAGTATTGCGGCCGTAGCGATCACGAGTTGTTTCATTTTCCTGCTCCAGATCAAAGGCGGTCCGCGCCTTGCCAGAGATGATCAGGTTTAGCGCGCGCTGGTAGTACTCATCAAGGTTGTAGCTTTCCACCGCCTTCTCGATCTCGGGCATCTTCTCGGTGAGCGCATCGCGCAAACGGGCGCGGCGGTCGAGGCGCATGGCGAAGACTTCCTGCGGCAGCTTAAGGTCATCCGTCTTTACGCGGTTCATCTTGGCCATGTCCATGTCGTCGCCCTCGGGATAGAGGTAGTACGGATCGTAGGCCTTGCCGAGGAACCCGGCGGTGCCGCCCTTGCCGACGACATTCGACTCCTGCAACGGCCGCGGCAGCATGACGAACGGCAGCATCGGCTCGGTCACGGGCTTCAACCGGATGATGTTTGAGCCGAAGTTCGGGAAGTCCTTCGGGCTCGGCGGCTCAAGCTGGCCGGACGGCGACACCTTGTCGGTCGTGTAACCGGTCATGATCTGGTAGATCGCCGCCGTGTGATTAAACAACCCGTTCGGCGTGTAGCTCATCGAACGGACCATCGTGAACTTGTCGTTCACCTGCGCGAGCTTCGGCAGGAGCTCGGTGAAGTGCGTGCCGGGAATCTTCGTGGGGATCGACTTGAACGGGCTCTTGATCTTGTCCGGCACGTCCTCTTTCGGATCCCAAAGGTCGAGGTGGCTTGGCCCACCCTGGAGATAGACGAGGATCACGCTCTTCGCCTTGCCCCAACCGGGTCCGCCGGTCGTTGCGGGCACTTCGCTGGCGCGGGCGTTGAGGTTGAGCAACTGCCCGAGCGACAGGCCGAGCATGGTGGAGCCGCCGAGCCGCAGCAGGTCGCGGCGGGTCAACTTGAGGTTGCGATCGCACAGATCGCTGCACGTGCCGCCGGGGAGGTGAATCATAGGATTGCCTTTCTCTGATGAGTAAAACCACAGATGGACGCAGATGGACGCAGATAAAAACCCTCAAGAGAGTTGCTCCCAAACGTCTCCGTCGTCGAAAGCCGATTCGTGGACGAGGGAGAAGGAAGAGAACGATTGCGTCTGGCTATGGTCCATCCAGGACTTTGCTCACATCTGTGTTCATTTGTGTCCATCTGTGGTTTCTCTCTTATCTATTAAACAAAAATGACGGTGTATTAATAAGCGCCCACGCCAGATCCTGCGTCGCGGTCAGGCGCTTGTGCTCCAACTGCAGCGTGCTCAACTCAACGTCTTTCCGCAATTGCACCACGACGGGATCGGTCAGGATCGGCTTGGTAGCGCGGGCGAGTTCCAGTTCCAGCGCTTTCAGTCGTTCGTCCTCGGGCAATGGCTTCCGCGTCAGCTCGGCGCCGAAGTCGCGCTTCAACATCTCGGGATCGAGCGTCCGGTAATGCGCCACCAATCGCGCGCGTTGCTGCTCATTGCGCGACTTGGGCGCGACCTTGACCAGGCCCGCGATCTCACCGGGCAGGCCCTCAGCCGTCGGCACCGCGCTCGTCGTCACCCAGATGCGGAAGCGCCCAATCTCGAAGGGCGCTTCGTAGCGATGCTGAATTGTGATGCGCACCAAGCTGCCGTTCGTGTCACCCGCGGGCTTCTCCAGCGCAAACGTCGCCCAGTGCGGTTGGCCGGTTGCCGCCTTGCCAATGCTCCAGCCTTCCTTCTTGCCCTGTTCGCCGATGCCGTTCCAGGTCTCATTCAACCGTTGGCCCTCGATGATCAGGTCGGTGGCGCCATCCACGAGCTTGGCTTTGGCAAACTGAGTGACGTTCGTCTTCGAGGCAAACTGCAGGTCAACTTCGCTCAACATGAAATCGCCGTCCGCGTGGCCGGGTCCGAAGTTCGGCAGGTCAGCGTGGGGCAGGGCCTCGATCTTGAGGCCGGTGATATTCGGCAACATCGTCTCACCGGTAACCGTATAGTTCGGAAGTTCGCCGATGCTGGCCACCGACAACACCGAACCATCGGGCAGCTTGCGCAAGCGCGCCGAGCCGCCGGCCTCGACGGTTTTCACATCAAGCGGCTCCCAATTCGCGGCGAAGTGATTCGTCGTGAGGCTGGCTTCCCATGTTGCAACGCCCGTGTCGAGGGCGGGTTCGTATTCCTTGACCCCGGCCTCCGCGCTGGCGATGCGTTCGTTGCGTTCGCGTTGGGCCAGTGCCTCCTTGGGTCCGCGCTCGACGAGGTAATCGGCCAACGCCTTCTCTGCCTTTGCAATGACCTGTTCCCGTTCCCGATCCAGCTGCGGTTTGCGCGCCGTCCAGGCCGCTTCAGCCTTGGTCCGTTCGTTGGTAAGCCTCGCGTGCTCCTGTTCAAGAGCCGCCGTGTACTTTGCCACTGACGCCAGTTCTTCGCCGGTCGCGTGGCGGTTCAGCACCCGGAGGAAGAGTTCATCGGCCAGCTTGCCATTATCCTCTTGTGAACGAACGAGGCTGGTCAGCGCATTATCCGGATCGCTCACCGCGTCGGCGACCGCGGGCCCGCTCAGCAGGGACATGACGGAACTGAGCTTGATGTCGTTGCTGCGCTCGCATTCGCACGAGCTTTCGCGGGGCGGGCGGCCGAGGTTTGCGAGGAATCCGCTCGGCACATCGACGGAGGAATCCACAAGCTGCGCGGCGCGAACACCCGGTTTTGCGCCGGGGAAGTTCGGCGTGGAACCGGTCACCGCGTAGACCGCATCGAGCAGCACCTCGGCCGGCAACCGGCGCGGCGTAGCGTGGGAGTAGTTGATCTTGTCGTCAGCGTTCCACTGGTGCGTGCCGAGCGAGAGTTGATAGACGCGGGACTGGCAGATCTGCCGGATGATGTGCCGCGTGTTGAAGCCGCTTTCAATAAACTCGCGGGTCAGGTGATCAAGCAAAACGGGGTTGCTGGGCGGGTTGCCGGCGCGGATGTCGTCCAACGGTTCGATGATGCCGACGCCCAGGAGATAGCCCCACACGCGGTTCACGTAGCTGAGCGCAAAGTAGCGGTTGTCGGGCGAGGTCATCCACGTTGAAAGTTCAGCGCGGCGCGATTCGTTGGTGCCTTCCACGCGCGGCTTTGAGGCAAACGGGAACTGCGCCGGCACTGGTTTGCCAGAGCGGTTGTGCGCCACGCTGCCTTCCTGTTTGTCGGACACGATTTCAAACAACGGCTTGGCGCCTTCGACCTCCGTGCCGCCGACCTTGCGATCGCCGCTGGCGTCGTCTTTCTTCAAGTCCACCTGCGCGAAGTACTGCGAGAGGTTGTAGTACTGATCCTGCGTCCAGCGTTCGAACGGGTGATCGTGGCACTTGTTGCAATTGAAGCGCGTGGCGAGGAACAGGTGCGTGGTGTTCTCCATCGCCTCGGTCGGCTCGCGCAGAATCTTCCAGTAGGACGCGGCGGGGTTCTCCTTGTTTGAGCCGGAGGCGGTCAGAATGTTCGCGACGAACTGATCGTACGGCCGGTTGCTGGCGACCTGTTCGCGGATCCAGTCGCGGAACAACCGCGCGCCTTCCTCGCCGAGGAACTTGCGGTTCACCTGGAGGAGGTCGGCCCATTTGCTCGTCCAGTGATCGACATACTCCGGGCTGTTGAGCAACCGCTCGATCAATGCGTCGCGTTTGCTGCGTTGATCGCGCGGGTTGGCGAGAAACTCGCGCACCTGATCGGCCGTCGGCGGCAGGCCGGTCAGATCGAGGGTCACGCGGCGGATGAATTCATCGTCCGCGCAAAGGTCGCTCGGCAGGATTTTCATCCGCTGCCACTTCGCAGCCACGAGTTCGTCGATGCGGTTGTTGGCGGGCGGTTCCTGCCACGCAAACCCGGCGCGGTCGCCCATCACCGTCAACGTGGTGGCCGCGTAGTTGCCGTCGAACCGCGCGAGAATCGGCGCTTCGCCGCGGCGAAGCGTGGTGATCAGCCCGCGATCGTCGGCGGCCGCGACGTCCATGTTGCCGCTCTCGATGAACGCCTCGCTCGTCACGTCGCGCGTCGCGCCATTCGCGTAGGTGGCGACGATCCGCATCTGCTGCTTGGCGCCCAGTTCCTGCACGGTGGGATCGCGCGGAAAGATGGCGATGCCGCTCACACGCGGAGCCTTGATGTCCAGCTTCGCGCCGCCCGCGATCCATTGGCGCATGATCGCGTAGTACTCGCTGTCCATCGTCGTGCGCTGGCTGCCTTCGTGGGGCACGGCGCCCGTGGCTTTCAACAACATCAGGCTCTCATCCGCCGCCGCAAGGTTGACGCGGCGCGACGCCAGGTCATCGGCGAACGCGCGCACATCGAACACCGCATCATAACCGCGCAGCGACAGCTTGAAGCCGTTCTTGCCGTCCTTTGCGCCGTGACAGGTGCCGGCGTTGCAGCCGAGTTTCGACAGAACCGGATTCACGTCGCGGATGAAATTGGCGCTGAACTCGCGCACAAATCCGCCGAGGTCCACCGGCACGCTGGTGGACTTGCCGCCGAAGGTCGCGAGCAACACCCCCTGGCCTGATTTGCCCGCAGTGAAGCGGCCGCGCGCATTCACCGAACCCAATTCCTCGCTCACTTCGAACTTCGTCAACCGCGTCACATCGACCGTATCACCCGAAGCCAGCACCGCGGTGACGATGAGTTGCGCGTGTTCATTGCGATTTGCCAGCGCGATTTTTTCCGGTTGCGCCGCGAGCGCGACCACTTGCGCGCCCTTGGGCAACGTTTCCGGCTTCAGGTCCTCCGCCACTTTGGTCGCCAGTGCCGGACGATCTACTACCGTGGGCGCGGCATCCTCGTTGGCGGGCGTGATCGGTGTGGCGGCGAATACCAGTTCCAAGCGGCCGCTCTCCACATCAATGCCTAGAATGACACCGCTCGAGGTGCCTGCGGCAAGGCGCTTGCCGTCCGGGCTGAAGCTGATTGCGTAAACGGCCGCCGGCACCTCGAGTTGATGCAACAGCTTCACGCCGTCGGTCGTGAATTTCTCGATGGCCTCGCGTTCTTCCTTCGAGTAGCCGCCACTCGTCTTCTCGTACGCCTTGAGGAGAACCTCGGGAATCACCGGGTCATAGTCCGCTGCGCACAGGTTGATGGTGGCCTTCCCATCAAGGCTGGCGGCGGCGGCGATCACGTTGCCGGCGGGCGCGAAATCCACGCTGAAGATGCGGCCGTCCATCGTGGGAAATTTTCGAAGCAGCGTCGCGTTGTCGCCGATCTTACGGGCCGCTGTGCGGAAGACTTCGTAGATCTGCGGCACGCCGTCCGCGCCGCCGATCAGCACATTGTCGCGGGTTGGGTGTCGGGCTATGCTTAACAAACCGCCACGCAGCGCGCCGGGCGTGATCGAAGTCAAATTGTCCACGAAGCGTTGGGTCTGCACCTCGGTCAACTTCGCCGTCATGTCGCGCCCGACCGAGACGACATGCGTGCCGTTCGTCGAGAACACCGTGCCGAGCACCCAGTCGTCGTGCGCCATCTGTCTCAGAACCTCTTTGCCGGTGGCCGCTTCGATCGCGCGCACCGTCTTGTCCGGCATTCCGAAAGAAACAAGCGTCCCATCCGGTGACCAATCCACGCCATAGACCGTGTCATACCCAACCGGCACCGAGGCCTTGAGTTCGCGCTTCACTACATCCCACACCTGCACTTCGCCCATGCGGCCCGGTTGACCACCGGCGGCGGCGAGTAGTTTTCCATCGGGTGAGAAGCGCACCGATTGGATGCGCTCGGACAAGCCGATCAGCCGCGCCTCGATCCCCGAACCGTCGGCACGGTGAAGCAAGACTTCATGCAAGCCCGCCACGGCCAGCAGCGCGCCGTCTGGCGAATGGTCGAGCGCCGTGATGACCGGCGGCCGGGAATAGACCGGCGGATGGGCGGCATCGAAGTGCTGCTTCGCATTCGCCGGCGTGTCGTCATGCGCGCCTTCTACGATCCATTGTTTGACCAGTTCGATCTCGACTTCGTGCAAAGGCGGCTTGCCCTTGGGCATCTCGGCCTCGCCCTTTTCAGGCGTGATCTGTTTGAGCAGCAAGCTTTCGCCTGGCTTGCCGGCCACGATGGGTTTGTCGCCGCTCTCGCCCGCCTTCAAGAGTCGCTCGAACTCGGTCATCACATAGTCGCCTTTTGCCTTGGCCGGCTGATGGCAACCCTGGCAGTTCGCCTGGAAGATGGGGCGGATCTGCGTATAGAAGCTGACCGGTTTGGCGGCGGCTTCGGCCGCACCGGCCGACCAGTTGGCCAGTTGGAAACAGAGGATTCCGACACCAAAGGAGGTCGCTAAATTACGGAGGCAATGCATAGGCACAACAGTCCTCGTGACGTGGATCGGCCCGAGGGTCGGATATTCGTAGCCGACTTCCGAGCGAAGCAGCAAGGAGGCATTTCAGTTCTGCCGGGGGCATCCGTGGCCGCGCCGAAGCGGAGCGCGCGGGCTGGGCTCAGGTCGTCAGCGGGAAGAACAGGTTGACCCGGTGTTCGGCTCCGGGCAGGAACTGGTAGTGCGACCAGCCGTCCACAATCTTGAAGACCTCGTGGGCGGCAGCGAGGCCGAGGTCGGTGGGCTTGGCGGCCTCCTTTTCTTCAAGCCACGGACCGGGACCTTGCCAGGAAAGCTCGCAGCGCAGCAGTCGCTTTTCCTTCAGGCGGGTAGGGACGTACGCGGGTGACGGCCAGTCCGCTGGAAAATCGCCCTGGGAAAGCGTCACGCAGCCGTTGGGCGAGCCGCAGAGCAGGGCGATTTGCCAGACTGAAAAGGCGATCCAGCGCGGTTCCAGCGAGATTTTTTCCGTCAGTTCACCGCGCACGGCCACCGGCCAGTTGCCGGCGAATGGATTCAGCGTTTCGAGACTTTGCCGGCACTCCGTCAGCGGGTGTGGCGCGGTGCGGAAGCGCATCTCCTGACGGAAGCGCGCAAAGCGGTCGATCAATTCGCCCGCGTTGGTCGAGGAAGTCTTGATCCGGTCGATCACCTTGCTGAGGCGCTCGGGATTGTTGCGGACGAGTTCGAGCACCTGGGCGTTGCCCGCGAGAATGGTCAGTTGATTGGAAAGGTCGTGAATCAAGCGGACCGTCAGGATGCCCATGGTCTCCATGGGCGACAGTCCGGGCGCCGGTTTGCGTGGGTCGCCTTCGAAGGGATTTTGACCGGGCGGGTTCATCACGTCGGCGGCGTTTCGGAGTGCTCCCGCTCGTCGTGCTGTTGGCAGATGTCCCA
Organism: bacterium; assembly: GCA_031362805.1. Lineage (GTDB taxonomy): Bacteria > Verrucomicrobiota > Verrucomicrobiia > Limisphaerales > RI-55 > RI-55. Next base: position 16,648 of record JANLTG010000078.1, read on the forward strand.
CCAATGCGCCAGCCGGTGGCGGAGCTTCAAGGAGTCCAGATAACCCGTGTCCACCAACTCAGCGGCCTGACTCAGGCTGGTGGCCTTGGCAATGGCGTTGGCCGCATGCACGGCCGTCAACGGCGTAAAGCGTCGGGAATTCTGACGAGCCGGATGATGATGCAGCATCACCGCTTCGACCACGGGCAAGGGCAGTCCCCACACACACATCAGCCAGCCGCCCACTTCCGAATGGGTGGCCCCGAACTGTTGCTGCTCGGCCACCCAGACAGTGACCTTGCTGGCGCGCGCATGAAACTGGGCTTCGTTGAATTTGCGCGGCAGGTTGGCGGCAATCGCCACCTTGCCGATGTCGTGGAGCAAGCCGGCGGTGATGGCAGGCTGGATCAACGCCGGATCGGTTTCTTCCTCCGCGGCGATCCAGCCGGCGAGGCGGCTGACCCGGCGTGAATGCGCCCACAGCGTGATCGGCGAAAACCCGGAGTTCTGCACCGCGCTGAAGTGCGAGTACTGATGAGCCAATCGCAGCAGCCCTTTGATCGTATCGAGGCCCTGACTGGCAAACGCGGCCATCGGGTCGGATTGTTCCACCGGATCCCCGTAGGCGGCCGAGTTGACCAACTGCAACAGCTTCGCCGTCATCGCCGGATCGTGCGCCAGCAGATCGGCGACGACCGCGCGGCGCGGCGCGGGCAATTCGAGCTCGGCGGTCAGTTCGTTGTAACTGCTCGATGGACTCGGCAGCCGGGGAAGCCTCCCGGCAATCTCCTGCGCGTTGAGGCTGGGCAGCCAGGCATCGAGCTTTTGCATTCGTTCCAGCACCAGCTCGACGCGCCGGGCGACGCAGGGCTTGGTCAGAAATTGATGCACACCGCCGACACAGCGGAGCAGGGATTGCAGGTCGCCGGGATCGGCGAGCAGGATGCGTTGGGCGCGAACATGCTGGCGGGCGACCTGGTTGAGAACCTGCACGCCGGTCATGTCCTCAAGCCGGAGATCGGTGACGACGGCGTGACATTCAAACTCGGCGAGGTAATCCAGCGCATCCAAGCCGGAGTCGGCGAGGTAGGCCTCCCAGTAGCCGCCATTGCGCGCCATGAATTCGAGCTTCAAGGCGGCCACCTCCGGCGTGGGGCCGGCGGCAAACAGGATGCGCTTCTTGCGGTGATCCATTCAGTCTGGTTGGTCCGCCCCGCCGGTTTGCTGGCCCGTCATGCGTCCCGCGTCTTTCTGAATTCCTCAAACAACCGTTCGGCGGCAGCGGGATCAAACCTCCCACCCGGCTCGCGCCCCACGATCAACGCGAGCATCAAGCCATCCGCACGGCGGAGGCAATACACCAGAACGTGTTCGAATATCCAGCGCATTTGCTGCGGCGCGAGGCGATGATGCGCGCTCACTTCCGCGGCATCGATGAGATGGCGCCAGACCGCCGCCAGGGAAACCTCGGTCAACTCCGCGGCGTTGGAACGCGACAGGGTCGTGCGGTTTGGCGCCAGCACCGCTGCCGCGCGCACGTCAGCCAGGAGCAGCGCGCCATCCAGCAGGTTGTTCAGCGCGATGCTCATGGCATGGCCATCCCCAACGTGGGCAGCTCGTTCGCCTTGCCGGCGGGCGCAACTTTGCTGGTGCGCACAAACACGCCGCAATCCGCCTGCAACTGGGCGACGACCTTGATCTGCGGCCCCAGCACCTCCAGCCGGTCGAAAGCGCCGAAGCCCAGGGCTGGGCTGAATTGGCGGCTCTTCTGCGAAAGAAATTCCAAGAAGTTGATCCGCCCGCTCGCGTCCGGGCACTGCCATTCGTAAATGACATCACCCTGCGGCGAGCAGACGAGGATCTCATCGACCCGCGTCGGCCGCTCGTCTTCCCTGGCGGCCGAGAGCGGAACCTCCATCGGCGTCGACAGGAGCAATTCCGCGGCGACCCGTTCAGTCGCGGCGGGTGCGGTGGCGGCCGGAGCTTTGAACATGTCCGGCAACGAATCGAGGCTCACCTCCGTGCTTTGGGTGGCGGGGAAAGAGTCCGGCGTTGGTGCGGCTGCTTCGTTGGAATCGGCGACCTGCTCAGCTTTCTCGTCCACCTGCCGGGCGGCCTCCATCAGCAGAAATTCCCACTGGCCTTCGATGGACTGCGCGGGCGGTTCGACAAATGGACGCAGATCAAACTCGCCGCCTTTCAAGCCGAGCACGTGGTTGAAAGCGGGTTCTCCCGTGAGGTCACCGGCTTGGGCGTGAATGATCGCGCCGTCCTTGATGTAGATCTCGCCGTGGCCGGATTGTGTGCCGACATAGAGTACGACGGAGTGCCGGCTGAGGCATTCCATCTGGATGATGTCCGTCAGGCCGACCCGTCGCAGCACGCCGCGAAAGCCTTCCTCGGGCTGGAGCCGGGCGAGTTCGTGGAGCGTGGCGAGAATGCTCTGCAAATCCTGCGGTGTGCGCGGCTTCTCAAGAAACAACTCGGCGCCACCGCTCAGGCATTCGGCGCGATGCTGCTCGGTCGCGTAGCCGGTGAGGACGACCTTGGAGAGGTTGGGATGCTTGCGGTGGACGAGGTTGAGGAACTGCACGCCATCGATGACCGGCATTTCGATGTCGAGCACGACCAGGTTCATCGGTTGATCCTGGAGGATCGACAGGGCTTTTCCGGCGGACTCGGCGAAGTAAGGTTCCCACAGCTCGCGCTGCGTGCCTTCGATGACGGCGGCGATGGTTTCAAGGAACGCCGGTTCGTCATCGACGAACAAAACACGTTTTCGCTTGGTACCGGCGGCAGCCATTGCGGCTCAAGTTCTTAAGGTCAAAAGCAGATCATGTCGAAGGCTTTTCGGCCCTAGTGTGATCGAGCCGATGTCCCCGTATTAAGACGCGGTCAAGGGAACCCATTGCTTATCCGGGGAATTCCGTGGGCGATCATGATCGAACGGGAGAGAGCGCATCGTCGCCCGGCACACAAATGCTACTTCTCCGCCGCCTTTTTCTCCTCTTCCTTGCATCGTTCCCACCAGACCGGCAGCCGTTGGTCGAGGCCCAGTTGACCAAGGTAGTCCGTATCGACCGGCAGCTTATTGGCGCCCGATGACTCGGCGTGCTCAATGGCATTGGCCGCATGAACGGCCGTGAGCGGGCAGAATGACTGGCTGAGAAATTTCGTGGGATGATGGTGCAGCGCGACGGCTTCGATGATGCCTATGGGCAGGCCCCAGATGGCGAGCATGCTGGCCCCGAGCTCGGCGTGGTTCGCGCCCAGGACTTGTTCCTCAGCTTCCCAGAGCGGGATGCCACGGGAGGCAGCGCGCATGGCGGCGTCCGAGTATTGCTGGGGCAGGTTGGCCGCGAGCGCGAGCTTGCCCAGATCGTGCAGCATGCCGGCGGTATAGGCCTCTTCGACCATTTGCTTTTCCATCTTCTCCGATTGCGCGATCCAGCGGGCGAAGTTGCCGGTGCGGATCGAGTGCTTCCAAAGATTTTCCACCGAGAAGTCCGAGTCCTTGATCTGGTCGAAGTACGAGAAGGAGTGCGCGAGCAGAATGACCGACTTGGTGGTGTCGATGCCGAGAAACATCACGGCCTCGGCGGGGCTGGCTACCGCGCGTTTTAGTCCAAACACGGCGGAGTTTACGAGTTGAAGAATCTTGGCGGTCATCGCGGGATCGCGGGCAATCAAATCACCCACGCCTTCAAGCGAGGCATCCGGCGACTGCAATTCCTTGACGACTTGGAAGTAAAGTTGCGGCGGGCTGGGCAGCTTGTGCAGCTGCGCGAGGATGGTGCGCACCTTTTCATTTGGCAGCCAATTCTCGTAGGCCAGGGCCCGTTCCAACGCCGCGGCCAGCGTCTGGGGATCGCATGGCTTCGAGAGGAATTGATGCGCGGTGCCGACGCACTTCATCGTCGCCTGCCGGTCGGAGAGGTCGGAGAGCACGAAGCGCAGCACCTTGGGCTGGCGTTGCATGACCTCGTTGAGCAACTGCGCGCCGTTGATGAGTGACAGGCGCAGTTCGGTGACGATCGCGTCGAACGGCTGTTGTTCCAGTTTTTCCAGCGCGTCGGTGCCGGAGTGGACGAACGTCATCTCGAACGTGCCCGACAAGGTGGCGAGGGCGGCCTCGAGATCGCGGCGGGCTTTGGGTTGCTCTTCAACGAACAGGATTTTGCGTTTCATGATTTCCTCAGTTCTGGAGCAAAAGCTCCTGCCTTGCCCGGTCTTCATCACTGACCGGATTCCACCGCAAAGCGCGCAAGGCACCGGCTGCCGAGCGCCCCACCCACGGGCTGGTATCACTCATCGCAGTCACCAACGGCGAAACCGACTGCTGATCGCCAATTCTTCCCAGCGCCTCGGCTGCGGCCTGGCGCAAGTCACTGTCGAAATCAGCCAGCAGCCGCAGCAGAATCTCGGTCGCGCTCTGGCGCCGCATCATCCCGGCATCAAGCAGATGGGCCAGCATGGGTTCCACCGGGCGCATCTCGCCGATCTTGGCAAGCGCATCCGCCGCCGCCTGGCGCACCCAGTATTCCTTGTGCTTCAGCGCGGCGCGCAACTCGGGGATGGCCCGCTTCGCGCCCGGGGACTTCTCCCAATTCCGATCCAGCCTCCGGAGGGCGGTGGTGGCCAGTGCGCGCACGCTGTCCTGATCATCTTTCAAGACTGCGACGAGATGCTCGACGGCGGCGGGATCGCCGATCTCCATCAGCGCGCGCACCGCGGCTTCGCGGACTTCCCGATCGCGATCCTGCAACGCTCCGGCGAGCGGTTCCACCGCGCTGTTATCCTTGAAGAGGCCGAGCGCGCGGATCGCCGATTCCCGGACTTCCCAGTGGTCGTCGCGTAACAATAGCGCCAGCGGCGCGATGGCGCGTGCGTCGCCAAGCTTGCTCAACGCACCCACTGCTTCCGAGCGCACGTGCGGATCATTGTCCCGCAGAATGGCGATCAGCGGTTCCACGGCGGCGTTGTCGCCAATGCGTGACAGGGCATCGATGGCCGTGGCGCGAACATTCTTGTCTTCGTCCTTCAAGGCGTTGAGCACGGGTTTCACCACCCGGGCATCGCCGATCATGCTGAGGGCGGTGAGCGCTGCCTGGCGTTTGTAGTAAACGCCATCGCGGGTCGCGAGCGTGAGGGCCTCGACGCCGGCTGCGCCCTGGAGCGCGGCCTTCTCGTAATCTCCCAGCGCCGACCAGCGCCACGCCTCTTCGGCCGCGCCGTCGGGTTGCCACTTCAACGCATCGAGCGCCTGGGCGGCGCGCCACCGCACGCCGCTCGTTTGGTCCCGGAGGGCCGTGACGAGGGTGGGAATCGCCGCCTCGGTGCCGCAGATTTTCAATTCTTCAGCCGCGCCTTCGCGGACCGAAGCATCGGCATCACGCAGCAGCGGGAGAAGAGTCTCCTCGAGAGTGGCGATCCGGATGCGACCCAGGCCATGAAGGGCGGCCACGCGCACCACCGGGTCTTTGTCCCGCAGCGCATTCAACAGGTGTGCGACCACGCCATCGTCCCCGGCGGCGGCTAGTTTTTCCACCGCTTGCAAACGGGTCCCGGCGTCTTTGGACCTAAGTTGTTGAAGGCTCCACCAGCGCATGTGATTACATTCTGCCCTAGTTTATCGGCCGCTGTCGTTGAATTGCTTAGGAAAATTTCACTGTGCCCGACTGGTGTCGAGCAATTTGCCCGCTCTAATTTTGATCGTGTCCGCTGCTTGGGCTCCCTCACCGGCGATCAAGGAACGATCAACCCGTTCTTCGCCCGCCCCGGGACCGGCACGTCAGTCCGCCGCGCTTTGATCGCGAGGTAGGGCGGCACAAACCGGCAACGATAGGCGAAGGTCCCGACTTTGGCGTCCGGTCGGGAATGCTGCGGTTCGAGTACATCCTCGATCACGAAACCGGCCCGGCAAAGTCCGCCCAGCAAATCTTCGAGCCGATGCAGGTGTTCAATCGCGCCGTGCTCGCGATGCCAGCAGCCTTCGCCCGCCGGAGGCAGTGGGCCTTTGCGATCGTAGGGTTCGGTGAGCAGGAACAAATTTTGCGCGCCCACCGGTCCGGCGCTCGCCTGCAATGAGATGGGCTGCTTGTGCTGGCTCACGTAAACGCCGTCCGGTCGCAGCACGCGGGCAATCTCGCGATACACCGCCGCGAGGTCGGGCACATAGCAGGTGCTGACGGGTTGGATGACCGCGTCGAAACCCGCTTCCGCCAGCGCCTTCAAATCATCCATGGACGCCTCGACGAGGGTCAGCGAAAGCCCGCGCTCGGCCGCCACCTTGCGATCCAGTGCCAGCATTCGCGGACTGAGATCAACGACCGTCACCATCGCTCCGGCGGCGGCCAGCAATGGACCATGGCGTCCGCCGCCCGCCGCGAGACAAAGTATTCTTTTGCCGGTAACTTCGGCGCCCAGCCACCCCAGCGGATCGGCGACCTTCAGCGGTTGGCGGAAATCTTCCTCCGTCGCGGTGTCGATGTACCAAGCCTGCCGCTGGACGCGGGCATCCCACGCGGCTTGATTGTGCTCCCGCCAGGAGACTTGGTTGGACTTCATGAAATCGAAGCTGCCTCCCGTGCCCATTCAACGAGCTGCGTTTGATCTTCAACCACCTCCGCCGGCACCTCGAAGTAATGCTTCAACGTCTGCCGTTCATTCGGCTGAAACACGGCCATGCCGCGCGCCTCGTAGATTTTCCGGGTCCGCTCGTTGGTTTTGAAATACAGGCGATCATCGAAGAGCAGGCCAAAGAACTGTTCGCCCCAGTAAAGACCGTGCCCGCCAAACATCTGGCGCAGGCGCAACGATTCCATGCCCGCCAGTTGGTCGCGCACAAACCCCGTGAACGAATCGGAAGTCATCACTTGGCCGACGGCCGCTCCATCTCGAAGGTTCCGTTGTCCCACTTGTTCTGGTACGTGCTGAAGAATTTCTCCGGACTGACGCGCCCTTCGTAGGTGTATTCGCCGCCCGCGAGCCAGCCGAGCTTCTTGGTGCCGAAGAATTCGAAGCCCGCGTTGTGCGGCTCCATCGCGAACTGCGCCGCGGACGTGTAGGTGAAGATCCCCCAGAACTTCGCCTTGAACCGGGTCTCGTAGGTGTTGCCCTCCACCTGGGTGATGATCCCGCGCAATTCGCCGTGGTGACTGTTCTTGTCGCTCACCCATGAGCCAATCCACGGCCCCTCAATGCTGTTCTCTGGCTCTCCCTTGAGGAGTGCTTTTTTGTAATCGCGGTTGAAGGAGGAACAACCGGTCAACGCCACCGCCAGCGCGGTCAGGCCGCCCAACAGCGCCGCTCGCTGCCGGGTGCGTGGTGAAATGAATTGCATGCGCGAAAATATAGAGCGCTCTCCGGATTCTGCAATCCACGGATCACTCCACGAGCAGGACGCGGTAGAAGCGGTCCGGATTGCCGGGGACGGGATCGGGCGCGCTGGCGCTGGAACCGGTGGCGGTGACAGAACCACCCGCATTGCTCCAGCCCGGGGCACCGAAACTGTCCCGCGACTGCACCTGATAGCGCCGGCCCGGTACGGACGACCAGCTCACCGTGGTTGACCCCGAACCAACCCCCGTCACCGCGATGGCTTGGAGGATCGACCCGGAGTTGATCGGGCTGGTGCCGGCGCGGAACTCGGCGAGGTCGTTCAGGCCGTCCTGATCGCTGTCCGCGCTGCCATCGTGGTCGAGGCTGTTGAAGTAGGTGAGCTCCCAATCGTCCGGCAGTTGGTCGTTGTCGGCGTCGGGCAGCTTCAGCTGGGCGATGAAAACGTCGCGCTCGAGGTTGAAGTCGTTGGCGACGAGATCCGACGCGTAGCTCTCGAAGACGATCTTCGTGCCGTCGTCTGTAAAGACCGCCTTGCCCGAGAAGCTGTCGCCCGTGCCCGCGTTTGAAAAGTTTCGCGACAGCAACACGGTCACATCCGTTGCGGTGTCGCGCAGGAAAAGGTCCAGGGACCGGTTGTCGTCACCTGCCACGAGATCCGCCGCGTGGCTGCGGAACAGGACATAGCGGCCGTCCGGGCTGAGCGCAATGAGGCGGGAAGCTCGGTTGCCCGTGGCGGTGCCCGATTGACCGACGCTGATGACCTTGGTGACGCCTTCCGCAATGCGCCGATGAAACACATCCCAGGTCGCGTTGGAATCGGTGTAGCCAAGGGCGGGCATCTGGCTTTGCCACGCGACGATGTTGCCGCCGTTGGCGATGAGCGGTCGAAAGCCGTTGGTGGTGATCAACTCGACCGACCCGCCCGCCGTCTGCCGCCGATAGACGCCGGAAGTCGTGGCATCCCAGTGATTAAAGGTCAGCCATTGGCTGTCCGCGCTGAATGCCCAGTCGCCGGGCTGGTTGCCCGGCAAAGGCTGGCCTTGCGCATCAAGCGTGATCCGGTGCGCGTCCACGTAATATCCTCCAAACTGGAGGGTGAGATCTTTCAGCACCAGTCTGAAGAGGGCACCAAAGGAACTTTCCGGATACACATAGGTTGCCTGACTTCGATAAAGCAGCCACCGGCCGTCGCGGCTAACGGCGGGCAGGTCGCACGGACCATCGGCACTGAACCCTGAAGAACCGCTGACCACTGGGGTCGCAAGCCGGTTCGTGAGCTCCGGCACTGAGTAGCCGTACAAATCAAAGGAGCCACCCCCGGAAGTGATTCCCGAGCCGTCACTTTTGTAGATCACCACGGAGCCACTGCGTGCCAGGACAGGACCGGACGAACGAGCCGGCGGTGATGCCCCACCGGACGCCAGCTTGCTGACCAACCGCGTGACGCCATTCTGCAGATCGCGCAGGAAGACATCGTCAAGATTGTTCGCATCACCGACGACCAGGTTCGTGGCGGCGGCGACAAAACAAACCCAGCGCCCGTCGGCGCTCAATTGCACGTTGCGAAAAGTTTCCGTGCCGGTCAGCGGTTGACCGTCCTTGTCCACGCTCACGAGGATGTTGGTGCCGAGCTGCGTGTCGCGCACCCACAGACGACCGGCGCGACTCCTGTCGTTCGCCACGTCGTCGGCATAGCTGGTGAACGCGATGAAGCGACCCGTGGCGCTGACGGCGGCCAGTTCCAGCGCGCTCGGTCCATTCGGTGTCGCGGCGGGCACCGCCGGATCACGCGCGGTGATCAGTTCCGTCAGTCCGGTTTCGAAGTCGTGACAATAAATCTGCCGGCGCGGATTGGGGTCGGCGGGATTGATTGACGACGGCAGTGCCGTGAACACCACGAATCGCCCATCCGCCGAGATGTCGGGCCCGTCAGCCTCCACGTCCGCGGTGATCAAGGCGTTCGTTCCAGTCACTCGATCATAGCGGAACAACCCGGAACCCATGGCTTGATAGAGCACAAAGCGACCGTCGGAGGTGAGCGTGGGTGCGAGCTCAACGCGCCCACCGATAACGCCCTGCCACGCTGCGTGGGTGCTGATGCGCGTGTTGCTCTGGTTCACCCGGTCGTAGAGGAAAACGTCGGCGAGGTTGTTGATGTCAGCCGCGACGAGGTTCGACGCTTTGCTGAAGTAGGCCGCCCAGTTGCCGTCGGCGCTGAGCGCGCCGTGATCGGAGGGTTCGTTGCCGATCTGCCCCGCCGTCGAGTTGGTACTGACGCATTGGAACTGGCCGGAAGGCAAATGATGGAGCCAGAGATTTTGCTGAGCGCCGACGAACAGGTTGGGCGAGTCGCCGGTGATCACCGTGCGTTGCTCGTAAAGGACGAAGTCGCCGCTCGCGCTGAGTCCGCTTACGAGGCTGTAGGTTGGCACGGTGCCAACGCCTGCGTGAACCCAGTTCGGCACGAAGTTGGTGCCGGCGAGGCGGTCGGAAACGATGACGTTCATCTTCTCAAGTGACACCCAGATTGCGTCGATTGACAAAACCGCCGGAGTGTTGGCAAAGGCGACGAACCGGCCGTCGGCGCTCATGAGCGGGGAATTGTCCGTCTGCTGGCCGCCGTAGATTGCCCCGTCCGTGAGGTGATCGGTGATGCCTGTGCTGGTGTCCCAGAGAAAGAGGGCATCGGGCTCCCGCGGCGTGAACGTGTCAATGGGGCTGGCCGAAAGTCGATTGCGGCCCGCGGCGAAGAGCACGCGCTGACCGTTCGGACTGATGGCAGGCAATACCAGATCTCTAAACGAGTTGGTCAACGTCCTTAGGGAAAGTGGATTCGGTGTCGGGGCGGGCCGGTTGATATTGATCAACCGCATCTCGCCCGTCAGCCGGTCATATCGGTAGATCAAGCTTCGCCAGGCGTTCGTGGTCGGCGGCACCCAACCGGGCGGGACGAGATCGGAGGCGGTGCTTTGAAAGACGACGTATCGGCCGTCGGGCGTGAGGTCCGGAGCGACGGACACTCCATTGCCGCTCCCGCCGCCGTCGTCGCGCCGGCTCACAAGCAGCGTCACGCCGGTCTGGCGATCGCGCAAAAAAACATCGGCGGCGCCATTGGCATCGCCGGTGGCGAGATCGCCGGCTTCGCTGTTGAACGCCACCCAACGGCCATCGTCGCTGAGGCGAGGCGCCGCCGCTGTCGCCGCCGACGATGGCTGGGTGGTTGGCGCGGCCGGCGGCACGACGATTTCGGCCGCACTCAACGGCGAATGGTTCAGCAGCACACTCCCCAACAGAGCGCACAAACTCTTTCGGATGGCAGCGATCATCTTCATGGCAAGTTCCTTCCTCGAACCTTTTCTCCAGCGGGAAACTCTTCTGGAATTGAGTTGAAGCCAAAGCCGGTTTCGTGGCAAGGAAAGTCTCAGCACGAGGACGTGCGGAGTTTCCCCAGTTTGAATGCCATGAATGCAAAACACCTCCGCCCACAAGCCGCGCAACGGGCGTTTCAACTCAAGGACTTGGCCTGTCTGCTCGCCGTCGTCGGGCTGCTGACGTCGGTGCAGCTCGCTTCCATGGCCAATGGCCGCGAGAGTTCAGTCGCTGATCGTTGTCGCGAGAACATTCGCCGGTTGACGCTGGCGTGGCAGATGTATGCGGACGACAACCTCGGACGATTGGTGCCGAACAACGGCAACGTAGGTGAGGGAGGCACCGCAGACTCGCAGAAATCCTGGGTCAGCGGCTGGCTCGATTTCACTTCCAGCTACGACAACATCAACACGGACTACCTGGTGGCGGCTGAGAAGACCGGCAATTACGGCCACCTTGGACCCTACGTGCGCCGGGATGTTTCAGTGTTTCGCTGTCCGGCGGATGCATCGGCGGTCCTGCTTTCCGGGCGTTGGTTCAACCGCGTGCGCACGGTTTCCATGAACAACTGGATGGGGGGCAATGCCTATTGCGGAGGTAACGGGGGGGACGATTACCGTGCGTACCGAGGCTACTCCGAAATCTCCAAGCCGTCCCAGCGTTGGGTGATCGCGAAGGAGTTGATTGCCGCCATCAACGACGCCTGGTTTCCCGTGCGCATGGACCAAGCATACGTGGTGGATTATCCTGCTGCGATGCACAACGGAGGTGATTGGTTCGGCATGGTCGATGGACATGTCGAGTTCCGCCGGTGGGTGGATCCTCGTACAATGCCGGCTACGCAGGTAGGTGTACAGATTCCCCTGAACGTCCCTTCGTCCGGTAATCCCGACATGGCCTGGCTACGCGAACGGACCACGGACAAAAAGTCCGGCGCTCCGCTTTAGCAGTGGGGAACCAGGCATCGTCGCATTCCAGTAATCGGGATTGAGCTGGCCAGCGATTCGATTACCCTTCGGGCCACCATGCACCCCGGATCGACCTTTGCCCCGCGTCACGGCACGCGGAACCCGCTCTACTTCCTGCTCGCCGGTTTTCTTTTGCCGCTCGCGCTCGCGGCGGAAACGCTCTCCCTTCCCGCCCGTTCGCGCGCCGAGACTTCCCCCAATTCTGGTGAGTGGCAGGCCACGGAAAAGCAGCTTCAGTGGGACGCCGCCAAGACCGCCATCGTTGTCTGCGACATGTGGGACAAACATTGGTGCCCGAGCGCGACGGAGCGCGTGGGCGAGATGGCCCCGCGCATGAACGAGGTGCTCAAGGCCGCCCGCGCCAAGGGCGTTTTCATCATCCATTGCCCGAGCAGCACGCTGGATTTTTACAAGGATCACCCCGCTCGCAAACGCGCACTGGCCGCGCCCCAGGTCGAAACGGCGATTCCGTTGCAAGGTTGGTGCAGTCTCGATCCAGCGAAGGAATCACCGCTGCCGATCGATGACTCGGATGAAGGCTGCGACAGTTGCGCGACCTGCCCGCCGTACGGCGCATGGAGCCGGCAGATCGCCACGTTGGAGATTCAGGACGAGGACGCGATCACCGACTCGGCGGAGGCGTATTACCTCATGCGCGAGCGCGGCATCACCAACGTCATCGTCATGGGCGTTCACGCCAACATGTGCGTGCTCGGCCGGCCGTTCTCCATCCGCCAAATGCGCAACCAGGGCCAGAACGTCGTCCTCATGCGCGACCTGACCGACGCGATGTACAACTCCTACGCCGCGCCCTATGTGAACCACTTCCGCGGCACCGAACTGGTCGTCGAGCACATCGAGAAGTATTGGTGTCCGTCGATCACCAGCGCGGCGTGCCTCGGCGGCGAACCGTTCCGCTTCCGCGCCGATCAGCCGCCGAAGGTCGTCTTCCTCATCGGCGAGGATGAATACAAGACCTGGGAGACGTTGCCCGTGTTCGCGGAGAAGTTCGTCGGCTGGCGCGGCCTCGAAACGGTCGTCATCCAGCAGAGTTCGGCGAACAAGCACGACTTCCCCGGCTTGAACGACGCGCTCAAGGATGCCGACCTGCTCGTCGTCAGCGTGCGCCGGCGCGCGTTGGCGAAGGAACAACTCGACGCCATCCGCGCACACTTGAACCGGGGCCGGCCGGTGGTCGGCCTGCGCACGACGAGCCACGCGTTTGCGCCGCGCGGTGAGGATGCGGACAAGGGCGCGGCGTGGACGGAATTCGACGCCGAGGTGCTGGGCGGGAATTACAGCGGCCATCACGGAAACGGCACCGACACGCTCGTGCGGCTGCCGGACAGCGGGCTCGTGCATCCGGTGCTGACGGGCATCGATCTCGACGCGTTGATCGGCAAGGGCTCGCTCTACAAGACAGGTCCGTTGAAGGACTCGGCGCAGGCGGTGTTGGTCGGCGCGATCCCGGATCAACCGGCAGAACCGGTCGCGTGGGTGAACACGTATGGCCCGCGTCGCGCGAAGGTCTTCTACACTTCGCTCGGCCACGAAGGCGACTTCGCGCAGCCGCAGTTCCGCCGGTTGCTGTTGAACGGCATGCTCTGGGCGCTCAGCCAGCCCATCCCGCCGGACGACCGGTTGCAGCCGAGGTAACCCCGAATCCTGTGATGCGCAATCCGGCCATCGTCGCAGTTTTTCTGTTGTTGGCTGGCGCTTCGAGTGCCCAGCAATTCGATCGCGGCCAGGAACCGACGCCGTTGCCGCCGGCCGAGTCCGCGCGCGCGTTCACCGTGCCGGACGATCTGGAGATCGAGCTGGTGCTGGCCGAGCCGTTGATTGCGCAGCCGTTGCATCTCACCTTTGACGAGCGCGGACGTTTGTGGGTCGTCGAATACCGCCAATACCCCGCGCCCGCCGGACTCACCCAGGTCAGTCACGACAAGTTCTGGCGCTCGGTGTACGACAAGGTGCCGCCGCCGCCGCCGAACCACTTCCCCGGCAAGGACCGCGTCTCGATCCACGAAGACATTGACGGCGACGGCCGTTTCGACGCGCACAAGGTCTTCGTCGATGGCCTGAACATCGCCACATCGGTCGCACTCGGCCGCGGCGGCGTGTGGGTGTTGAACCCGCCCTACCTGCTCTTCTACCCCGACCGCAACCGCGACGACATTCCCGACGGCGATCCCGAGGTGCATCTCTCCGGCTTCGGCCTTGAGGACACGCACTCGGTCGCGAACAGCCTGCGCTGGGGACCGGACGGCTGGCTCTACGCCTGCCAAGGGTCAACCGTGAGCGGCCATGTCAAAGTCGAACCGCTGGCCAACGATCGCGCGCCCGTCTCGACCAACGTCGTTCACACGCTTGGCCAGAACATCTGGCGCTATCATCCCGAGATGCGGCGTTACGAGGTCTTCTCCGAGGGCGGAGGCAATGCGTTCGGCATCGAGATCGACACGCAAGGCCGGTTGTTCTCGGGTCACAACGGCGGCGACACGCGCGGCTTTCACTACGTGCAGGGCACTTACTTGCAGAAGGGATTTCAGAAACACGGTGAACTCTCGAATCCGTATGCGTTCGGTTACTTCCCTCAGATGAAGCACGATCGCGTCGAGCGCTTCACGCACACGTTCTTGATCTACGAGGCTGATGCCCTGCCGGAGCGCTATCGCGGCAAGCTGTTCGGTATCGAGCCGCTGCAAGGGCGCGTCGTCTTGAGCGAGATCAATCCCGTTGCTTCAACTTTCGCGACGCGCGACTTGGAGCGCATCGTCACCACGACCGACCACTGGTTCCGGCCGGTGGACATCAAGCTCGGTCCCGATGGCGCAATCTACATCGCCGACTGGCATGACTTCTCGATCAACCACTGGAAGAATTACAACGGCAACATGGACGCGGAGAGCGGGCGCGTCTGGCGGTTGAAGGCGAAGGGAGCGAAACCGGGTGAGCGTTTCAATCTAACCGACATGTCCGAAGCTCAACTGCTCGCGACGCTCGGTCATCCGAATCGCTGGTGGCGGGAAGCCGCGGCACAGATGTTGGTTGATCGACCGAGTCCCGAAGTGTTGCAAGCATTGGATCGAATCATCGAGACGGCCCAAGGCCCGGCGGTGTCGAATCTCTTGTGGACAAGGCACGCCCTAGGAAACCAGACGAACACCGGAGCCTTGTTGAAGCACCCCGATCCGCAGGTGCGCTTGTGGGCCACAAGGTTCATCGGGGATCCTTTCCCCGGTGCGCTGGATAGCGGAGCGCCGATCTCCGGATCGGCAAGTGCGGACGCCCCCGAGAGGCGCGCTTGGAACGACGCGCCCCACCTTGAAGCACTGGCCAAATCCGAATCCAATCTTGAAGTCCGGATTCAACTCGCCGCGACAGCGAAGCGATTGCCCGCATCCGATGCCTTGCCGATCATCAAAGCTCTCGCGTTGCGCGACGAAGATGCTGCCGATCCGCGCCAACCGTTGATGATCTGGTGGGCGCTGGAGGCCAAGGCCGCCACCCATCGGGATGAAGTATTGCGCCTCTTGACCGACGCCGCGTTCTGGGATCGTCCGCTCGTGAAGCAGCAACTGCTTGAACGACTCATGCGCCGCTACGCCCAGGCCGGTTCCGGCGAGGATCTGGTGACCTGTGCAAAGTTGTTTGAGCTGTCACCGAGTGCGGCGCACAGCGAGATTCTCTACGCGGGCTTCGAGAAGGCGTTTGAAGGCCGGAGTGTCGCGGGACTGCCCGAGCAGCTCTTGACGGCGATGGCCAGGCACGGAGTCGGATCGCTCGCCATTGGAATCCGACGGGGCGCTCCGGGTGCCATCGATGACGCAGTGAAAATTCTTGTGAATCCGGAAGCGCCGGTCCGCCAACGGCGTCAGTTGATCGAGGTGCTCGGCGAGCTGGGGCCGGCAGCCGCGCTGCAACCGTTGCTGGGATTGCTGTCAGCAACGCGCGATGAAGCCTTGCTCCGGGCGACCCTCGCGGCGCTGCAGCGGTATGATCAACCGTCGGTGCCGGCCGCTGTCCTCGGCAACTGGGAAAAGCTGCCGGCTTCAGTTCAACCGACCGCCGCCACCTTGCTTGGTGCTCGACGTGAGTGGAGCAGCGAGCTGGTCAGGGCAGTTGCCGAACAGCGCGTGGCCGCTGATGCGGTGCCGCTTGAAGTCGTGCGGCAAATGAAAAAATCGCCTGACCCGAAGCTGACGGCAGACATTGATCGACTCTGGCCGAAGGCCGGTCGACCCAGTTCGGATCAAATGGAGCAGCAGATTGCGCAGGCCCGCCGGTCGTTGGGGGACGGACACGGCGACCCGTATAACGGCAAGCGATTGTTCACCCAGGCCTGTGCGAGCTGCCATCGGTTGTTCAACCAAGGAAGTGACATGGGTCCAGACCTTACCAGCCACAATCGAGGGGACGCCGGTGCGTTGCTGCTCGCGATCGTCAATCCCAGTGCGGAGACTCGTGAAGGCTACGAAAACTTCAGCGTCGAGACCGGGGACGGACGCACATTGGGCGGCTTCATTGTTGAGCAGAATGCCGAACGGGTGATCCTGCGCGGTTTGGACGGGCAGAGTGTGGTCGTGGGGCGGGAGGAGATTAAGGAGCTGAAGGCCGCAGGTGTGTCGCTGATGCCCGAGGGCCTGCTCGACGGCCTGGATGAGCAACAGGTCCGCGACCTGTTCGCCTACCTGCGCAGCAGCCAGCCGTTGAACGAGTAGGCTGGCGGGATCGGTCAGCGGCGATCGGGGTCGGTGCCGGATCGCGGGCTGCGACTGCGGAGCCACGATTCAACCTCGGTCATGCGTCTCATCAACTGCGGCAAATGTTGAATGGCGAGCAGGACGCGTTTGGCTTTGCGATCGGGTTGGGCCGGCGTGCCAAACCATTTATCGTCCGCGGGGATGTCGTGCATGACGCCCGATTGCGCGGCGATTTGCACGCGGTCGCCGATCTTCAAATGGCCGGCGATGCCGACCTGCCCACCGAGCTGCGCGTCGTTGCCGATCTTGGTGCTGCCGGCAATTCCGACCTGCGCGACGACGATGCAGTGCTCGCCGATTTGGACGTTGTGGCCGATCTGCACGAGGTTATCTACCTTGGTACCCTTGCCGATGGTCGTCGGGCCAAGGGTGCCACGATCGACGGTGACATTGGCGCCCAGCTCAACATCGTCGTGAATGATGACATTGCCGACCTGCGGAACCTTGCGGTGCTCGCCTTGATCCAGCACGTAGCCGAACCCATCGGAGCCAACCACCGCGCCTGCGTGAAGACGGACGCGGTTGCCGATCTGGCAGCGGTGATAAACGGTGACACCGGGAAACAGGACTGAATCATTGCCGATCTCGCATTCGGGTCCGATGGTCACGCGCGGGTGCAACACCGTCCCGGCACCGATGGTGGATTTGTCACCGACCACGCAGTGCGCGCCGATATGGGCGGTGGCGGCGATCCTGGCCGTGGCGGCAATCACCGCCGTCGGATGAATGCCGGATTCGATGGCCGGGTCGGGGAAGAAAAGAGGCAGGACTTGGGCGAACGCGATCCGCGAGTTGGGCACGCGAATGATGGTCTTCTTCTCGGAGGTAAATTCCTGGTCAACGAGGACCGCACTCGCTTCGGAAAGTTCCGCCTTCGCGAAAAAGGAGGCATTCTCGGCGAACGTCAACTCGCCCGGTTTGGCGGTGGAGGCGGGTGCAAAGCCCGTCAAGGCGAGATCCTTGTTTCCGAAGACCTGGCCATTTAAATGGCGCGCGATGGTTTCAGCGGTCAGTTCCATACTCATGTATCCAAGCAAATTGGATTCCTGTTAACGGCGCAAAAACGCCGGAACACGCCACGGACCGCCTGGGACGATCAGATGCCGCGTTCGTTGATGATGCAATTCTTCTCGCCCAAGATGACGATCCTGGGCTGCCAATCCCGCGCCTGAACTTCATCCACCACCGTGTAACTCATGATCGTCAAGCGGTCGCCCGGTTTGCCGCGGTGGGCGGTGGCGCCGTTCAACTCGATCGAGCCTGAACCGCGCGACCCCGGAATCGCGTAGGTCTCGAACCGCTGCCCGTTGGCCAGATTGCTGCACAGAATCCGTTCAAACGGGTAAAGGCCGATGCGATCCATCAAGTCCTGATCGATCGTCAGGCTGCCCTCGTAATCGACACTCGCGGCGGTTACTTGAGCGCGATGAAGTTTTGATTTGAGCAGGTGTACTTGCATGGGGACGCAAAAACGCGCGACCGGTCGGATCCTTGCGGGTTTGGCAAAGCCCGATCAGTCACGCGTGAGGCGGAATATAGGGCTGACCTCGGGCAATTCAATCCTCGTTTTGAACCGCTGATTCACCCGCAAGTCCGGGGCGACCGGGTGCGGACGCCCGCCGAGGGGTGGCGGTGATAGTTACGGCGCGCTGGGCGTGACCAGGCGAAAGACCCTGGTGGCGACGTTTTCAGGTGCCGGGACCAAAACCGAGATAGTGGCATCGTTCGCTTGGGCGGGAATATCCAGCAGCTTGAGCCATGATCCGGCGGCCGCGTCGGCTCGATAGACGATCGAATACGATTTCCCGGCCACCGCGAAAAATGCGAACCGCACGCCACCGGCCGCGTTGGGAACTCCGGACACCCGCAGGAAACTGTTCGGGTCAACGGGATTGGTCCCGCTCAGCCACTCTTGCAGGTTGGTCAGTTGATCACCGTCCGGATCAAGCTCAGGACTTGCGCGCGGATCATTCACCGCATTGAAGTAATGTTGCTCCCAGTTGTCCAACAAGCCATCCGCGTCGGTGTCGATGGCGCCGGGTGCTCCGGGCGAGGCGCGGGCGGCGGTCCAGTTCAACGGTTCGTTCGCGTAGCTGCCGGCGACCAACCGTTGGAGGGCCAGGCCCGAACCCCCTGCACCCGCTGGCCAGGGCGCGGTGCTCTGATAAACGAGCTGCTCCGCTTCAAGGTACGGCACGAAGCCCGCATCCGGGTGGGGCGCCGTCTGCGGGGCGTCGGGTCGTTCGACCCGCAGCGTAACGCGCAAATTGCCGAGCGTGCCGGAGTATGGCCCACGGATTGATACCGACTCCGCGAGTCCATAATGCGCGCGGAATGCCGCCAATTGATCCAGGGACGTCATCGGATTGAAATTTACCAGCAGCAGGCGATCACCCGCGGGCACGGTGACACCCATCGGAAAATCGAAATCCACCCCGCCCCGCAAGTGCCAGGTGTTCGTAGCATGGTACTCATCGAATAACTTTACCGCGGAGTCCGCTCGATTGAAGAATTCGATGTATTCGAACGCGCTGCCATCGTTACCCACTCCGGCGGGAGGTTGAAACATGACTTCGTCGATCACCACCGGGCTGACCAGTGGATAGGCATTGGCGGCGCCCAGTGTCCGGCGCGACTGCGGTGGGAGGTCCGGGCCCAGGCTCGTCTGAAAGCGGCCGAAGCTGACTCCGTTGGCCGCCGCGCCGAACCCGGCCCACACTCGATAGCCGGTCAGCCCTCCGGCTCCGTTGGTTTGTGAGAGAAACACTTCGTCGCCATGGGCGGAGTTCAGCGCGAAAGGGATTGCCGCCTCCGGGCCGTTAAACTGCGATTCCACCAGCGCTTGGAATCCGGCCGGTTGAACCGCTGCGTCCGGCGGCAACTGAAACTTTTGCGGTTGATTCCCATCGTTGGAAAGCCACCAGCCGCCGATGGCTACGGGACCGGGCGTTGGATTGAACAGCTCAATCGCGTCCGCCAGTGGCGGGTCGGTGTGCGTGAGCACTTCGTTGATCCACAGGTCGGGCAGGGGTAGAAAATTCGCGGCGCCAGGGCTCGGAGTCGTAGTAAAGCTGGCGATCATTGCGCCGCCGTCTGGCAGGCGACCTTGCGCGACACCTATCACTTGCGTGCCGAAGGTGATTCCGTTGATCAATTGGCCGCCGCTGGTGAAAACGCCAATCGACTCGCCGGCCGCCGCCAGGTTGAAGCCGACATGATCCGCGCCGCTGCCTGGGTTGCTATCGGCGATCAATTTGAGCCAGGCTTCACGGCCGGTTCCGATGAAGCTGAGCGGCGCCATGACGTGCGCGCTGGCGGCCAACAAGTTGTCGGTCAGCCGCAAGTCGCCGAGCGCGATTGGTTGAGCCGCCGGGTTGAACAGCTCGAACCAGTCGGCACCCTCGGCCGGGGCGGCCAGCCATTCGTTGATTTTCAATTGCGATGGGTCACCAAGCACGGTCGCCAGATTTGCTGCTCCGGGCGACGGCGAACTCAACCGCCAGGCACCATCCAGATCGCGACCGATGGCAAAGTCGGGAATCTGGGGGCCGAATACGACGGAGTCCAGCAGTCCACCGCCGTTGGCGGGAGCATCGAACAGCATGACGGCGTCACCAAGCCGGTTCAGGCCGAACCCGCTGTTGGTCGCGGAGGCTGGCTGGTCGCTGTCAAACAGCACCAGCCGAAAACCGCCCGGCGAAATGACCGCATCCGTCGGGAAGACGAACTTGCGCGGCAGCAAGCTGTCGTCGCTGAGACTCCGGTTGGCCAGGGTGACCTCGCTGGCACCGGGATTGAACAGTTCGACGTAATCCACCGCCCGGCCGGCGGCATTCGTGAACGACCGGTTGTCAGCGAGCACTTCGTTCAATACGACGGGCATCGCGAGCGTGTTCGTAACGGCAAACGTAGCGGTCAACTCGACGCCCATCGCCATGTCCGTGCTGGTGGTGGTGGCTTGATGCACCTCGACGGCGAGCCAGTTGGTGCCGGTCAACAGCGCGTTAGCGGGCACGATGATCGGCCCATTAAAGCTGGCGGAGTTGATATTCGCGATCGCGAGGTTCGTGTAGGCAATGCCACCTGCCGGCAGATTCTCGCGCAGCAGTTCGACGCCGTTGAGGTAATACACGCCGCCATCATCCACGAGCGACTTCAATCCGAGGCTCACGCCGGCGGTCGTGTTGCTGAAGACGAAGGGGGCGCGGAAATAAAATGTGCGCTGCCGGGGGGTGGTGAAGCTGACGAACGTATTCGTGTTCCCGTTCGGCGCGCTCGTGAGGTTTGTGCCGTAGAAGATCGCGCGGCCGTCAAGCCAGCCGGCATCGTTGAACCCCGGCTCGCGCCAGGCCGTCCCCAGATCCACGCCTTCACGCTGATAACGCCACTCGTTGGTGATCGAAAGCAGCGGGAGTGTTGTGAAGGAAACGCTCGCCGCCGTGCCGGGATTCGCCGCGCCCGGCGTGGGTTGCAGGAAAAATGTGAACGCATCGCCGCCGCTGGGCGAGCGCCCTTGCGCCACGTCCGTCCGTTGCGGACCATAGAATACCGTGTCGATCAACTGGCCCGCAGTATCCGCCAGCCCGAGCAGGCCCTGCTCCGCTGCGAGCCGAAAGTTCAGATGCAACGCGCCCTGGAGCGGATCACCGTCGGCAATGAACACGCGATAGCCTCCGACGGGAATGAAACTCAACGGCGCGATGGCGTGCAGTTTCGGCGCGGCAATCGGGTTGTCGGAAAGATGCAGCCCGCCGAGATCCACCGGGAGCGAATCCGGATTGAACAACTCAACGAAGTCGGCGCCCGCCAGCAACCGCGCGTCAGCGAGCCATTCGTTGATGCGCAACCGCGCCGTTTCGCCCGTTCGAGCGGCCTGATTCGCCGTGCCGAACGTGGGTTGTGTCAGCCCCCAGGCGCCGTCTGAGCGCCGGCCGATGGATTGGTTAACCAGTTGCGGCCCGAACACGATCGAGTCGATCAGCCCGCCGCCGGCCGCCAGTTTGTTGAAAAGATAAAGATCGTCACCATCCTGTTTCAGTGAAAAGCCGGTGTGCAGTCCGGGCTTGGCGAGATTGTTGTCGGCATAAATGGTCAGGTACGATTCCGCGGCAAGCAGGGTGTTTGGCGGGAAGACATACTTGCGGGAGCTGGCGGGATTGTCCGTGAGGCTCAGATCGCCCAGATCAATCGGCTGCCCGCTGTTGTTGAACAACTCGAGGGCGTCCGGAAACGTGCCGGCGTTTTCGAGCACGCCCGTGTTGCCCGCGAGCACTTCGTTGAGCCGCAGTCCGCCGGAGTTTGGGTTCACCGTCCAGGTGCGCGAAGCGGTCGGCGCATCGGTGCCTTGCCAGACGCCGGCCGAGTTCTGGCCGATCGCGAACACCGTGTAAGTCCCATTCGGCAATCCGGTCAGCGCGATCGGCTGGCTGATTTCCACCGGATTGCTCCACGCGCCATCGTTCACGCGATACCGGTAGTAGTTGATCAAGTCCGGCAACCCGGGACTCACGTAACCCGCACCGCCGACCGTCAGCGTGGCGCTCGTTTTCCAAGTCGTTCCGTACGGTTCGCCCGCCAGCGTGACGCCCGGCGGCACGGCCGCGCCCATGTCCGCGCAGTTCGGTCCCGTGCCGCTGGCCGGCGAACCCGCGCGGAGCTGAAATAAGTTCGTGAGGTTGGCGTAGAGCACGCCATTCATACCGGCGAGGCGCGGATCAAGATGCAGATTGCCGACGCCGTTGTTGATGAGGTCGGAGGCCGGCAGGATCGAGCGATTCACCGTGACGTCCAGCGTGCCCCACAACGGATCGTTCACGTACGCATTCTCGAAGTTCGCGGGCGCATCCCAGATCACGTTGCCGTCGAGATAAGCGCCCCGGCCGGGCGTCACGCCTTCACTGCGCCGGCCCGGCTCGTCGAAGAGCACGCCTGCCCAGCGCAGCTTCAACGCCGTGTTGTTGATCAAGGTGTAGAAGTTGTTTTCTTTCGCCAGCGCTAGGTGGTCCACGTCATGGAACCAGTTGCGGGCAATCACGACGTGCGACGGCACGCCTGCGTTGGCGCCGCCAGACACCGCGCTCGAACTGTCCACTACCGACACCGTCTGGTGCGTGTGCATGAAAATGTTGCCCTCGACATGGGCGTCAGTGCCGTCGAGATCGAGGCAATCGTCGCTGCCCGCCGAGAAGACGTTGTTCAGGATTTGCAGGATCGCGTTCGGCCGCTTGCCGCCAGTGAAGTCAATGATGTCGTTCAAGCCGGTGGTGCCGCCGAAGAAGTTGCCCTCGAAGATTCCATGTCCCGTCGTCGGCAAGCCCAGACCATGAATCAACTCGACGCCCGCCGTGGTGGGGAATACGCAGTTGCGGATGATGAACGAGCTGTCGTCCAGCGTGACATATTGCACCGCGCTGTTCGCGAAGCGCACGTCGTCGAGCAGGATGATCGCGTTCAGTGCGCGCACGCAGCGGCTGTTCCCGGCGTATTCGAGATCGACGTGAACCAGGCGGCTCTCGGTCATGGTGTCGAGGAATTGAAGATTCAACCAGGTGCCTGCGGCAGCGGGTTCGCGCGTTAAACGGATGCGCTGCGTCGTCGTGCCCTCCGCGAGCAAGCGGCCCGTGCCGGATACCGTAAGACCGGCGCCCGCCGCGAAATAAACCGTCGTGCCAGGCTGAATGGTCAACGTCACGCCGGCCGGCACGGTGAGGGTCGAGGTAACGCGGTAAGGGCCATCGGCCGGCGACCAGACGGTGTTGGCGGTGAGCGTGCCCGCGACGGCGGTGGTCGCGCCCGTGTCGCGCCAGATGTCCACATTCGCTTCGGCGAAAGCGACCGCATTTGAGTTCAACGATTGGATGACCACGCGATTGAGCCCTGGCTGAAGCGCAACCGCGGCGTTGGTCCAGCGACCGTCCCAACCGGACCATTCCGCCTCGCTGCCATTGACCAGCACCCGCCGTGTGTCGATCACGTTCGCCCGGCCCCGCAATGACACCGACGCTGCCGTCGTGCGGAAGTAACCGTTGACGATGGCAAGATCATTGGTCACGGAGAGCAACGTCGGAATCTGCGAACGAATGAAATCGGCGCGGTCGGCCACGAACTCTTTCATGCCGTCGATCAGTCCCTGCGTCACGAGCCCGCCGAGCACCTGATCAAGCAATGAGTTGAACGGCGTGGAGGCGAACGTGCCGTCGAGCTGCCCCACGAGCTCGGCATAGTAGCGCGGCGCAAACTCCGGGTGCTTGATGAAGCGGTTGAGCGCGGGCACGGCCGTCATCCGGAACAGGCCATTGCTCACCGTCTGCGTTCCGAATCCGAGGATCGTGTCGAGATCGTAGGGGATCAGGCGGAAGCGCGGATCAGTCACGCCCGAGTAGAGGAAGTAGTCGTCACCGTCGCCGTTGGCGAGCGAGGTTTCGTTGTTGTCGATGATCGTGTTCACCGCGAAGTAACGCAGCCACTGATCCACGTCCGCGACGCTTTCGACGGCCGCCGCGTAGCTGGCGGGCGGTGTATTGGTCAGGACATCGGTGAGCTGAATCAAATCCGACCAATCGTCCTCGCTGGTGTTGCTCTCTTTGAAGTAGTTGGTCCGGTACGGGCCCGGCAAGGAACCCTGATGGCGCAGATTCGCGCCGCCTTGCGTGTCGAGCCGGATGCCGCGATAGAGATTCCCCGACGAATCGAGGGGAAAGTGGTGATCGGCAAACTCGCTGTTCACCACTTCGTTCGCGACATAAAAGCCGTACGAAGGCGCGCCACTGGTGGTGAGGTTCTCGCCATTCAACCGCATTTGCACGGCACGGGAATCCGCGACGGCGAGGCCCGCGTGCTGCATGACCGCCGCCCCGGCCACTTGATAGGGTGAGTTTTGGGCGTTCAGATTCAAGCTCACCTGACGCTTCCAGCGATCATCCCGCGTGAAGGCCAGGTTGTAACTTTGGGGGAGGGACGTGCGGCTGCCATTGCCGCGATTGCGGATTCCCGCAAGGTAGCAAATGTCCGCGCTGGTGCCATCGCGCGAAATGAACGTGGCGTTGAATCGCGCGTGGCTGCGGGTCTGGTCGTTCAGCGGCGCCGGCTGAGGCTCCGGCGCGGTCGGGGCATTGCGATTGATCTGATACAATTCGGCGCCATCAGCGGCTTTCATCACAATGAGGTAGAGGGGCTGCGGGCCGGCGAAGTCTGTGTCGTCCACTTGCAGCAACGCGTTGTTCACCTGCACCGGCTGGTCCGCCAGATCGCGCGCGGGGGTCGGCCAGGTGCGCGCCCGCCCGCCCGCGTCGCTGGCGGTGAAGTAGAATTCGAGAATGGACTGGTTTGGCTGTGCCGGCAGCTGGGTGGTGAACTCCAGGTCACCGGGCTGATTGTCCGCGCCCAAGCCGTCGTCGAGCAGGGGTTGCGATTGAAAGGACGCCGCCCCGTCGATCCGGTAATTCAAGATCACGGCCAGCCCAGTGGCCGACTCATCCACCAGCCGCGCAGTGAACGTGATGGCCTGGTTCGATCGCGGCACGTCCGGCGAATGGCGGGCGCCGAGGATGAGCGGTGCAACGTTGTTCGTGGCTGTCGAATTGGCCGCGCCCGGCGTGCCGCCGGCAATCCGGCTCGGTGCCCAGTTCTGGCCGCTGTTGTTCGTGAGCCACGGATTGATCAACTCCAACGATTTGTCGCCCAGGCCATCGGCCTCGGATGACCAGGCCCACCCCCGATGTCCGTATTCAAGATCGCCCCGGCGGCGAAGCGCCCAGTCGCCATCATCGGCATAGTGGACGTGATCCATCCGCAGGCCAGCGTCATTCACCAGTTCAATGTCCTGGCCGCTGTTGCTCAGTATGCCCGTCCAACCACCCACGACATTGCCGGCGCCGGGATGTTTTGCGGTGAAAGTGGCGGGGTCGGCGCAGATCACCAGCACGCCGCCGGCTGCGAGCACCTGACCGTCTGGAATCGTGAACTGCACGCCGCTCGTAAACTGCCAGCCCGCGACCGACACCGGCAACGGGCCGGTGTTGAAGAGTTCGATGTATTCCTCCCGCACATCCTCGGACTGTGGGTGATACATGATCTCGTTGATGACCACCTCCGCCGGGCCCTGGAACGCGAGGAGGAGAAGCGCGAAAGTAAGCAACCCTGTTCGAATTAAAGCGTGCTGTGTCAATGGGGTGATAGGTGCCGGTCCTGTGATTGCAACGAGCCCACAGTTAGCACACCTCCCAAACGATTGCCATCGGTATGAAGGACCCGGAAAAAAAACGGACGCCTGCGTAAGCGGGCGTCCGTTGGCAATTCGATTTGACTGAGTAATCAGCCTAGCGCCATCTGCGCGGTGGTGATCTCCAGCAGTTCGCGGGTGATGTTCGCCTGGCGGAGTTTGTTGTACTCCAGCGTGAGATCTTTGATGATCTGCTTGGCGTTATCCGTGGCGTTCTTCATGGCCACCATTCGTGCGCTGTGCTCGGACGCCTTGGCTTCGAGGAGGATCTGGTAGATCAGATAGTTCAGGTAGTGGGGCAGCAACGCACCCAACACCTGGTCCGCCTTGGGCTCGAACTGGAACTCCACGGTTCCGGCATGCAATTCGCCCCCACCGCCCTCGCCGGAGACCTCCATTTCCACCGACTTGATTTCCCGCAGCGGGAGAAACTGCCGCACTTCGGGCTTCTGGTTCAGCGTCGAGACGAAGTTGGTGAACGCCACGTCCACGCGAGCCACCTCCCTTTTCAAAAAAAGATCCTGGGCAAACTTGGAGATCGCCCGCGCCTCGCTGAACAACGGCGTATCCTTGTAGGTGAATTCCGCGGCCAGTTTGCGCTTCGTGCGCGCGATAAACTGGGACGCCTTGCGGCCGGCGGTCAGATAGACGGTGGTGTCCTTGTCGAGCTTCACCGCTTCGCGCAGCAGGTTGCCGTTGAGCGCGCCGCACAATCCTTTGTCGGTGCTGACGATAATGACGGCGCGGCGTTCGCTGACGCGAACCTCCATCAACGGGTGTGTGAAATCGCCGGCGCTGGCCGTCACTTCCGCGAGCACCTCGTTCATTAAGGTGGCGTAGGGCCGGCCGGAGAGCGCCGCTTGCTGGGCCTTGCGCATCTTCGACGCGGCGACCATCTGCATCGCCTTCGTGATCTGCGAGGTGTTCTTGATCGACTTGATGCGTCGGCGGATGTCGCGTGTGCTGGGCATAAACCTACTTGTAGGTCTGCTTGAACTCGGTGACGACGGTCTTGAGCAAGCCGGTGATTTCGTCGCTCAACGCCTTCTCCTTCGTGATCTTCGCGAGGAGATCGGCTTTTCGGGTCGTGAGGTAGTCGGTGAACTTGGCCTGGAAGTCCTTGACCTTCTCAACCGGCACGCTGTCCATGTGGCCGTTTTGAACCGACCAGAGAATCACGGACTGCACTTCGACGGCGATCGGGTTGTATTGCGGCTGCTTGAAGACTTCGACGATGCGCTTGCCGCGCTCTAGTTGCGCCTGGGTCTTGGCGTCGAGGTCGGAGCCGAACTGCGCGAAGGCAGCCAGCTCCCGGAACTGCGCGAGATCCAGCTTGATGCGCCCGGCGACTTGTTTCATCGCCTTGATCTGCGCGGCGGAACCAACGCGGGAGACGGAGAGACCGACGGAAATCGCAGGACGAACGCCTTGATAGAACAAGTCCGTTTCGAGATAAATCTGGCCGTCCGTGATCGAGATGACGTTGGTCGGAATGTAGGCGGACACGTCGCCAGCCTGCGTTTCGATGATCGGCAACGCGGTGAGGGAGCCATTGCCAAACTTCTCGCTGACGCGCGCCGAGCGTTCGAGCAAACGGCTGTGCAAATCGAACACGTCACCCGGATACGCCTCACGACCGGACGGGCGCTTGAGGATCAGCGCCACCTGGCGGTAAGCCACGGCGTGCTTCGAGAGATCATCATAAATGATCAGCGCGTCCATGCCGTTGTCCATGAACCATTCGCCCATCGCGGCACCGGCGAACGGGGCGAGGTACTGGTTCGTTGCGGAATCCGAGGCCGCCGACACCACGACGATCGTGTATTCCATCGCGCCGGCTTCTTCCAGCACGCGGATGACGTTGGCGACGTTCGATTGCTTCTGGCCGATGGCCACGTAGATCGAGTACAGGGGCCGGTAGTCCTTTTCGCCTGACGTGGCAGCGGCCTTGTTCAAGCGGGCCTGCGAAATGATCGTGTCGATGCCGATGGTCGTCTTGCCGGTCGAGCGATCGCCAATGATCAACTCACGCTGCCCGCGGCCGATCGGGATCATCGCGTCGATGGCCATGATGCCGGTCTGCACCGGCTGGCTGACCGATTTGCGGCGAATGATGCCGGGCGCGATCTTTTCGACGGGATACTCGGCGGTGGCGGTGATCGGCCCTTTGCCATCGAGCGGCTGGCCGAGCGTGTTGACC
Source organism: bacterium (assembly GCA_031362805.1). GTDB lineage: Bacteria > Verrucomicrobiota > Verrucomicrobiia > Limisphaerales > RI-55 > RI-55. Next base: position 44,488 of record JANLTG010000078.1, read on the forward strand.
ACGCGGCCGAGCAACCCTTTGCCGACCGGCACAGAGAGCAGCTTGCCGGTGGTCTTGACCTCCTGGCCTTCCTTGATGCCGGTGTAGTCACCGAGGATGATGGCGCCGACCTCGGTTTCTTCGAGGTTGAGCGCCTGGCCGACGACCCCGTTGCCGAAGTCGAGCATCTCATTGAGCATGGCGTCGGTCAGGCCTTCGATTTTGGCCACGCCGTCGCTGATCTCGCGCACGATGCCGACATTCTGCCGGGTGACGGAAGTTTTGACGCCCGAGATCTGGGCTTCGATTTCTTGGAGTAGGTTGCTCATGGCTGGGTAAGGAAATGGTTGCCGGCGAACCGGCTTCAAGGACTAGAAAGTTGCTTCAAGGTTGTTTAAACGCGCCTGCACGCTGCCGTCATAGACATCGCTGCCGACCTGCACCCGCAGGCCGCCGATCAAATCCGGCCGCACGGCAAAGCCGAGTTCCAGATTCGAGCCGTACTTCCGCGCGAGATTGGCACGCACGCCGGACTGGACATCGGCGGACAGCTCAACGGCGCTCTCAATGCGCGCGGTGCGGCGTGCGAGGTCGAGCTTCACGAGACGCTGGAATTGCGAAAGCGTCGCCACGTAGGCCCGCGGCTTCTTCGCGATCACCAGCGAAACGGTCTGCCGGACGCGGCCCTCGTCCATCTGGCCGTTGACCAGGCAGGCGCGGAACAATTGCTTGGCGTCGCGCCGGGATTGCTTGCTGATCTTCATGCGAATTCGGAGTGCGAAAATCGGAACGCGGAACTAGGCGGCGAGCTGCTTGTTCGTCTCGTCGGCGAGGCGCTTGTGGTCGTCCGTCGTGAGAATCTTGCCGGTGACCTTGGCGGTCGTCTCGACCACGAGGCGCCCGACTTCACGACGCAGTTCAGCGAGCATGCGGGTATGATCGGCTTCGGAAGCCTGGCGGGCCTTGGCGATGATCTGCTCGGCCTGGGCAATGGCTTTCTGGCTCTCGACTTCCTGAACTTTCGCGGCGGCGGCCCGGGCTTCTTCGAGGAACTTGTTCGCCTGCGTGTTGGCCTGCGTGAGGATCTCCTGGGCCTTCGTTTGCGCGCTGGCCAGCTCTTTCTTGATCTTCTCGGCGTTGGCGAGGCTGTCGGAAATCCGCTGGCTGCGCTCGGCCAGAACTTTGAGCAAGGGCGCGTAGGCGAATTTCTTCAAAGCCACGGCAACGATGACGAACAGGATGATCTGCGAAATGAGCAGCTGCCAGGTGACACCGAATTCTTTGGCGATTTCTAAGAGCGATTCCATAAATTTTAATGCAAACGATTGCGGGCGCGGAGCCCCTTGACTCCGCGCCCGCAAGATTACTGTCCTTTGGCCAGGAAGATGGCGAAGAAGACGACGCCTTCCGCCAACGCAGCGAAGATGATCGCCTGGTTACGGATGGCGCCTGCCGCACCCGGATTGCGTCCGGTTGCTTCGGCTGCCTTCATGCCAATGATTCCGACACCGATCGCCGACCCGACGGCGGCCAGACCGATGTGGAGATTTCCGGTCATTTCTGCGAGCAAGGGCATCATAGTTTTGCCTTTTGTGTTTTGTTGTTCCCGGCCACCCCCGCAGTTTGCCCACGGTCCGGCGGCCGAAATTATTTAATGTGCGTGAGCGCCCTGTTTGTGGGCACCGCCGCCGTGATCATGACCGTGGTGACCGTCGTGTTTGTGATCGGCCCCATGGCTGTCGTCGTGATGGGCACACATCAGCGCCGTAAAGACGGAGGTCAGGAGGGCAAAGACCAAAGCCTGCACCAAGCCGACCAGCAGTTCGAGAAAGTAGAAGGGCAGTGGAATGAGCCACCCCAGCCAAGGCACCAGAACCATCATGGACTCGAGGATGTTCTCACCGGCGAAGATGTTGCCGTAGAGACGAAAGCTCAATGAAACGGGTCGGAAGGCAATCGAGATGACTTCGATCGCGCCAACGAAGAGGAAGATCGCCGCCATGAAGATCGCCATGACGCCTTTGCCATTGTCGCCACCGCTAAAGATATGCTTCAAGAATCCACCCACACCGAGCGCCTGAAACGACCACACCGTCCAGAGAAAGAAGAACACCAGCGACATTGCCAGCGTCATGTTCAAATCAGCATTACCGCCGCGCAGGATCGGTTCGCCGCCATAGGTGATCGAACCCACGCCGGGGATCAGCCCAAACCAGTTCGTCACCAAGATGAAGATGAACAGTGTGCAGAAGAACCAAAACGTCTTCTTGACCAGCTCCTTGCCGAGAATCTCCTCGAAGAAGCCATACATGCCTTCGACCAGCCATTCGACGAGGTTCTGAAGTCCGGTCGGCACGAGCTGCACCTTCCGCGTCGCCAGTTGCGCAACCAGGATGAGCAGCGCCGCGACAGTCCACGTAATGACCATCGAGCTGGTGAACTGGATCGGACCCAAATTGAACACCGGGGCGGCAGGCGGCAGACCGTGATGCGCGCCAGCAGGGTGGCCAGTGGCGTCGGCATGGGCGTCCGCGTGTTCACCAGCGGCGGCCACTGAATCGGTGGTGTGCGCAGAATCAGCCGCGAAGGCGAGCAAAGGCAGGCCGACCACGAGGAGGGCGGCGAGAATCGTTTTCAGCGTGCGCATGTGTTCGGTAAACCCGACTGAGGCCAAAAGTCCGGCGTCGGAGTAGTCGTTTGGTTGAAACGGGCCGACAAACTGCCTTGGCGTGATTTCTTTCACAAGGGTTTTTTTGCCACCTGTGCCGACAGTTCGAAATGTATTAACATCGGCGATTGGCGCAATTAACCACGGTGATGAATCCCGGCTTGCGACGAGCCTGCGAGGTGATGGAATGCAGCCGGGGCTAAGGATTTGGGGGCGGCTGCCGATAAGCCACTGTAGCTGAGTCCCGCCTCCGCGAGCATTTGTCGTCTCGCGGACCCAGTTGAATGGCGGGCGCCAGAAATATGAAGACCGCCAATCTTGAACCCAGTATCATGCGCTCCATGAGCGACGCGTTCGAGTCGGCCGAAGCGCTGGCGGCGCCGGCGGTTCCGGCTTCGGCCGCCTGGCTGGAGGCGGGCACGGCGATTGTCACCCTCACGGGGCGCATCATCGAAGCCAATGCCGGGCTGGCGGGCTGGCTTGGGGCCACGCCCGCAGCGCTGAAAGCCTGCGGCCTGCCCGAACTCCTCGGCGCCAGGCAGGCCGACTGGGCCGCCATCACTTCAGCCTGTCTTTCGGCGGAAGCCACTTTTAACACGGCGCTGTTCACGAGCGGCGAAGAGCGGCCGCAGCTTCATTACCGTTTGGAAACAGCCCGGCACGGGGATCGGGTGTTTGTGCGGATCGGTTCGGTGCTGCCTTCCGCCACGGATCTCGCGGAAGGGGCTTGGGATGAAGCGCTGCGTGGTCGGCAGGCGCAACAGGAGATGTTTACCCGGTTGATTCGCTCGGAATCGCGGCTCGACATGCTGCTGCGGCGCTGGCCGGGAGTGATCTTCAGCCAGCGCGCAGATTACAGTTACCATTTCGTCAGTCCGCAGATGGAAGAGCTGACGGGCATTGCCACCGGTGCCTGGCTGCAACAGCCGCAACTTTTCTGGCAGGTGATTCACGAGGCCGACACGGATGAAGTGCGGGCACGGATTCAGCGGGCCACGTTGATGCGCCAGCCGATGTCGTTCACCTACCGCATTCGCCACGCGACGACGGGCCGGGTCACGTATTTGCATGAGCACCGGGATCCGGTGGTGACGACCAACGGCATTGTGCTCGGCTATGAAGGTTTTTGGATCGACGTTACGCGGCAGACCATCGCCGAGCGCCGGCTTTCCTCGGCCGCCTGGAAGGAAACTTTGTCGGTGCTGACGATGGGGCTGGCCCATGATTTCCGCAATCTGATGGCCGGCATCGGCGCGTTGAGCGAGCAGTTCCTCCATCAGGTCGAGCCGGGTAATCCATACTGCGAGAACATGACCTTGATCATGAACAATTCCCGGCAGGCGAGCCAGTTGGTGCATCGGATCATCAGCCTGCATCACGGCAAGCCGGGTGAGCGGAATTACCATGACCTGAACGAACTGTTGAAAGAAGTCGCGGAGCTTACCGCCAAGATCATTCCGCGCCGGATCAAGCTGGAGACCCGCACCCACGACGGCGCGCTGCCGGTTTATGTGGATGCCGTGGAGTTCCGCCAGGTGATGATCAACTTGTTGCTAAATGCTGTAGACGCCATGCCCGACCGGGGCCAGCTCCTGATCAGTTCTTCCCTGCACGAGACGTTGCCGCCGTGGACGCACTCGTGTGGGATCACCCCACGTCTGCCGGTGGTGGCGCTTGCGATCCAGGACAGTGGCACCGGAATCAAGCCGCGGCATCTGGCAAACTTGTTTGACCCCTTTTTTACAACCAAGGCATTGAACAAGGGCTCGGGCCTCGGGCTTTACAACGCGCGGTTGTTTGTTGAGAAGCACCAGGGTGCGATCTCGGTCGAGTCGGTCGAAGGGACCGGATCAACCTTTCGGGTGTGGCTGCCGATCGCGGACTTCACCGAGGGCGAGCGTGAATTCGCGGCGCGCACTTCCGAGCGGCGGAGCCTGCTGTTCGCCGGAGCGGAGGGGCGCACGAGCGACAACACGGTCGAGTTTTTGCGCACGGCGGGTTATCACGTCGTCGTGGCGCACTCGTTCGATCTCGCGGCGGCGATGCTGGACTCGGAGGAGTACCCGTTTGCGGGAATTTTTGTCCAGGCCGAGGACATCGGTTCCCGGTTCGGCGAGTTGCTGAGTCTCGGGTCGCTCGGCAATGGCCGGATCAAGACGATCTTGCAGATTGTCGGCCGCAACGAAGATGAATTTGACTCCAGCCTGTTGCGCCGGGCGGATATTTTACTGGGCGCCGACCTTTCGCAGGCGGCCATCCGGCAGCGCCTCGAGGAGCTGCTTGCCCAACCCAAAGCATGAAGTCTGAACCAACCAGCCTGGACAACTCGTTGCACCGCATTTTGGTGGTGGACGATGAGGAGATTGTGCTCGTGGCCCTGCGCGAGACGTTGCGGCGCGAAGGCTATCAGGTGGACACCACGACGGATGCGCTGCAGGCGCTCGAGTTCGTCCGCAAGGAACAGTATGCCGTCATCATCACCGACCAGATGATGCCGCTGCTCTCCGGCCTGGAGTTTTTGGGGCAGGTGAAACAGATCCAGCCGGACGCCACCCGGATCCTGATCACCGCGGTGCTCAGCCTCAGCACCGTCATCGACGCGATCAACAAGGGTGAAATCTACCGGTTCATCGTGAAGCCGTGGCTGCGCGAGGAGCTGCTCGCCACCGTGCGCAACGCAGTGCAGCGCTACGAGCTCATCCTCCGCAACGCCGTCCTGCAGGCGACGACGTTGAGCATGAACGAAAAGCTCACCAGCGTGAACAAATCGCTCGAGCAACGGGTCGCGCGGGTCGCGGAGCAGAATCTGCGGTTGAACGAATTGAACGCCGCGATGGCCGCGAACCTCAATCATTCCGTCGAACTCTGTTTGAACGTGATACAGACATTCTATCCGGTGCTCGGCCAGCGCGCCCGCCGCGCCTACGCCATCAGCCTGGCGATGGCCGAGAGTCTGCAGCTGGGGCCCGAGGAAACGCAGGTGCTGGAGTGCAGCTCGCTCCTGCATGATATCGGCCTGGTCGGCGTACCGCGAAATCTGATCAAGAAGTGGCAGGAAACGCCCGATGGATTGACGGCGGCTGAACGCACGTTGATTGAGCACCATCCGGTCCTGGGTGAAGAGTTGGTCCGCTTCATGCACCACCTCGAGCCGGTGGGGCGATTGATCCGGGCGCACCATGAGCGATACGATGGCAGCGGATATCCGGACGGTTTGCGCGGGGAGGAGATCCCCCGCCTGGGTCGTTTGCTGGCCGTGGCCGTGGCGTTCTCGGAAGGCACCGGCAACGACGCCGACACGTTGGATCACATCCGGCACCAGAGCGGCACCGAGTTCGATCCGGATGCCGTGCGCTTGCTGGTGCGGTGCCAGCCCCGGGCGGCGGTGCCGCGCAAGACTCGCGAGATGTTGTTAGTGGAACTGGCGGCGGGAATGGTGGTGGCCAAGGGAATCTATACGGCCAACGGCATGTTGCTGATTCCCGAAGGCCAGGCCCTGACCGAAGCGACGATCGACAAGCTGAATAATCATCACCGGATCAACCCGATCAGCCAGACGTTGTTAGTCTACTGCTAGGATAAGGTAACGAGCCTTGAAGACGGCCTTTTTTACAATCGAACCAGCCGATGCCATCCGGCCTCCGCCTCCGGCCCGGGAGCACTGGTGGCGGCTGTTCTTCGATCATTCGGAAGACGCACTGCTCGTCTGTCGAGTTGACGGTACCATCGAGGAAGCCAACCCGCGGGCGATCCATATGCTGGCCCTGGCCGAGGATGCGTTATGCCCTTCGCTCTTTGATTCGCTGGCGCCGGTTTCCGCCCGGCTGGTGTCGGAAAAGTTGAAAGCCGCCCGGGGCCGACAGGAGACGGTGACGGGGGTGCGCATGATCGTGCGCGAGTCTGTGCCGCAGATGGTGGATCTGCAGATCACTCCGCTGGATGAAGGATTCTCCCTGATGCAGTTGCGGGACGCGTCCCGGCGGTGGCGCATGGAGTCGCACGCGCAGCGCCTGATGACGGCGATTGACGCCACGCCCGATGTCATCTTCCTGACCGACGCGGATTTCCGACTGACGTTTGTGAACAGCGCCTTTCAGGTCGTCACCGGCCACACGATCGAGGAGGCGCTGGGACAGACAGCGGATTTTCTGCGGGCCCCCGGACAGGAGGCGGTGTTGCGGAGCTGCCGCCAGCACCTCGACAACGACGTGGACTGGAGCGGCGAATTGATCAATCGCCGGGCGGACGGTTCGGAGTATGTGGTCCAGGCAAATGTGTCGCCGATTTTTGACCTGCAAGGCGAGCGGTTGGGCTACGCGATCTTTGAGCGGGACATCAGCCTGCTGAAACGGCTGCAGGAGGAACTCCGGCGCGAGCGCAACGTCGTGGTGAGCATCATCGACTCGCTGGACGCCGCGATCTACACGCTGGACCGCGACTTCCGGCTGGCACACGTGAACAATTTCTCCGAGCGCATGCCGCTGCGCCACGGCTGGCTGAATTGGGAGGAACGGCCGAAGTCCGGGAGTTCGTTGCTGGAAGCCATTCCCGACCCGGCGCACCGCGCGCAGATCAAGCTGGCGATGGAACAGGTCCTGGCGGACGGGCGACAGTACGAGACGCCGGCGCCTGATCCGGCACATCGGCGGCACTGGTTCATCCGGATCGCCCCGTGGCGGCACGAGGGCCGGATCATGGGGTTGATCTACAAGGTCACCGACCAGACCAAGCTCAACGAATTGCAGGGCCAGCTGTACCAGGCGCAGAAGATGGAGACCATTGGGGCGCTGGCGGCGGGTGTGGCGCACGACTTCAATAATTTGCTCCAGGCGATTCGCGGCCACGTCGCGCTGCTGCTGATGGAGGATGGCTTGTCGACGCACCTGGGCGAGCCGTTGCAACAGATTGACCAGGCTGCCACCCGCGCGGCGGAGATCACCCAGCAACTGCTGACCTTCAGCCGGGCATCCGATGAGAACGAAGTCGTGCTTGATTTCAACGAAGTGATCGCCGAAGCCAGCAACTTGGCCCGCCGGTCCCTCAAGCAGAAGATCGAGCTCAAGCTCGAGCCGGCGGACCGCCCGGCCTGTGCTAGGCTCGACGCCACGCGTGCCCAGCAGATGCTGCTAAACCTTTGCGTCAATGCCATCGACGCCATGCCCGACGGCGGGTGCCTGACCTTGTCGAACGAGCTGATCGAACTGGTGCCGGCGCTGGCGGCCCGCCACGAGCGGCCCAGCGGTGGCAAATATGTCAAATGCACGGTGCGGGACACCGGCAGCGGCATCCCGCCGGAGGTGATCGATAGAATATTTGACCCCTTCTTCACCACCAAGGCCAAGGGCAAGGGGACCGGCCTGGGCATGTCGATCGTGCACGGCGTGGTGCGGCATGCTGATGGTTTCCTGGAGATTGAGACCGAGCAGGGGAAGGGAACTGCCTTCCACATCTATCTGCCCGAGCGGGCGTCGTCTGGTCTGCCCGCGACGCAAAAATCTTCCCAAAAGAAGCTGCGGCGCGGCAGCGGCCGGGTGCTGGTGGTGGATGACCTTGATCTGGTCCGGGACTTTGCCCGCACCTTCCTTGAGGCGTCCGGCTATACCGTGCAGGTGGCCGCCAGCGGCGAGGAAGCGCTGGAGATCCTCGGCAAAGAAGCCCGGCCGATGGACCTGATCTTGACCGACTTCAACATGACCGGCATCAACGGCCAGCAGTTGATCCGCGAAGTTTCCGTCCGGTGGCCGACGACCAAGTGCATCCTGGCCTCCGGCTATCTCGAACCGGAGGAGCGCAGTCTCGTCGAGGAACACCTCGGCGCACGCATTCTGAACAAGCCGTTCAACATCCGTGAAGCCGCCGACCTGATCGCCCAGATGCTCACGGCCCCGGTTGCGTAGCCCGCCATTGGTCACTCCGGCCACCGCGCGCAAGGGGCTCAAGTCCCTCCCGGAACTTCCGATACCTTATGGTACTGCCGGCAGAAGCTCCGGCTTCCTGCACCATGTTCAATCGAGACATCGCAACGCTGAACCGGATTTCCGATACCGTCGGAAAAATCTCCCTCGAAGTCGCCCTCGCCCAGCCCGGCAAGGATTTTGGCCTCCTGCCCGTCAATTGCATGCTCCTGGAGCTCAAGGATGCCGCCGCCAAACTCCCGCCGGAAATCAATGCCGGCGTGAAAAGCGCGCTCGCCTGCGTGGACCGCGTCTTCGAAACCACCGGCATCTTCGACGAAGCGTCGATCAAGCAGCTGACCGATTGGTCCAACTGGATGAACGGCGCCGTGCTGGACGGCTTAAACGATCGCCCGATCAAACGCTTTGCCGGTGCCCCCGCCGCCGCGCCGACCGCGCCGCAGGCCGAAGCCGAGCTTGTCCTGGACATCGCGAGCGATGGTGAGCTGCTCGTCGAGTTCTGTTCGGAATCGCAGGAACATCTCCAAAACATCGAGCAAGGCGTGCTGGTGCTGGAGACCAAGCCCGACGACGCCGAGACGTTGAGCACCATTTTCCGCGCGTTCCATACCTTCAAGGGCGGCGCGGGACTTCTGAATTTGCTGCCGATCAAGGATCTGGCTCACGAGCTGGAGACCATCCTCGATCTCGCGCGCACCGCCAAACTCACGGTCAACAAGGAGATCATCGATCTCATCCTGGCCGGGGGCGACACCTTCAAACGGTTCATCGACGCGATCCGGGGACAGCTCGGCGGCCAGAATGCCGGCGCGGTGATTTGCGTGCCGACGCTGGAGTTGCTCCTGCAAGTGCGCGTGATCACCACGGGAGGCAAGCCGGCGGCCACCGCTGCACCGAAGCTGACGGTCGCCACGGAAACAGTCGTCAGCGAGCCGGTGACCGAATCGGTCCTCGTGCTCGATCTCGCGGGCGATGGCGAGCTGCTGGTCGAGTTCTGCACGGAGTCGCACGAGCACTTGCAAAACATCGAGCAGGGCGTGCTGGTGCTGGAAACCAAGCCCGACGACGCCGACACCTTGAGCACGATTTTCCGCGCATTCCATACCTTTAAGGGCGGCGCGGGGCTTTTGAATTTGCTGCCGATCAAGGAACTCGCGCACGAGCTGGAAACTATTCTCGACCTAGCCCGCACCCACAAGCTGGCGGTGGACAAGTCGATCATCGACCTGATTCTCGCGGGCGGCGACACCTTCAAACAATTCATCAACGAGATCGGCGGCCAGACCAAGGGCAGGAATGCCGGCGCCGAAATCCGGGTGCCCACGCAGGATCTGTTAAGCCGCGTGCGCGTGGTTTCAAATGGCGGTACGGCCAAACCCGCGGCCGCGGCCAAGGTTGCCAGTGCCCCCACTCAGAACACGGTCGCGCCGGTCGCGCCGGCCGCACCGGTTGCCGCCGCGCCCGCCAAGAAAGCCGCGCCCAAGGCTGCCGCGAAAGCTCCGGTTGCTGAGAAAGCCGCCGGGGGCAGCGTCGTCAAGGTCGACACGCTCAAGCTGGATTTGTTGATCGATCTCGTTGGCGAGATGGTGATCGCCCAGTCACAGGTTTCGCAGGACGAAGATGTCACCGCGATCGAGAGCCAGCGGCTGACGCGCAATCTCGCGCAGCTCGGGCGCATCACCAAGGAGCTTCAGCGCAACGCGATGTCCCTCCGTATGGTGCCGATCCGCTCGACGTTCCAGAAGATGACCCGCCTCGTCCGCGACGTCTCGAGCAAGCAGGGCAAGCAGGCCGAGTTGATCCTGCACGGTGAAGACACCGAGCTCGACCGCACGATCGTCGAAGAGATCAGCGATCCGTTGATTCACATGATCCGGAACAGCGTGGACCACGGCGTGGAGCAGCCGGACGTGCGCCTCGCGGCCGGCAAGAGCCCGGTCGGTGCCGTTCATTTGAGCGCCTTCCATCAGGGCGGCAACATTGTCATTCAGATCCGGGACGACGGCCGGGGCTTGAACCCCGAGAAGCTCAAGTCCAAGGCCCTCGAGCGGGGCGTCATTACCGAGAAGGATCGCCTGTCCGACAAGGAAGCCTTTGCGTTGATCTTCGCGGCCGGTTTCTCCACCGCCGAAGTCGTCACTGAAATCTCTGGTCGCGGCGTCGGCATGGATGTCGTCCGCCGCAACATCGAGAAGCTCCGCGGCAAGATCGACATCGAGTCCGTGCTCGGCCACGGCACGACGTTTACCATTTCGCTGCCGTTGACCATGGCCATCATCGACGGCCTGATCGTGACCATCGGCGAGCAACGTTTCATCCTGCCGACACTGTCGGTGCGCGAATCGTTCCGGCCGACGAAGGAAATGCTGACCACCGTCCACGAGAAGGGCGAGATGGTGAACGTGCGCGGCCGCCTGAGTCCGCTGTTGCGCATGTATGAGTTTTACGACGTGAAACCGCGCACCACCGATCCGACCGAAGCGTTGCTCGTCGTCGTGGACAACAACGGGGAAACCCGCTGCTTGATGGTTGATCAACTGCTCGGCAAACAGGAAGTCGTGATCAAGAGCTTGGGCGAGACTTTCAAGAAAGCGCCGGCCATCGCGGGCGGCGCCATCCTCGGTGACGGCCGCGTGGGTTTGATCATCGACGCCAACTCGCTGGTCAGCCTGCGTAACTTAAACAAGGCGATTGCCGCCTGAGCCGTTTCAACTCCCAGCCATGAGTGCCACCACGCTTTCGCCCGCCGCCCGCAGTCTGGTTGTCCGACGAGCGGAGCCGGGTCGCTATCTGACCTTCACCGCCGGCGGTGACGTCTTTGGACTGAACGTGAAGCTCGTGCGGGAGATCATTCGCAAGCTCGACAAGTTGACGAACATCCCGCAGATGCCGGCGTACGTCGCCGGCTGCCTGAACCTGCGCGGCACGGTCATTCCGGTGGTTGATCTGCGAAAGAAATTTCTGCTCGAGCCCGTCGGTGCGGCCGCACTCAATTGCATCATCGTGGCCGAGGTGAATCTGGGCGATGGGGCCATTCTCCCCACTGGATTGATCGTCGATACCGTGGAGGAAGTGGTGCATCTCAAGGCGGCCGACCTCGAGCCCGCGCCGGAATTTGGCGGGGGACTCGACACGCAATTTGTCCAGGGCATGGCCAAGATCAAAGATCAGCTGGTCACGCTCCTAAACCTGGATGAGGTCGTGGCGTTCTCTGCGCTCCAGCGGCTCAAGGAAGGGGTGGCCGGCGTCGCCCCCGAAAGCGCCGTGGCCTTTTCTTGAGATCCTCGCGCTTCTTTGCGCCCGGCTCGTTGCCACGACAATGATTCAGGCGAGTCGCGCGGCGACTTCCTCCCAAATGCTTGCGTGGACGGCTTCAATGGAACCCGTCGCGTCCACGGTCACCACTCGGGCGGGCTCGGTTTTCGCGATCGCCTGAAACCCCTGCTCGACGCGCTCGAAGAACGCGCGATCCGCTTCCTCGAATCGATCCCTGGGCTGCGCCTGTTCGCCGGCGCGCTGACGCCGGCGCGCTTCGCTGATCGCCACCGGGACATGAAGAAACAGCGTGAGATCGGGACGAGTGTCACCAACCGCCAGGTCGATCACGGCTTGCACGCGGGTCAGCTCCAGTTCCCGGCCATGGCCCTGATAGGCGATCGTTGAATCGTAGAAGCGATCGCAGAGCACGACGCTGCCGGCCGCCAGCGCGGGGCGGATCACCTCGCGCACGAGCTGCGCGCGGCTCGCGCACATCAGGAGCAACTCCGCCTCCGGCGTCATCGCGCGGTTCGCCTCGCTGTGCTTGAGCAGGTGCCGGATTTCCTCGCCGATCGGCGTGCCGCCGGGTTCGCGGAGCACGACCACTTCGCGATTGGTTTCACGCAGACGTTCGGCCAGGAGTTTGAGCTGGGTGGATTTGCCGCCGCCCTCCGTGCCTTCGAAGGTGATGAAGACTCCGCGACTCACCGGGTGGCTGGCACATCCAGCCTCGGCTGGTTGCCGGGGAAGGTTTCCGTACTCTGAAACTTGCGGTTGAGGAAGTGGGCGAGCGACAGGATTTGCGCGTCGGTGAGCGGTCCGCCCTGCTGCTGGGAGAAGCCTGGCATCAGCGTGCCTTCCTTGCCGTCGGTGATCCATTTGCGCCAGTACTCGTAGTCGCGCACCTGCTTGGCGATGTTCAGGTCGGGCACCATCTCGTTGCGATGACCGCCTTCGTGGCAGATGCCGCACGCCGCCTCAAACAACTGGCTGCCGGTCTTGCCAAACGCGGGCGTTGCATGGCAGGACGCGCACTCGCCCTTGAACACCGACTGCCGGTCCGCTTTCGCGATCAGCAGGTTTCGCTGGCGCTGGTCTTCGGTCATCGCGGGTGGATCGGGCAGGATGCCGCGCACATAGATCGTCTTGTTGCCCGCTTTGGTCATGACGAACACCGACTTCGTGATGGAGCCCCGCTTGCCGTGCAGATCCATGTGAACGCCGAACGATCCGCTGGCGCCCGGTTCCAGGATCCACGGCATCGGCGGCAACTGGGCCACCGTGCAGCCGCAACTGGTGCGGACCGAAACAATCTCCACGGGGACGGCCGAAATGTTGGTGACCGCGAAGGTGAAATCCACGTCGAACTTTTCCGGCTCGAGCTTCTGCTCCTTGACCTCCGCGTCGAACACCAGATTGGTCAGGACGCTCAGCGCGGCGGTGGGCGCGTTGACCGGCAGCACGCGCGGCACGCGGACCGCCGGCTTGAAAGGTTGGGTGGTGGCGTCGCTGGCCGCTTCGGTCGGCGGCGGGGTCGGTGGACTCGGCAGCTGTGACGAGATCGGCGCGGCTGGGCGGGTGATCGCCTCCTCCGCGGCGCTCGCGCCCGAAGCAACCATCAGCAGCCCGGCCAGCGTCGCCGGCAACATCAACTTGAGATTCATGGCGCGGAACATAGCCAAATCTTTGGGGATCACAACTTTTTCAAGCGGGGCCCTTTGGGCGTGTCTTCGATTACCCAGCCCTTGGCTTTCAGCTCATCGCGTATCGCGTCCGAGCGTTTGAAGTCCTTCGCCTTGCGGGCGGCCTGGCGTTCGTCGAGCAAGGCGAGTAATTCAGCCGGAACCTCAGTGCCGCTCTTGGCGCCGATGCCCAGCACAACTTCCACGTGTTGCCATCCCGCCAAAGCGACCGCGGCCTGATCGCGTGACAACTCGCCCGCCGCCAGCTTGCGATTGGTTTCGCGCACCCAATCAAACACCGCGCCCCACGCGCCGGCGACGTTCAAGTCTTCGTCCATCGCCGCCGTGAAGCGCGTGATCAAGTCAGGCGGAGCGCCGGTCTCCGACTCGGCATGTTGCGGCGCTGGCTGGCCCACCTCGTTGGAGGCCGACGCTCCCGCCAGCTCGCGCAGTTTGAGCAGGCATTCATCAATTCTCGCCAACGCCGTCCGTGCGCCCGCCAATCCTTCGAGCGTGAAATTAAACGTCTCGCGATAGTGCGAGCTGAGCAGCAGGTAACGAATCTCCCGGCCGCTAAAACCCTTCGCCACCAGATCGCGCAGCGTGAAGAAATTCCCGAGCGACTTGCTCATCTTCCTGCCCTCGACCAACAGGTGCGCGCCGTGCATCCAGTATTTCACGAACGGCCGGCCGGTCGCGCCTTCGCTCTGGGCGATTTCGTCTTCGTGATGCGGGAAGATCAAATCCTCGCCGCCGAGATGCAGGTCGAAGCTTTCGCCGAGCAGCTTCATGCTCATGGCCGAACACTCGATGTGCCAGCCGGGCCGGCCCTGTCCCCACGGACTCTCCCAGAACACGTCGCCGTCCTCCGGCACGCGGGCCTTCCAGAGCGCAAAGTCGGCAACCGATTCCTTCTCGTATTCGTCGCTGCTCACGCGCTCGCCGACGCGCATCGCCTCGAAGTTGAGCTTCTGGAGCTGGCCGTAGTTGCAGCCGCAACCGCGATACTTCTCGATGCTGAAATAGATCGACTTGTCCGGCGCCTGATACGCGACGCCGCGCTCCAGCAACTTGCCGATCAACGCAATCATTTCGCCGATGAACTCCGTCGCGCGCGGAATCTGGTGCGGCCGCTGGCAGCCGAGCGTGTCGAGGTCTTCGAGGAACGCCTGCTCCCGTTCGCGCGTGAAGTCGGCGAGCTTCACGCCCTGCTCGCGCACGCGTTTGATGATCTTGTCCTCGACGTCCGTGATGTTCATCACGTGCGTCACCGTGAACTTCTTGAACTCCAGGTAACGGCGGACGAGATCGGCGAAGACGAACGTGCGGAAGTTCCCGATGTGCGCGAAGTCATGGACCGTCGGCCCGCAGCAGTACAGGCCAACCTGTTTGCCGGCCGGATCGAGCGGCGTGAAATCCTGAACGGTTCGTGAAAGTGTGTTGAAAACCCGGAGCGCCATACGCAAAGGCCGGGAGGTTAGGGAAGCCGCCGGTCGTTGCCAATGGGCAATGTCGTTCAGGCGAAATACGGGCGGGTTTGACTCAGCGAGCCGGTTTGATTTCGTCCGCCCACGGATTGCCCCCGACCGCGTCCTGCCGCAAGCGATTGGCTTCCGGGTCGTTGACAAACTGGCAGCCGTCGAAATCCCAGACGAGCCGGCGGTTTAGCTGTCGGGCGAGCTTGCCCACCAAGACAACGGCGGCGGCCCGGGCGGCGAGGCCCAGCGGCATCGTTGGCTGCTTCGCCTCCGCGATGGATTGGAGCCAGTTCAATCGCAGGTCAGGCGCGAAAGCCCAGGAGGGATCCATGAATGCCTTCGCCGGCTGGTAACCGAAGACTTCATGGCTTACCTGGCAGTCTTCAGAGCCGCCGAGCATCGTGAACTGGCCTTTCGCTCCGATGCACTGCATGCCCCAGTCAATGCGCTCGTCAGACTTGGGCTTCGTTTCCCACACGCACTTGATGCCGGCATTCTTGAAGTTGAACGTGAGTTCACTCCGCGGGGCATCACCGTGGTTGTGTTCTCCACCCAGTCCAAGAACCGGCTCCACCTCGATCTGGCCGTCCAGTTCGCGGTCGAGAAACCATTGAAGCAGGGTGAGCAACTGGCTGCCGCGTGAAACCAGATGACCGCCACCGATTTCAGCAACCCATCTCCAACCGCCGGCGTAGAGTGCCGCGTCAAACGCCCGCGGCTTGAGCGGCCCGAGCCAGAACGGCCAGTCCAAGCCGGGTGGTGTATCTGAATGTTCTGCCGACGGTTTGAACGGTTCATCCGCCGCCGACCATAGCCGGACCGTGTGAATCTTTCCGGCCTGACCTTCGCGCAGGTAGCGACAGGCGGCGAACGCAGCGGAGTTAGCTCGGCCCTGGCAGCCCGCCTGAATCTTCAAGTTGCCTGGGTTCTTGAGTTCGATGAGCGACCGTGCTTCCCCGAGGGTTCGGCACGCGGGCGTTTCGCAGAAGACATGCTTGCCGGCCCGGATGGCGTCGAGCGTCATGCGTGCGTGCCAGTTATCCGGGGTGGCGATGACGACGCCGGAGATTTCCTTGCTGGCGAGCATTTCGCGATAGTCGCCAAAGCACAATGGTTCGCCGGAGCAGCGAGCGGCGGCGGCCCCGATCCGATCGCGGTGAACATCACAAACAGCCCGCACCGGGCAATGCTTCTGGAACTGTTCCAGGAGAAAGTGGCCGCGTGGGCCGAGGCCGATCACGCCAAGGCTGATGCCGCCGAGATCCACCTCAGGGCTGGTGGCCGCAGGGCGGGCGATTTCTGGAAGGCCGAGGAGCGCAATCCCTGCGGCTGTGCTTTTGAGAAACTGCCGACGCTTCAGCACGAACCTAATTGTTGGCTCCATACAAGATATGTGAATGTTCCTGACACTCCTCAGAGTCTAACACGCCGTTCGGAAAGCCAGGCCAGGTCCGGATTGTTGACGAAGTCGCCAGGCGAGTATTTCTGGTACGTCCCGAGGATGGGTGGAATGGTTCGGGGATCGCTCCATTTCTTGGATTCAACATGACCATCAACGAACCCCACTGCGGAAGTGCGCCCGTGGCGTCCGCCAGGAATATCGGCAAAAAGCCCATAAGCAGTTTCAGTCGGCAGGAAAAACGCAGCATGTTCGAGTGAGTCCTCGTGTTGCTCGATGAACGTGAACGTCTTCGAAGGATTCCGCACGGTATCGACTCTCACACCATAACGTCTTCCAGAACTTAGGTGGCTAAACTCCCAGCTATAGTTGTAGCTTCGGACCCGCAGCTTTGGCTGGCCCTGCCAGAGAGCTGTGGATCGGTCGCCCGGGCAACGGTAGACGCCCGCAGTTGTGATGTAATCACCAAATGCGGAGCATTCCGGTTTCACCAAGTTCCCGATATCGAAATTGTCAAAGTTGTTGGGCTCATAGGAGAGTCTGCCTTGGGTCCAAGCTGGTTTGTCCCACCCTGCCGCGACGCTGACCTTGAATTCAGCCCAGCCGATGCCTGGAGGCGGTGAAACGGCGTAGTCGTCATGGTCCGAGGCGTACATCTGCCAAGCGACCTGAAGCTGGCGAAAATTGCTGACGCATTGGGCGAGTTGGGCGCGCTGCTTCGCGCGCCCAACCGCCGGCAGAAGCAGCGACGCCAGCACTGCGATGATCGCAATGACCACCAGCAATTCAATCAGGGTAAAGCCGGTTGAGAGTCGTTTTCGTTTCATGGCCGCGGCCGGGACTGGCTTTACAAGCGCTTCCCGGAAGTCCCCATCTCGATGCTCGCGCAGGCTACCGCACCCGGCCTACCCGCGCCATGTGCGTTTGGCCGCACAGGCCGGTCTTTGCCGGAATCAGCGGGGGTCAAGAACCAGATCTCGTCGGTCCCGATCTAGTTCCTGCCACTCGCCCACGGGTAGAACACCCAGTTCCAGCCCGCCAACCTTCACCCGGATCAACCGCAACGTCGGATGGCCGATGGCGGCGGTCATACGGCGGACCTGGCGGTTGCGACCCTCGATCAGCTCCAGTTCGACCCAGCAGTCGGGCACGTTCTTGCGCACCCGGATTGGCGGATCGCGCGGCGGGACCACCGGCTGTGGATCGAGTAATCGCGCGCGACACGGCAAAGTCTTCTCGCCTTGAATCACCAGGCCGCGCTCCAGTTTGGCCAAGGCGTCAGCGGTGGGAATGCGTTCCACCTGGACCCAGTAGGTGCGTTCGTGAGCGTGACGTGGATGGAGCAGGCGATCGTTCAACTCCGGTTCATCACTGAGCAGCAACAGCCCCTCGCTGTCGGCGTCCAGCCGGCCGATGGGATAAACGCCTTTGGGAAAGCCAAACTCGGCGAGCGGGCGATTGGGCGAGCCGTCGGGCGTGAATTGCGAGAGGACGCCGTAAGGTTTGTGAAAGGCGATCAGCACAGAACGCTATTGCAGTGTGAACCGTCCCGCCGGGTCAAGGCTGCGCCTTCAAACGAAAGAGGAGCGTGCCGTTGCTCGGCGCCACCACCTTGTAGCTGCCGCTGTTGCTTAACGAGCGATACCAATCCACCACGGGCGCCCAGTTGAGCGTGGCATCGCTCGATTCCAACTGATACGCGCGGCCGAGCGTGGCCGGCCATTTGATCTCGATCACATTGTTCGCGGACATGAGCGGCGTGTTGATCGCCAGCACCGAGGCCGCGTTCGTTGGCACGGTGCCGAGCTGGAACTCCAGCAGGTCCGACATGCCGTCGCCGTCGCTGTCGAATCCGACGGGGTGCCCCGGACCCACGCCGCCGAAGAACTGCTGCTCCCAGTTGTCGGCGAGGCCGTTGCCGTTGGTGTCGACAATCGTGTAGTTGCCCGCGATGTGCAGGACGCCGCCCGGCTCGAGGGTTTCGTAGCGTGCCTCGGGGGTCTGGTAATATGGCACGCCGACAAACGTGACTTCGTAATCACCGGGGGGAGCGTTGGTGTCGTGCAGGAACCACGGCTGGCGCGTGCGGTTGATCGGGCCGGCGAGGTTGAACATGGCCTGCGCGAGGTTGTTCGTGATGAGCAATTCACCCGGCACAATCTGTTCAACCGTCAGCGAGATGTCGTCAACGCGCCAGCCGCGCTTGCGTTCGTTCTCGATGCTGAAGAAGGCGTAGTACCAGACGACGTAGACCACCTTGCCGAGGTGCGGCGAGAGATCGAACTCCTGTTCCTCCCAGCCGAACGACGAGTTGTTGTAATACTCGCCGAGCACGATCGGCGTGCTGACGGAATTGGTGATCAGCAGCACCTGCCCGTATTCGATCAACGTGTTCTCGGTGAAATCGAGGAACTCGTAATCCTGCCAGAATTTGAGGGTGGCGCGATTGCCGCCGGTGACTTCGATGGGCGGACTGATCAGGAAAGTCTCGACGTAGCCTTGCGCCCCGCCGCCGAGATTCGTGCCCCAGACGAGGCCGCCCGAGTGTGCGGCGCCGCCAATGGCCGGAGTCACCACGCCCAGTCGCCATTGGCCCTCGGTCTCGTCCCCGTTGAACACGTCCCAATCATACGGGTTGGGGTAGGTCTCCAAATCATCAGCCCACGGCGCGGTCAGCGGCCGCAAGGTGGTGAAGGTCAGCGCCTGGCCCCCCGCATCCTTGTCCAGAATCCGCGCGTTGCCCGCGATGTCCCGGCAGATGATGCGGTAGTAATAAAGCTGGTCGGGCTGCAGGCCGTCGAGGAGCAGCGAATGGGTGACGGTGAAGCGTGGGTTGCCGGCCGTGCGATAAATTTGCCCGCCGAATTCCGCTCCCAACGGCGCTTCGTCAAACTCGACCAGCGCGTCGGTGTATTCCGAAACGTCCCACGAGATTTGCGTCTCCGTGTATTGCGGTTCGACGCTGACATTCGTGATGTCGGGCAAGACCGTGTCGATGGTCGCGTAGGTCGTCCGATAGGTGCCCAGCGATTCGTCGAAGTAACGGGCGCTGATGAAGTCCTCGGCGGCCACCGGCAAGTTGCCGTTGCCCGGCGCTTCGTTTTCAGCGACCAGCGCGATGGTCCCGCGAAACACGCCGGGCGTAATCGTTTCGTTCATCGTTACCGTGACGCCCGCCGGGGCCGCCGAACTGAAGAAGGTGACCGTCGCGGAAGGCAGGCCTTCCAGGTTCGAGTCGGCGACTTCGACGACGACGTTGTCCGGGATGGTGTACTCGAAGTTGTCGAGGGCGATCGAGCCGAGCCCGCTCAGTCCTGGCGCGAGGAAGCGGAGCGCATTGCCCAGCACCGCGGAGCGCCCGCTCGGCGTGCTGTCGCGCGGAATCGTATCGAGGGGGAACGACAGGAAGACCACGCGCCCGGGGCTGTCGAGGCCGGTGCGCGGATAGCGGATGCCCACGGTCTTGTCGTTCGCTTCATAGAAGATCGTCGCCGCGTTCGTGCCCGGCGTAAACGTGTCGGAGAAGTCGGGCCCAAATACGATGCCGATCTCTGAGAGATCAATGAAGGGATAGGCGTTGTAGTTCAGCGCGGCGACCACGCCGCTGGAGATTTCGTCATTGTCTTCGCCGATGATCAGCGGCACCCGAAAGTCCTCGTCGCAGGTCGCACAGGGCTCGCCGAACGGGTCGTTGTTGGGAATGAATTCCTGCACTTGCAGCACGTTGGTCCGAAACGGCGTTGGGCCCATGCGACTGAGCAGCTCCATCGAGCTCATGAAGAACCCGCCGCCATTGTTGAGGTAGCTGGTGATCACGCTTTGCTCGTTCGCGTTCAGAGAATCGCCGGCCGACCACAGGCTGTCGTTGATGCGCCAGATCACCACCCGGAAGGGACTCAAGTCATCCAATGCCGGCGACCCTTGAAGCAACTTGTCCCAGACCTCGAAGGTCGCCCCGGTTTCCATCAAGGATTGGGTGTATGCGGTGACTGGAATGGGGGCGGAGTCAGAGTCGGCCGGATCATCCGTGTACATGTTTACCAGCAACACCGTCGCCGGCGGCAGCGCGGTGTACAAGAGATAGTTGCCGCCATTGTCGAAGCTGCCGACGTTGCCCGCGGCATCGGTGGCGGCGGCGCCCAGGTAGTATTGCTGGAACGCCACGAGGTTCTTCAGCTCAATCTGGTGGTGATCAGTGACTGCCTTGCTGAAAGCGATCTGGGCGGGCGGTGGATTGATGCCGTAGAGCACCCGGGCGTCCGTCGGTTCATCCGTCTGCACGAGGACCAGGGTGCGGCCAAATTCATTGGTGACGCCGGTGATGAACACCTGTGGCGGCACGAAATCGCCCACCGCCAGGGCGCTTTCCGTCACGCCCTGCGAAAGGTCGTCATAGGTGGCGGAGATCAGATCGCCATTGGCAATCTGCAAGGTCCCGTCGCCCGGAATCGCGGGGGCGGCAGCGGTGGCCACGCTGCCCGTGAAAATGCCGGGCGCGCCCGCGTTCGGCAAGGTCACCGTGAACCCCGCGGGCTCGGTCGAGCTGGTCAGATTGACCGTCACCGAGCTGGCCGTGAGCAGATCGAAGTCGAGCACCTTCAACTTGATCGTACTCGGCGCCCGATAAGCGCTGCGATCCAGCAATAGGACGGACGCATTCGGCGGCGGCAGCAGCGCCGAGACCACCAGCGCGAAGTCCTGGTCGATCGCCAGGGTGTCCACGCGCGCGTCCTCGACGACATTCTGCGCGACGATCCGGATCAGCCATTCGCCCGGAGTCGGGTTGTCGATGTAGAGGCCCTCAACATTGTTGACGCGGTCGCCTGTGGCGGCACCCGACACCGAAAGTCCGTCGGAGTCGAAGCGATTGCCGTGAAAGATCCGGCCGTCGGGAGCGATGACTTCGAGGTCGAGGTTGTTCACCAAGGCGGGAATGCTCGCGGGCAGACCGGGCACATCCGTGTAGGCCAGGGTGATGACCAACGGCTCAAAACTTTCCATGACCACGGCGCGGCGCTCATAGACCTGGCCGGTGGCGAGCAGTTCCGATTGATCGATGAAATCACGCCGCCCGAAACCGCCGATCAAGTTGGGGAGATCAACGCGGCCCCAGCCTTCATCCATGTTGGGTGTGGCGATCGTTCCCGAGCTGTCGTCCATGTCCCACGCCGAGTTGATCAGCGCCGCCTTGACCATGGCGGGCGACGGCGTGGCGTCAGCCATCAGCTCGCGATAAAACTGCACAAACGCCGCCGCTGCGCCGGAAACATGCGGGCCGGCCTGGCTCGTGCCGCCTTGAAACTGGTAGTACGGCGAGATGCCCGCCCAGGCATTCTCATCACCGGTGGCTGCGGTTTGCAGCGAGGCGATCCAAGTGCCGGGCGCCACGAGGTCGGGCTTGATCCGGCCGTCCTCGCACGGTCCGCGGCTGGAAAAATCAGCCATGGTCTCGATGCCTTCCGCGTAGATGAAGAAGTCCGGGCGATCGTTCTGGGAAGCGCCGGTGGCGATGACGTTCTTGCCGACCGCCGGCGAATTGATTGAGCCGGAGATCGGACCTGAATTGCCGGCGGAGAACTCCAGGATGTATTGCTGATCGCCGGGCGTCTCGTAGTCCGCGTCGCGCACGAGCGCGTCAAACTCTGCGGCGCTGATGTCGTAGCGGCCGCGGGCGTCGTCACCCCAACTGTTCGAGCCGATCTCGGCGCCGGCGCGGGTCGCATCGCGGGTCAATTGCTCAAACGAATCTGGCGGTTCATAGCCGCCCGCGCCGTCAAACATGCGCTGGGCCACGATCATCGCCTCGGGCGCCACGCCCAGCCCGTAAAGTGCGCCGCGCTCATCTTCTTCCTGCGTCGCGCCGTTGCCGGCAACGATCCCGGAGACGTGCGTGCCGTGTCCGTGTTCATCCGACGCGTCGAACAGATTGCCGTAGTAAAAGAACGCTGCCACGCGCCCGGCCAGATCGGGATGCATGAAACTCGCATCACCCAGGTCCAGGCCGCTGTCCGCCACGGCAACGGTCACGCCGTCACCCGTGTAACCGAGTTGCTGCACGTCCGTCAGGTGGGGCACGCCGAGCTGGCCCACGACTCCGCCCCCCACGATCTTGGAGGCGATCTCGTCGCTGAGCTTCATCGCGGCCGGACCTTCCATCCACAACACGGCGGGCGAGGCGAGCACGGGGGTCAATTGTCGGACCGGCAGGTCGCCTTGCAACACATCGCCAAACCGGCTGCGTGACAAGCCACGGAATGCGTTGAGCCGCCGGTGCAGCTCCGCCCGTTCCGGCAACGTCGCCACCGGCGAGAGGACGATGCGCACCTGGGCCGTTTGCACGCCCGGCTTGGCGCGCAGTTGATCTGTTACGCTCGAATGCACCTTGTAAACCGGCTTGTACTCATCGGCGAAGAACACGAAGGACTTCGCCCGGACGAGGCCCAGCGGCGTGTTGGAAAAGCGCGCGATGAACGCATCGTCGGGCAGGTAACGCACCAGTTGCACGCCCAGCGGCGCGAGCTCGCTGCGCCATTCAGGACGAACCGGGCCGGTGAACTGCACCAGGTACAGGCCGGAAACCGGTGTTGGAATGGTGGCCTGAAGTCGCGGCTGGGCGACCGGTGGGGAGTTGGTCAGGGCGCCATTGCGCAGGCGGATGATCTTGGTCTGGGCAGGGAGCTGAAGGGTAAAAGCGAGGCAGGCGAGTACGGCAAACAGCCGGCACGACACCCGACGAACGACGTAACTGTTGATCACGCTGCGAAGCTACACCACCGGTTCCGGTTCAACAAGTCGGCTGTGTTCCGCCCTGCGGTTTCAAACCTCGCTGCCCGCGTCTTCCTTGAAACCGTACGGTGGTGGTTTCTCGAACTTGACGCCGTGCTGGCGGGCATTGTCGCGCATCCATTGGATGTATTGGATGCGTTCCTTCTGGGTCAGGTCGAGGTTCACGCGCGCCAGTTCCTCGCCGAACGCGCGGACGAGGTAGGCGCGCTCGATCTCGCGGAACTTTTCCACATGCTCCTGGGTCATCTTCGGGTATCGCAGCGGCGCCCTCATTTTACACAGCGTGCAAGGGCTTTGTCTCCCAGTGCGATCATACGCATCACTCCTTCGTGATCGTTTCGTCGAGGTTCAGCAGCACGCGGGCGACGGTCGTCCAGGCGGCGAGCTGGGTCGGTGACGTTCCCGGCGGCA
This sequence comes from bacterium, assembly GCA_031362805.1. GTDB lineage: Bacteria > Verrucomicrobiota > Verrucomicrobiia > Limisphaerales > RI-55 > RI-55. The sequence continues at coordinate 68,064 of JANLTG010000078.1, forward strand.
GTTCCTTTGCCGCCTTGCCCCCCAGCGCTTTGGTGTCCACCCAGCCGCCGGCAATGTGCTCGCGTTGTTCCGCCAGCAACGCCAACAGCTCAGTCTTCTCCGCTTTGCCGGGCTGGCGGGAAAGCACGCGGCGGAAAGCGTAATCGACGCGCTCTTCGTCGGTGCCTTCGACGGACAACGCCGCTTGTGCCAATGCCTGGGCGCACTCCATGAAGACCGTCTCGTTCAAGCCGGTCAGCGCCTGGATGGGGGTGTTCGAACGCGCGCGCCGCACGCAGGACGCGTCGCCATTCGGCGCGTCGAAGGCTTGCAACGCCGGATACGGAATCGAGCGATAGCGGAAGGTGTAGAACGCGCGGCGATAACGATCGGTGCCATCCGTCACGTCCCAATACTTCGGCCCGTAGCTCGACGGCGGATCAAAGAGGAACCGCGGCGCCGGCGGAAACACGCTCGGCCCGCCGACCTTGTCGTTCAGAAGACCGCTCGCTGAAAGCGCGATGTCGCGCACGATCTCCGCATCGACGCGGAACCTCGGCCCGCGCGCCAGCAGCCGGTTGTAAGGATCCCTCGCATAAAGTTCATCGGTTACGCGCGACGCCTGGCGGTAGGTTGAGGAAGTGACGATGAGCCGGTGGAGGTGCTTGAGCGACCAGGCATGCAAATCCGAAGTCCGATTCCCGAAATCCGAACCAAGCCCGAACTCCGAACTCCGAATGTCGCCCGTTGCCCCCGCAGAACTCGAGGCCCTCTGTTTTTCGGATTTCGGATCTCGGTTTTCGGATTTCACCGTGGGTTCCATCAACTCCGCCGCCAGCCAGTCGAGCATTTCAGGATGCGACGGCTGCGGCGACTGCGTGCCGAGATCTTCGCTCGTCTCGACGATGCCGATGCCGAAATACGACTGCCAGATGCGGTTCACGATCGAACGCGCGGTCGTCGGGGCGTTGCGCTCCACGAGCCATTTCGCGAAGGTCAACCGATCCGGCTTCGCTTCGTTCGGCAGTGCATTCAGGACGCCGGGCACGCCGGGCGCGACTTTGTCCGCGGGCTTCATCATGTCGCCGCGCTTCAGCAGATGCGTGTCGCGCGGCTGTTCCTCCATCTTGGTGAGCACGAGCTGGGTGGTGCCTTCGGGATGGGACTTCCACAGCGCGGCGATCTGTTCGGTGGCTGCCTTCCAATCCGGCACGCGCTCGCGCCAGAAGCTGAACAGCTCCGCCTGTTGCGTTTTGCTGCGTTGCTCCCGCGGCGTGTCGAGAATGTGCTGAATGCCCCGGGGCAAAGGAATCGTCGTGTCCGCCACCGCGCCCGCCATCGACACGCGGAAGCGGCCGAGGTTCAGGTTTTGGTTTTGATCGCTGTTCGGTCCGCCGTGATTCTGCCGCAGGTGAACCGTGAGCTTCGTGCCGCTCGGGAATGCGATGTTCGTCTCCGCGATGAAGATTGCCGTGCGATCCTGATTCCGCAGCGCCGGCCCGGCGTCGATGCCCCACGCTGTCTCGTCCTTGCCGTCGATAGCCCACTCGACCGGCCCCGTGACGCGCTTCTCCTTGAAGCCGTCCTGCAACACCGGCGGGATCGGCAACTCCGCGTTGCCATAGTCTGCGAGCGCCTTGGTGAACTTCGCCCACACCTTGTTCGTGGGATTCTGCGCGTCCTGCGCCTCGACCTTGAACTCCGTCAGCGCCATCAAGCCTTCGAGCGAGCGACCCGGCCCGCCCGACGGCAGGTTTGGATCGGTCATCAGTTCGAGGCGGAACGCCCGGATTTCCTTCGCGTCGAAGGTGTTCGTGAACGTCGCCGTCCAGCGCGTCGGCGCATAACCCGACGCCACCAGCGAGCCGTCCGGCCGGTCGTAATACCGCTGCCCGTTGTCGCCGGAGTTGTCGACCTTGATCGGCGTCCAGGCCGGCTGCGCCTTCTTCAGTTCGTTCTCCCATGCGACGAGTCTTTGCTCCCAGTCCGGCGCGCGATGCTTGAGATCGTTCTCGATCGCGGTGACTTGCTCAAAGATCGTTGCCCGCTTCTGCAATTGCTCCGGCGTGAACACCGGCAGGCTGCCCTCCGCGCTGTCGTTGATGAACGCGAACATCCGGTAGTAATCCTCCTGCGTGATCGGATCGAACTTATGGTTGTGGCATTGCGCGCACTGGATCGTGAGGCCGAGAATGCTTTTGCCGATCGCGTCCATGCGGTCGAACATCGCCTCCATGCGGAACTGCTCGGGATGCACACCGCCTTCCTCGTTGACCATGGAATTGCGGAGAAAGCCCGTGGCCACGATCTGTTCCTGCGAGGCGTTCGGCAGGCGATCACCGGCGATTTGCTCGATGATGAACTGGTCGTAAGGCTTGTCGGCATTGAGCGCATTGACCACGTAATCACGGTAGAACCAAACGTCGCGCGGCTTGTCCTTCTCGAAACCGTCCGAGTCCGCGTAACGCGCAGCATCGAGCCAGAGCCGGCCCCAGCGCTCGCCGTAATGCGGCGACGCGAGCAGCTTCTCGACAGCCTTGTCGTAGGCCTCGGGCGATTTGTCCGCGAGAAAGGCGTCCACCTCCGCGACGCTCGGCGGGAGGCCTACCAGATCGAGATGCAACCGGCGCAACAACGTGACCTTGTCGGCTTCAGAAGAGGGCGCGAGCTTCTCGGCCGCCAGTTTCGCCAAGACAAAGTTGTCGATGGGATTGCGGACTTTGAATTTCGAACCTTGAACTTTGAACTTTGAATTGTCCGGCACCTCCGGTCGCTTCACCGGTTCAAACGCCCAGTGCGTCTGATATTTCGCGCCCTCGGCGATCCACTGCTTCAACTTCGCGATCTGCTCCGGCGTCAGCTTCTTGCCCGTCTTCGCCGGCGGCATGTGATCGTCGGCATCCTCGGTGGCCACGCGGCGCAGCAGCTCACTCTGGTCTGGCTTGCCGGGGACGATGGCCGCCTCGCCCGACTTGGCGGGCTTCGTGGCGCCGGCGTGCGAGTCGAGGCGCAGTTCGCCCTTCAGCGATTCCGGGTCGTTGCCGTGGCACTTGAAGCAGTTGTCGGAAAGGATCGGGCGGATCTCGCGGACGAAATCAACCGGGGCGGCGCCGGCCGACACGAGGGCCAGACTGCTGGCGCACAAAAACGCGACATGGCGAAACTTCATCGGTGACATGACGCGACGCTACCAAGGTTTGTTCAGCCGTCGAGCCTGGTGTGCGGCGAATGGGCGCAGCCGACGTAAGGAGGCCCCGTGAAAGAGCGGTCAATTCCATCGATCAACGACCGCTCAAGTTGTGGCGGGTTGCTTTGGAAAATTGCCCAGCACCGCGTCATTAACCCAAATGTCCTCATCCAGCTCCTCCCAGCGCAGGGCCCGGCCTTGCAGTCGTAGCTGCCCACGTTCAAGAAGCTCCTGGGGTGCGTTCGCCAGCAGGGGGTATCGGCTGGCCGGAAAACTGACGAGGCGCTGGTCGTCCAGTTCGAGGCAGACGCGGCGTCCTTCCACCCAGCACCGGATGGCGGCGGCGGGCGGTTTTGAAACCGGATGGTCAATGATCGCCATGCGCGCGAGTATAAGCCTGAATCAACGTGTCGCAATGTTCTTCCACCAGCCGCTCGATGTCCTTCAGCTCGGTGAAGCGGAAACCATGATTGCCTGCCAACGCCACGGGGCGCAGCCAGAACTTGGCCTCGAACTCGTCGCGGGCCACATGGATATGCGGGGGTTCATCGTTCTCGCGGCTGTAGAAATGAAATCGATAGGGGCCAACCCTCAACACCGTGGGCATGGGAACACGCTACCAAGCTTTGTTCAGCCGTCGAGCCTGGTGTGCGTATGGCCGGAGCGCCGATCTCCGATCCGGCGCGGTTCAACATGGCGCCTCCGGGCATCGCCCTCAATGAGCTGGCCTCAACGAGGCCGAATGTGAATAGCCGCAGGTGAAACCTGCGGTGACGGCCGGCCGAAGAGTTCGACCCCGGCGGGGTCGAATCCATTTGAGATGCCCGACCGTGGGTTGGCACCCACGGCTATTCACACTTTATCCCTCCGGGATTCAAGGGCAGCTGGAAAAGCGGCCCATGCCTGCCACATCATCCGCGATCCACTCCTGGATTTGCTCGTGCTTGAACTCCCGCGGCGGCGGCGGCGGGGGCTGTGATCCACTTCGCAACCGGGCAGCGAGGAAGAGAAACAGCTCCTCTTTCTGCGGTTCCGGCAGGGCGTCGGCAGCGGCTTCGATTTCAGCAAGCGTGCTCATGAGGGTGAGCGTGCTCGAAACGAGGACATTATTCAAGGTGCCCCCACACGGCTCAACTTGCGGGCCCGTCCGAGCGGCGGACGACGAATCCCGCCTGGGATTTTCAGTGGATCATTTCGCCTTACGACGTGTTGAAGCCTTACGAACTCCGCGTGCGCACCGTGCTCCGGCCACGCTGTTTGCGGGAGGAGATTGTGGAGGAATGCAATCGTTGGCGGGCGGGGCTGAAGTAGTCACCCATTGCCAATGGGTTCTGGGCGGCGGCCGCCGCTCGCAAGGAGAGTAAGTGTCAGTAGCGAGAACCGTCTCGAATGGCGCCTAGATTGGGCAAGCAATCGTAGAAGTGCCGCAGGCATTTGCCCGGGAATTCAGCGAACACAGCCGTTATCTAAGCGCCATTCAGAACTGACCAATTGAAGTGAAGAAAGCCAGGTGGGCCAACGGCGCGGTTGCAACCCGCGGCCTACGGGTTGCCGATGTCAGAATCACTTGCTCGCTGAATGATCGCGTCGGCATCCGCTTTCAGCAGGTAGCCGCCAGCCTCCAACCCCCGGGCATGAAAGGTCACGTCACTGACGTATTGGGCGTGGTTGGTGAAGTTGCCCGTCAGATCAACATGCCCGCCCCCGATCGCACGGAAGGTGCCATTGAATGTGCCGTCCTCATACGACGGGTCGTATGGAATGTATTGGTTCTCGCCGACGGCCACCTCGGGAAGCCGGTAGGCGGTAGTATTGATGGGGTGGGTTCCCACGTAGCGGACCAATGCATTTCCGTTCGCGTCGCGGACGATTTTCGGGTCCTTCCAAGCGCCGAACCAGATACTTGGCGGCGGCTGGATTCCGTCGCACCACTTATTAGCAGCCACGAAAAGCGCCCGGACGAACGGTGTCCAGTCTGCCGGATTGGCTTTCTCCGGGTCGGGAAATCCAAACTCAACACAATCGATGTTGCGGATGTGCGCGGACCCCGCGATCTGGTAAAGACGGTAGTTGGATTCTTCATGCCTTGCTCTGTCTCCGCCGAACAACACGTCAGTCTCCGACTGGATATCAATTTCCAGCCCTGCCCCGGCCAGTGGCGCCTTTTCCGCGTTGGAAGATCCGAGTTCATTCCCGAGCGGGTGGCTGTATCCGATGCCGACTCCCCCAATGACCGAGAAGTCGAATAGCCCCTTCCCCATCTGGAGCCGCAACAGTCCGCGCAGTCGACCCCCACCCGCGGAATAGGAGAACGCCGCCCTGCGATTGATGGTGCCAAGGACTTGAAGCGCGACGGGATCGGTCCGCAGCGCCTTCACGTAGTCCACGACGATGTCGAACTCGTCGCCTGCCGATTTGATGAACTCCGAGGAGGTGTCCAGCAGGTTATCCGACCACGGCCTCGTCGGATCACTGACCGGCGAACTCGCCCCGATGCACGCCCGATCGCCCCGGACGGTTGCATAGGATAGGCCGAGGCCGAAGAGGAAATCGTCTTTCATGATGTAGCGCGCGTCCGCCTGTTCCTGTCCTACGGCGGTGTAGAGCGTGGACTGGACGAGCCAGTCGAAGAGGAGCGTTCGACTGCCTTGCGCGGGGTTAGCCGGGGTGACGATCTGGCAAGGCACCCGGTACCGTCGCCCATTGGACGTGACGCCGTCGAACATGGCTTCATAGCGTGTGAACTGGACTCCGCCAAACGTTCCGTGCGGAGCGGAGACGAGCGTGTTGGCGTCGATGCGGCCTGCGGCGCTGCACGGCGATGCAACTGCGGTTGCCATCACTGCTACGGCTGCGTGGAGGAGGGTTTTAATGATTGGGATTTGTTTTTTCATGGTGTTGTTGTTCTGAGTGATAAGATTTTACTCTCTATTATTGGCGCTGTCATTGCCGGAATCGGGAACGGGACGGAGGGGTCTGGCACATTGTCGCGCTAAGTATTGGTCTGGGCGGTAGCGGAGTTCATCGGCGGTTGTCACGAATCAGGCTTACCACCCAGCAAACCTCTTGGTGGTATTCCGATTGCCGAAGGTGCCGTTACCGTTTCCAAGCCAGAGGTGAAAGTATTGACTCTTAGTAACAGACCCGAAGCTGATGATATCATGGTTGCCATCGGCGTTGGAATCGGCCAGGCCAATGCTTCCTATCGGCAGGCTGCTCGGGGCTTTGAGGATCGCAGACACGGTGTAGCTGCCGTCCGGGTTGGCCAGGCTGACAGTGATGGTCGTCGGGGAGGTGATCGCCGCCACGTCGATGAGACCGTCGTTGTTAAAGTCTCCGAAGACCACGGTTGCGGCACTGGCCGATGACACAACTGCCGTTGCGATCAGCACTACGGCCGCGTGGATGAGGGTTTTAATGATAGGGATTTGTTTTTTCATAATGTTCTACTCCATAGCGCGCGATGCTGGCCCGATCCCCGCCAACATTTTTCAGAATCCTCACCGCACCCGCAGATCAGGCGGCAGAACCACGTCTGGGCGCAGGTCCAGTGGTGTTTGGCCGTAGGGGCGACGCTGTTGAGGCCGACATCCATCTCCGGCTCAGACTGCCACCGGACGGCGGGACTGGTGGTGAAGCGAAAGTGGACTGCGAAGGGCCGCCTACTGTTGCTTCCTCGCATCGTATTCCCCCCAGAATTTCGCCGCCGCCCGGTCAGGAAACTGGGTCTTCAAATCCTCGGTGAAGCTGAGGAGTTCGAGCTTGGGAAAAGTGCGGAGGAACCCGAAGTTTTTCACCTGCGCCGGAAGAGTGAGCTTCTGAAGGGTGGTGCTGGCCTCGAGGGGCGAGAGGTCCACGATGTTGGGACATTGATGAAGCCGGAGGTGCACCAATGGCATTCCGCGCAAGACCGAGAGGTCGGCCACTTTGGTATCGCTCAAATTCAACGATTCGAGCCGCATCCCTTTGACGGGGGTCAAGTCGGTGACTTTGGTC
>JANLTG010000018.1:0-3066 GCA_031362805.1 bacterium
AACAAGCTGCCGCAGATGCTGACGGCGCTGGGCCCGGCGGAACTGAAGAACATTGTGCTGCCCGTCGTGGTCCATCGCGTGACGATGCCGTGGGAAACGCCCAGTAGCAGCCGACGTAAGGAGGCTCAAACATCCGGGCGAAAACCTGGTCAGAGCCTCGTGACCTCGGCTGCTACGAAGTTTGGATGGATCGCCGCGCTTCTAGTGCTCGCGGTCGGAATCGCGTGGTGGTTCGCTCATCAATCCGGCCAGACGCCGAAGCCGGGCGCGACGAACGCAGCGTCCGCCGTCGACCAGAAATCCATCGCGGTGCTGCCGTTCGTGAACATGAGCGCGGACAAGGCCGACGAGTATTTGAGCGACGGCATGACGGAGGAATTGCTCAACGTGCTGGCCCAGGTGCCCGGTTTGCGCGTGCCGGGCCGAAGCTCCAGCTTCGCCTTCAAGGGCAGGACCGAGGACAACATCTTCCGCAAAGTGGGCGAGCAACTGCACGTGACCACGGTGCTGGAGGGCAGCGTGCGCAAGGCCGGCGACAAGCTGCGCATCACCGCCCAGCTCATCAACGTGGCCGACGGGTTTCAGCTCTGGTCGGACACCTACGACCGCGACATGACCAACATCTTCGCCATCCAGAGCGACATCGCGGCGCGCGTGGCGGAGGCGCTCAAAGTGCAACTGCTCGGAGCGGTGGCACAACGGAAACAGCCGACCGAAAGCATCGAGGCGTACAAATGGTATCTGCAAGGCCGCCAGCTTTGGGAGCGGCGGTCCACCGAGACGCTCACCGAGGCGATCGCCTGCTTCACCCGGGCTATCGCGGCTGATCCTGCCTATGCCCTGGCGTATTCCGGGCTGGCCGACTGCTATGCGGTTATGCCTGGATGGATCGGGCTGTCGCAGCGCGAGACCACGCCAAAAGGCCGTGAAGCAGCGCTCAAAGCGATCAAACTGGATGATAGACTGGGCGAACCTCATGCAGCGCTAGGATTCTTTAAGGCCTTCTACGATTGGGACTGGCGAGGAGCGGAGGCAGACTTCCGTCGCGCGATCGAATTGAATGCGAGTTACGCCACCGCTCACCTGTGGTTTGGAGCGATGCTCGAAACGCAGCGGCGCTTTGACGAAGCGCTGACCGAGTACCAACGGGCGCAGGAGATCGATCCTCTTTCGTCCAACATCAAAAGATGCGTAGGATTCGCCTTGTTCGAGACGGGTAAAGAAGAGCTCGGAGTTCAAACTCTGCAAAAACTGATCGCTCTCGATCCTGGGTTCGTCGGTGGTCACCAGTTTCTTGGCCTTATTTATCTGAAGCAAGGCAAGTTCTCTGAAGCGATCATCGAGTTGGAGAAGGCGGACAAGCAAGCGACCCGTTTTTGGGGATTCGCGTACGCTCGCGTTGGGCGGACCAATGACGCACAGAAAGTGCTCGCTCGACTGCTCGACCTCCAGCAGCAAGGCGTCAACGCAACGACCGTGCTCGATATTGCATACGTTCAGCACGGGCTGGGCAACGAGCCCCAGGCGCTGGACTGGTTGGAGCGGGCGGCTGAGGAACGTGTTTGGCGCGTCGTTGAATTGAATCAGTTGCCGATCTGGGACGACCTGCGTCCACATCCGCGCGCCCAAGCCATCCTCAAGCGGATGAACCTGGTGAAATGAGCGCCCACACCGAACAGCGCAAGCTGGCCGCCATCATGTTCACCGACATGGTGGGCTACAGCGCGCTTTCCCAGCGCAATGAGCAGCTCGCGCAGGAGTTGCTCGAGGAACATCGCGCCTTGCTGCGGCCGCTATTCACGCGGTTCAACGGCACGGAGATCAAAACCATCGGCGACGCGTTCCTCGTCGAGTTTCACAGCGCGTTGGAAGCGGCGCAATGCGGCATCGAGATCCAGCGCGCGCTGGCGCACCGCAATCATGACGTGCCCAACGACCGGCGGATCGAGATCAAGATCGGCATCCACATTGGCGATATCGTGCATCGCGGCGGTGACGTGTACGGGGATGGCGTGAACATCGCTTCGCGCATCGAACCGCTGGCGGGAGCGGGTGGGATTTGCGTTTCGATGGACGTGGAGCGGCAGATTCGCAATGCGCTCGAAGCGCGCTTCGAGAAACTCGCCCCGACCGAGTTGAAGAATATTTCCGTGGCGATGGATTTGTTCCGCATCGTGCTGCCGTGGGAAACACCGGCGAAGACGGCAGCCGGTGCGAGCGGACGAGCGGCGCCGGTTGCGCGTTGGGCGGGGGTCGCCATCCTTTTGCTGCTCGCAGTCGGCGTCGGCTGGTGGCTCTTTCGCCAACCCAACGGAGCGAGGAATCCGATCGCACCGTCCTCGACCAACTCGCCTGCGACTCCTCCCGCCGCTCCGGTCACCACCGACCAGAAATCCATCGCGGTGCTGCCGTTCGTGAACATGAGCGCCGACAAGGACAACGAATACTTCAGCGACGGCATCACCGAGGAGATTCTCAATGCGCTGGCCCGCACGCCGGGTTTGCGCGTGGCCGCGCGGACCTCAGCCTTTTCGTTCAAGGGCAAAAACGAATCGATCCAGCGCATCGGCGAGCTGCTCAAAGTGGGCGTGGTGTTGGAAGGCAGCGTGCGGCGCGCGGGCAACCAACTCCGCATCACCGCCCAGCTCATCAATGTGGCCGACGGCTTCCATCTGTGGTCCGACACGTTTGATCGGAAGGCGGAGGACGTGTTCGCGATCCAGACCGAGGTGGCGCAGCGGGTGCAGGAAGTGTTGAAAGTGAAGCTGCTGGCGGGAGGCAGCCCCAACGCCACGCTGACCGGGACGGACAATCTGGAGGCCTACGATCTGTATCTGCGAGGGCGACACTTCTGGAACCGGCGCACCAGCGCTGACATGCAGCGCGCCGTGGGTTTGTTCCAGCAAGGCACGGAGAAAGACCCGAAGTTCGCGGCGGCCTACGCCGGGCTGGCCTCCAGCTACGTCCTGCTACCGCAATTCGCTGCGGTGCCGGCACGCGAGGCGATTCCCAAGGCGCGGGCGGCGGCGCGTCGGGCGCTCGAACTGGATGGACGACTAGCTGAAG
>JANLTG010000019.1:0-7871 GCA_031362805.1 bacterium
AGCACGACCACCACCGGAAAACACTCACGCCCACCCGACGCGATGAACATGAGAGGACCAATCGAAGACCGTCAGGTCCGCCGCCCAGCGGCTGGGTTCAACCTGCAGCTTCAGCTCATCCACAATCGCCAGCGCCACCTGGTTGGGAAGCTCGGAGACCTTGGATGCCGCAGAGGCAATCTCCCGTTGTTTGCCCAGCGCGCGACCGGTCGAGCCGTCCACCACCCAGACGTAGGCGGACATCGTCTCCCCCTGGCCGTGTAATTCGCCCATCACCAGGCCGTCCACGCCCAGTTCGCGCGCGATCTCCACCTCCGACTTCTTTTGCTGCACCAACTGCTCGATGCGTGAAGGCGAATTGACCACCTGCAGATTCTGCAACGGCCCGAGCTTCGAGCGGATCTCCGCCGGAATCCATTTCCCCAACCCCGCCAGCTTCGGATCCTGCGTCTCGAAGGCGAAGGGCAGCACCGCCAGCGAGCGGATCTGGCTGGCGCGCGTGGCCGAAGCAGCCGGGTGTCGCAGCAGCAACACCGCAACCGCGACCCCAAGCACGAGCACCGCGATCCACGGCGTCATGCGGAGGACAAGGGACGGACGCGTCGACGATGCTGGCGGTCTTTTCGTATCTGTGGCTGTCGGGGTGATGACGCCGGGTTGTCGCGACTGGGTCGAATCCTCCAGCAGAAGGGCAATGTCCCCGAGGCTGCTCAGCCGCCGCCTCGGGTCTTTCTCCAAGCAGCGCCGCAGCAACGTCGCCACCTCGCGGGGAACCTCCGCTGGAAGTGCCGCCCACTCGGGCTCGCTCTTCAACACTTCGGACATCAGGTCCGTCACCGTCGCGCCGCGGAACGGCTTGCTCCCGGCCAGGCACTCGAACAAACAACAGCCAAAGGCCCAAACGTCCGTTCGCTTGTCCACCTCTAACCCGCGCGCCTGCTCGGGGCTCATGTACGCCGGCGTGCCCATCACCGCGCCCGGCTGGGTCGTCTCCGCTAGCAGCGTCGGCGCGTCCGGATCACTCGCCGGGGTCGCCAGGCCCCGCATGCCCGCCTCCATCTTCGCCAGCCCAAAATCCAGCACCTTTACCCGGCCCTCGGGCGTGAGCTTGATGTTCCCCGGCTTGAGATCACGATGGATGATCCCCTTGGCGTGCGCCGCCTCCACCGCCTCGGCAATCTGCCGCGCCACCCGGAGCGCTTCGTCCACCGGAAGCCGTCCCCGCCGCAGCCGTTCGGAGAGCGTCTGTCCTTCGACGAGTTCGAGCACCAGGAAGTGCGTGCCTTGGTCCGCATCGAAACCGTGGATGGCGGCGATGTGAGGATGATTGAGCGCGGCCAAGGCCTTGGCCTCGCGCTCGAAGCGGGCAAGGCTGGTGGCATCCCGGCTGATGCTGGCGGGCAGCACCTTGATCGCGACCTCGCGGCCGAGCTTGGTGTCGGTGGCGCGATACACCTCGCCCATGCCGCCTGCGCCCAGCTTGGCGGTGATCCGATAGTGAGTGAGTGAGTTGCCGATCATTTTCAGGACCAGACCTTTCCGGAGAGCAGATCGTTGAAGCGCGGCAGCACGCTACGTCTCAGCGCGCTGTAGCCCACCATGTCCGTCCCGCAGAGCGGGATGATGGAGGCCAGCTTGCGTTGCTCGGTGTGGGCGCTCATTTCTTCAGTTCCATTTTACTTAGGCGCGAGCGCGTCTCACGGGCCACCTGATATTCCTTCGCGTAGCCCAGCTTGGCGATGATCGGGAGAAAACGTGGGTCCTGGCGCACTCCGTCCCACAGCGTCGTATAGAAAACTGATCCCACGGCCGACGTCGGAGGTCCGGACTGGGACAACTGCGCCAACGCCTCGTCGTTCCGGCCCAACGCCACGGAAACGAAACTGCGCAAATAACTGTTGGCCGGCAGCGTGGCCAGAAACCGCGTCGCGTAGTCTTCCGCCTCCTGTTCCAGGCCCGCCTGATGCAGCACATGGATCGCGCTCGCATCCGACCACCAACGGGGCTGGCGATTCACGTCGTTGCTGATCATTCGGGCCGCGGCCACCGCTTCGTCCTTCCGGCCCAGCTTCAGCAGGAGGAGTGACCGCTCCCCGCGCGTGGGCACGAAACCCTCAGGGCCCAGCGCCAATGCCCGGTCGTTGAGCGCCAGGGCTTCATCGTAACGACCGGCAAATGAGAGCCACATCGAATCAATCAACAAGGTAACAAACGACAGCGGGTCCAGTTGGACGGCCCGATCGAGTTCCTCGAGCGCAACGTCCAGCTTGCCGGTAGTCATCAGCAGATGGGCACGCCAGTGGTGCGCGAACGAGTAATTTGGATTCAGGCGCAATGCCTCCTGAAATTCCTGCTCCGATTCCGCAAACTTGCGTTCGTTATACAGCAACGCACCCAGGGTCGCATGCGGCTCGGCCAATGTTGGGTCGAGGCGCGAAGCCAGTTGAGCCTCGGACTTGGCCCGGGCGAAGTCCTCGTCGGGCGGGAAGATTCCACCGATGGACCGATACCACCCGCGGATCATCCAAACCTCCGCCAGCCCGGCGTGCGCCCGCGCAAATTGCGGGTCGTGTTCCAGGGCCTGCCGATAGGCTGCCTCCGCGCGGGCGAGCGCCTCCTCGGTCCGCTGCAACCAGAAGTGATGCCCTTCCAGCGCCAGTCGGTAAGCTTCCGGGTTTACGACCTGTTTGGGTCCCGCGGAACCCGCGAGCTTGAGCTGTAGTTGTTGCGCGATCAGGGCGGCGATCTCGTCCTGCACCGCAAAAATGTCTTTGATCTCCCGGGTGAAAGTTTCCGACCAAACCTGAAACCCGTCGGCGACATTGATGAGCTTGGCGGTGATACGCACTCTGTCTCCGGCCCGGCGCACGCTGCCCTCGACGACATAGGCCACGTTGAGTTGCTGTGCGATTTCAGGAATCGGCGTGTCCTTGCCCTTGAAATGGAACGAGGACGTCCGCGCCGTCACCTTTAGGCCTGGGATTTTCGACAGCACGTTGAGCAACTCCTCGCTGATGCCGTCAGAGAAATATTCGCTCCCCTGGTCGTCGCTGAGATTTGCGAACGCCAGCACGGCGACGGACTTCTGCTCGGCGGTGGGTGCGACGACCGGCGAAGCGGTTGAATTCGTGACAACCGGCGAAATTGTCACTTGCTTCGTCGCCTTGCCGGATTGATCAGCGAGCCACCACGCGATTCCGACCACGAGCACCAGCAGCGCGGCGATCCATCCCAACTTCGTAGCAGCCGAGGTCACGAGGCTCTGACCAGGTTTTCGCCCGGATGTTTGAGCCTCCTCACGTCGGCTGCTACTGGGCGTTTCCCACGGCATCGTCACGCGGTGAACCACGACGGGCAGCACAATGTTCTTCAACTCGGCCGGGCCCAGCGCCGTCAGCATCTGCGGCAGCTTGTTGCGCACCTGCCGCTCGACGTCTTCGGACACGCAGATGCCGCCCGCCGCCGCCAGCGGCTCGATCCGCGCCGCGATGTTCACGCCGTCGCCGTGGATGTCGCCGTCGCGCATCACCACGTCGCCCACGTGGATGCCGATGCGGATGCGGAGTTGCCGCTCCGGCGGGCTGACCTGGTTGCGTTCGTGTAGCGCGCTCTGAATTTCGACCGCGCCCTGCACGGCGGCGAGGGCGCTGGGAAACTCGAGCAGGAAACCATCGCCCGTGGTCTTCACCTCGCGCCCGCCGTGGCGCGGCAAGAGCCCCCGCACCACGCGCCGATGCTCCTCCAGCAACTCCAACGCGAGCGCCTCGTTGCGCTGGGCGAGGGCGCTGTAACCCACCATGTCCGTGAACATGATGGCGGCCAGCTTGCGTTGCTCGGTGCCGGGAGACATGCGGTGAGTGAATAGGAATCTGCTCGCAACGCCAAGCCCCCAATGCGGCCGGAGCCTAAAGCTGCCGATGCACTGCCGCGGTTTTTTACCGTGTCGCCGTTGCCGCGGCCGACGGCCCGGTCTTGAACCAAAGGTCGCGGCGCGTCTGCCAGTCTGTTTCCTGCTTCTTGAGGAAGGCGATGAACCCGGCGTCGGCGCGGAGATTGTCCAGATTGGGATCCTTGTCGAACAACGGATAGCAGGGGAACCCAGTGTCGGCGGTTTGCTGCAACCACTTGAGTGCTTCCGCCGGTTTGTTCAAGCGGGCGTAGGCGCAGGCGATGAAATAAGTGGTGTGATGGGTTTCGCCGAAGCTGGTTTCGGTTTTCTTCTCGGCCACCTTTATCAGGGCGATGGAACCGGCTTCGTCTCCTTCAGCCGCCAGCAACACGGCTTTCATGGCCGTAAGCTCGCCCGGAAGATCTGGGGATTGCTTCAAATATTCTTCCAACTTGGCTTTGGCCGCGTTGGTTTGACGGTCGGCGAACAAAGCCCAGGCCCAGTGGGAACCACGAGCCGGAGCGAAAACGTTGGTGTCACCTTTGGGCCAAAGCAGGAGTGACTGCTGGTAATCTCCCTTGAAGAGCAGAGCGAACGCCGGGTTCACGCCACTCACCAGCGGATTCAGCACCGCCGCCTCTTTCCGTTTGGCAATGGCTGCGTCGAAGAAGCCGGTATGCGTGAATATAATTGCAATCCAATTGAACGCTTCGCCGGCGCTCGGGTTTAGCTGGAGCGCGCGGTCAAAGAGTTTGAGCGCTTCTTCGTGATCGAAATTTCCTGGACCCCAGTGGAGTCGCCCATTCTGCGCCCAGGCAGCGGCCAGGTTTGGATCGAGGGTAATTGCTGTCAGCACGGCGTCCTGGGCTTTGCGCTTCCACGGCTTGTCTGGTGGCGCCTCGATCCAGTAATGCCGCTGACTGTAGGCGCCAGCCAGAGCGGCCCAGGCGGGGGCAAAGTCTTTGCTGATCCCGACGGCGCGCTCCAACAATGCGATCGCCTCCCGGTTGTTCGGATCGGTTTCGCCGTTCAGGGCCTTCCCTCGGTAATACAAATCCAAGGCCGCTGGATCTACCTGGCGAGCGCTGGCCAAACGCATCTGTTCCTCCGGGTGTAACATCACTTTCAACTGGCTCGCGATGGCCAGAGCGACTTCATCCTGCAAGGCGAACACGTCGCGCAGGTCGCGCTCGTAGTTGGTGGACCACAGCAGCCGATAGGTCGGCCCTTGAATCAACCGGATGGCCAACTGCACTTTGTTCTGCTCCCGCTTGAGCGTTCCCTGTACGACCGCATCCACGTTCAGTTGCTGGGCAATCTCCGCCAACGAGTTGGTCGCTTGCTTGAACTTCATCACCGACGCGCGCCCGATAACTCGCAGCCCGCTGACTTGACCCAATTTGCCGATGAGGTCGTCGGTCATTTCGTTGGCGAAATAATCCCGGGCCGTTTCACCGGAAAGGTTCGCCAGCGGCAACACGGCCAGCTTGACGGGCGGTGCTTCCTTGCCTCCGCGCCCGCCTTGTTTGAAGGCAAACAGCGCCAGCAACACCACCGCGGTGACGAGAGCGCAGGCCACGGTTGTCCGCCGCACGAGCCGGCCGCGAGTCACCGCCCGGTCCTGTCGCGCCAGGTCGGCTCGTCGTTGGCTCAAGGCCCGAAGATTTCTGGCCAGTTGTCCGGCTTCGGCAAAGCGCTCCTGGGGATCGCCCGCGAAACATTTCACCAAATCTTCGCGCAGCAGCGGGTCCGTGATCCGGCGCGCCCAGTCGATCGTCACCGCCTTTGAAAAATCCCCGATCAACAGTTGATACAGCACCACGCCCAGGGAGTAGATATCCGACCGCGCCGACGCGGGTTGGCCGGCGATCAACTCCGGCGCCATGTAGAGCTGCGTGCCCGTCGCGGAAGAGGAGCTGCCCAGCATCGTCTCGGTAAATCCCGCGCGCGTCATCCCGGCCAGATATTCCTCGGAGAGCACCTGCCCAATGCCGAAGTCGGTCAGCTTGGCAACGAGAGGCAAACGAGATCGCTCACCGTCGGAGGGCCGAGTTCCACGAGGCCCTGTTTTCTCCGCATCGGCTCCAGAAGTCTTCCGGGAACTCGTGGAGCTCGTCCCTCCGACACTTCCCACGAGAATGTTTCCCGGCTTCACATCGCGGTGCAGCACACCCGCGGTGTGCGCGGCCTGCAACGCGTCAGCCATCTGCGCCACGATCTCCAGCCGTGTCTCGATTGGAATGTTGGCCAACCCTTCCCGCTCGCACCACGCCCGCAAGTCGGTCGCCTCCGCGTAATCCATCACGATGTAGTAAGGCGGCTCGTTGAAGAACACCTCCTGGATGCCGACGATGTTCGGATGCTGTCCCACTTTCTCCTTCAGCAAACGGAAGAGCGTCACCTCGCGCTTGAGCGAGCGCACCCGGTCCGCCCGAAAACAAAACTTGAACACCCGCCGCTCCTTCAAGGTTTCGTGCCGCCCCAGCCATACTTCGCCAAAGCCGCCTTCGCCCAGTTTGCGTTCGAGCAGCCACCGGGAGTTCGGCACCAACTGTTCCAGCGCCGGTCGCCAGCCCGGCACGGGTTCGCTCTCGTCCGTGACATGGCGACGCGCTTTTTCTGAATTGGTCGGCGGCGTCAACGTTCCCTGACCCGCCTCGCCCACTTCGCAGACCTCGAGGGGTTCCTCGACGCCCTTCAAAAGATACGGCCCGTGATTGAGCCAGGCGAGCGGGCCGACACCCTCCAGGTCCTGGCCCTTGAGCACCTGCCGCGCGTTATCAAACACAAAGCGCGTCATCAGGATTTGATTGCCCTGCGCCAGCGCCATCACCCGCGCGCAGGTGTCCACCTGCATGCCGTGCAAATCCTTCGTCGTGGCCGGGTCGTCCCCGGCTTCGATGAACACCTCGCCCACGTGAATGCCAATCCGGTCGGCGATCGGGCGGCCGGTCTCCTGCGCCCACGCGCGGAGTCTAGCTTGCAGCAGGAGCGCGAACCGGACGGCATCCGACGGATTGCCAAACACGAGCAGGAAGGAATCGCCGGCGGTGCTGATCTCCTTGCCCGCTTCGAACTGAGCGAGCAATTCCCGCACTTTGGCGTGGTGCTGTTGGATGAGCGCGAGCGCGTCACGATCGCCCAGGTCCTGCTTGAGCTGCGTCGAGCCCACCATGTCCGTGAACATGATGGCGGCCAGCTTGCGCTGTTCGGTGTGGGCGCTCATTTGTCCAAACCGTATTTCTTGAGCAGCGCCGCGTAGCGCGGGTCATTGACCACGTCGCCCATAAGGGGATCGACTTTCCACGCCCGCGGGTTCAAGTCGCGGCTCTCGGCCCCGCGCTCCAACCAGACGAAAGCTTGATCCATATCGCCCAGGCCCAGGTTAACGAACGCAATATCCCAGGAGGCGGCACCGCCGTTGGCCGAGATGCTCTTCAACTTTGCAAGGATTTGCCGAGCCTCATTCGTCCGGTCCGCGCGGGCATAAGCGTAGCCCAGGAAGCCAAGAAGGAGCGGCGTGTCATCCGTCTTGTTCCGGGCCTTTTCAAACTCGGCAATGGCTTCCGAAATCTTCTTCTGCACGAGAAAGACACGGCCGCGCGACTCATAGGCAAGCACGAAGTCCGGTGAAAGTTGGAGGGCTTTATCAAATTCAACCAACGCTTCGTCGTATCTACCCGAATAGAAAAGACACCTGCCAACGTTATTTTGAATTATAGGGGACTGCGGATCCAACGCTTGCGCTTTGCGAATCTCAGCGAGGGCTTCATCATTATTTCCCAGCCACTCTCTCAGGAAGATCGAATACCAGTGGTGACTGGTGGCGTGGTTTGGGTTCAACCGCAACGCTTCCTGAAACTCCTGTTCCGCCCTCACCCAATCCCAATCATACAGCGCGCTAAAGCCGAGCACCGCGTGAGCTTCAGCTAGTCGTCCATCCAGTTCGAGCGCCCGACGCGCCGCCGCCCGCGCCTTGGGA
>JANLTG010000110.1:0-4035 GCA_031362805.1 bacterium
GAGTCAATCATAGGCGGCGAGCGTGCCCGCGGCTGCGGAGCACGACCACCACCGGAAAACACTCACGCCCACCCGACGCGATGAACATGAGAGGACCAATCGAAGACCGTCAGGTCCGCCGCCCAGCGGCTGGGTTCAACCATGCGCTGCAGCGAACCCGGCCATCGCGTCCAGGTTGCAATCGAACGCCCTCGTGGGCCGGGTCGCTGAGCTTGGGTCGTTAGGCGGCTGCGCCATCGCATGAGAATTCACGCTGATAAAATTGATGACGGTCCTAGGCACGGACTTAGCAAGGGGGAGGTGCGATTGATTTTGGCGGCTGTTCCAGCAGAGTGGGTCGAGGGACTTAAGGAGGTTCGCCTCGCCAATGGGCCAGGACCGCGAGCCTATATGTTTCACAGCGACTGTCGGCTTACGATTTATTCGCGTGGCGCGACGGAGAGACAGATATTGAGAGAGGTTCTTTCTGCGCTAGCCGCGCCGTTTCTGAATATCACGAATGTCGTGGCTCGTGGCCCGTCTGGGCCGGAGCAGCGTCGGCTTGATCGGTATATTCAGCCCGTCCTCGATGAGCTGCTCACAGAGTTGGCAGAGATGGGGAAGCGAAGCCCTCAAGCACATACACCTTTGCAGCCAGCCCCATTTTCAAATGATGCCGCCTAATCACCAAAGGATTGGAAAGGACCGGAGCGCGCTGGTGATGTTCGCTGGGAAGTGGGGGGTGATCGCGCGGAGCGTCCGTTCCATCCGGGGTTGAACCCGCCCGGCAAACTTTCCTGAAGCGTCCGTCTCTTGCCTTTTGCTTTTCCGTCGCTCTTCCGCCGGCGCGCGGCCTTTCCGGCTCCGCCCAACCTGTCTGAACTAGTTCGCCCGCCGTTTTCGCCCAGGACGTGGCCTGTTCCATCCTGCGGCGCGCTCTCGCCGGCGCGGCGGCGGTCTTTTTCGGCGCCGCTTCCGCCGCGCGCGCGCACCGGCCCGGCCGCGCGGCGCGCTTTTTCCGCGCGGCGCACCTTTCGCCACTCTCGCCCGGCGTGAAGGTTCTTGCTCGTCCGCTACGGGGCGCGCGGCCGCGTCCCGATCAGCACCATCGGCTTGCCGCAGCCAGGACACTTCGGCGGCGGCACCGGCGCAGTCTTCACCACCACCGCCGGCTGCCAGTCGAGCAGCGCGAGGATGCGCGCCCACTTCTTCTTCGCCGCCCCGCCCCGCCAGCCGGTGTGGCGCACCCGTTGGAACCCCTTGGGCAACACATGTTGCAGGACGCGGCGCACGAACTCTTCGCCGCGCACGGTCACGCGTTTTTGGACTCCGCCGTTCTCGCGGTAGCGGAAGGTCACGGTGCGCGCGTCGCCCGCTTCAAGCTGGCGCTCGTGCAGGGGCGGGCGCGCGAGATAGGCGGCCAGATATTTGAGCGCGGCTTCGCCGCTGCCCACGGGCTGGACGTCGGCCACCCATTTCAGCCACCAGACTTTCACCGGCACTTGCGCGAAGAGGTCGGGATGCTCTTGCTTCAGCCACGTCTTGAGCCGGCCCTTGAAGCGCGCGGCCAGCTTCCCTTGCGGCACGAGGAACTGCGGATCTTTCACGCGCACCCAGCGGAGCTGATCGGTCGTGAGGCCGCCGCCGGGCACGAGCAGATGCACGTGCGGATGTGGAAGCGGCCCCAGTCACACACTTCGCCGTCGAGCGTCACGAGCGTCAGTTCCCCCAGGCCTTTGGGCCGGGCCTGATCTTTCACCCGCGCTTTGATCTCTCCGTCCAGCTCCTGGAGCTGGGCTTCCAGGGCGAGGATCAACTCCCGCAGCTTCGCCAGCAGCCCCAGCACCCACGGATCGAGCGTCGAAAGTTTCGGCCAGAGCCGTGGTCCCCACCAGCGGTGCGGCAGCTTCACGTGGCAATACTCGGCCACCTGCCCATGCCCGCGATTGGCCAGGCACCGGATCTCCCGCGCCAGGAACTGGCGGCGGCGCGTGACTTCCCGCCGCTGTTGCTCCGCCTCGCTCGGGATGCGGATGGGCGACAGCTCATCCCGGTTCCCATCCAGCCAACGCGACAGGCGCAGGCACAGCGCGCGCGCGTCGAGCTTGTCCGTCTTGCGCTGGCCGTTGAGGGCGACCGGTGTGATGGCTTGGCACCGCTCACGCGGCGCAACCCACGCGCATCCCGGAGAGCAGACCCCGCTTGCGCTTTCATCAAAGCCATACTGACTAGGCCGGTTCGCGCGCTTGCATCGATAAGGAAATTGTCCTACGATTCGCGTATCGATATGGATACCGTCACTCTTTCACCCAAATTTCAGGTCGTCATTCCTCAGGCCATCCGGGAGGCTCTGCATCTCACGGCAGGCGAGAAGCTCCGTGTTTTGCGTTACGCGGACAGAGTAGAATTCATTCCGGTTCGCCCGATTCAGCAGATGCGCGGTTTCCTCCGTGGCATGGACACGACCATCGAACGGGAGGATGACCGTTTGTGAGCGCCGCCAACGTCGTCGATTCATCCGGCTGGCTCGAATACTTCACGGACAGCGACCGCGCCCCGTTATTCGCAACCGCGATTGAGGACGCCGAGAACCTTTTCGTGCCGGTCATTTCCATTTACGAGGTCTTCAAGAAGGTTCTTCGCGAGCGCGGCGAAGATGATGCGCTCCAAGTCGCCAGCATGATGCAGGGCGGCCAACTGATCGACTTGGATTGTGCGCTGGCGCTGGAGGCTGCGCGCCATCCACTGGCGCTGGCAGACAGCATCATTTATGCGACGGCGATGCGCCACGAAGCAACTCTCTGGACGCAGGACGAGCACTTCAAAGACCTTCCGAATGTGCGTTATTTCCCAAGACAACCAACGGCCTAATCACCAAAGGATGGAAAGGACCGGAGCGCGCTGGGGATGATGGTTTGGAAGTGGGGGGTGGTCGCGCAGAGCGTCCGTTCCATCCGGGGTTGAACCCGCCCGTCGAACTCGCCGTCAGCCTCGTCCTTGCCTTTTGCT
The DNA here is from genome assembly GCA_031362805.1 of bacterium. Lineage (GTDB taxonomy): Bacteria > Verrucomicrobiota > Verrucomicrobiia > Limisphaerales > RI-55 > RI-55. The sequence continues at coordinate 2,989 of JANLTG010000110.1, forward strand.
TTTCCGTCTCTCCGCCGGCGACGCGCGTCCGTTCCGGCTCCGCCCGTCCGCTCGGAACTGGTCCGCCCGGAGAGCGCGGCCGGATCGCAGGCGTAATGTTCGCCGAGCTTGCGCAGGTAGCGGACGTATTCTTTTTTGGTGGGCGGCCGGAAGTCTTTGAGTTCGACAAAGGCGGCGAACTTGGCCAGAGAAGGCGAGTCAATCATAGGCGGCGAGCGTGCCCGCGGCTGCGGAGCACGACCACCACCGGAAAACACTCACGCCCACCCGACGCGATGAACATGAGAGGACCAATCGAAGACCGTCAGGTCCGCCGCACAGCGGCTGGGTTCAATCATGCGCTGCAGCGCCCGGCCATCGCGTCGCGGTTGCAGTCGAACGCCCTAGTGGGCCGGGTCGCTGAGCTGGGGGCGTAGGCACAGAAGAAACCCCATGAAGCCCACGACACCTGATCAATACCTCGCCAGCCTTCCTGCCGGTCGCCGCGCCGCGATGCTCGCGGTCCACGCCGCGATTCGCAAGGCCGTGCCCAAACTCACCGCAGAAATCATGACGGGGATGGGTTCTTCGCCCGTCATCGGTTACGGCAAGTATCACTATAAGTCTGCCAGCGGCCGTGAGGGTGACTGGTTCTTGATCGGCCTCACCGTGGGGAAGAGTTACTACAGCCTCCATATCTGCGCCCGCGATGAGGGCGGCTACCTCGTCGAACAGAATGCCGCCAAGCTCGGTAAGGTGAAGACCGGCCGCAGTTGCATCAACTTCAAGAAACTCGAGGACCTGAAGCTCGACGTCGCGATGAGGCTCGTGAAACAGGCCGCGAAATCCGGGGGAATCAACGCCGTGGTGTGATAGGCCGAGCCGGGGTCAAGAGGCCGAGCCGGAGTCATGCTTTACTGTTTACCTCGCCGAGCAGCGTTCCGGGCGGAACCACTCCGCCCGGACCGGCCGCACTGGGACGCACCGCAGATAGGGGGTATGTTGCGGAAGTTGATGTGACATTATCGATCTCAGCCCGCCGGACCGCGCGGCAAGGTGCTTGCCTGC
>JANLTG010000120.1:0-12357 GCA_031362805.1 bacterium
ATCGACTTGATGCGCGAGCTGGACCTCGAGGTGGCCGGCGAGTTCATCGTCATGGCCGCCACGCTCATGTACATCAAGAGCAAGGAGCTGCTGCCCGTCGATCTACAGGTCACGCCCGAAGGCGAGGAGGACGAGGAAGACCCGCGCTGGGAACTCATCCGCAAGCTCGTCGAGTACAAGAAATTCAAGGACGCGGCCGGCCGGTTGCAGGTGCTGGAGACGGCGGCGGAAAACACCTTCGCCCGGCTGCCCGGCAAGCCGGTGTTCGATCACCTCGAGACCGAGACGCGGCAGACCACGTCGATCTTCGAGCTGTTAAACGCGGTGAACAGCATCCTCAAGCGCTTCAACGAGCGCGAGGACCTGCGCGACATCTTCGAGGACAAGTGGACGGTCAGCGAAAAGATCGAGACGATCCTGATGCGCATCAAGACCACAGTGCGGCTGCGCTTCACAGAATTGTTCGCCAACGCCACCAGCCGGACCGAGGTCGTCGTCACGTTTCTGGCGGTGCTCGAGTTGATCCGCCTCAAGCAGATTGAAGCGGTGCAGCCGGAGCCGTTTGGGGAGATCGAGATCACGGCCGGTCTCGCGCAGACGCTTCACCACGCCGCCGAACTTGCAGTCGAGCCGGTGCCGGCCACGAACTGATTTCACAGAATTGAAACCGCAGATGGACACAGACGAACGCAGATGGGGAACGGAACCTACGCGAATTCCGCGAATGGGCGCGAATTCCCTGACTTCTAATTCGTGTAGATTCGCGCAATTCGCGTCGCTCAGCCCGTCTTCAAATCTGTGTCCATCTGTGCCCATCTGTGGTTTTCATCTATCGACCGCTTTCCCCTCATGGAACTGAAGTTCATCATCGAATCGATCTTGTTTTCGTCGCAGAAGCCGCTGACGCCGGCCGAGATTCGCGACGTGCTGAAGAAGGCCGCCGAGTTCGACGACGCGCCCGAGGCCCGCGACTTCAAGAAGACGAGCGAGGACGCCATCGAGTCCGCGCTCGGCGAGTTGCTCGCCGAACACGAACGCGGCGGGCGCACCTACCGGCTGATGAATGTCGCCGGCGCGTGGCAATTCGCCAGCCAACCGGAGTACTCGCCGTGGATCAAGGCGCTCGTCGGCCAGAAGCCGAGGGCGCCGAAGCTCTCCGCGCCGGCGCTCGAGACGCTCGCGATCATCGCCTATCGCCAGCCGATCACGCGCGCCGAGATGGAACAGATTCGCGGCGTCGCAGTCGATGGCGTGATGGGCACGCTCGTCGATCGCGGTTTGATCGAGCAATCCGGCAAGGCCGAGGCGCCCGGCCGACCCGCGCTTTACAGCACCACGCCGTTGTTCCTCGAATACTTTGGTCTCGGTGGGCTCACTGATTTGCCGGACGCCGAAGAGTTGCGCCGCATCCCGGTCAAGAAACCGGAGGAGCTGCTGACCGTCGATCCGGGACTGGCCACCGCGCCGCCGGAGCAGTTGCAGTTGGGGGAGGAACCGGCGAAGGAATCGGCTGTAAGTGAGTGAAAGGCTTAATTGAGTGACAGGATACTCAATGAAGAAGCAAACGAACGCGGTAGCGAAAATAGCCGTTGCGGCGGTAAAAAAGCTCTTACTTGATGCCGCTATCGTTGGATCCGCCAACATCGGAACAGAGCCGCCGCTGGTAGCGGCAACTATCGCCGGAGATTTTGCAACAGTGCAGGAGTTGCTGGCTACCGGAGCCGATCCCAACAAGTGCATCAAAGAGAATCGGAGCGAAGATAATTTTCTAGGCCACCCTCCATTGGTTCATGCCGTCCGGCTCGGGCATTTGAATATCGCCGAAGCACTTCTCAAAGCTGAAGCCGACCCGAATTACAAGCCGCTCGGACGGTCCTTGCTCTCCTTTGCCATTTGGGAGCGGCATGCCGAATTAGTTCCGATTCTATTGAGACATGGTGCGGACCCAAATGCTAAACGACGAGGTGTTCCATCACCTTTGGAAGCAGCAATTGACCGGACCGATCTCGCTTCGTTTCAACTCTTGGTTCAGCAGGGTGCTGACCCCACCGCCAATGACAGCTTGGGGGGAAGCCTGCTTAATCGCGCGTTATTTTCATACAAGAACGCAGTATCATTTCCACCTCAGATGGCCGAGCTTCCTGAATTCGCAAAACTAAAGAGGGAAGCGCCAGACTTGCTGAAAATCGTTCGCCAAATTCTGATCCAACGGCCCAATGTGAGCCAGCCGGATCGCAACGGAAGCACACCACTAATGCCAGCTTGTTGCGCATCCCCGCTCGACATCGTCGAGGAAATTCTCAGACTTGGCGCCGATCCAAACGCGGAGATTGTTGGGAAACATATGAATGCAGGATTCAGAGCGATTCATTGTGCGGTCAGTTTTGACCGTGCTGATGTTTTTGATACTCTCGCTCGCTATGGTGCTGACTTAGATAAACCGCTGCCAAACGGAATGAACCTAGTCGAGTTTGCCAAACAGCAGAACGCATTGAAAACACTTCGCTATTTACGAAAAGGGAAAATTGAAAAGTGAGGAATACATCCCTCCGCCTCTTGAGCGACCTCTATCAATTTCGGGCTTAGGATTTGAATCCTCATTCATTCCTCAATTTTCGTATTGCGACCAAATGAGCATCTCCAATCCATGAGCCTCAGTGACCATCGTAAAGCGATCGACGACCTGGACGCCGAGATTGTCCGGTTGTTGAACCAGCGCACCGCGCACGCGCTCGAGATCGGCGCGTGGAAACTCCAGCACGGGCAGGAGATTTACGCGCCGCACCGGGAGCGGGCCGTCTTTCAGCGCATCAAGAAGCTCAATCCCGGGCCGATCACCGAAGAGTCGTTGCGAGCAATCTATCGCGAGGTGATGTCCAGCGCGCTCTATCTGGAGAAGTCGCTCAAGATCGCCTACCTCGGACCCGAGGCGACGTTCACGCACCAGGCGGCGATCCGGAAATTTGGAGCCAGCCTGCAATACGTGGCCATGCGCACCATTGGCGAGGTCTTTGCCGAGGTGAACCGCGACCGCGCGGATTACGGCGTCGTGCCCGTTGAGAATTCAACGGAAGGCGTGGTCACGCACACCCTCGACATGTTCGTGGACAGCGAGCTGAAAGTCGTCGCGCAGATCGTGCTGCCCATCCAGCACTGCCTGATCAGCCGCTTCAAACACGCGTCAATCAAGCGTATCTATTCGCATCCGCAGGCGCTGGGGCAATGCCGTTACTGGCTGCAAAATCATTTCCCGGAAGCTGAGGTTCTGGAGTCCAGTTCCACCACGCGCGCGGCCCAGCTGGCTTCAACCGAGAAGAACTCGGCGGCCATTGCCAGTTCGCTCGCGGCGGAGCGTTACAAGTTGAGCGTGCTCGACGTGGACATCCAGGACAACCCGGCCAACGCCACGCGTTTCCTCGTGCTCGGCCGGCAATGCAGTCCGCCGACGGGGAAGGATCGCTCGAGCTTGATGATCAATATTGCGGACGAAGTCGGGGCGCTCTATCGCGCGCTCGGCGTGTTCCGCAAGTACCGGATCAACATGACGAAGATCGAGTCTCGCCCGAGCAAGCGGAAGGCGTGGGAGTATTTCTTCTTCATCGACTGCGACGGTCACGCCGAAGACAAGCGCCTCAGCAAGGCCATCGCCGAGCTGCAAAAGCTCTCGAACACCGTGAAAGTGTTGGGCTCGTATCCCAACTCGGAGTAGGCAAGACAAACGGTTTTGACGCGAATTGCACGAATGCGCACGAATTTCAAGAAACCCATTCGCGACAATTTGCGGAATTCGCGTAACCCTCGGTTTGCCTGCCCATGACTCACCTCGCCCGCGCCAGACAGGTCTTCGACATCGAACTCGCCGCACTCAAGGCGGTGCGCGGCCAGCTTGACGCCGCGTTCGATCACGCCGTCACCGCGTTGGTCCAGGTGCTTTCGCGCCGCGGCAAGATCGTGGTCGTCGGCATCGGGAAATCCGGAAACATCGGCCAGAAGATTGCCGCCACGTTGACGAGCACCGGCTCAACCGCCGTGGTCTTGAACAGTGTCGACGCGTTGCACGGGGACCTGGGCGTGGTCAACGACGGCGATGCCGTCCTGTGCCTGAGCTACTCCGGCGAATCCGAAGAGCTGCTGACTCTGGTGAGCGCCTTGAAGCGCTTTTCGGTGAAGCTCATCAGCCTGACCGGCAACGCGAAGTCCACGTTGGCGAAATTCAGCGACGTCATTCTCAGCACGCGGGTGCCCAAGGAAGCGTGCCCCTTCAACCTGGCACCCACCTCCAGCACCACCGCCATGCTGGTGATGGGCGATGCGTTGGCGATGGCGGTCATGCAGGCGCGTGGATTTAAGGAGAGCGACTTTGCCCGGCATCATCCCGCAGGTGCGATCGGTCGCAATCTGCTGCTCAAGGTGAGCGACATCATGCGGGCCGAGCAGCGCAATCCGGTGGCCGGCCAGGGCATCACCGTGCAGGAGGCGATCCTCACGATGACGCGGGCCAAGGCCGGTTGCGTTTGCGTGGTGGACGCGAAAGGCAAGCTGGCCGGCGTGTTCACCGACGGCGATCTGCGGCGTCACATGAGCACCGATCCGGAGGTGCTGCACAAGCCGTTGCAAGCGGTGATGACGAGGAAGCCAATCTGCATCCGCGACGACGCGCTGGCGGTGGACCTGTTGAAGATCTTCAACGAGCGGAACATCGACGACCTGATTGTCGTGAATGTGAAGCGCGAGCCCGTGGGTATTGTCGATCTCCAGGACCTGCCGAAGTTGAAGCTGATGTAGGCCGCGGCCTGTGGGCGGTGCGAGGCGCGCGCGGAGCGACACGCCCCACCTTGACGCTAGGACCGAGCGGCCCAGGCAGGCGGGTTCTTCAACTGATGGAGCATCTCACCGGCTTTGCGGACCAGGAGCACGCCGTCGTTCTCGCGATTGGCGAAACTCTCGATATCGATCGTAGCTGGATCACGGTAGCCGAGATTGATCTGGCGACAGACCGACTCGGGAATCTGGCTGGCGATGGTTAGCTTGATGCGGCATTGCTCGACGCCGTTCTCATAAGTGCCGATACCGCGGACATGCGTCGAGTGGGCGACGACGCCCCAGGGAAACTCTTTGAACTCGTCCCACTGCTTGAGGAAGTAATCGCGACAATGATAGCCGATCTCCAGCAGCGTCCTGCCATGCGTGACGGAGACTTCCTTGATGTGCGGCGCGTAGATGATGAGCTCACCGCCGTCAGCCACGACCGGTTCCAACTTGTACATCCCCTTGCCACCGGTCCACAGGTCCTCGTACATCGGGGGCACGCAGGAGAGCACGGTGTGAAACGGACGGTCCTTCAATACGACGTGCGTCCGGCGGGAGAGCTCGCTGGCATCGTCCCAGGCGGACTCGGGTGAGCCGCCGAACAGCCCGGCAAGCGACTTGTCGGGACGCACGACCAGGCAGAAACATTTCTTCGGCACGTCCACCAGCGCGCCCGCCTTGTCCACGACCTTGCGCACCGGCGTCCACTTGTTGCCGATGATCAATGGATTCGTCACCACCGCGCCGAGCCAGTGGAAGAAGTTCAGAATCTGCGGGCCGCCCACGCCAGGGAAGAGATACTTGTTGCCGCCGGAGAAGCCGACCACCTCGTGCGGGAACACCGGACCGATGATGATGATTTCGTCGTAGTCGAACAGGCGCTGGTTGATCTCCACAGGCACGTCCATCGCAAACCGGCCGTCGGTGAGAAAGCTGATCTCATCCTTCGTGATGGTGCCGATGTGGCGGAGGGCGGCGGGATTGTCCCACTCGTGATTGATGAACTCGACCTCACGATACAGTCCGCGACGGTCTTCCAAAGTAATATCCAACCGGGTGCAGATGGCGGCCTCGGACATCGGCTGGTGCGTGCCGAGCGCGATCATCACGTCGAACTTGCGTGTCGCGCCACTGATCTGCTCGAAGAGCATCTTGAAGATCAGCCCGATCGGCGCAGTGCGCGTGCCGTCGGGCACAATCAACAGAACGCGCTTGCCAACATAATCGGCGGCGGGGCAAAGATCGCTGACGACCGCGGCCACCTGCTCGTGCGAGACCGCGCCGCCTTCCGGGGCAACCGCAGAGAAGACCTGTTCTTTGTCGAGAGTCATGGAATCAAAAGTGGTAGGGCGAGGCTCCTGCCGAGCCCACTATTCATCAAGTTGCTTGACCAATACCTTCATGCTGGCTTCCGTCTTTGCGGACAGATCGCGCACGTTCACGAAGCCATCAAGATTCAGGCCATTGAATTCATCGACAGGGAGAAGCACAACACCACGATTCCGGATCAAGGCGGCGTGCGTTGGCGGTGCCTGTCCGATCAACTTCTGAGGGACGTTCCTAAATGCCCGGTTGCAGACCGCCAGCACGACGTCATTGGTTGTATCGAAATCCACCCGAGGATTGACCAGGACTTTCGCATCTCCCAGCCAGCTGAGCCCTGCGATCCATTCAAACTCTTTGCGCTCCGCCTCAGTCAGGGTTGCCAGGTTGAGTGAGTTTGTTTCTCGTTCTGAGGTGATCCAAGCCAATGCACTCCCAACATCGCTACATGCAGCCATGGCAGCGGAATTGCCGCCACAGTTTGAACTCTTTGAAGCCAGCGGCAGCAAGCCGCCAAACACAGCAACCGCAAGCAACGAAACTCCAGCAATTGCGACCCGCCTCTTTTGTGTGTTGGTCAGCGCCATAGCTAAGTTTGATTAAGGCTCCGCCGGAGCGTCGCCCTACCAGTAACACATCATATCGTCTGGCTCAAAAACCCGCCGTCCACGCGGACGTCCGTGCCCGTCACGAAACTGCTGGCCGCGTGACTGGCGAGGAACAGCGCCGCGCCCACCAACTCCTTCGCTTCGCCCATGCGTTTCATCGGCGTGTGATCAAGAATCTGCTTCGCGCGCGGCGTCGGCGAGCCGTCCTCGTTGAAGAGCAGCCGGCGGTTCTGCTCGGCCGGAAAGAATCCGGGCGTGATCGTGTTCACGCGGACGCCGTGGGGCGCCCACTCGCGGGCGAGGAAGTTCGAGAGGTTCAGCACGGCCGCCTTGGCCGCCGAGTAGGTCATGACCCGCGAGAGCGGCAGGTGCGCGGACACGCTGGCGATGTTGATGATGCTTCCCCTGCCGCGGGCGCACATGGCCGGACCAAACACCTGGCAGGGCAGCAGCACGCCGCCGACAAGGTTGAGGTCGAAGTTGGCGCGCCAATCCTCGATTTGGATCGCCTCCACCGGTTGCTCGGCGGTGACCGTCACCTTGGGATCATTGCCGCCCGCACCGTTTAAAAGAATGGAAACCGGCCCCAAGGATTGCTCGATGGCCTCGCGAGCGGACTGCAAGCTGACTTTGCTCAGCGCGTCCGCCGCAAAGAAAGCGGCTTTGCCGCCGGCATCGCGGATCGCCTTGACCCGCGCTTCGCCCCGTTCAGCGTTCCTCCCGATCACAGCGACGCTGGCGCCACTCGCGGCCAGGCCGGTTGCAATCGCGCCGCCCAAAACGCCGGTGGCACCAATGACCGCGGCTACCTCACCTTTAAGGTCGAACATTTCACTCATAACGACGCGAATCTTGCGACTCGACCGCACCCGGCGGAAGGAAATTTTTCTGACCCGCTGAGACCTCAGATGCGGCCGCCTTGGCGGCCAACCGGCGCTCCGTGGCACCGCCGTTGCTTAAGAGCATTCAACATGAAGAAATTCATCTATGCCCTCGGTCTGGTCGCCATGGTTGTCGGAGTCGCGTGGGGAATCCGCGCGGCGACTGTTTATCAGGCGAATGCGCGTTCCTCAAAATTCAACGACGATGTGGACAGCCTCTTTACGGCGCTTCAGCAATACAAGGAGCGCACCGGAGGCTATCCCCAAGGCAGTAACGCCGAAATCGCCAAAGCTCTGGATGGGAAAAACGAGAAGAACCTGATCATCCTGGTCGGGAAGAACGTCACCGTGAATTCCAAGGGTGAGTTCGTCGATCCGTGGGAAACGCCGCTCCAAATCTACTTTAGCAGCAATGGCGTCCTGGTTCGCTCGGCGGGGCCCAACCGCAGTTTAGATGACACCACTGTCGTGGAATTTGACGATATCCTCCGTTCGAACTAGCCCGCGAACCGCGAAAATTAAAACTCTCAACGCCTTGGAGTCGCCCCGGCTCCAGGGCTTTTTTCTTCAAACCGGACGACGGTTTCTCCCGGCCGGCTGTAGCCCAGGTTTTCCCGGATCAATCGCTCGACAGTATTTGAATTGCGCGCGAACAGCTCCAACTGGCGGCTCATCGCAGTGATTTCCTGCTGGAGCGAGTCGAGGCGCACCTCCTGGGCGGCGATTTCACGCCGCAGATTTTGGTTCTTCTGGATCAGCGGGAAGTACCACACAAACACTGCGACCACCCCGGCCACCACCAAGGTGATCAGGACGACGCGCGAGATGAAATCGGAAAAGCGTGAACTGGCAGGCACGAGAGGAAGCTAGCGGGTTCGGCCCGTTGAAGGGAAGTCCTGATTGGCTCAGCCTCACTTGTTAAACTCGTTGAACCCCTTGAGGCGACCTTCGGGATCGAACACGAGGCGCAGGAAGCGATCTGGCGACCTCGACACATCGTAGGGGCCGGCAGCGTAACCCGGATAGCCGTAAGGCCGATAGGGGTGACCGTAGTAGCCGTACCCATGCGAATGAACGTCATACCCACCCGGGCGAGTCAACCACTCCACCACCATCGATTTGTCCGAAAGCTGCGCGGACTTGTCCGGCGGGCCGTAATCGATGACCGCCTGATCGTAGGTGTAGGAACCCATGCGACCACTCCAATCGATGGTGGGCCGGGTGGTGCAGCCCGCCAGCAACAGCAGCAGCAAAAAACCGCCGGCAAGGCCGCAGGGCATCTTCAACGAGTGATGATTCGACATGCGCCAACAGTAGGCCAGCCGGCCGGCATTTCAAGCAACGCAGCCGAAATCCGACCACCGGCAATTTGGTTGTCACGCTGGGCGCAACCCATACACTTGCCCGCTCGATGATCAAGGCGTTGCAACTCATCTTTGAACCCGTCAAAACATGGGACGCGATTGCCCGCAGGGAACAGAGCCTGATCGGGGTGCTGTTCCTCTCGCTGTTGCCGGCCATTCTGTTCGCGTGCCTCCTTGAAGGCTGGGGCTTGGTGCAGTTAGGAAATCGGCCCACTCACCTTGGCTTCACCAGTCACCAACTGGTGACCGTATCGCAGGAAAGCGCGCTCAAATTTGAATGCGGCCAGGCCGTGGTAAGTTTACTGACCGTCTTTCTCCTCACCAGCTTTCTTCATCTCCTGCTGCGCAGCTTTCACCACCGCTCAAAGATCACGGCATCATTTACCGTCATGGCCTATAGCTACACGCCGCTGCTCTTGATGCAGGCCGTGGATGGCATCCCGGCAATTCCGAGCTGGATTTGCCGCATCGCCGGCGCCGTGCTGGCCGCCAAGCTTTTTTATGTCGGACTGGTCCGGGTCGTCCGCCCCGACCCGACCACGGCGCTGGGACTTTACTTCCTGGGCGCGCTCCTGCTGTTCGCCTTCGCGGGCATCAGCCAGTTCGTGGTGCTCCATATCCTCGAAAGCAGCCTGTTCACGCACGTGGCGGGACTGGCCGTTTCAAGGTGACTTGGTTTCCTTCGTGCCCTCGACGGCCGGGGTTTCGCCAGACTTGCCCGTACGTCGTTGGTCAATTGAGCGCAACAAGCGGTTCTTGAGGACGTCATATTGCGGCAGCACAACGCGCTCGAGGTGGTTGGTGGCGGTGGAGAAATTCCCCGCGCGAATCTCCAACCGGGCGAAGTGAAGGTAGACGCTTTGTTTCTCGATATCGGTCTGCGCCACCTTCAACGCCTCCTCCCAGGCGGCCAGCGCGTCAGCAAGACGGAACGGTGTAATGCCGTAATAGGTCTGCGCGAGGTCACTGGCGACGGGGAAACTGCCCGGGCTCAATTCCAACGCCTTCCGATAAAGCCCCAGCGCCTTGTCGAACACCTGCTGCTCGTTGATGCCATAAAACGCTTCCGCATCGCGCCGGAAAAGATACACAGTCGTGGCCAGGTTTTGGTAGTACACCGGCTCGTCCGGGCGAAGCTCGATGGCTTTCGCGTAATAGCTGAGCGCATTCGTCACCGGTCCAAAGTGACCAAAGTGGTTGGCCAGATTGTTCCACGCCGCCGGGTTCCGCGGATCCAGCAGGCGGGCCTTCTCCCACTGCTCCGCCGCCTTCCGCTCTTCGCTCACTTCGTTGAGGAAGCTGCCATACGCGATCCGGCCTTCCACGTGATCGGGGAAGCGCTTTACGAAACCCTCATAGAGCCCAACCACCGACGACAACCGCGTCGCAATCTTCGTCGACAACTCCTCCGGCTTGAGCCCGCCACCAGCGGCGCGAAAGGCATCGTTCTCGGAGATCCACCGGTTGACATCCGCCAGCGCGAGGTCGTCCTCGGCGAGCAATCGGCGATACTCCTGATCGGCCGGGGACTCCGTCGCCTCCTTCCACTCACGGCCCATGGGTGACCCACTCGCAAGCAGGGCGCTCAAAATTCCGATGGCGAGGTTGTTCATGCGAATTGGACCGCGGTTGCCACAGTCCGTTGCAAAGTTTGTTATCGGCAGCCCGATGCCGCGGCTGAAAGATCCCGGCTAGGAACGGAACAAGACGCTTTCCCGCCGGAACTGCCAGATCGCGAACCACAGCGCACCGGCGGCGTAGAACGAGGAGGAGAGAAAAATGAGGCCGATATGCCCCCAGTGCAAGGTGCCCGAAAGGATCTCCTTGCTGACCAGGCTTACGTTGAGCACCGGCACCAGCGAGAGCAGGGAATCCAGCTCGACGCCGGGCAGCATCGAAGCCACCGCCGGCATGATCACCACGATCATCAGCGGCGAGACGTAGCTTTGCGCTTCCTTGTAGCTGCGGGCGAACAACGCCAGCGCGATCAGCAGTGCGGAGAACAGGATGGCGATGGGCAGCATCATCACGAAGACCATCAAAAGGGATTGGACGTCGATCACCAGCGGAAGTTTGGAAAGGTCCGCGCCCGAGTTCACCATCATCTGGCGCGCGAAAACAAACGAGCCCCCCATCGACGACAGGGACAACACCGTCGTGGCCATCGCCGCGGTCAGCACCATGAGAAATTTCCCGAGCACGATGTCCGCCCGATTGGCGGGGCTGCACAGCAACGTTTCGATCGTGCCGCGCTCCTTCTCGCCGGCCGTCAAATCCATCGCCGGATACATCGCGCCCGTCAGGCTCATCAGGATGATGATGTAGGGGATGAGCGCGCCGATCAGGTTGCCACTCACCTTTTGCGGCGGCGCGACATTCGTTTGTTCCAGCTTGAACGGCTTGAGCAACGCGGGCGACAAATTGTGCGCGGCCAGCCGGTTGGAAACGGTGGCATCGCGAAGTTCGTTGAAGAAATTTCGCAAGGCATCCGCGCCGAATTGTGACTTGAGTTCGCCCTGATAGACATAAATCCGGACGTTCAAGTCCTGACCACTCGCCAGTCCAGATTCAAAATTGGGCGGCAGTTCGACGGCGGCGCGGACTTTCTTATTGGAGATCAAGTTGGTGTAGTCCGCATCCGCCGGCACCACCTTGATCTTTGGGAGGGCCCGCAATTGCGCCGCGATGTTGGGCGCGTTGGTTTCGCCCAGGATCATGACCGACGGGATCTCCCCAGCCGCCTTCTTGACCATCTTCACGGAGATGCCGCCAATGCCCAGCATCAGCGCCGGAATCACCAGCACGGGCACTACGATCATCGAGATGATCGTGCGCCGATCCCGCATCAGGTCGCGCAACTCCTTGCGATAAACAACGAGAATGGTGCGCCAGTTCATGCCATGCCCTCCACCGCCTTGACGAAAACCTCTTCGAGATCATCGATCCCGAAATGACTGCGCAACTCCGCCACCGTGCCCGTGACGCACATCCGGCCGTGATGGATGATCGCAATCCGATCGCACAACCGCGCGACTTCGCTCATGACGTGGCTCGAGAAGATCACGGTCTTGCCCTGTTCCCGGCATTCGCGAATGAACTGCACAATGGTCCGGGCCGCGAGCACATCCAGGCCATTGGTGGGCTCATCAAAGATCATCACTTGGGGATCGTGGACGAGGGTACGCGCGATCGAGACCCGCTGCTTCTGCCCGGTGGAGAGCTTGTCGCAGCGGCCATGGCGAAACTCCTCCATCTCCAACCGGGCGAACAAACGGTCAACCCGGTCCTTGAGCGTCGTCTCATCCAACCCGTTCAACCGGCCAAAATACTCGACCATCTCCTGCGCGGTCAGCCGGCCATAAAGCGCGGTGG
>JANLTG010000187.1:0-3934 GCA_031362805.1 bacterium
TGCGGCAGCAGCGGTGGCGGTGGTGCTGCTCGTCGGAATCGCGGTCAGCACCCGGCAGACGATCCGCGCCACGCACGCGGAGCGGGAGCAGAACAAACAGCGGGAGATTGCGGTCAAGGCCTTGGACGGCGAGAAGGAACAGCGCGCCAAGGCCTCCGCGAGTGAGCAGCAAGCTCAGAAGCAGGAGCTCGCCGCGCGCCGCCGGGCTTACGCCTCGGACATGAACCTTGCGCAACAGGCGCTCGCGGTAAACAACCTCGCCCGGGCTTTGGAATTGTTGAACCGACATCGTCCCCTCGTTTCAGCCACTGGGACGAATTCCGCGAGTTCAGGGACTCGTGTAACTCGTCCCTCCGAAACTCGTCCTTCCGAAATCGATTTGCGCGGCTGGGAGTGGCGCCACCTCTGGCAGCAATGCAGGAGTGACTCCCTCTTCACCCTTTGTCAAAAAACGAACAGAATCATGGCACTGGCGGTTTCTCATGACGGAACATGGGTGGCCGTCGGGGAACAGCCCGTCGGGGAACCGCAATTGGGCGCGATTTCAATTTGGGACTGGCGGACACGGCAGGAAATTACAAGCCTGCGGACCGGCTCGCACCGGCCGCAGCGTCTCGCCTTTTCTCCGCGTGAACACCTGCTGGCCTTCACCGCACAGATCGGCGGGACCACAACGAATCTCCAGCGCGCTGTTCGTTTATGGTCCGGCGCGACGAGGCAGGTCGTCGCCGAACTTCCACTCGGTGGAACGTGTAACGGCCTGGTGTTCTCGGCTGACGGCCAAACATTGATCACCGCCACGGCCGATCCTGAGCATCAAATTTCCCTCTGGCGGATTCCTGAAGGGAAAAAGATCGCGACTTTTGCGGCGACGCAAGAGGGGGCCGCAGGAAGGAGTCTGGCCGTGACTCGAGACTTGAGTTCTGCCGCGTACGGGATGCCGGAGGGCAGGATTCGAGTGATCGATCTGGGAACGGGCCAGGAGCGCTGGACGGCAAAGGCGACCGACGAAACGGTGTCATCCCTCGTCTTCTCTCCGGACGGGAAGCTCCTGGCTTCTTGTGCGGAGTGGTCAGACTCGGTCATCCATCTATGGGACGTGGCCTCCGGCAAGGAAATCCGACGCCTCGATGCCCAACGCGGTCATCCCGCCGGATTGGTGTTCTGGCCGGATGGGAAGACTTTGGCCGCGGCGGGTTCCGACCAAACGATCCGCCTGTGGGATCTGAGCAATTTGGACGACGTGCCGCCGCCACGGTCGTTGCGCGGCCACAAAGCCGAGCTGCGGTGTCTGGCATTGGTGCCGGACAGCCCGATGCTGGTGAGCGGCGACGACGATGGTTCGGTTTACTTCTGGGACACGACGACAGCGCGCCACGAAAACACGCGCATCACTTTGCCGGCGGCGATCACCCACACCTGGCGATTTGCTCCGGACAGCCATTCGGTTTTGACCCTGGATGCACAAGGCCGGCTGGCGCGTTGGCAGGGAGCCAGTTTTCAGGAGATGGAAACAGTGAAGGAGTTCGGAGCGAATGCCCCGGCGGCCTGCTTCTCCGACGATGCCCAGCGGCTGGCGGTCGGTTCGACCAACGGAACCGTTCAGCTTTGGGATTTGCAGCAACGCGTGCTACTCCGCGAGTTCACAGTCTCGACGGGGACGGTGCAGCCCCGGCAGTTTCTGGCGCAGCGTAACACGCTGGTGATTCATCAGGAGAGCGACAACACTCTCCACGAATGGGATCTTGCCACGTCGCGCGAGACCCAGTCGTGGCGGGGTGATACGCAATGGCCTGGCCGTTCCTTTTCCCCGGATGGACGGTCGTTCCTGAACCTCAATTACAATGGAACGACCTTGCTCCGAGATATGACCACCGGCCGCGAGACCGCCCCGAACCTCGCCATGAAGAATGCAAAACGCGCAGGCTTTTCTCCGGACGGGAAACTTTTCGCGTCGGCCAGCTCCCAACCGGTTGCCAGACTGTGGGATTTCTCCACACTCCAGGAACTCGCCACATTTCGCGGCTATCTGCAAGGTGTCCACTCGGTGGCGTTCTCGCCGGACAGCAAGCGGCTCGCCACGGGCAGCGATGGGGAAGAGGCGGTCAAACTTTGGGATTTGGAAAGTTACCAGGAACTCCTGACGTTAGCCGGTCAGGGGTCGGCGTTTGTATCCTGTGCTTTCTCCCCGGACGGGAATGTCTTGGCGGCAGGGAGTGGCAAAGTGCTGCACCTCTGGCGCGCACCATCGTGGGAGGAGATCGCCGCGGCGGAGGCGAAGGATCCGCCTGCGCCGGGCTTCGGCGGGCAGGGCAAAACGGAAACTAAGCAGCCATGAACCCGACCCGCGAAAAAGCTCTGTTTGCATTGGCGGCGGGAAGGCGATTCGTGGATTCAACCGCCTCAGATTGTCTCCAAGTGGGCTTGAATCCGCTCCTTGAAATTCACCATTACATCCGCGACGTGACCCACCCCTTCCCGCATGCGATCCCAGTCGATCTGGAATCCGTATCCATGGTGGACGACGTGCCGGAAGCGACGGAAGGGACCGATTTGCCGTGCCAACGCTTCGTCGAACACGACAGGCAACGGCGGTTGTCCGGGCGCGCAGAAGCGCTTGAACAGATCGAGGTGCCAATTATCTCCGCCCGGCAACGGCACGCCATGAAACCGGCTCAAGCGCTTGAGAATGTTTTCGATGCCCGAATAAAACTGGGCCAGGAACGCGGCAGCGGCCGTCTTCTCGCGCACCGTCGGCTCACGATCGGCCAGGTCCCGGCGCAGGGACTGGAGTTCATGCACAACTTGCTGCAACGCGTCGAACTCGATCGCGATTTCGGCTTTCAGTTCTTCGGCCGTCACAAGAGCACGCGGGCCCGCTTTTCGATGAGTCGAGTGAAGGGAGTCGGCGGATCGAGCGGCACCAAATCCAACGGGATGCCCAATGTCTCCTCCAGTGCGGATGACAGTTCAAAGAGCTTCCAGCCCGGGACGCCCGCACAGGCCAGGTCCAGGTCGCGCGCTGCCGCCGGATGTTCCAGTGCGCTGCCAAAGAGCAGCAGCCGCCTGGCCCCAAACTCACGGGCGACGCGGATGGCCTTGGCCAGCATGTTTTCCAAATCGTTCACGGGCGGAACGCTACTACTTCAGGCGACGGCCGACAACGACATGTTTTGCGGATACCTCAATACCAACCCATGAACCCGACCCGCGAAAAAGCACTCTTCGATCTGGCGCTAGAGAAACCGGCAGAGCAGCGCCCCAGTTTTTTGGATGCCGTGTGTGATGGTGATCACGCGCTGCGCCAGCGACTCGAAGCCCTGCTGGCGGCGCACGAGGGGCAGTCGAAGTTCCTGCCGGGGGACAGCACGGAGATGACCCCGACCGCGATCGAGGAAGTAAAACCCACCGAAGGAATCGGCTCGGTCATCGGCCGTTACAAGCTATTGGAGAAACTCGGCGAAGGCGGCTTCGGTTCCGTCTGGGCTGCGGAACAGCGCGAACCCGTCAAGCGCCGCGTCGCCCTCAAGATCATCAAGCTGGGGATGGACACCAAGCAGGTGGTGGCGCGGTTCGAGGCCGAACGCCTGGCGTTGGCGATGATGGATCATCCGAACATCGCCATGGTCCTCGATGCCGGCGCCACCGACAATGGCCGGCCCTACTTCGTGATGGAACTGGTAAAAGGCATTCCCATCACCAAGTACTGCGATCACGAGAAGCTCGGCACCAAGGACCGGCTCGATCTGTTCATCAAGGTTTGCCAGGCCATCCAGCACGCGCATCAGAAGGGGATCATCCATCGCGACATCAAGCCTTCGAACATCATGGTCACGCTGCACGACGGCGTGCCCGTGCCCAAGGTGATCGACTTCGGGATTGCCAAGGCCACGCAACAGGAGCTGACCGAGCTGACGATCTACACGCAGCACCA
>JANLTG010000205.1:0-26906 GCA_031362805.1 bacterium
CTGGAGCACTTTGCGGAAGCAATCGACCTCGCGCTGGTCCATGCCGAGATCGTCCATGCCGCGCAACGTCGAGTTCTGGCGGAGCAGGCGCATGACGACCGCTTCGCCGTGGAGCATGGGGATGATCGAGACGCGGATATCGATCTCGGCGTCTTCGATGCGCACCTTGATGCGGCCATCCTGCGGCAACCGCTTCTCCGCGATGTTCAGGTGGCTGAGAATCTTGACGCGCGAAACGATGGCCGGCTGGAAGCGCTTCACCTGGGCCGGCACCGGGATGTCTTGCAACACGCCGTCGATGCGATAGCGGATGCGGAGTTCGTCTTCGAACGGCTCAAGATGAACGTCCGACGCGCGGAGTTCGATGGCATCCTTGAGCACTTGGTTGACGAAGCGGATGATCGAGGCGTCCTCGGCCGCGCTGTCGAGGTCCGTATCGTCGCCATCATCATCGACGACCTGGAAGGTTGCTTCTTCGCCGAGTGTGTCGATCGTGTCCGCGCCCACGCCCAGGCGCTTCTTCATCTCGCGCTGGATCGCCTCGGTCGGCGCGAGCACCGGCTGGAGCTTGAGGCCGGTGACGGTCTTCAGCGCGTCGAGCCCCTGCGTATTGAACAGGCGGCTGGTGGCGATCTCGACGTGGCCATTGACCCGGCGCAACGGCAGCAACTCTTCCTTCAGCAACAACCGGGCGGGGAAGAGCGAGAGAACTTGTTTGTCCGGCTCGACTTCATCGAGCGCGGTGAAAGCGACGTTGTACTCCTTGGCGAGCCAGCGAAGCACGGACTCCTCGGTCGGCGCCTCCGGTCCGCGCACCGCCTGCTCGAACAATCGCGCATCGCCGGAAGTAAGCTGCCGCGCGGAGATCATCCGCGCGAGCAGCTCGTTCGAGATTGGAGTAGCAGTGACCGATGGCATGGTTGGGGTGGCCTTACGGCAGCAGACCCATCACCATGGCGACCGCTTCCTGCTTGGTGTTGAGCACTTCCTTCAGCTCGGTCTGCGCGACCTTGAGCTCTTCCTCCTTCACCTTGCGAGCTTCACGCAGCTTCGCCATCTTGGCTTTCAATTCCTCGGGGCTGGCATTGGCGTCGATGGATTTTTGCAGATCGTCGGACTCGGGGCTTGAAACACCGCCGCGTCCGCGACCACCACCACCGCCGCCACCTTGCGCACCATCAGGACGATTGCCACCGGGTCCGCCGGGTCCACGCCCACCGCCAAATCCCATCATCGCACCCATGCCACCGCCCGTACCGCGGCGGGCTTCGGTAACCTTCTCGATGCGCTCGGAGATGATTTTCCATTCGTCGTCATTGGTGACGCCGAATTGCTCTTTCATGCGTTCCATCATGCGCTGGCGCATTTGGGCGGGATCGAAGTTGCGGCCGCCACCCGGGCCACCCTGGCCGCCCGGACCACCGGGATTCGCGGGTTGCGTTTGATCCTGCGCCGAGGCCGTGGTGACACCAGTGAGGAGGCTCGCTGCCAATGAAAGCAGCGCGAAGTTGCGAGTGAGAGATTTCATATATGTTGGGGTGAACAAGGTGTGGGTTTAAAGGTGAGCGCTCCCATCGCCAGCTATCGATCAATGGAGCTGATCACTGCTTAGCAATGGTGATACCATCACGCAAAAGCGGGCTTAACGAGAGGTTTGCTGGAAGCGTCCGCGCAAGGTTTGCGCGCCCACAGGAGTTGTGAGCAAACCTTGCGCGGGAGGAAGGTGGCCGCCGCGGGCGCGGAATCAGACGGCGCGGAGCAGTTCCAGCAGCTTGGCGGTTGCTTGCTCGGGGGCGAGCGTGAGCAGTTCGCCGCCCCGCGGCTTGATTTCAACGACGCCCTTGGCCAGACCCTTTTCACCGATGGCCAGGCGAAGCGGGAAGCCCACGAGATCGGCGTCTTTGAACTTCACGCCCGGCCGGTCGTCGCGGTCGTCGAGGATGACATCGACGCCTTGCGCCGAGAGTTCGGCATAGATTTTTTCCGCCAACTGCATGATCGGGCCGTCGGGCGCCACGCTGAGCGGCGTGATGCAAACCGTGTAGGGCGCCACGGCGATGGGCCAGATGATGCCGTCCTTGTCGTTGGACTGTTCGATGACGGCTTGCAGCGTCCGGGTGATGCCGATGCCGTAGCAACCCATGACACAGGGATGCTGCTGGCCGGATTCATCGATGAACTTTGAGTTCAGCTTTTCGCTGTACTTGGTGCCGAGCTTGAAGACGTGGCCAACTTCAATGGCGCGACGGATCTTCAACGGCTTCGCACATTTCACGCACGGTTCACCCGCCGTGACGGTGCGCAGGTCGCACCACTTCGACACCTTGATGTCGCGGCCGATGGAAACATTGCGAAGGTGGAAGCCGTCTTCGTTGGCACCGGTGGTCATGTCGTTGGCGTCGCCCAGGCGTTCGTCGGCGAGGATTTCCCAGCCGGTCGGGACATTGGCCACGGCGCCCAGTGAGCCGGGCATTGCGCCCAGCTTTGTGAAGTGGACCAGGTCGGCGGCGTTTTTCACATCCGCGGGCCGCACCTGCGCTGCGCCGGTCCGAGCCATGAGCTTGGTTTCGTTCAACTGGTCGTCACCCCGCAGGAGGACGAGCAGCGGCTTGCCATCGGCGATGAAGACCAGTGTTTTGATCTGGCGATTGGCGGGAACGCCGTAGGGCGCTTTGCTCAACGCCTCAATCGTGACGACGCCGGGCGTCGCAAACTTTTCAACGGCCACACCAAGCTCGCGAGCGGCGGTCTTGGGAATGCCACTGGTGGCTTTCTCGATGTTCGCCGCGTAGCCGCAGGCCTCGCAATAGACCACGTCATTTTCTCCGGTCTCGGCCGGCACCATGAACTCGTGCGAGTAGTTGCCGCCAATGACCCCGGTGTCCGCCTCGACGGGAAACGCCTTGAGACCGCAGCGCGCGAAGATTCGGGTGTAGGCGTCGTACATTTTCCGGTAGCTGGCCATCGCGCCTTCATCGGATGTGTCGAACGAATAGGCGTCCTTCATATAAAACTCCTTCGCCCGCATCAGGCCGAACCGGGGCCTAATCTCATCGCGAAGTTTCACGCCGATCTGGTAAAAGGTGATGGGCATTTGCCGGTAGGAGTTGATCTCCCCGGCGGCCAGCGTGGTGATGACCTCTTCGGCGGTCGGACTGAGGACCCATTCGCGGCGGGCGCTGTCCTTCACCTTGAACAGCCCGTCGCCGATACTTTCGTAGCGACCGGAAGCGTGCCATATTTCCGGCGGTTGCAGCACCGGCATGAGAACTTCGACCGCGCCGGCCCGGTTCATCTCCTCGCGCACGATGGCTTTGATCTTTCTGAACGCGCGCAGCCCCAAAGGCAGCAGCGTGTAGAGACCGCCGGTCAGCTTGCGCACCAGGCCCGCGCGGAGCAGGAGTTGATGCGAGATGATCTCCGCGTCGGCGGGGATTTCTTTGAGGGTGGGAATGAATGTTTGGGACCAGCGCATAAATATCAGGGCGGGGAGCTAAACAAACAGGCCGCCCGGGAGCAAGCCCAGGCGGCCCAACGAAAAGCGGCCTAAATCACTTCACCGTGTTGACCAGCGGAGCGAGCCCTTGAATCCGCACCTCCAGGCGATCACCGGATTCAATCGGGCCGACCCCACTCGGGGTGCCGGTCACGATCACATCGCCCGGCAGCAGGGTCATGTTGGTGCTGATGAAGCTGACCAGCGCGTAGCAGTTGAAGATCAACTGGCTGGTGTTCGAGTTTTGGCGGAGCTGACCGTTTTGGAAGAGTTGGATCGTCAGGTTGTGCGGATCGATCTTGGTCTCAACGTAGGGTCCCAGTGGCGTGAAGGTGTCGAACGACTTCGCGCGCGCCCACTGGCTTTCGGCATTTTGGATCGTGCGATCACTGATGTCCTGCGCAGCCGTGTAGCCGAAGATGTATCGCGCGGCGGCGGCCGGAGCCACGTTGCGAACCCGCCGGCCGATCACGATCGCCAGTTCCGCCTCGAAGTCCGTCCGATGTTCCGCAAAAGGAATCTCCACCTTGCCGCCATCCGGAATGAGCGACGTGGGCGCCTTGAGCCAGAAGAGCGGTTCTTTGGGCAGTGGCTTGCCAGATTCACGGGCGTGATCGGCGTAGTTCAAACCCACCGCAATGACTTTGGACGGCGCGACCGGGGTCAACGTGCGCAGGCCTTTCAGCTTGGTTGGCTTCTTTTCGAAAGAAGGAGATCCAAACACGTCACCTTTGAGTCGAAATAATTCGCCATCCACTACCTTGGCGAAAAAGATGTCATCACCCTTTTGGAATCGGCCGATTGCTGCCATAGAATGCGTGCGGTACTAGCAAATCGATCCGGCGGGTTTCAAGCTGAAACTGCCGGCAACCCCGCAAATTCCTGCGAATTTATGGCGATTTTCGGCGCCTGTTCCAACAGTCTAACGGCCTGACAAGCTCGATTGACGGGTTTAGGCTGAGCACGTTTGGCGGTCAGGACCGCCGGCTGCGACGATCTTAAGAACTACCAAATCGGCGGCGTATTCATGGATAAAATCGGTTTTAATCAGGCTTGGCTGTCGGGTGCGTTGGGAGGATTTCTGGTCCTGCTGGCGGCGCCCGTCGTGGCTTTCGAGCTGCGGTGGGAGGCAACGGCCGACCGCGTCAGCGCCGAACTGGTGGATGCCCCGCTGCAATCCGTGTTGGAGCAGATTCGCGTCGCCACCGGCTGGGAGGTGGCCCTCGAACCCGGTGTCCAACACTCGATCTCCACCGTCTTCAGCGGCCTCAGCTCGGGGGAAGCGCTCACGCGTTTGCTGCGCCCGTCCAGTTTCGCCTTGATCCAGCGCTCCAACGCCGCCTCCCGACTGCTCGTTTTCCAGACGTCGATGGACCGGGCGACGAAGTCCGTTTTGCAGAACGCCGACGATCAGGACTTGCCGGCAACCCAGATTGACGACGAATGGATCGTAACGCTCAAGCCGGGCACGGATGTGGAGGAGTTGGCGCGCAAGCTGGGCGCCAAGATTACCGGCCGCATCGACAAACTGGGCGCCTACCGCCTCAAGTTTGATGACGCGGCGGCGGCCAAGGTGGCCCGGACTGCGCTCGAGGGCAACGAAGCGGTGGAACGGATCGACGCGAATTATCCAATTGAACGGCCGGCCGAATTGCAGCCCATGATGCACTCCAATGGGCAGTTGCCGCAGATCAAGGCGGGTGGCGGCAGCACCGACGGCCAGCTTGTCATCGGGCTGGTCGACACGGCGGTGCAAGTTCCCGCCGGCGAGCTGGCGAAGTTTTTTCTCAAACCCATCTCGATTGCTGGCGAGTTTCAACCCGCCGGTGAAGCGCCGACGCACGGTACCGGGATGAGCAGCGACATTTTGAACGGCATCGCCGCGATGGTCGGGCAGGGGAACACCGCCAACCTGGCCATTCTGCCCGTGGATGTCTTTGGCGCCAGTGAAACGACGTCCACGTTCCAACTGGGGCAGGGGATGGTCGAAGCTTGGAATCGTGGGGCCACCTTGATCAACGGCAGCATCGGTTCCAAGGCCGACAGTCCCTGGTTAAATGAGGTGATTGATCGCCTGACGGGCTACGGCGCGGTGATCGTCGCGCCTTCGGGAAACACGCCCGATGGCTTGCCCACCTTTCCGGCCGCCAATCCCAACGTGCTCGCAGTGACGGCCGTGGGGCCGGATGGGCGGCTGGCACCGTACGCCAACATGGCGCCCTTCGTCGACATCGCCATGCCCGGCAACAGCATCGTGAATCTCACCGGCTCATCGTACTTCATGTCGGGCACGTCCGTCGCGACCGCCCGGGCGACGGGAGCGATTGCCGGCTACAGTCTGCGCAACGGCCAGCCGCTTTCCGCCGCGCAGTTGTTTCTGCGCCAGACCCGGGGAGTTCGGCCCGCTTCCCAAATCTCCCCTTGAACCACGCGAAAGCGCACCCCTAAGCTCACGCCGCCGTGTGGTCCCCTGACAAATACTGGTTTCTCGCCGCCGTGTTCATTTACGGGCTCAGCGCTTTTTACACGGTCTTTCTCTGGCGGCGCGGTTTTCGCAAGGACGACTGGGTGACGTATGGGCTGCTCGCTGCGGGCTTCGCCTGCCATTTTACGGCCATGATTCAACGAGGTCTCTCGTTGAACCGTTGCCCCATCGACAACCTTTACGAGGCGACGGCGTTCTTCATGTGGGCGCTGGTTGGCACCTATCTCGTGGTCGGATTGTGGCCGCGACTGCGCTTCATTGGCGCGTTTGCATCGCCGCTCCTTTTTTGCATCGGTGTCTTTGCGCTCTTTCCCGGTTTGGATCCGGCCGGTGAGGGACCGCGATATGTCAACGGCCCGGTCTCACTTCACGCCGCCTTGATCCTGCTGGGTTATGGCGCGTTTGGCGTGGCCAGCATCGCGGCCGTGATGTACCTGACGCAGGAGCACAACCTCAAGTTCCGCAAGACGCTCGCGATCCAATCGTTGCTGCCCTCCATTCAGCGACTGGAGATGGTGAACACCCGGTTGCTCTTCGCCGGTCTTGCTTTGCTCACCAGTGGGCTGGCCATGGCGCCGCTGATCATCGGTGGGCGAAGTCCGCTCGAAGTTTACAGCGACGCGAAGTTCCTGTGGTCGGTCTTTGTCTGGTTTATGTACGGCACGCTGGTGCTCATGCATTGGCGTCGCCAGCTCAATGGCCACCGGCTTGCCTGGGGCTCGGCCGGGGCGTTTGTGTTCGTCATGCTGACTTTCTGGGGAACGAACTTGTTGTCGGGCTTGCACCAATAGCCATGTCCGTTGTTGTCATCGGCCTGAACCATCGCACGTCACCGGTCACGGTGCGCGAGCGGTTTGCCTTTGCCGAGAGCGAGATCCCGGACGTGCTGGGGCGCATGCGCCAGGCCGGCTTTCTGGAGGAAGCGGTCATTCTTTCGACCTGCAATCGCGTGGAACTCTACGCCGCCGGTCCGCTTGCCCCGGAGGAACTCCTGGGACACTTGCGCAGTTTCCTGCTCCGCGATCGTAAGTTCGAGGGCGAGCTCAGCCATGAGCTCTTCACGCATGGTGAAACCGCCTGTCTCGAACATCTTTTCAAAGTGGCCAGCGGCCTCGACAGCATGTTGCTCGGCGAAACCGAAATCCTCGGCCAGCTCAAGCAAGCCTACGATGTCGCTTTGCAGCATCAGTACACCGGCAAGTTCCTGAACAAAGCGTTTCAACGCGCGTTCAACGTGGCCAAACAGATTCGCACTGAAACCAACATTCAGCGCGGCAGCGTCTCGGTCGCATCGGCGGCCGTCGAGCTGGCAGAGAAGATCTTCGACCGCCTGCAGGATAAGAAGGTCCTCGTGATCGGCGCCGGCGACACGAGTGAAAAGACTGCCCGCGCGCTGCTTTCGCGCGGCGCCCACAGCGTGCTGGTTTCCAATCGCTCGCATGAACGCGCGGTGACGCTCGCCGAATCCCTTGGTGGGCGGGCGATTCCCTTCGACGACTGGTCGGGCGAATTCTCCAACGTCGACATTCTGATCAGCAGCACCTCGGCACCGCACTATGTGATCGACCGCAAGCGGCTGGCGCCCCTGATGCCCGCCCGCGGGGGTCGGCCGCTTTTGATGATCGACATCGCGGTCCCGCGTGACATCGAACCCGAGATCAACTTCGTGGAAAATGTTTTCCTCTACAACATCGACGACCTGCAGGCCATCGCGGACGACTACATGAAGCAGCGGCTCGTCGATGTATCGCGGTGTGAGGCCATCATCCGCGAAAAAGCCGCGAGCTTGTTCGGGCGACCGCCCGGTTCATTGGCGACCTCCCCCGAGCAGCAGCCCGCCCGCGCCTCGTGATTTGAAAATGTCCCAGCCCATTTACATCGCCACGCGCGGCAGCGCCCTGGCCCTCGCGCAGGCCAATCGCATCCTCGCCGACTGCCGCGCCGCTTTTCCCCAGCGCGCGTTTGAGCTGAAGATCATCAAGACCACCGGGGACAAGCTACAGACCGCGTCGCTGGCCAATCCAGACGCCAAGCTCCCCAAGGGACTTTTCACGAAGGAACTTGAGATGGCCCTGCTCGATAGCTCCGCCGACCTGGCGGTGCATAGCCTCAAGGATCTGCCCACGGAGCTTCCCGATGGCCTCAAGCTCGGCGCCGTGACCCAGCGCGAGGATCCGCGCGATGTGCTGATCCTGCGCAGTCCGGCCAAGTCGCTCGCCGACCTGCCGCAAGGCGCTGTCGTGGCGAGCAGCAGCACGCGACGACAGGCGCAACTCAAGTCGCTGCGGCCGGACCTCCGGTGCATTGAGATTCGCGGCAACGTCGGCACGCGTCTGCGCAAGGTTGCGAACAGCACGGATTTTCACGCGACCGTGCTCGCTGCGGCGGGCATGAACCGTTTGGGCTATCGCATTGGCGCCGATGGAACGCTTTCCGGACCGGATGTGCCGGCCGGGATCTGCACCATGCCGTTCGCCGCGACGGACATGATCCCGGCAGTCGGCCAGGCGGCGGTCGGGTTGGAGATTCGCGACGGCGATGCCGACCTCCAGGCCATTTGCGATCGTTTGAACCACGCGGCCACGTGGCAATGCATCACGGCCGAACGCGCCTTCCTTCGCGCGATGGGTGGCGGTTGCCAGAGTCCCGTCGCGGCCCATGCGACTTTACGTGACGGGAAACTTCATCTTGCAGCGGTTTCCTTTCAGACCGGGCAAGGCAATCTCGGCGCGGGTTCAGGAATGCCGGAGCAGGGGACGGAGATTGGACGGATCGTCGCCGCCAGCATTGATGCAGCGAAAGTGGCTTAGCGTCTTCGCCGCCTTGGCGGATCGTTAATTCCTCCGCAATGCCACGGCGATCTGGAGGCGCATCGCCTGGACGGCGGGAATCACTCCGGTAACCAGTCCCAACGCGACGATCAAACCGATGCCGATGACCAAGCGGTCCGGCGGCAAATAAAACACGGGCAGGACACTGATTGAAGGAAAGCCGGCGGAGATGAGCCCGTAAGCCACGCCCAGCCCGGCGAAGCCGCCCAAGCCCGCGATCAGGCAGGATTCCGCCAACACCAGCACCAGCACCAGCGTGCTGCTGAACCCGAGCGCCTTGAGCACGCCGATCTCCTCGGTGCGCTCGCGCACGGTCTGCGCCATGGTGTTGCCCGCCACCAGCAGGATCGTGAAGAACACCGCGCTCATGATCGCAGTCATGATGGCACCGATGTTCCCGACCTGCTTGGCGAAGCCGGCCACAAAAGCGCCTTCCGCTTCGGACTTGGTCTCATACGGCGAGTTTGCGAACTCCGTATCAATGGCGCCCGCGACTTCCGCCGCCCGATCGGGATCACTCAGGCGCACGGTGTACCAGCCCACCTGGCCAACCGCACCCTCACTGCGGGTTTCGTCAAAGTAATCATAACGGAAGAACATCTGCGTCGTGTCGGTGTTCTTGTCGGTGCCGCCGTAGATGCCTACAATCTCGAACTCCCATTGCGTCTTGCCGTCGCGGGGATACCAGATGTTGGCAATGATCGGCACGCGGTCGCCGACCTTGAAGTTGTATTGCTTGGCGAGTTTCTCGCCGATGATCGCTCCGGTGCGCGTGCTGGACCATTTCTGCTTCGCTTCGTCGCTCAAGACGTACTCTGGATACATGTCCGAGAACTCGTCCGGATTCACCGGCATCTTGGGAAAGAAGTTGCTGGGCTCCTGGTAGTAACCGCCAAACCACGTTTGGTGCGTCACCGCCTCAACGCCCGGAATGCGCGCGACCCGCGCCTGGTAGCTGACCGGCAGCAACTGGATGATCGAAACCTTGTGCCGGATGATCAACCGCTTCTGCCCGGCCAGCGTGACGCCCGCGTCGAAACCCTTGGCGATGGCGGCGAGGTAGCCATAGAGCAGGAACGCGATGAAGATAGTCAGCACCGTCAGCAGCGTCCGCAGCTTGTGACGCTTCAGATTGCTGGCGATGAGGATGAGGTATTTCATCGCAAACTCCTACTCCGGCATGCTGGCGCTGAGTTGGCCCTTGTTCAGATAAACCACCCGGCTGGCCCGCGCCGACGCGTGGGGATCGTGCGTGACCATGATGATCGTCTTGCCGTGCTCGCGATTGAGCGTATGCAAGAGATCGAGAATCATATCGCCCGCCTTGCGGTCCAGATCGCCCGTCGGCTCGTCGCAAAGGAGCAGGGTGGGGTCGGTGACAATGGCGCGCGCGATGCCGACCCGTTGCTGTTCACCGCCGGAGAGCGTGCGCGGCGAGTGCTTCATGCGATGGCCAAGGCCGACGATCTTCAACGCCGCCTCGACATGCTGCTTGCGCTGCGCCCGATTGAGGCTGGTGAGCAACAGCGGCAGCTCGACGTTGCGCTCGGCGCTCAAGACCGGCAGCAGATTGTAAAACTGAAACACCAAGCCCACGTGCCGCGCGCGCCAGTCGGTGAGGCGCGCCTCCGAAAGCGAATCAATCTTTTCACCGGCCACGGTGATCGCACCGTCCGTGGGGCGGTCCAGCCCGCCGATCAAGTTCAGCAACGTGCTCTTGCCGGAACCGGACGGTCCCATGAGTGCGAGGAACTCGCCGGCATCGACGCGGAGGCTCAGGTCCTGCAGAACGTGGATCGTTTCCGAGCCGCGCTTGAAGCTGCGGTTGACGTGGTTCACCAGAACCACCGGCGTGTCCGTGGCAGATGCAGTGGCGGCGCTCATGGCTGGGCTTCTTTTACTTTCTGTCCATCGCTGAGATTCTCAGGGCCACTGACGATCACTCGTTCACCGGCGGCGACACCAGACAAAAGGATGACCCGGTCACCATCCCGGCCATTGACCTTGATCGCCCGGCGGCTGGCGCGATTGTCTTTCAAAACAAAAACCAAATCACTTCCGTTCTCGCTGCGCAGCGCCGCCTTGGGAATCCAGAGGCGCCGTTCGGGCGATTTGAAGTCGGCCTTTTCCGAAGGAGCCTCCTGGAAGGCAACCTTGACGCCCATGTCAGGGAGCACGCGTTCGTCGAGTTGATCGAACCCGATGCGCACTTTGACGGTGGCCTTCTGCCGGTCCGCCGTCGGGATGATGGCGATGACCTTGCAGGGAATCTTCAACTCGGGGTACGCGTCCAGCGTCGCGGATACCGATTGTCCGGCCTGCACTCGGTTGATGAACGCCTCGTTCACATCGACCTCGATCTCGCGCGAGCCCATGTCAACGATGGTGCAGATGCCCGTGCGGGTGAAAGCGCCACCGGCCGAGAGCGGGGAAATCATCTCCCCGGGTTGCGCATTCTTGGTGACGACGACGCCGGCAAAGGGCGCGCGAATTTCCAGATCAGCGACCTGCTGCCGATACAGTGCCAGTTGCCGGTCGGCGACGACGACGTCGGCCTGCTGGGCGGCCAGCCGCGCTTCAAAGGTCTTCACCTGCGCCTCGGCCGCGTCTTGTTCTGACTCGCTGGCGATTTTTTGGGCGGCGAGCGAGAGCACGCGGCGCTGTTCGCGTCTTGCCTCGTCGAGCCGGACCTGGATCTCCGCGAGGGACGCTTTGGCCGAACCGAGTTGGGCTTCGGCAAGCTGGTAGCTGGTGTCGAGGTTGGTGGTGTCGAGCCGGGCCAGCAACTGGCCTTCCTTCACCGCCATGCCTTCCTCGATCAAGACTTCGACGATCTTGCCGGTGGCCTTGGAGGAGACGGTCGCCTGGCGTCGCGCGGTGACATAGCCCGAGGCATTGAGCACGGTGGTTGCGCTCGGACTTCCGGCGGTTGAACCAGCCGCTTCTTCCAGGACAATGGCGGTCGTCACCGCCGCGGCTTGCGTTCGCTTTTGAAAAATGAACCAGCCGACTGCTGCCAGAAGGATCAGGAGGATGATCCATCCCAGGCCGTTGCCGTTGGAGCGGCGCTGCGTTCGGTCGATCTTCAGGTCGTCGAGGTTGGCTTTGGTATCGTTGGACATCGAAATCGGGCGCGAGCAAACAGGCAATTGATGGAGCGGTCAAGTGACAGGCAGCGAAACACCCGGGCGCAAGCGAGGCGCTACGGGCCATTGGTCTGCCACCGCTTATCCGGGACGTGCGCGGCGTCCATCAACCTGACGGCGTTGGCGGACAGCTCCGGGTGGGCGGCGGCGCGATCGTGTTGCTCGGCGAGGTCGTCCTTCAGGTTAAACAGCTTCACGGCACCGGTGAACATCGGCTCGCGGATCGCCTTCCAGTCGCCGAAGCGCACGGCCTGACGACTGCCCTGTTCATAGAATTCCCAGTAAAGATAGGCGTGCTGCTTCTGATTGGCCTTGCCGGTGAGCGTCGGCGCGAAGCCGATCGAATCGAGACCGCCGGGGAGCGCGGCGCCCGTCAGCTCGCAGGCGGTCGCAAAGAAATCGCCGCCATAGCCCACATGTTCACTGACGCTGCCCGCCTTCACCGTCCCCGGCCACCATGCGAGCATCGGCACGCGGATGCCGCCCTCGGTGAGGGACCGTTTCATCCCGGTCAGTGGACCCGCTGGATTGAATCGCTTCGGGTTGTGACCCGCCTCGTTGTGCGGCCCATTGTCCGAGGTGAAGATCACCAGCGTGTTCTCCGCGATGCGCAGCTCCTTCAATAGCTCCAGCAAACGCCCGACGTCCTTGTCCATGCGCGTGATCATCGCGGCCTGCCCCTTGTCCTGCTTCGGCCAGTCCCGGTCGGCGTAGCTGCCGTAGTCGGGAACTTCCGCGCCATCGCCGAACATCCGGGTGCCTTCGTTGTTCGCGTGCGGCGTGGTGAGCGCGAGGTAGAGGAAGAACGGCTTGTCCGCGTGCCCGCGCACCCAGTCGAGCGCTTCCTTCGCGAACAGATCGTGGGAGTAGTCCACGCGATTGGTCGCCGCGCCGCTGGTGAAAGTTTTAAACGTGGCACCGGCGTCGGCCTGCACGCCATTGCGCAAAGGCACCCGCGCTTCGTTTCTGAAAAGCACTTCTGGGTAATAGTTGTGCGCGTGATGCTGGTTGGCGTAACCGAAGAAGTAATCAAAGCCTTCACGCGTCGGGATCGCGTGCTCGCCGCCGGGTTCGAAATCGCCCAGGCCCCATTTGCCGATCAGTGCCGTCGCATAGCCGACGCCCTTGAGTGCCTCAGCGACCGTCGTCTCGCCCGGCAGCAGCGCTTGCTTGGCGCCAGCGGCGTTGCCCCGCACCGAGCAATGCCCAGTGTGCCTGCCGGTCATAAGCACGCAGCGCGACGGCGCGCACACGGTCGAGCCCGCGTAAAACTGCGTGAACTTCATCCCCTCGGCTGCCATGCGATCGAGTCGCGGCGTTTGAATCAACTTCTGCCCATAGCAACCAAGATCCCCGTAGCCAAGGTCGTCGGCGAGGATGAAGATGATGTTCGGCTTGGTGACGGCGGGTGAAGTGGTGCCGCCAACCAAAAGCACGAGCGCAAGGAGGGCCAGCTTCATTTGATCGATCTCAAATAAGCCAGCACGTCGGCGACTTCTTGCGCGCCCATGCCGAGCTGTTCGGCGCTCAACATCAACGACCGGTTCAAGGCGGCCTTCGACTTGATCTTCGCCTTCGGCACCATCTGGATCACGCCGCCGTGCGAGGTAATGACCGTGGGATTGCCATCGGTGAGAATGATGCCGTGAATCACCAGTCCATCCTGTGTCTCCAGGACCTGCCCGCCGAAGCCGTGCGAGATGTCGGCCGAAGGCGTGATGATCGAACGCACGACGACGTCCGCCGGTTGCATCCGGGCAAACGCTGTGATGTCGGGTCCAAACGCCGCACCCTGGTCTTTGATCGTGTGACACGTCAGGCACGCTGTGGCGAGTTGCTGACCGCGCGCGACGTCGCCCTTTATTTGCAACACGCTCTCGACGGTGAGCTTTGACTCGGTCGGTTCGGGCACAGTGATCGACGTGAGTTCAATCTTGTCGGGATCAAACAATCCCCGGCGCTTCAACTCGGCGTTGATGTCGTGATCCTTCCACAGGCTGTCCTTGCGGTTGAGCAGCCACCACATCGCCTCGGCTTGCACCGGGCCTCCCGATTTCTGCGCCGTGTCGAGCAGGGCGCGGGACGAGTCCCGCGTGCCGACGTACGCGAGCGCGACGAGTGCGGCCTTCCGTGATTCGACGGGCAATGTACCAGCCAAAGCGCGCGCCTGGAAGGCACTCACCGCCTGCGGCGGGTGCAAACGCCAGGCGACGCCGGCAAATTGGTCACTCCACTTGAGCGAATCCGCATCGCCAAATTCCGGGGCAAGCAGATCGTAGACTTCCGACTCCACGCCGGTGCTCGCGGTGCCGAGCGCTTCAAGATACCAGCGATCCTTGCCGTCATAGCCCTTCACCAGATCGCGAAGGGTGCTCTTCTTCTGCGCGAACGGCACGTCCCGCAACGCGAGCGCCACCTCGCGCCGAACCATGGGCGAGCGATCAATGGCAAGCCTTCCCGCGTGCTGAAGCGTTTCCGAGTTTTGCCGACGCAGCGCCCGGAAGGCGACGGATCGCAATTGCTCATCCTTGCTCTTGAGCACGTCTTCGACCTTGGCGATGCCCTTCTTGCCCAGTTGCGCAAGCAGCCACACCGCGCGAGCCTGCACGTAATCATTCTCGTCTTTCAAAAGCTTGGCGACTCGCGCGACTGATTTCTCGCCCCCTGCCCTGAGCGCCTTCTGTCCCAGGCTGCGCACGTTGATCGCGGGGCTCTTCAACGCCGCCACCTGTCCATCCGGCCTGGCCAGATCAAACTTCGGCACTTTCGGTTTGAAGCCCTTCGGTGCGATCCGATAGATCGCGCCCGAGAGTGACTCATCAAGATCCGAATGTCCGCCGACGCGCGGATCAAACCAGTCAGCGACATAGATCGCGCCATCGGCGCCCACCATCACGTCCGACGGGCGGAAGCGCGTCTTGAAGTCGTCGTTGGGCCGGCCGCCCTTGAAATCCGAACCCGCGAACTCGCCCTCCTTGTTCGAAGTCAGGAAATCGAAACGCTCCAGCTTGAAGCCTGCGCCAAGCGGTTTCGGAAAGTAGCCAAACACTGTATTGCGACCCGGCTCGCAGGTGAGGAATAATCCGCGATACTTTTTACCGATCGCGCCATCCTCGTAAAAGGCGACGCCGGTCGGCGAACCGCCGCCATAGACATCGCCCGGTGGCAAAGTGCCGGGATCCTGCTGGCGCCACTCGGCCGTCGGCGTGTCCTGCCCGGGCCGCCGATCCGCGGCCCAGCTCCGCTGGCCGTCGAACGAGCTGAAACCCATGTTCGCGTGTTCCATGAGCCAGGTCGCACGGCACGCGGGCGGATCGTCGTTGTCAGTGTGAAAGACGTCGCCAAACGAGGTGACCGCTTGCTCGTAGCTGTTGCGAAAATTCTGGCCAATGATGTGAACGCCCGAGCCGTCGGGATTCATTCGTGCCGCAAAACCACCGACATAAACGTGGCCGTCGTCGCTCTTCTGGCCGGCGATCTCGCGCGGATTCCACCCGATGTCGCCGGGATTCTTCCGGCCGTAATAAGGATCGTAATCGCTGCCGACACGGAAGGTCTTGCCGGACTTGTCCGTGAAGACGGCGCCACAGTTGCCCGCGTTCCAATACCACTGCCCGTCCGGCCCGACCGTGACCGAGTGCAGCGAGTGATCGTGGATCCGGCCGTTGAAACCCGTCAGCACCACCTCGCGGCGGTCCACTGCCGGGTCAAATTTCAGGTTTCGATCCACATCCGTGTAAACGATCAAGTCCGGCGTCATCGAGACGATGACCTTGTTGTCGATGACCGCCACGCCCATCGGCGCCCGGAGGAAGGGTTCCTGCACGAACGGCCAGCTCTTGTCCGCCTTGCCATCGCCATCCGTGTCTTCGAGCACCATGATGCGGTCACCCTCGGGCTGACGTTCGTAATGACTCCGGTAATTCACGCCCTCGGCCACCCAGATGCGGCCGTCCTTGTCCGTGTCGATGTTGGTTGGGTTCTTGATCATCGGCGACGCCGCCCACAGCGTGACCTCGAGATCCGGCAACGTGTGGAGCATCTCGACGGGGATGAGGTTCGGCCGATCAGCGGCGGAGAGGGTGATGGCGCCGGCAAGGAGGGCACCGACAGAAAGCGTGTTCACAGTTGGCATGGTTCGTCAGACGATTGGTGTCCCGTCATCTTTCAAATACGCGTGAATTGGACAAGGGAAAATGCGATCAGAGGCCACCAAAGATTCCGCCGCCGGCTGAAGGCTCAACTCGTGTGACTGGCTTGCCGACGTGCTCACCCGGTTGCCGGGAATGACCAATCACCAGACCCACACCGTGACGCCCCGGGCCTGGGCCAGAAAACAGGCGCAACGCAAGCAGCCCGCCCTCAAGCTCGCTTCATAGATGGCAGAGTTCGCACCCCTCTGACATCTCTGCCTCCGGCTCCACTCCCGGAACATTCGTCAACCGCGGCTTGGTCTGACGCTTACTCTCCCAATCGCTTTGCTTCAGCTTCCATTCGCTTCAATTCCGTCGTTGCATTGAAACTGCCAGAGTAGCCCTCTCCTTGGCACTTCATTCCTTTTATGGCGTCAGCCGTCTCTGGAGGCGGCGGGCCGAGGAGTTCAACACTGAGAGGAGGGAATTTGTTGAGAGGTGCAGTTGCTATGTCAAAAAGAAGCTTTGGATCTTTTAGGGCGTCAAAAACCTGCTTAGCCGTGGTCCGGCAGCCTTCAGACTTAAAGCAAGCTTTGACCGCAAGTGCGACTAGCGCGGTTCCTAACACCACAAACTGCCAATACTGGCCCTGCGGGTCTATTGAATTGATCGGGTCATTGGCAGAGTATCGATAGCTGGAGTAATCGCTGTCCGCGAGGCCATTTGGGTCACGTGTCGTCCATCGACCTGAAATGGAATCGAAATCTCGCGCACCAAACCGTGTCAACGTTGAGCTTGCTTCGTATATTCCACCCGCAAAACCAAACGGTTGAAAACCCGGACTTGTATCCAAAATAGCATTGCCAAACTCGTCATGTTCCAGCCGCTGCGCTATCAAGCCGCTTTCTACATCCACGACGATTCGTGGACTTCCGAGATGATCCAACAGGATACGATTGGTGACGCCGTTCCGGATCAAGTACTCTGGTACGTTGATACCAGTTCCGTAAACGAAACGCGATACGACATTTCCATTGTCTTCTAGCTCAGCTGCTGGTCGCAGTTGATTCTGGTACAGCCAAGCCCGCTCAAGAAGACCGTTCAGTTTACGAGCCACCCGCCGATTCTGGCCGTCAACGACATACTCAACCACGTCGCCGTTCGGCAGGTCCACGCGGATCAAGTTGCCTAACTCATCGTAAGTGTAGGTCGTAGTCTGGCCGCCTTCCGCCTTGGTGTGAAGTCGTCCGTCGGGGGTGTAGGTGTAGCTGGCATTGCCGTAGGTGAGCAACCGGTCCTGGGCGTCGTATGTCCCGGTTTCGTTGATGCCTGGTCCGGCGCGGGAGAGCCGGTTGCCGTTGGAATCGTAGGTGTAGGCTGAAGTCACCACTGCGTTGCGGCGTACCTCGATCAGTTGTCCAGCGAGATCATAAGAGTATCCGAAGACCGTCGTGACGCCGCTCTCCGTTTCCGTTTTCTCGGTGATCCGTCCCAGCCGGTCGCGCACGTAGCTGATGGCCAGGATCGGATTGCCGGAAACGCGGGCGGTGTAGTTCGTGACTTCGCCGAACTCGTTGTACTGATAAGAATCCGTAACCACACCGAGCGCGGTGCCGGTGAGCGCCCCATTTTGCGAATTCCGCGTAAACGTCATGTTGCCTGCCTTGACCAGCAAACCGTCGTTGTCGTAGGCGTTCGAGATCGTGTGGCCGCCGTTCACGCTGCGGGACACAACCTGATAATCCCGATTGTACGTCTGGGTGACCGAACCCGCGACCTGCCCTGACCAGACCTGGCCGGCCACCAGCGAGCCCAGGTAGAGATTGGTCAACCCGCTGCCGCCGGGCGCTGTGATGGATTTCAGTAGTCCATTGGCAGCCTCGTACCGATAACCGTAAGTGCCGCGCCCGATGGCGAGCGATGCGACCCGGCCGGCAGCATCGTACGACGGATCAATTATGCCCCCACCCGGCAGGATGGTTTTCTCCAGTCGCCGTTCGAGATTGAATTCGTTGCTGGTGACATTCAGTCCGTCCCCGAGATCGGGCGCCCGATAGGCTGCCTCAAGGTCGCCGGAGGTGTAGTCGAACGTGTGCGCCGGGCGCCCCGGAGGCGTCAGCGATTTCAGATTGCCGTTGGCATCGTAGGCGAACTGGATCCGTTGCCCGTCCGGTCGCGTCTGGTTCAGCACGCGCCCGGCGGCGTCATTCGTAAACGTCACCTTGCGCTCCAAGGGATCGGTGATCGAACTGAGGAAACCATTGGAGTCGTAAGCGAAACGGGTGCTGCGGGTGCCCTGAATAACGTTGGTCAGGCGGCCGCGTTCGTCGTAGGCGCTCAGGATATTGGTGATTCCCGGCACGCTGACGCGGACTGGCCGGCCCTGCTCGTCGATCTCCGTCGCGCGGGTTCTCCCCGCGGCGGACGAATCGATGAAGGTGCGGGTGGCAGCGGTGAAGGTGTTGGTGCTTCGCTTGCCGTTTAGTGAGCGGGTCTCGGTGAGGGCAACGAGACTCAGCGGATTATTTGTGTCCGCAAGCTGCACGGCCCGCGTGATCTGCTGGGTCGAGACGAGCGACCCGTTCGTTGTGATCGTGACCTGCGCCACGGGGGCCAGCATGCTGAACCGCGGGTCAGGTCCGTCCGTGCGCGTGATCGTCGTCTTGTCGGGCAAGGTGGTGGTGGTGCGGCCATCGGGGCG
This sequence comes from bacterium, assembly GCA_031362805.1. Classification (GTDB taxonomy): domain Bacteria; phylum Verrucomicrobiota; class Verrucomicrobiia; order Limisphaerales; family RI-55; genus RI-55. The sequence goes on from JANLTG010000205.1 coordinate 18,793, forward strand.
GGCAATGACCTCGGTGGCTGTGCCATCAGGGAACGTCGTAACGCGACGTTCACCTCCGGCGGAAAGAAACTCGACAGAGTAATTGTAAGATGAGCCCGCCGCCGTGACACGATCCACCGCGTAACCGGCCTCGCTGTCGTCGCGGAGGATGGACTGCCCGTAGCCGTCAGCACTGGTGGCGGCCGCGATCCGGCCTTGAGCGTCATAGAGATACCCGCTCGTGAACCCGCGCGGATTGGTGAAAGCGGCAAGCAGACCGCCGGTCCAGTACGTCATTTGCGAGGTCTCGCCAGCGGGGTTGGTTGCGGCCCGAAGGAGTCCGTCGCTGTTCAAAGTCAACGTGGTCCGCTGGCCATCGGGTGCGATAATCGCCAGTGGTTTGCCGCTGCCATCGCGTTCGATGACAGTGGTGTTGGCGTCACCGTCCACAATGGAAACGATCCGGCCGACGGAGTCGTAACTAAAAAGGTAACGCTCAGCGCCGGTCAGGGCATCGATCGTTCGCAGGTGGCGTCCGAGGGAATCGAACACATAAACTTCAGCGCCGTTCGGGGATGCGATCAAGACTTCGGACAAGTCGAATCCGGGCAGAGCAGGAGCAACCTTGAGGATGCGATATTTATTCAGCTCCGTGACCACCAGGCCACCATCAGGCGCCACGGCGACATGAGTGGGACCCGCCAGCCGGGTAGCGGTCGCGAGGCCGCCTTCCGTTGCGATCCCAGAACTGCTAGTCCCAGCGACGGTCACGATGATCCCGTCCGAACCAACTCGGCGAATGCGATCGTTGCTGGTATCTGCGATGTAAATGCTACCATCGGGTCCCACGGAGCAGGATTGGGGGTTTACAATGGAGACATCGACGGCTGGAGACCCGTCACCCAAGGGGCTGAAATAGGAGCCATTGCCAGCGACGGTATTGATGATGCCGTCAGGCGTCACCCGGCGAATGCGGTTGTTGCCCACATCGCAAATGATCAGGCTGCCGTCATTGGCGACGGCGACCGAAGTCGGCCCCCAAAGCTGGGCGCTCGTTGCCGGGCCGCCGTCCCCCGAGAAACCCTGCGTGCCAGTACCCGCCACGGTGGTGATATTACCGTCCGGCCCAACACGGCGGATGCGGTGGTTGCCATACTCACCGAAGTAGAGCGAACCGTCCGGCCCCAGGGCGAGGCCGACGGGTTGATTCCCTACGGTCACGGTGGTGACGATGCCATTGGTCGTGACGCGCTGGATGCGACCGTTCCCGGAATTCGCAATAATCAGGCTTCCGTCGTCGGCTAATACCAAGGATCTAGGACCATCAAGGCCGGCTGATGTCGGGCCATAGTCGCCGCCGAAATTGCTCGCCGCAGTGCTGATGATCCCATCGGGTGATACCCGGCGAATGCGGGTGTTGACGAAGTCAACGATGAACAAAGTGCCATCAGCCGCCACAGTCGTGGAAAAGGGGCCGCCGAGTTGGGCATCCTTCGCCGGCCCACCGTCTCCCGCTCCCCCGGCGCCATAAGTTCCCGTCCCAGCGATCGTCGTGATCACTTCGTTGAGGTCCGGCGATTGGCGTTGCTGGCCGTCGCCTTGATACAGAACGCCGCCGTTCGGGTCATACACATGGTGATTGTTCAAACTCCATCCGGCCAGAACGCCGGGCGGTTTGCCCATCAGGAGGCTGTAGGTTTTGGACTTGAATCCGTCTTGGCCGCGAATGTTCCCTGGAATGGCTAAACCAGAGGCTCTTCCAAACGACGCGGATGTACCGCCACCGCCGCCAACCCCGGTCTGAGAACGGGCGTAATAGTTTTCGTAACTGTAAGCGATGGCGACGCGGGCCAAAGCTGCACCAAAGACCTCCTGACCGTAGGCATTCTTTCCGTTCCACTCAAATTGGTGAGCTTGATTCGTTTGAGGAGCAAAAGTCTGACTATAAGCTCTACCGGCCACCGTAACCGAGACTTCCATGGATTTGAGGCTGGCTGGAATCGTTGGTCCGCTCACCTGGATGATTACCCTGCGGTTCGCAGCATAGCCAGGCATGCGGTCACTGGCGTAGTTGAGGGCGAAGGGTGTGCCGACAATCCCGATCGATTCGCGAAGTCGTTGCTCCTGGTTGTCGATCTCCGAATTGCCGCCGCAGCAGTTACTCTCAGGATTATTGCCCCCACCACCAGATTTCCCGCCACCGCTGGTTGTTGCTGGAATCGGCGTGGCGACCTGGGGGCCCGTGGCATCCTCGGGAAACTCCACGGGATAATTCAAGTCGTAGGGGGTGAAGTGGTCGATGGCCACCCGCCACAGGGATTGTCCGGCAGCGTAGGTTAGCGCGAGAGTCTCGCGCTCGGCCGTCGTCATTCCGATGTCCACGCCATTGTCGGCGAGGCCCTCGCCTGTGGAATCAATCTCGGCACTGCCGCCGACGATCGTGAGTATCTTGATGACCCGGCCATCCGGAACCGGCACCCAAGCTGATTTTGTCCCGTCGTAGTAGGCGGTGGGTACTTCAATGCCGGTAGGAAAACCGAGGAAGTTATCGACGTAGAAGGGAACGGGCTGACTGAAACTGACCCGAGTTGCACCGGCGGTAATCGCTTCATCAACCGTTAGGTCCACCGCATAGGTATAGGCACTGGTCGGCGGCAATGGGCCGGGCATTCTTGCCGGGCCTTGCGGGCCGACCGTGTATTCAGTTGCGCGGACATTGAGCGAAGGCAAGGGGGCGGTGCTTCCGTTCGGCAAGGTCATGGTGGCCTGGGTGCCGGGAGGAAAGAGGACGGTCGCCGTTCTCGCGCCGCGGGCATCGCTGACAGTGCCGCCGCGCGCCACTTGGATGGTGGTAGCATTTGCGAGATCAATTGCGGTGCCCTGCGGGTCGGGCGTGATGAGGGCAATGTCCGGCGCGATGACGAAATCCCGCCAAGGCACCCGCACCAGGCGCTGACCGGGAAGATAACCGGTCAGGCGGTAGTCGATGGTCAATGGCCCGCCGCCATTGACGGCCAGGTCAAAGAAGCCATCCGACCGGGAGACGGTTGATCCCAGTTCGGGATGCCCTTTGATCGTCACGCTTACGCCAAGCAGCGGCTGTCCGGCAGCGTTCAGCACCCGGCCGCGCACGACGGCGGCACGAACCGCTTGAATGGTTCCCGGCGCAACGCCCTTTTGGATCGGATCCGATCCCGTATGGAGGAAGGCGGTGGAGTCGGCCAATGAGGTGATCTGATTCGGGTTTGTTGGGGGCGCAATTTCCACCGGATCCGAGGGAAAGGTTGCGTCCTTGATACGGTAGAATGCCGCTGGGCCGACTGGCGCGTTGAGCTGAGCCTCGGTGCGGTTGCCCGTAGCGGCAGGAACCCGCAGCAACTGACCGGGCGCAGATACGACCTCGGTCCAGTTGGACAAGTTGGTGGACTGCAAGATGCCATAGGTCTTTCCCGGCACGCTTTCCCAGCGCAGGTTGACATCGCCCCCTCCGGCGAAGTTGAACCAGTCGATGACGAAGTTCTGAGCGATAGCTGAGGAGGTCAGGCCCATCCAGATTGCGAGGAATATCGAAATGAACTTGTTGATCAATTTCATAGAATGCTTTTCCAAATTCGACTGGCTACGAGTCACATCACTAGATGGTCAGTTTTACGGCACGCGAATCCGTAAGAACAAATTGTCGGGGCTGAGGGGCAGCGACAGCGAGTTGTTCTGAGTTGGTGAACCGACATTCTGCCATGAGTTGGGCTGGCCGAGGTCGGTGGATTGCTGGACTTGATAGGGAGCCTGGCCACCAGTCCAGTTCAAGATCACGCTGGCGCCGTCACGCGTCAGGTCCAGACTGATGGCGGGATTGAGATCAAGAATGGTTTCCACGAACCAACTGCCGGTTCCACCTCCAGCAACATGTCCACGAGCTCGGAGTTTGCCCGCCGCTGGCAAGGACACCCCAGTCAATTGCCAGCCGCCGATTGTGCGCGAGGTAGAACCAAGATCTGTCCAAGTCAACGCATCCGGCGAATGTTCGAATGAGGTCCGCCAGACTTCGGGGCTGGTTCCTCCGCGAGTCCAGGTAATCGTTGAGGCCGCGTAGTTCAGGCTTCGGGTCGCCGGATCGGTGTTGTTCAGCCGGCCGATGTGGTTGCGCTCTTGCCCTCCCAGGTTGTTGAAGCTGCCGGCCACCAGAATGTTCCCATCCGGCTGCACAGCCACGAGATTTACGCTGGGGAAGCTGCCGCCACCAGCCTGGGGGCCGAAGGTGCTGTCCAGCGTCCCATCGGAATTGAGCCGGGCGACGAGGTCGCGCGGTTGATTACCCAAGGTGCTGAATTCGCCGCTCACCAGAATCTTGCCGTCCGCTTGCAGGGCGAGAGAATATACGGGGCCATCCGCTGTCGCATTGAGGACGGAATCCAACGCCCCGTTCGTATCGAAGCGGGCTATGAATCCGCCCGGTGGTCCATCAGAATGAAAAGACACCCCTCCCACCAGAATCTTCCCGTCTGCCTGCAACAAGATTGAAATCACGGGGTTGTCCGTCTCCAGAATGAAGGAGGTGTCTAATGTTCCACCCGAGTTAAGCCGACCGATGGAGTTGTGCGGCTGGCCGCCCAAGGTGGTGAAGGTGCCACCCACCATGATTTTGCCATCGAGCTGCACGGCGAGGCAATAAACCGCCGGAGAATCACCGCCGCTGGCTCCAGGATTAAAGGTGGTGTCCAATGACCCGTTCGCATTGAGTCGGCCGAGGTTGATACGCGGCTGACCTGCCAGCGTAGTGAACAAGCCACCAACCAGAATCTTCCCGTCGGGTTGTACCAAGAGACAATTGACTCCCGGGAAACTACCGCCGCTGACACCTGGATTAAAAGTGGTGTCGAGTGTGCCGTCGGCGTTGAGTCGGCCTATACGACTGCGCGACTGCCCGCCCAAGGTTGTGAAGTCACCACCGACGAGGATCTTCCCGTCGGTCTGAACGGCTAGGCAGTATGCTATACCGCCACTTGCTCCCGGATCGAACAAGGTATCCAGGGTTCCGTCCGCATGGAGTCGGCCAAGGCGATTGCGCGGCTGACCGCTCAAGGAAGTGAAGCCGCCGCCCACCAGAATTTTCCCGTCCGCCTGTAGTGCGAGGGAATACACTGATGGATCTTCGATGCCGTCGGTCCCAGGGTTGAAGGCGGTGTCCAGCGTCGCCGAGTTCACGGTCAGCAACGCCGGTGCGCTGGTAATGCTTCCAAAGGCATTGCTGACGACCGCCCTATAAAGACCGGCATTGGCGGCTGACAGGTTCTGCAATGCCAGTGAGGTGCCCGCCGCCCCCGACACTTGCGCTCCATCTTGGTACCATTTGTAGCTTAGGGAAGGAGAGCCGGAAGCCGTCACGTTGAAGGTCACACTCTCACCGGGATTTCGATTCGCTCCCGTCGGTTGTTCGCTGATAAAAGGATCGAGCACTGTAAGCGTCGCCACCACGCTGGTCACGCTTCCAAGGCTGTTGCTCACCACCAGGCGGTAGGCGCCTTCATTGGCTTTGGATACCTGGCCCAATGTCAGCGTGTTGCTGCTGGCGCCAGAGGTATTGCCTTGATTCAGCAATGCCACGTTGTCTTTTCGCCATTGGTAGGTGAACGGCCCGCCACCGGCCGCCGATGCCGTAAACGCCGCGGTTGAGCCCCAGCCGTTGGTTCGGCTGGCCGGTTGGGATAAGAAAGTGGGCTTGCCACGAATGGCCTCCACGATCGAGCCGGAAGCGTTCTGATAACCCCCACTGAGGTAGCCCCGTGCGCGAATGGTGTTCCCCACAGGGATCGACGCGCCGGTCCGTTGCCAGCCGCCCGTAACCCGGCTGCCGGCTCCCAACACAGTCCACGTGTTTCCATCCGCCGAATGCTCGAACGTCGTGCGCCAGGCTTCCGGGCTGGTGCCACCCCGCAACCAGGTGATCGTGGTGCCGACGTAATTCAGGCTCTGCGTCGGCGCCGTGGTCGGCATCAGCCGCCCAAGATTCGCGCGCGGCTGTCCGCTCAAAGTAGTGAAGTCACCACCGACTAAAACTTTGCCATCTCCCTGAATCACCAGCGACCGCACTAACCCGTCCGAAGCGGGAACGAACGTGTTGTCGATCGCCCCGTTCGCATTGAGTCGTCCGATGCCGTCGCGCGGCTGGCCGCCCAGAGTGGTGAAGTTGCCAGCCACCAGAATTTTGCCATCCGTCTGTATGGCGATTGAATATATCTCACCGTCCGCTACCGGGCTGAATGCAGTGGCCAAGTCGCCAACACCATTAATGCGGGCAATGTATTCGCGCGGTTGCCCGCCTGCGTTAAATGCAGAAAAACCGCCGCTCACCAGCGTCTGCCCGTCAGCCTGCACCACGATGCAGGACACCGAACCGTCTGGATCTGGATAGTAGGTGTCGTCAACGCTCCCATTTGTGTTGAGCCTAGCCAAATTAAAGTAAGCGATAAGGTCCCCAGCCTCGAGATTCAAGATGGTGAACTGACCTCCCACCAGGATTTGTCCGTTGGGCTGTAGTGCCAGCGAGAACACCTCTCCGCTCATCTCCAGACTGACGAATGTGTTATCCAGCGTCCCATTCACATTCAGTCGGCCGATATTGGTTCGCGATTGACCGGCAAGGGTTTCAAAGGAGCCTCCCACCAGAATTTTGCCGTCCGCCTGCACCGCCAAGGCGTACACTTCATCCAAGAAACCACCACCAACCCCGGGATTGAAGGTGGCATCAGCGGTCCCATCCGCATTCAATCGACCGAGGTTCTTGCGGGCCTCTCCGCCCAGGGTCTCGAACTGGCCCCCGACCAGGATCTTGCCATCTGCCTGAACCTGTAGCGAATAGACGGTCCCCCACGAACTGGTATAGGCGCCCGGGTCGAAGTCTACATCCAACGTTCCGTCTGCATGGAGCCTTCCAAGGTTCGCCCGTGGCTGCCCGCCCAATTCGGTGAAGATGCCGCCTACCAGAATTTTTCCATCCGCCTGCACGGCCATGGCATACACGCTCCCGTCGGTGGCTGGATCGAATGTGTTGTCCAGCGTCGCCGGAATCACCGTCAGCAGGGCCGGTGCGCTCGTGATGCTGTTCAGCGAGTTCTGCACCCGCACGGTGTACTGTCCGGCGTCGGCGGAAGTGAGGTTCACCAGAGTGAGTGCGGAGTCTTCTGCGCCGGACAACAAGGTTACCCCGCGATACCATTGATAAGTGAGCGGCAGGGCGCCTCTTGCCACAACTTCGAAGGTTACAATCGCCCCTTCTTCCGCCGTTTGACTCGCCGGTTGGGTGACGATGACTGGCGGACCAGTGTACGGGAAAAAGCCGACCGTATCGACCCATCCGCGATCCTGCCCGGAAGCCGCACTGGAATCCTTGTAATACCGCCAGCGCAGAGTCTGACTGCCCGCTCCCAGTTCGAGTATCTCCTGTTGCCAGTCCACCTCGCCGGAAATCGGTCCGCTTTGGATGCTTCCATTTACCTGAAACTCTAGGAAGTCGTAGTCGGCCTCGGATGAAACCTTCCACCAGAAGGCCAGGGTGCCGGGCCCGGTCACGGTGGTTTGCAGCCACGATTCTTGGCTGTCTCCGATCGCACCGCTGCTTGCCGCGTCCACACCATCGTGCCTCACGGTGACCTGACCAACCCACGGCTGGTTGCCGCCGGTCGTCCACACCAGTTGGGGCGCATCGACCGCGTTGCCTAGTGTTTGAGCACGAAGAGAATTCGGGGCAAACAAGCACACGGCGATGGCGATGAGCATCGTAGGGCAGAATCGGGACCACGAGAACGCCGCGAATTGGAGTGTTAAATTCATGGGTGTGAAGTTAGGGGAGTGCTGGTTTTGATCGGGAATCTAAAAGGCGGGATGTATGGGTTCTCCCGCGTGAGCGACGCAGCATCCCGCCGGGCTGGAGCTTGGATAACAAGGTGCCGCAGAAGGGAGGCGAAGGTTTTCAATGGTAAAGTCTCGGACATTCAAACGACGGCAACTCTCATAGCACGGCCGAATTGCACCCGGCAACCGACTGCACCCAACGCCCTGCCAACCATCGCGATAGGCGATTTCACAATACAGGATCGACTCCTACGGGGTCGGTGTAAAAGTCTTTCTGTAATTTG
>JANLTG010000213.1:0-21384 GCA_031362805.1 bacterium
GGCGGACGCGGCGTGATCTTGCGTGGAGAAAATGTTGCAGCTCGCCCAACGAACATTCGCGCCGAGGGCGACGAGCGTTTCAATGAGCACGGCGGTCTGGATCGTCATGTGCAACGAACCCGTGACGCGCACGCCTTTGAGCGGTTTGGACTTCGCGTATTTTTTCCGCACGGACATGAGGCCGGGCATTTCGTGCTCGGCGACGGCGATTTCCTTGCGGCCCCATTCGGCGAGGGCGAAATCGCGGACAATGTAGTCTTTGCCCGAAGGCGTTTGCGCGGCGTAGGCGGCGAGGTTGGGGAGGGCGGCGCTGACTTCAGCGAGGACGGCGGCGGCGGTCGTGGATTTCTTGGTTTTGGACATGGAGGAGTTGAAAGTTGGGGAGTTGAGAGTTGAGACAAAAGGCGGCGGACACGCGCCCGCCGCCTTTCACAAATCGTTCGGTCTTACTTCACGGCCTTCTTGAGCGCCGCCGCCTTGTCCGTGCGTTCCCAGGTGATGGCGTTGAGATCGTCCACCTTGCCGAAGTGGCCGTAGTTGGTGGTCTTGCCGTAGATCGGGCGCAGCAGGTTGAGCTGCTTGATGATGTAGGCCGGCTTGAAGCTGAACACTTCGGCCACGGCCTTCTCGATGGCTTCATCGGAAATCTTGCCGGTCCCGAACGTGTTGACGCAGACGCTGACGGGATCGGGATAACCGATGGCGTAGGCGAACTGAATCTCCGCGCTCGTCGCGAGCCCGGCGGCCACGATGTTCTTCGCCACGTAACGGCCCATGTAGGCGGCGCTGCGGTCCACCTTCGTCGGGTCTTTGCCGGAGAACGCGCCGCCGCCGTGACGACCCATGCCGCCGTAGGTATCCACAATGATCTTGCGGCCAGTCAAACCGGTGTCGCCCTGTGGTCCACCGACGACGAAACGACCCGTGGGGTTGATGAGGATTTTGGTGCGCTTGGTGAGCATCGACGCGGGCAGCATCTTCTTGATGACTTCCTCCGTGATGAACTCGCGGATGGTCTTGTTCGACGCGTCGTGCGCATGCTGGGTCGAGATGACGACGTTCGTGATCTCCACCGGTTGATCATCACGATAGCGCACGGACACCTGGGACTTGGCGTCGGGGCGCAGCCACGTCGCCTTGCCGGCCTTGCGTAAACGGGTGAGCTCACGGCCCAGTTGATGGGCATACATGATCGGCGCGGGCATCAGCTCCGGCGTTTCATTGCACGCATAACCGAACATCAAACCCTGGTCACCGGCACCTTGCTCGGCCTTCTCCTTGCCGTCGGCGGCGCGGTCATCAACGCCTTGCGCGATGTCCGGAGACTGCGAGGTGATCGCATTCATGATGAGCACCTTGTCGGCGTGGAAGACGTCGTCGTCGTGCGTATAGCCGATCTCGCGGATCGCGGCGCGGGCGATCTCATTGAAGTCGAGCTTGGCCTTGGTGGTGATCTCGCCACCCACCACCACGAGATTGCTCTTGGCGTAGGTTTCGCAGGCGACGCGGCTGTGCTTGTCCTGCTTCAGGCAGGCGTCGAGCACGGCGTCGGAGATGGTATCGCAAACTTTGTCCGGATGGCCTTCGCCGACGGACTCGGAGGAGAAGATGTAGTTTTTGCTCATGAGTTATTGGTCAAACTGTCATATTGACGTATCCGGATGCGAAGATATATAAGTTTGCAAGGCCGTCAACCGGGAATTCTAAAAAGGTTTTCTCCGCCCCAATGAAGAACATCTCCACCCTCAAAACCCTCCGCGCGGTCGCCGATCCGACGCGGCTGCGCATCATGGCGTTGCTCCGGGCCGACGAATTGTCGGTGAACGAAATCCAGTTGATCACGCGCATGGGACAGTCGCGCATCTCCACCCATCTGCGTCAGTTGGAAGAGACCGGGCTGCTCGAGCATCGCCGCGAAGGCAAGCGGACTTTCTATCGCTGGAACACCGACCTGACTGCCGAACAGCGCAAGTTCGTGGAACAGCTCAGCGTGGGCGCGGAGGAGCTCGACGACTCCGAGTCCGACCAGATCAACCTCCGGCGCGTCATCGATCAGCGGAAGAATCAGGCGCAGGTCTATTTCAACCAGGTGGCCGGCCGCTTTGATCGAAGCTATGGCCCCGGTCGAAGCTGGCAGGCATTCGGGCATTTGCTCCTGCGCATGTTGCCGCCTTTGACCGTCGCTGACCTCGGCGCCGGGGAAGGACTGCTGAGCGAATTGCTGGCGCGCAGTTGCAAGCGGGTGATCGCCGTTGACAACTCGGCGAGGATCATCGAGTTCGGCGCGGCCAAGGCGAAGAAGAACGGCTTGAAGAATCTCGAATTCCGCCTTGGCGATTTGCAGAACCCACCGATCGATCCCGGTAGTGTCGATCTCGTGATCCTCAGCCAGGCATTACATCACGCGGAGGAACCGGCGAAGGCAATCGCGGCCGCGGCTCGCATCGTCAAACCCGGCGGGCGCATCATGATCCTCGACTTGCTGGGACATAAGTTCGAGCAAGCGCGCGAACTCTACGGCGACCGTTGGCTTGGGTTCGCCGAAAGCGATCTGCACCGCTGGCTGGAGGAGGCTGGCCTGAAGAAGATTGAAATCAGCGTCGTCGCCCGCGAGGAGGAAGCGCCGCACTTTGAAACGATTCTGGCCGGCGCCGAGAAGTAGGACAACCTGCGGCTCGGTCTTGGCAGGTGGCCCGCACTACGCGTTCTTGCCGGCTTCCCGCTCTCGTCGAAGACGGCGGCGCTCGCGAAAGAATTCAAACACCGCCGGAAGGACGGAGATAATGATGATGCCGATGATCACGGCGCTGAAATTCTTTTCCACGAACTCCAACTTTCCGAAGAAGTAACCCGCCGGCACCAGCAGCCCGACCCACAGCACCGCGCCGACTACATTGAAGAGCATGAACCGGGCGTAAGTCATGGCCCCGGCGCCCGCCACGAACGGCGCAAATGTCCGGACGATGGGCACAAAACGGGCGATGATGATCGTCTTGCCGCCGTAGCGTTCGTAAAAGGCGTGCGTGCGATCGAGGTATTCCTGCTTCACAATTTTCGGGAATCGCTTTGGCAGATAGGCGCCGGACTTGCGGCCGATCCAGTAATTCACGGTGTCTCCGAGAATCGCTGCGACGGTGAGCAGCAGGCACAAGAGTATGGGATCGAGCTGGCCAGCGGCGGCAATGGCACCCGCCGCAAAGAGCAGGGAATCACCCGGCAGAATCGGCGTCACCACCAGGCCGGTCTCGCAGAAGACGATGAGGAAGAGAATGGCGTAGACCCACGCGCCATATTCGCCGACGAGTTCGCCCAGGTGGACGTTCAGGTGCAGGACGATATCGATAAGCTTGCGCAGAGTTTCCATCGCGGCGCGCACGCTACCGAAGTCCCCTCCAGCCAAACCAGCAGAAAATCTGCACCGCGACGGCGAGTGGAGCCAGCCCATTCGCCCTTGGCCACTCTACCGGGGAACTTCAATGCATTCCGATCGGGCTTCGATGTCTACCCTGAAGCGCGCGCCGCCATGTTCTTCAACAACGCCGCCGCGCAAGTCTTCGCAAACTCCGGCGCGTTCACCGCACAATCCATTTCCACGATGGGCACCGACTTCTTCAGGTTGTGCTTGAGCGCCTGGAAGAACGCCTCGTCAGCGAACGGATCGTGAAACGGTTTGCCCGGCTCGCCGATGACGGAGAAGCCCTTCTGCGGCAGGAGCACCGTGACCGGGCCGGTGTAAGCGTTGAGCTTGGCGGCGAAGAGCTCGCCGAGTCGGGCTGACTCCTCCCGGCTCAGCCGCATCAACGTCACGTTCGGATTATGCTGGTAGAACTTCCGGTCGGCAAACTTGGCGGGCACGGTGTCGCGCGGGCCGAAGTTGATCATATCGATGCAACCGGGGGCGACGATGGCCGGCGTGCCGGTTTTGCCGGCCGCTTCCAGACGGGTTGGGCCCGCGCCGAGAATCCCGCCGACCAGCTCGTCGGCCCATTCGGTGGTCGTGATGTCGAGCACGCCGGAGATCATCCCCGATTCGATCAACGATTCCATCGTGCGACCGCCGGTGCCGGTGGCGTGAAACACGAGCACCTCGTAGCCGGCGTCTTCGAGAATTTTACGCGCCACGGAGACGCAGTCATTGGTGTTGCCGAACATGCTGGCGGCGATCAGCGGCTTGTCTTCGCCGGCGGGAATCTTGGTTTCGACCATCCCGCAGATTGCGCCCGCCGCGCGCGCCAGAATGGGCCGCGAAATGCGGTTGAGGCCGGCGACATCCACAACGCTCGGGATCATTACGATGTCGCGGGAGCCGACGAAGGGCGCCGTATTGCCGCTGGCCAGCGTGCTGACCATCACTTTGGGAAAACCGATGGGCAACGCCCGCATCGCCGTGGTACCGATGGTGGTGCCGCCGCCGCCGCCCAACGAGATGACGCCGTCGATGCCTCCCTCCCGGGCCAGTCGCTCGACCACCCTGGCTGCGGCGCCCGCCATGGCCGCAACCATTTCGCCCCGGTCACGCTTGGCCACCAGCGATGGCAGATCGATGCCGCCTTCGCTCGCCACTTGTTCCCGCGTGATGTCGGGCCTCAGCGTCGGCGCTTCGAGCGCGCCCACGTCGATGATCAACGTCCGATGCCCGCGCTGGCGGATGAGGTCGGCGACGAACCCATGTTCGACGCCTTTGGTGTCCAGGGTTCCGAGAATGGCGATGGTCGGCATGACGGGTTGATTGATCCGCCAAAGGGTGGTGCTGACAAGCCTTTCGTTCCGGGCTGGCGCTTGGCGGCCGGCTACGTTGTCGGGAGTTGCTGCCTTTCGAGGTTGCCAGAATTCTCCCTGTGCCGTTGAACGCACAGTTGCCGTCCGCGGTAACAAGCCGTTAGTCTGTGGCCTTCGCCAGTTGCCATGTCAAAAGCCCGGATACTGATCATCGAGGACGACGATCTCCAATACGAGATTTACGCGGAAGCGTTGGAAGACTTTGAATTGATGCGGGCGCGCACCGCCTCGAAGGGTTTGGAACTGGCCGGCAAGAACCCACCGAATCTCATTCTGCTGGATCACGTGCTCGACAAGGGCGAGCAGGGCCTGAATTTCCTCCCGGAGTTCAAGGAGTTGCTCCCCTTCATTCCGATCATCGTGGCCTCCGGCGCTTTGGAGGCCCACCAGCAATTGCAAGCGTTGCAGGGCGCCCGCCGCGCACACTTCCTCATCACCAAGCCGGTGGATTTGAATGAACTGCGGCAGAAGGTCGAATCCGCGCTCAAGGAATGTGGCGAGCCGGAGATTGTGCGGGGCTTCGAAGCGCTGGAACGCAGCAAACGCATCGACAAGGAGGAATTGCTCAGCCGGTCAACGGACCGGCTCGTCCGGCAGAGCACCATTCGCCAGCAGTTGGCGGGCAGGAAGAACGAACGACCGAACATTTCCGCGCTGGGCCGGCAGTTCGATGTCGCGCGCCGCACCATCATCCGTGACCTGCAGGAGCTGATCCGGCGTGGTGAGTTGCCACCCGAGATCTATCCGGAATGGGAAGCGGAAGGTCCGGATGACAAGCCGGAGTAGCGTGACTCCGGTTGCCGTAACCGCCACGCTCTTGGGCAGGGTTTCTACTCGCCACCACCAAGCATATCCGTACGCTGGACTGGCACATGAGCGAGCCGTACGAAGAGATCATTGAAGGCGAGTCGTATGTTCGGCAGACACCCGGGCACCGCCATGAACTGATTCGCGAGCGACTACAGCTCCGGCTGGCGGAGTGCCTGGCGGCCCAGGCGACGGCCCGCTTGTTGGCGCCGCGCTCGGTGTTGCAGCTGACACCCGGAACCATGGTCCGGCCGGACTTGACCATCGTCGCGACCGCGAATGACCGGTTGCTGCTGGCGATTGAGGTCATTGATGCGGGCGATCATCATACCGACACCGTCAACAAGAAGGAGATCTACGAGACCCGCAACGTGCCGCGGTTGTGGATGGTGGATCCCCGCTATGACAACGTGGAGGTTTATCACGGCTCGCCCTACGGTCTGCGGCTGCAAGGGATACTTGCGGGGGCCGACCGCTTGGAAGAACCGCTGTTGCCCGAGTTTGCGTACGTGATCCGGGACTTGTTTGCCGATCGCTAAAAGCAAGTCGGCCGGCGGGGTGAACCGCCGGCCGCGCAATAGCGAGGTTTGAACCGGGAACGATTACTTCTCGTCCTTCGGCTTGTGAACCTCATGGCAGGCCTTGCAATTCACGGCCTTCTTGTAGGACTCGACTGCGTCGGCGTCGCCCTTCTGCAATTTCTCCGCAGCGGCGACCAGCGCGGCGGTCTTTTCCTTCCAACTGGCGGCATCACCGAGCTCCGGCTTCTGCGTGGCCATAAACTTGTAGAAGCGCAGCAGGGTGGCGATTTCATCCTTGGTGCCCTTGCCTTCCTTGACTTTGGCCGCCATGGACTCCTTGCCCTTGTGTGTCCATTCCATCACGTCATGAATGTCTTTCGGTTCCTGCTTGCTGACGTCGTCAGCGGCGGTGAGCGTGGCCAATGATCCGGCCAGCAAGGCCGTGCTGGTAACGGCGGTAACGAAGAGGTGTTTGAATGTCATAGTAGATTGTGCGGGCGAAGAATATGGAGGCACACCTTGCCGTCAAGCGCTGGTCGGATCGAAATTGCGCGGGTGATTGCTGGTTGAAACCCCAGCTTAAGCCGGGCGTGGCTTCGGCGCCTTCAAGGTCTTCGACTGAGTCCTGTCAGCGGTAGGCGGGGCACCGCCCGGGCCGTTGCCGCTGCGCCAGTATTGTTGCGGAACGGCCGCCAGCAACATGATCAATAGCTGGCTGGCGTTGAAAGCCATCAACCATTTGAAGGCGGCCTCCATGAAACCATAGCTGTGCAGGCCCACGCCGAGCATGTTCACGCCGAACCAGGAAAACGCCGTGATGACGTTGCCAAATACGGCGAGCACCATGAGCCCTTTCTCGCGAACCAAGCCGCCCCAGCGGGCGTGCAGAATGACGGCGCACCAGAGCACGATCAGCAACGCACCATTCTCCTTCGGGTCCCAGCCCCAGAAACGGCCCCACGATTGATCCGCCCAAATGCCGCCCAGCACGGTGCCGACAAAGCTGAAGATCGTGGCGAAGCAGATGATGCCGTAAACAATCTTCGTGATGGCCTTGCCCACGGTGACCAATTCACTGCCTGAGCCGGAGACTCTTTCGTTGAGCTTGGGCGTGAAGACACCGAGCAGCAGGTAGACAGCGCCCAGCAAGCCCGCCAGGAACATTGCGGAATAGCCCAGCGTGATCACGACGACGTGAGTCGCCAGCCAGATGTTCGTGTCCAGCACCGCCTGCAACATCTCCATGGTGTCACCGTCGAGCGAAAGGTTATGGGCGATGATCAAGGTGATCACCCCGACGAACGAGGCCACCAGACTGCCCAATCCATTCTTCCAGAATTTCTCGATGACGAGACCCAACACCACCGTGCCCCAGCCGATGAAGACAGCCGATGAATACAAGTTTGTGACGGGCGGCCGCCCTTCCAGCACCATCCGAAAGATCAAACCGCTGGTATGCACCACCAAGCCCAGCAGGATGAGCCCGGCCGCGCCGCGAAACAGAGCCGGTCGCGGAAGGAAGAGTGAAAACGCCGCGAGCAGGAAGGCCACGATGTAGATGGCAATGCTCGTCTTGAAGGGCGCGTAGTTGTTGAAGAACAATTCACGCGCGCCCTTGGAAAGTTCCGCTTCGAAATGATTGTCGGCCAGCCAGCGGCGATACTCGGCGACCGCGCCGTTGAAGTCCGCCGCCTTGCCCTGGCCGTACGCGGTCATCATCGCTGCGTACGACTTGGCGGCAGGATGCAGGACGTCGGAGCGGGCGGTGTCGATCAGCGAGGCGCCGAGGTTCTTCCAGTTCTCGCGGTCATGTTTGGCGTCCTGCGGCGGGATGATGAGCGGATACGCCATTTCGCCGATGAAAGAGTACGACCGGGCCTTCTCCATCAACTGGTCGAACGCCGCCTTGTCGTACTCCTTGCCAGCCTGCTGGTTCGTCATCGCCTGCCGCCCAGTGGTTGTGACCTTCGTGTACTCTGCCAGTTCCTGCGCGAAGTTGTGACTGTGTTCAGGCTGAAAGCTGTTCTTGATGCGCTCGTAGATGACCATGGAATTGGCGAGCCGGAAGGCTGCCTTCTCATAAGTGCTGCGCTCTTCCGCCTTCTTGTCACCCGCCACCCGAGCATCCGCGACTATCTTTTCGCGCTGACCTCTCAATTGCGAATAATTGAAGTAAGTCAGGCCGCTGCGATCGAGGCCTTTGCCGTCGATCCTCAATTCCGACTTCAAGTCCGGGTGATCGATGGAAAAGATAAACCGCTGATCGGCCAGGGCCGGATCAGTGGCCGCCTCGAGGAGCCACTCGATTGGCTTGAACTTCTTCGGGTGCTTGCTGAATTGATACCACGCCCGCTCACGCATCGGGACTGCGCCTTGTTTCTGCAGTTCCAGCAGTTCACCCCAGCTACCGTTGGCGCCGTTGCCTTCGAGCGGCAGGCCGGTATTGCCCCGAATCATCAGCAGCGCGTTGATGGCGACGGAATCAAGCGGTTGCACGCGCCCGTTCAAGACGACCGGCAGCCCGCCGAATGATTGGACATGAAACTCGCCCTTGTCCTTGCGCGGGCGAAGCGTGCTGGCGGCGTAAAGGCCGAAGAGCGCAACGATCAAAATCCAAGACAGGTGTTTCTTCATGAGCTCTTTCTCCGGTTCACGAATTTGAACAGGTGCATTGAAAACTGCACGATCAGCCCGAGGCCGATGACGATCACTGAAATATAGGGCGTGAGCCAGGCGGGATTGCGGACGACCTGGAGGATGGTGATGTCATCGCGACCCGGCTCAAAGCTGGCTTGAAAATAAGTGGTGCCGGCGTAGCGCAGCGGCTGGTTCATCTTGATCAGCGTTTCGCGGTCTTCACCGGTGGTCGGGTTGGTCAGCCGAACTTGGCTGGAGAAATTCTTGGCTTTCTCGGTGCCCATGTATTTGTCGTGGCGAAAGTCGAGCAGGCCGATCGAATAAGGCGTGTAATGCCGCGTGAAGCGCAGGGCGGTATCCCAAGACTTGCCGCCGACGGTGATCGTTTGGGGCTGGTCGAGATTCAAAGATACCAACCAGGTGCCCGTCGGAGCGCCGTCGCCTTTGAACGAAATAATCGCCGAGGGAACGTTGATCGCATCCATCGCGGTCGCCCGCGCAGCGGGAATCAATTCCGCTTGGACACCGATCCCTTGCGTGGCGGCCGGTGGGTTGGTGGACATCATCGGTGCGCGCTGTCGCAGACGGGAGTTCAGGTGGAACTCCTCGATCTTCACCTGGAAGGGGAGCTTGGGCGGCGCAAGCTCCCGGCCTGAAGCGAGCTGGGATTGAGGAATGGCCACAACTTCATCGAACTCTGAATTGGAATGATCAATGAACACCAGTTCGGTGCTGCGGCCCGCCTCCGAGTAGTTCTTTGACTGGCCTTCCTCCAAACGCATCGATGACTCAACTTGCATCTGCTCAGTAAAAAACTGGCCAAGCAGCAGGAAGATCAGCCCGAAGTGGGTCAGGAAGATGCCCAGCTTACTCCACGCAAATTTGAAGCGCACGTAATGAGCGGCCAGCAGGTTCACCAGCAACGCCCAGCCCAGCAGGTAGCCGCCCGGCAAAACGGGGATCGCAAATTCGCCGCCGGCCGGCTTCCAGTAAACGAAGAGGCTGCGGAAGAAGCGCACCTGGGTATCCCAAAGCCCATACTCCACCTGGGCAATCGTGCCGGCGAACACCAGCACGAGCGACAGCGACAGTAGAGCGACGGTCAGTCGGAGTGACGAAATGAACTTCAAGGCGTGGCGCATCATGTGACCTCGTCAGTATTGCGCGCTCTTCGCGAACTGCAAGAAGGCATCCATCTCCTTGCCCACCGCGCTGGCGTCGCCCAGAAACTTGTAAAACCCGCTCTGGCCTTGATGCGGAACGACGAGGATCAACATGCGTCGGTCGTTGTTGCTCAAATCAACCAGGGTCGCCTTGCCGCTGGCGACATCGATCTCCTTGGTCACCCCGGAAAGCTGATCGCCGGTCAGTGGGGAAAGCCCGATCTGCCCGCGCCAGCGATTGACGTTCATCAGCAAACCTCCGCCGTCGCCGCCCAACGAGCTGACGGTAACTTTGCCGCCACCACCGGCCAGATCGAAGCTGGCGAGCAGCATGGGTCCCGGGGTTGCCGCCGTCCAACCGGCTGGCACCGTCCATTTGGGAAGTCCCGGAGCCGGCGCAGCCGGGGGGGCGCTTTGCGTCGGCGGAGCGCTCGCCAGGCCGGCGTGCGGATCGTCATGCGCTGCCGTATGCAGCTCAACTTTCGCGAGGAACCCCTTCAAGTTGGATTTCTCCTGCGCCACCAGTTCGTCCGCGCCGGTGAGTTTGAAGAACCAAGTCGTGGCTTCGATCGTCGCCATGGCCACCAGGATGCGCTGCTTCGGTTGCCCTTCGGTGAGCGGCTTGTCGCTGACCATGTCGAACAACTGGCCGGGGTTCCCGGCGATTGTCAGCGGCTCCCGCAGTTCGGCGATGGCCGCCGTCGTGGTTGGCGTGAGGTTGATCTGCTCCCGCCACATGTTGACGAATTCGAGCTCCTTGCCCGCGAGCTCCGGGAGGGGAATGGCAACAAGTTCCGCCTCCTGGCCACCGCTGCCGGTGATGCCGATCTCCGCCGCGCGCATCTTTCCCGTAACCGGACGGTCCTTCCAATTCGCTGGCAAGCTGTCCCAATGCACATGTGCGGTCGGAGCGTTGGGACGCTCCGTTGCCGCTGGCGGTTGCTGCGCGTGGGCCTGTTCCTTGGGCACTTGATAGACGCGAACGCTCTCGTCGCTACAGCCCACTGCCACCATTACCAAACCGATGGTGGTTACCAGCAAGCGGGCTCGGCTTGAGTTTATAGGATTCATCGTTTCGAAACACTTGGATCGTTGGCGCACGAAATGATTCAATAAAAAAAGCGTTCCAGCTGCAAACTGGAACGCTGGGTTGGGGCTGAATTAAGGGCTGATAATGCGGTCAATCAGTGACCGGTCACGCGATGTGGGCCATCGTCAACAGGAATTCGATGTTGCTGCCGGTCTTCTTGAGCTTGTTGAGCATCAGCTCCATGGCTTCCACCGGCGGCACGCCCGTGAGCGCGCGGCGGAGGACGACGACCTTGTTGTATTCGTCGGGATGGTAGAGCAGTTCCTCCTTGCGGGTGCCGGACAGCTCGATGTTGATCGACGGGAAAATGCGGCGATCGACGAGGTGGCGATCCAGGTGAACCTCCATGTTGCCGGTGCCCTTGAACTCTTCGAAGATGACTTCATCCATGCGGCTGCCGGTATCGACCAGCGCGGTGGCGATGATCGTCAAGGAGCCGCCTTCCTCGATGTTGCGCGCGGCGCCGAAAAAGCGCTTCGGCTTGTGCAGTGCATTCGCGTCCACGCCACCCGACAGGATCTTGCCGGAGTGCGGTTGCACGGTGTTGTAGGCGCGCGCCAGGCGGGTGATGGAGTCGAGGAGAATGACGACATCCCGCTTGTGCTCGACCATGCGGCGGGCCTTTTCGATCACCATCTCTGCGACGGCGACGTGGCGCTCCGGCGGTTCATCGAACGTCGAGCTGATGACCTCGGCGCCCCGGCAGGTGCGTTCCATGTCGGTCACTTCTTCGGGCCGTTCGTCGATTAGCAGGATGAACAGGTAGCTCTCCGGATTGTTCTTCAGCATCGCGTTGGCGAGCTTCTGCATCAGCACAGTTTTGCCGGTGCGGGGCGGCGCCACGATCAGGCCGCGCGTGCCCTTGCCGAGGGGGCAGACCAGGTCCAGCACTCGCGTGCTCAGCTCGGAGGAGTCGGTTTCGAGCAGGAATCGCTTGTTTGGGAAAAGCGGCGTGAGGTTGTCGAAGTGCGTCTTGTCTTTCGCCTTGTCCGGATCGCCACCGTCAACGGCCTCCACTTTCAAGAGCGCAAAGAACTTTTCCTTCTCCTTGGGCGGACGAATCTGGCCGGTGATGGTGTTGCCGGTCTGCAAGTCGAAGCGCCGGATCTGCGAAGGTGAAACGTAGATGTCCTCGGGGCAGGGGAGGTAGTTGAAGCTCTGCGACCGCAGAAAACCAAACCCTTCGGGCAGCACTTCGAGCACACCTTCGGAGAACAACACACCGCTCGCCACCGCGTTCTTCTGGAGGATATGGAAGATCAGCTCGTGCTTCCGCATCGTGCCGAAATTCTCGATGCCCTTCTCCTTCGCCATCGCGTTGAGGTCCATCATGGACAGCGCCTGGAGCCGGGAAATGTGAACGGTCTGCGAGATCGGATCCTTGGCGAGCACCGGTGCGGTTCGGGCAGGTTTGGCCGGCGGCGGACTGCCGGGGGCGGGTTCGGCGGCCGGGGCCGGGGCTGCTTGAATTTCTTCAGGCGCGGTTACCTCTGCAATCGCTGGCTCAATCGCCGGTGTTGTTGCATCGGCGGCGGTGGACTTCTTCGGGCGTCCGCCCTTTTTGGGGAGTCTGGCCATATCGGTTGGGGTATCGGTAAGTGATTAAATGTCACCCGGCAACCCGGTTTCACCAGTGAATCGGGCCAAGAATCCGGGCAGCTGTCAGCGCCAGCTCCAGTCAGTGGAAGGGGAATCCTTCGGGGATGAACTTTCTGGGAGCGTGGGCTGATGTCAGTAGGGCAAGGGGAATCTTGCAGTCAGCTCGCGGACACGTTTGCGCACCCCGTGTGCTGCGTCAAGATTCTTAATGTCCAGCAACACTTCGCTGATCATGTCGGCGATGGCCGCCATCTCCGGCTCCTTCATGCCGCGTGTCGTGACTGCGGGCGTGCCGAGCCGGATGCCGCTGGCCTGGAAGGGGGAGCGCGTCTCAAACGGAATCGTATTCTTGTTCGTGGTAATGCCCGCTTCGTCGAGCGCGATCTGGGATTCCTTGCCGGTAATGCCGCGCGCGCCAACGTCGACCAGCATCAAGTGATTTTCCGTGCCGCCACTGACCAGGCGATAGCCGTTGCGGTTCATGCCGGCGGCGAGCGCCGCGGCGTTTGCGACGATCTGCTGCTGGTACGCTTTGAACTCGGGCTGGAGCGCTTCGTGGAAACAAACCGCCTTGGCGGCGATCACGTGCATGAGTGGTCCGCCCTGGATGCCGGGGAACACCTGTGAGTCGATCGCCTTGGCATACTTCTCTTTGCAGAGAATCAAGCCGCCGCGTGGTCCGCGAAGGGTCTTGTGGGTGGTGGTCGTGACGAAGTCCGCGTGCGCCATCGGGCTGGGATGCACACCCGTCGCCACCAGGCCGGCGATGTGCGCGATGTCCGCGAGCAACAGCGCGCCCACCTCGCGGGCGATCTGGCCCATGCGTTCAAAATCGATGATCCGGGGATAGGCGCTCGCGCCGACGGTGATCATCTTCGGCTTGTGCTCGCGTGCCATCGCCGCCAGTTGGTCGTAGTCGATCCGTTCATCGGACTTGCGCACGCCATAGTGAACGATCTCGAAGAACTTGCCGGAGAAGTTCGCCTTGTTGCCATGCGTCAAGTGCCCCCCGTGGCTCAGATCCATCGTCAGCAGTTTGTCGCCGGGCTGGAGCAGGGCGAAGTAAACCGCCATGTTCGCACCCGAGCCGGAATGCGGCTGCACGTTCGCGTGTTCGGCTCCGAACAGTTGCTTCGCCCGGTCAATCGCCAGTTGCTCGGCTTGATCGACGAATTCGCAGCCGCCGTACCAGCGCTTCCCCGGGTAACCTTCCGCATATTTGTTGGTCAGCACGGAGCCCTGCGTTTCCATCACCGCCGGGCTGGTGAAATTTTCGCTGGCGATGAGCTCGATGTTCTCCTGCTGACGTGCCCGCTCTTGGAGCAACAGTCCGGCGATGGCGGAGTCCACCTTGCGGACGTTGACCACCGACATGCTGCCGCCTTCGAGCTTGTTCACGCGCCGCTCGTGGCGGCCGCCCTCAAACGGCGCGGCCAGGAACTTGTCCACAATGCGGGCTGCGAGGTCGGCCGGCGTCTTGCCCGCCAGACACAAGACATTGGCGTCGTTGTGACCGCGTACCACGGAGGCCGTTGCTTCGTCGCCAACCAGGGCGGCGCGGACGCCGGCAATTTTGTTGGCGGCGATGCAGACCCCCACGCCGGTGGTGCAGACGAGGATTCCGAAATCCGCCTCGCCATCCGCGACCCGTTGGGCGACGGGCCGCGCGTAGTCAGGATAGTCGGTCGATTCCTTGGAATGGGTGCCGAGGTCAACCACCGTGACGCTCCGGGCCGCGAGGTGCTTTTTGAGGGCTTCCTTCAATTCGTAGCCCCCGTGGTCGGCGCCCACGGCGAGACGGCAGGTGAGAGTGGCGGGGTTTGAGGCGAGGGAGTGAAGGGCTTCGATCATGGTATCAATACCGGCTTTGATTTGGTCGCGGCAGGCGAGGTAAATCTCGTATGAGCCGCCGATGGGGTCACAGATGTCACGGTCAAATTCATCAAGGGTCGGGTCAAAATCGCGGAGTCGATGGACCCTGTCTGCCGCTTCGGGATACATCATGAGCACCGCATCCACGTGGCTCTGGGTCATCCCCAAAATCAGGTCGGCGTTGTCCACCAGCTCCGGGGTGAGTGCCCGGCTCCGTTGCTGGCCGATATCGATGCCCCATTCCTGCAACGCGCGGACGGAGTGCCCGCTTGGTGCCTGTCCGTAGCCGGCCCCGACGCCCGCCGAGAGGACGCGGATCTCTGCTCCATTCAGGGCATGCCGCATCAGGCCCTCGGCCATCGGGCTGCGACAGATATTTCCCGTGCAGATGAACAGAATGGTCTTCATGAATGAAGCGAGGCAGCAAATTGAAGTTCGACCATGGAATCGTCAACGGCGAACTTGTTCACACGCCTGTGACACTGGAACTGGCGCGCATTTTCTGAAGCAGCGGTTGCTGGCCGGGGCCGGTCGTTGCTACAAAGTCAGCGTGACAATCGCGCGCGGGACTTCTAGCGTCGCGAAATCATGCTTGAGCCCGAGCCCGAGCCCTCAACTCCGAAGCCGTCGTCGGCCGACGGAAAGGCAGCGGCAGAGGGTGAGGCAACGGGCGTTGGCGTAGCTGGGACAACGGACACCGCGAAGAAACTGACGCCCGAGGAGCAAATGGCCTTGTACGAGGAATCCTTGAAGGAAGCGGATTGGGGACATCAACCTTGTTGAGCGGGGCATGCCTCGCATCACGAGCTGCCGGACTTCAAATTTTCACCGTGCGGAATTCTCGTCGCCGGCATCCACGGGAATTCCCTGCTCCCGCATTCGTTGCAACTTGTAGGTCAGCGCGCGACGGCTGATGGCCAGAGCCCGGGCGGTCGCCGTGCGGTTGAAATCGTGTTTCCGGAGCGCGGCAAGAATGGCGTCGCGCTCAATTTCCTCAAGGCGCCGTGGATCAGCGGTGGCAGCGGTGGGTGGCACTGCCTGCGGCGTCGCGGCGCCACCTGTGCGAACCCGGTTGGGCAAGTGCTCGGGTAGAATCACTTCACCGCGGGAGACGAGCGCCGCGCGCTCCATGGCGTTGCGCAACTCGCGAACGTTGCCGGGCCAGGGATACAATTTCAGGCACTCGCTGGCGCCGCCGGACAGCCGGGCCTTGCCTTCAGCGAACTTCGTCAGAAAGTAATTAGCCAGCGGCAAAATGTCCTCGGGGCGTTCGCGCAGTGGCGGAATGTTGAGCTCGAGTACGTTGAGGCGATAAAACAGATCCTCGCGAAACTTGCCCGCCGCGATCTCTTGATCGAGATCGCGATTTGTCGCCGCCAGGAGGCGCGCGTTGGTGGTGAGCTCCTTGTTCGAGCCGACGCGGCTGAAGCACCCGTCCTGCGTGATGCGCAGCAGCTTGGCCTGGAGTTGCGGCGACATTTCGCTGACTTCGTCGAGGAAGATGGTGCCGTTGGTCGCTTCCTCGAATCTTCCGATGCGTTGCTGATGGGCGCCGGTGAACGAACCCTTCTCGTGCCCGAACAGTTCGCTCTCCAAGAGGTTCTCCGGAATCGCGGCGCAATTGATCTTCACGAGCGGCCCGCTCGCGCGCCGGCTCCACTTGTGAATGACGTCCGCCAGCACTTCCTTGCCGACGCCGCTTTCACCGGTGATCAGCACCCGGCTCTCCGACGGCGCGACGAGGGCCGCGTCACTGAAGACGAGGCGCATGAGCGGGCTGTTGGAAACGATGCCCTCGGGCAGGGGGATTTCAACGGACGTTGATGGCGCGCTGGCGGTAGGGACGCCGGTAGCGCGCCGGACGGTGGCCAGCAGTTCGTCCAGGTCGATCGGTTTGGAGAGATAATTCAACGCGCCGTCGCGAATCGCATCGACGGCTTCGCGAATGTTCGCAAATGCCGTGACCAGTAGAAAGGGCAGGGTGGGATGGCCGGCCCGCACTTGCCGCAACATCTCCAGGCCGGACATGCCGGGCATCCGGACGTCCGAGATGATCATCGCCACTTCGAGCGTGGGCAGGAGCGCGAGGGCGCCGGGGCCGGATTCAGCGGTGGTGACGGCAAAGCCCTGGCCGCACAGAAACGTTTCTAACAAGCTGCGTTGCCCGTGGTCATCATCCACGACGAGGAGCCGGAGGTTGCCGTTCGAATTGCGGGAACTGCCGGAGGTCATGGCTTCTTGGCCGGAGCTACGGCGAGGTGGTGGATGCGGAACGCGGCACCGCGCGGTTCGTTCGCGGCGCACTCGATCTCCCAACCGTGCGCCGCCACGATTTGCTGCACGATGGCGAGCCCGAGGCCGGTCCCGTTCTGGTGCATGGTCACGTAGGGTTTGAAAATCTCCGTGCGCAGCTCCGGCGCGACACCGGGACCGTCGTCGCGCACCTCGAGGGTCAGCGAATTGCCGCCGGCCACCTGAAGATAGGCGACTTCAATCTGCCCGCCCTGCGCCACCGCCTGGCTGGCGTTCAACAGCAGATTGAACAAAACCTGCCGCAACAACTGCTCGTCCGCCTCGATGAGCACGTCGCGCTCGGGGATTTTCAGGCGCACCGCCTTGTCTTCCGTGTCCGGCGTGAGGGCCCGCGCCACCTCACCGATGACCTTGGTGAGGGCGACGGGGGCGCGGCGGACTTCGCGCGGGCGGGAGTAGTTGATGAACTCGTTTAGCTGGGCCGTGACCCGGTCCGCTTCATCCACAATGGTGGACGAGCGTTCGCGCACTTCCCCCGAGGCCTGCTGTTCGCGCGAGATCATCTGCGCCAACCCGCGGATCAGGTTCAACGGATTGCGCGTTTCGTGCGCGAGTCCGGCGGCGGCGAGATTCATTTCCTTGAGATGAGCGTTCATCTCCCCGGCCTTGACCAGCCGAATCTGTAGCTCCGACGAACGCACGAGACCGCGCCAGGCGAACGCGGAGATTCCGGCCGCAACGGCCGCCAGCGCGGCCACCAAGGTGCGCAACCAGAGATCGCGCGCGTTCGCGGCGGTCATCAAGTTGCTCGAGAGCGCGATCACGAAGGAATGCACGCCGCGCTTCTGGATCAACTCCTGGTACTCGGCGTCGCTCATCCACGGCGGCCGGCCAAAAGGCGGGCGCCCACCGCGATCCCGACGAGGCGCCGGTGCTTCGCCGTCGGGGGCTGGCTCGGAAGGTGGCCCGGACTCTCCGCGATCGACACGATTGGTGCCGTCGCGTTCGCGTCGGTCACCCCGCCAGCGATACGGCGGGCGGTTGGTCGCATTGGGCCCTTGAAGCATGTCCGGGGAAACCACAATTGCCGGTGGAACATTGGTCGCGTCCATTCCCTCGCCCGAGCCCAAATCCACCAGGTTCATCAGCGTCAGTGACTGCCGGCCCCAGTATATTCCCGGGCCTTGCAGCACTTCATTCGCAACATCCAGCGGTTCACCCGCTGAAACGATGGCTTCGCCGGTGGGGCTCAGCATCACGATCGACTCGAGTTCGCCCGGCCGGAGCAGTTCGCGCAAGGCGGGCTCCAGGCGGTCCTTGGCGATGATGTTGCCGAAGCGCCGCTGCGACCGGAGGACAATGCCGAGGGTCGAGGTGATGTCGCGGCCGCTCTTCATCAACCGCTCGCTGTTGGCCCGCCGGACATTGAGATGCTCGAAGGCCTGCCAGCCGATCACGGCCAGCCACACGAGCGCGAGCGCGACATAGACGACCTGGCTGCGGCGTGTCAGTTGCCAGTGCATGGATGCGCTTGGAATCGTTTCATCGCGAACTTACGGCGTTGCCGGGGGCACCGCCGGCTGGGCGTTCTGCTGTTGCTCCATGTATTGCAGGGCCCGTTTGCGCAGGTCTTGAACACTTTCCGACTCCGCCGGTTCCTCCGGTTCAGCCGATGCCTCTTCGGTGAGTCGTGCGTTGAAGCGATCCAGGTCTTCCTTCTCAAATATCTCGGGCGCCATCTTGAGCTTCTGAGCTTCCTTGAGGGTGGCTTTGGCGAGTTCCTTCGGGTGTTGCAACACGGTCGGGGTCATCATGATGAGCAGTTCGGTCTTCGTATTCTGCTTTTGCTTGCGCTTGAAGGCATAGCCGATCAACGGGATGTCGCCCAGAATCGGTACCTTGGTGTCGCGTTCTATTTTCTGGTTGGCGATCAAGCCGCCGATCACCACGGTCTTGCCGCTTTCCACGACGACCACGGTGTCCGCCGAGCGGTTGTCGATGGCCGGCACCAGAACACCCGCGCCGATGTCGATCTTGGTGTCACTCAGCGCCGAGATTTCCGGCGAGACAATCATTTCCACGGTGTTGTCGGGGTTTATGAATGGGGTCACCCGCAGAATGATGCCGATGTTTTGATATTGGTACTGGTTGTTCGGGGTGCCGGTGGTCGCGTTGAAGGTGGTGCCAGTGATTATCGGAATCCTTTGGCCGACATTGATGGTCGCCTGCTGGTTGTTACGCGCCAGGATCGATGGCCGGGACAAGATCTCGGTCTTGCCCGCCACCTCAAGCGCACGAATCAACACAGTGACATCGTCGCTTATGAAATTGTAGATGCCGCCACCCGCCAATGCCTGTGCCGCGGCGATACCGAAGTCCGTGGTGGCCGTGCCCGTCTGCCCTGCGTCGGGTGTATGCTGGATGCTGCCCTCGACGCCGAGGTCGAGTTCGTTATTGTGGGTGACCTGGAGGAACACCACGTTGATGAGCGCCTGGGGTTTTGGGCGATCCAGGCTTTGCAGCACCCGTTTGATGTCCTCGTTGGTGGCCTCGTCGGTGACGATGATCAGGCTGCGCGTCTGCGGGTCGCTGGTGATCAGCGCCTCCCCGACCTGCGTGTTGCTGGGGTAAGTGCGCGTGGTGGCGGCACCGCCGCCGCCCCCACCGCCAAAGCCCTGTTGTTGTGCGTGGCCGCTGAAGGTGCTGGTGGTGAGGAGGCCGGCCGCCAGCCAGCGCCAGGGTCCACCCCAGTGCTTTGTTTGGTTCGTGAAAAATTGTTTCATGTGAAGAACAAGGTTGTGAATGTGTCCAGCTCAACGGCCGGTACCACCCTGGCCGCCCAGCCCGCCGGTTGTGCCGAGGCCCGAGCTGGTGCCGGTGGTCGTGCCCTGGTTGCGCGCGGCGTTGCTGGAGCGTTGCTGGAGCGCGTTATTCTGCGTGTTGTTCTGAGCTGCGGTCCGGCCGTTGCGGGCGTTTTGAGTTTCAAAAAGATTTCGCAGGATCGTTTCGACCTCCTGCGGGTCGGCGTTTTCCAGGGTATGCACATACACCTGCTGCTTCTTGGAGGTGCTGGGGTCGAGTTCCGCAATCATCGGAGCGATCTGTTCCATCAAATCCTTGGAGGCCGACACGAGAACCGACGACGTTCGCGGATCGGCCACGGCCAGCACCTTGCCTTGTTTCATGGCGCGTTCGCTGCCGGTGGTCGTGGCCCCGCCTCGGCCGCCGCCGCCGCCAAAGAAGGTGCCCTGTCCGCGACCCCCGGTGGTGGTGCTCGTCGTGGGATCCGGGAACAAGCTCGTCAAGACCTTCGCCATCTCGGTGGGGTCGGCGTTCCGTAATTGAAACGCTCGCAGCTCGGTGATGTCTTGCACGGGAACATCCAGCTGCCGTACCAGATTCGAGATGGCTTCGTGATAGGGTTCCGGCGCGAGAATGATCAGCGAATTGCTGTATTCATCGGCGACCACCGACACGCGCGTCGCGGCCTGCAAGCCACCGCTGGTTGCACCGGTGCCACGCGTGCCGCCACCGCCGCCACCGCCGCCACCGAAACCGGGGAACTGAGCGGCCGCCGGAAAGACACCGACCAGGAGCAGCACCAGCGAGGTCGCGACGTTTGCGGCGACTCGATTAAGTTGGAAGGGTTTCATAAAGTTCAATCAGTGTGCCGTATCTAGTTGCCGGGAATTGGAATCGTGATAGCGCCGCCACCGCCGCGTCCGCCGAACGGATTCCCGCCGCCGCCAAAGGGGTTGCCGCCACCCCCGAACGGATTCTGGCCGCCGCCGCCCTGGCCGCCACGGTTGCCGGTGTTGTTGTTGTTATTGCCGCTGTAGAGCGTGGTCAAAGTTGTCGCAAGTGTCTTCGCGTCCGCGTGTTTCAACGGGACGATCTTGAGGGTCGAGACGCTGGACACGGAGGAATCGAGCAGCGAGGCGATATGCGCGATGCGGCGGATTGCGCCCTGGCTGTCCGTAATGAGCAGCGAGTTGCTGTCATTGTTCGCCGAGATCTTCATCGTCGTGGGGGTCAACGGTTGGAGGTTGACGATCAACTGGCTGGCGTTGATGTAACGCACCGGGATGATGTAGGTCGCGAGCACTTCGCTCTGCGGGATGGTCTCCCAGTCGGTCGAGCTGATGATCGGGATGTTGCGCGTGGAGGCGTCGGCCTTGCTCACCACCGTAAGCTTCTTGCCCTCGCGGATCGCGGCGTAGCCGTTCTTCGCCAGCGCCGAGTCGAGGATCTCGATGGCCTCCTCCTTCGTGACCTTCTGGTTGCTCCACACGTCCACCGTGCCGCTGACCTTGGTCTCGAGCACAATGGTGAAGCCGGCCGCTTCGCTCAGGTAATTCAGCACCTGGTCGAGGGACGCGTTCCGGAAGTTGAGCTGCAGATCGGCGACTCCCGCAACTCCGGGCACGGCGGGCTCATTTGCAGCGGGCTTGGCCGGGTCGATGGCCGCCACCGGCGCTTCTTTCGTGGTGTCCTCCTGCGCGCTTGCGCGTGGAACGGCGACAACGACCAGCCAGGCCGCGAGGTAAAGGGTCGGGGTTTTCATGGATTGTTTTCTTTCTTTCGTTGTTCGAGCAATCGCTTGAGCGCATCACTCGGTCCTTCGCCGGAAGCAGAGGACGCATTTGATGAACTGCCTGAAGCT
>JANLTG010000012.1:0-29211 GCA_031362805.1 bacterium
GTGGAGACGGTGAGCAGCTACTCCACGCATTCGGCGAACAGCGATTTCGCGAAGTACGAATACCCGACCACCAGCGTCACCATTCTCAAGTTCAAGGACGGCCGGGTGGGCAAGGTCGCGTCGGTCATCGACTGCCTTCAGCCCTATTATTTTCACGTCCACCTCGTGGGCAGCGAAGGCAGCCTGCTCGACAACAAGTTTCACTCGACGAAGCGCGAGGGGGCCGAAAGATCGAAATGGACCGACCTGCCGATGAAGCTCCTCGACTCCGGCGATGTCTCGGATCACCCGTACCAGACGCAGTTCGAGGCGTTCTTCAACGCATTGAATCTCGGGCAGGAGATGCCGCTGACGAGCCTTGCCCACGCCCTGCGCACGCACGAAGTGATCTTCGCGGCGGACAACTCCTCTGAACGTCACGCGCACAAGAAGCATGGACATTGAGGTGTGCGCGTGAAGATCAAGACTGCACGTCCCGTCGCCATCGCCATCGCCGCGCATCCGGACGACATCGAGTTCTGCATGGCGGGGACGCTTCTGCTGCTCAAGCGGGCTGGCTGGAAAATCCATTACCTGAATCTCTCCACCGGCAACTGCGGCAGCACGATCATGAGTGCGGCGCGAACCCGTGCCGTCCGCCGCGCAGAGGCAAAGCGCGCCGCCAAGATCCTCGGCGCGCACTGGCATCCGCCGTTTTGCGATGACCTGGAAATCTTCTACGACATCAAGACACTTCGCCGTCTCGCCGCAGTGATTCGCGAGGTGAAGCCGACCATCGTGCTCACGCATTCGCCGCAGGATTACATGGAGGATCACATGAATACCGCGCGTCTCGCGGTCACGGCGGCGTTCTCGCGCGGGATGCCAAACTTCAAGACCGTTCCCTCGCGTCGTGCGGTAGAGGGTGACGTGACGGTGTATCACGCGATGCCTCACGGGTTGCGCGATGGATTGCGGCGCGAGATCGTTGCGGGAGCCTTCGTGAACACTTCATCCGTCCACGCCATCAAGCGCGAAGCGCTGGCCGCGCACGCGAGCCAGAAGGCGTGGCTCGATGCAAGCCAGGGAATGGATTCGTACCTCGTGGCGATGGGCGAAATGTCCGCCGCCGTCGGCAAGATGTCGCGCCGTTACAAACACGCCGAAGGCTGGCGGCGGCATTTGCATCTTGGTTTCAGCGCGAGCGAGATCGATCCGCTTGCAGACGGGCTTGGAGATAATTATCAGGTCAATCCCAAGTACGAGCGCAGTTTGACCGTATCCGACTGATCACTGATTTCTATGCCCCGCAAACTCAGTTCCATCGCCCCCGACTGGTGGGATTACACCACGCTCGACGACGAGATCATCCATGCTGCTGCGCGCCTGACGCCGGAGAAAATGCTCAAGCTCTCCCGGCCCGGCTTCAAGGTCGTGTTCCATGACACGCTGGAGGATTTCTATCTCGCCGAGGCGCTTGAGTACATCACGGCTTGGAAGCAATCCACGGAGGACAACCCTGTTGGCATCTGCGGACCCATCGGTCCGACGGAGCAGCTTCCGCTCGTCGCCCGCCTCGTGAACGAACTCGATCTCAACCTCGGCTCCGCGCACTTCTGGGGCATGGACGAGTGGTTCGACGTTGCGACGGGACGCGAGGTTCCCGTCACGCACCCGCTCTCCTTCGAGCGTGCGGATCGGGAGATGTGCTTCAACCGCATCCGCAGGCAACTTCGGATGCCCGATGCGAACCTGCACTTCCCGAAGGCTGACACCGCCGCGTATCGCAGGAGCTGGGCCGGCGTACGCTGCGCGGTGATGCAGGGAGGGCAGGGCGACGTGAAGCACTGGGCCTTCAACGATCCATTGCCGCGGCGCGGCAAATACAAGGACGCGCCTCCGACGCCCGCCGAATATCGCAGGCTGGCCACGCGCGTCGTGGAGCTTCACCCGCTCACCATCGCGCAGAACGCGCGCACCTCCGGCGGCGGCAACATCTCGATGGTGCCGACGAAGGCGATCAGCGTCGGTCCGGCGGAGACCTGGCAGGCGGAGAAGGTTTCCATCTGGCACGCCGGGATGCACGACAACCCCTTCGGCCAGCGCCTGACGACGTGGATGATCGCCAACCGCATTCCCGACGCGTGCGTACCGATGTCGCTCCTCGCCGATCATCCGAACGTGCAGTTCAACTTCTACCGAGGTGGCCTCGGCACGTGTGATGTGGTGATGCACTGACGGGAAGTCCGAGGTTCGAAGGGGCATCGCGCTTGAGCCGTTTCTCCAACTCTGATTCGCGCATCATTCCGCCAGCAGCACGCGGAAGAACTCCTGGGTCGGCGCACCGCCGGCCGGCGGATCAACGAAAAGCTCATTGAGTCCATTGCGATAGCCGCTCCAGTTGCGATTCATCCAGTTGGGAGTCGGGAACAAGTTGGTGGTTGATTGCAGTTGCACCGGAGTTCCGTCGTCGCCCCATACCAGATGCACACCACCCGTCCCAAGGGGAGCTGCGCGTAAATTGCGATAGCCGATAACACGCAACCGGGCAGGCGCGGACACGACGATCGCGGGGGGCGATGTGATCCGGCACCGGAAGATGGCGCCATTGTCCCAACCGTCTACGGCTGGTAACTGTAGAAATGAAAGGGTGGCACCTGGAATGGCCGCGCCGTTTCGCTCCCATTGGTATTGGATTGGCGGCAACGTGGAATGGGCCGAAACCGAAAATGAAGCCGGACTGTTGACGCAGACTGCCAGGTCCTGAGGTTGTCCAAAAATGGAAATCTGCACGTCACTGGGCAGGTAGTTCCACACCAGCGCGCCGGAGATGCCGGGCGTCCCATTTGCGGGTGGCGGACTGCCCGCCTGATAGATGGTCACCTCCGCGTGGCCAAATCCGTTTCCTCCTTTGTTGAGCACTTCGAAGTAATACCGCTCGCCGACGATCAGATGGATAGGCCCGGTGGTGTTCTCCGAGTGATTGACAGGAAGCGCATCAATGGCGGGAAAGAAATCATCGCCCGGGCTGGCGAGCCGGCGGTCACGCGAGTTCCAGTCGCGCTCGGCGCCCCATTCGGGTTCGGTGACGATGGCCCGTTTGTTCGCCGGGGATTCGTCCGTGCTCAGGTAAAACACCGCCTGATCATTGGCGGCGATGGCAAAATTGAAAGAGCCGGTGTTGGTGACCTGCAGCCAGCCCGAGAGTCGTTGCTCATGGGCCTCAGCGACATTGGCCGGTGCTTCCACGCTGGGGAGGTAGTTCACTTGATCGGAGTGATCGGGGAACTTCACGTGGTTGGTAAGATCAGCGACCTTGCGGCCAAAGATATTCATCCAGACCTCGCGTAAGATCCAACCGGGTTGAAGCGAGAAGGCCGAGAATGGCAGCGCCCAGTCATTGATCTCCGGGAATGGATAACCTACCCCCACCAGACCCGTCACGTTGAGGATGTAGGCTTTCCCAGGTTGTTGGGGACTCGTATGAAGCGTCACCGTCCGCGTCCAGTCGGGCGACAAATTGGACGGCTCGATCGATAGAATATCGAGGCCGTCGATGCGATAGTTCTCGAGGTTGGTCGCGGTGGCCAAGCCGATGGCGCGGGTCACTGTCAGGGTCACCTTTCGAAGCGTGTGATCGGCCCGAAGTGATTGGAGGAACACCGTGTCGCAGTCGTCGCAAGCCGTTCTCAACTGTGCCTCGCGAGTCAATGTTTCGACCCCCAGGGACGACACGAAGCAGCGGTAGCGAGAGGGTTCGCGCCGATAAAGAAGGGCGGGGGTTGTGTAAGACCAGGAATTGGCGCCGGGGATGTCCACGCCGTCCAGTTGCCACTGATACAAGACCGTCCTGTAGAGCCCATCCCAGTCAACGGCCGAAGCAGAAACGGAGAAGGTGGCGGTGTTCCCCTCGCTTCTGGTCAGGTCGTCCGGTTCATCCGTGATTGCGATGGTTACCGCGTCTGGATTCGTCCAGCCGGCGATGACGTTGCCCGTCAAGCGGCTATAGGAACCGTTCACGGGAACTGGTTCACCCGGTCCACTGTAGGTGGCGGCGCCGTAACCGCCTCCCGCCAGTCTCGTCCAGATCATCTCAAGGTAGCGATGCTCACCAGTGGTCATCTCCAGGATCGGTAGCACATCCCCCAACGTGTTATTGTCGCCCGGACTCCTGCTCCCGTCGGAGCTTCCCGTCCACGAGCGTCGACTTCCCCAGGCTGGCTCAACGGCGATCCGATATTGCGCCAATGCCGTGGTGGAATCATTGGCAATCCAAAGCGCCCCGTTGCCATCCGAAGCCATGTAGAAATCATGTCGACCCGCAGTGGGTGCGACGAAGAATCCCGAGATTCGGGAAACCGAATCGCTGCCGTAATGTTCTGGAGAATCAAAGGCAGTAAGGTATCTCGTTTCGATCGGGTCTTTCACTATGACATCGTCAGGGATGAAGCAACCCGCACAACCACGCAGTAGCGAGTCCTCCCAACGCTCATACAGCGCAAACCCGCGGCTCAACACCCAGCCCGTGAACGCCGCTGCATCCTCGGGCCGCGAGAGGTTTGGTGCGTCAGCCAGATCTCGAATCCCGCTCGTCCGCACGGTGTAGTTCACGCCTGATTCAATCGGCCCCGTCCGCAGCACGACGTTCGTATAGCCGCCGTCGAACTGACCGCCCAGTGCGACCGAATGCACGGCGAGCGGCTGGCCGTTGTCCGTGCGGGCAATCGCGTAGCTGGCCAGATTGCTAGCCGTGGCCGCCGTCACCGGTTCATCGAAGCGCAGGGTCACCTTGTCGAAATGCTGGTCGGCGTAGGCCCGGGCAATGCGCGGGCGTTGCGTATCACGCGACACGTAGAGAGTGGCGGCGTTGCTCCAGACTTCGCTGAAATCATTGCGCACGCGTACTGAATAGCGGTCATCATTGTCGATCAGACGGGTGGGGAACGTGTGGGTCGGGCCATCCGCATCAACAACGGGCACTCCGTTACGGAACCACTGGTACGTGTAGGGCACGGAGCCCGTGACGCCGACGCTGAAAGATGCCCGCCGGCCCTCGGTAACGGTGAAACTGACCGGTTGGTTGGTGATCGCCACCTGGCCTACGTTCGGGCCGGGCCATTGCGCGAGGAACTCACCGGGAATGGGCGACTGACCGTTCACCACCGGTCGCCCGCCGGGCGGCACCCAGGTCACGTCGAGATTGTCGCCGCCCCCGCCTTCCTTCATCACGGCTTCAATGTAGTAGCGATGCCCGGCTTCGAGGTGGATCAGGCCGACTGTGTTGAGCGAGTCGTTCACCACCACATTGGGTCCGAGTCCGGGAAAATTATTGGAGATAAAGGCGCTGTTGCCCGTGTTGGCAAGCGTGCGGCGCTCATTGCTAAGGTAGTCTCGATATCCGCCCCACTGGGGATCAATGGCGATTGCCCGTTTGTTTGCTGGATTGGCATCGGTGCTCAAATAGAGAATCCCCTGGTCGTCCGAGGAGATCAGGAATTGGTAGTCGCCCGTGACTCGGGGCACCAGAAAGCCGATCAGTTGGGCCGCGTAGTTGTCCGCGATGTTTTGTGGGATTCCCATCTCGTTCCGAGTGGTCACCAGATCCGGGTAATTCGGAAAACGATTTCCTTGGCCTGGATTCGGGAGGTCGGTCAATGCCGTCCCGCCGAGTGGCTCGCCACCGCCCACTGCTCCGAAGTATCGCAGCGTGATCCGGCCATCCGCCAGGCTGACGAGCTTCGTCGAATTGGGCGCGATCGTATTCGGCGGCTGGGCCCGGTCCCGCACATGGTTCACCGTCACCTCCGGGATGCCCGCCGGCGGGAAGGACGTGGTCCGCACCACCACCGTCGTCAGGTTCGTGCCGTAGAGCAGGCTCACGCTGGTGACGTTGATGCCCAGGTTCAGTGTGTAATTCGCCGGGTTGGTTGCCGTCGCCAGGTCCAGTGGCTCGCTGAACGTCAGCAAGAAACCATCGGTCATGCCGGACACGAAGGCGCTGGCAATGGTCGGCGCCACGGCGTCGTTCCACACCTGTAGCGGCCAGTCAGCCGACAACTCCAGCCCGTGGGCCGACGCCACCAGCAACGTGAATAACTCGCCGTGGTCGGCCTCCGTTACTTCGCCGAGGTCCAGCGACGACAGATGCTCGCCGGCCAGCGGCACGCCGTTCTTGAACCACTGATAATACACCGGCGGCACGGCCGAGACGTTTGGCGCGAGGATCACGTGTTGGTTTTCCCGTGCCTTCACGATCGGCCCCACCGTGAAGGGCATCTCGACTACCGGCGCAATCGACGCCGGAGCGTTGACTCCCGGCCCATCGTAACTGGCCGGCACAAAGCGTTGCACGTAGCGCAACGGGATGGGCCGCTCCAGCACGTTGTCGGGCCGCAGCCAGCCGACCTGCACGTGATCGGTGCCGCCGTCCTGCTTGTGCTGGATTTCAAAGTAGTATTGCCGGCCACGCTCGAGCCGGAGCGGGACGGAGCGTTGGTCGAACTGCTGATCATAGACGCCGTTCGGCGCCGAGCTTTGCAGCCGGGCGATGAGTTGCTTGTGCGCGGCCTGATGATCGGTGCTGAGGTAGAGCTCCGCGCTGTCATCGGCGGACACGTAAAAAGTGAAGTCGCCCGTGACCGGCGCTTCGAGATAACCACGCAGCCAACTGCCGTAATAAGTCGAGGCGTTGGTGATGCCTTCGAGCCCCCGGTTGAACCAGTTGACCGGCGTAACGGTGAACGGCTGCTCCGGAAACTCCGGCGCGGACGTGAGGTCACTGACCGACTCGCCAGGCAGTGGCAGATAAAAGAACTGCTCCAACTCGCCGGCGCGCGCGAACGGGATCAACAAGCCACAAGTGACAATCTGCGCTAGGATCATCCCGTGGCAGTAACTTTTCAGCTGTCTGCGCATGATCGCAGTTCGGCCCTGCTTGGATTCCTGCCCGGATCTGGATTCCAACTCTGTCTTCACGTTTCATCCTTCGTCATTGGAGTGGTTTACGGCTAAGGCTGCGATAGGGGAACCACCTTCATCGCTCTAAAGAATCTTTGTTCGCCACCAATGGGAATAGGTACCTGCATTTCCGTGACGGACAAGACGCCTCCGGGAATGGTGTTCCACTCGGTCTCGCTTCCAAGCCCGGCAGCGGACTGCAGGGTGAAGTCCCAGTATGACGCCGGCCACGTAACGAACTGCTCATCGCCTTCCGTGACGACGCTGAGGGTGGGTCGCTCCGCGGTTTGGAGCGGGTCGGTGCTTGCCTCGCTGAAGTCGTTGCGGATGCGACAGGCGAAACTCGCGCCGTTCATGTCCAGGCTCACGCGCTCAATTGTGTAAGTACGATTGGTCGCGCCTTGAATCGGTTTGCAATCGCGGAACCATTGAAAATCGAATGGAGGTGATCCGCCATAAAGCGTGGACATGGTGATCGACTCGCCCTCGGTTGCCATGGTTGGGATGTTGGTTTGGATGATCGATACGGAGCCTGCGAAGCCGAGGAAAAATTCGCTTAGAAACGGTCGGGCGACTGGGGCGTCCCCGTTGGACACTGGAGGCCCGGAAGGAGTCTGCCAGGCTACCGACACGTGGTCGGAACCGATGCCGAACTTCGAGATGATCTCGACCCAGTAATAACTTCCTTTGGTCAACATGATTTCTCCCACCGTCTCGTCGGATCGGTTGACGGGCTGGTCAGGTCGAACACCAAGGAAGTTTGTGTTGCCGAATTCAGTATTCAGCCGGTTGGCCGTGCTCAGGTAATCGCGGAGGCCGGCACCGACCGGCTCGACAGCTATCAATCTCCTGGAGTACGGGTCCGCACTGTCGCCCAAGTAGAGCGCTGCCTGTGAACCCGCCGAGAGATGGAAGATATAATTCCCTGTTTCAGGAGGCCTTAAGTAACCGCGCAGCCAGAAGCCGTAGTTGTTTCCGAAACCCGGCCCGGATTCCAGCACCCGCAGGGTGGCTCGATGATCCGGGTGGCCGGGATCAACGGAGCTTTGAATTTTGAACCGATTCGTCGCCGCATAGAGATCGGCCAGGGTGTCGCCGAAGAGGGCGGTGCCGCCGTTTACTTGACCGTAGTAGAAAGCGCTGAGCCAGCCACTGGTAGGTTGAATGCCAAATTGGGAGCTGACCAATGTCTGAGACGGAGTGGAGAAATCTGCGACACCGTTGACCAAGACGAAAGGGTTGTGCGGCAGCGGACCGGCCAACTTGACTACGTACTCCTGAAGGTTTGTTCCGTGTTGTGGTGAAACGGAAAGAATGACGGAGGGCGGGTTTAGCTGGTAGTTGGCCAGATTCGTCGCGGTGCGTGGATTGACCGGCCGGTTGAAGCGGAGGTTGAAGCCGTTGGTGCTGCTGGCTGCGAAAGCCCATTCGATGGCCAGCGGCTCGCCGGCGCGCATGACGATTGGCGCGACCAGCCAGCTGATGAGCAGCAAAAGAAGTGGGCGGCCGCCCTTGAGGACGGCCGCCGCTTTGGCCGGCATGAAACCGGCACCCATTGTCTCCAACATAGTTGGACCCCCTCGAGACATCGTCGATTGTCTGTTCCAGGCGATATCTTGTTTTGTCGACGTGGCGCAACCCCGGCGGCCATCCAGGCACACACCTGGTGTCGCACGGGGCTGCGCCCATCGTGTTCCCGCCATCCGGTTTCCCGGCGGATGGCGAAAGTGTCTCAAAGATCAAGGTGCCGCGGCCGGCTGCGGGGAACCGTCGCTTGCCCCGAACGAGGTGAAGACACACTGAATTTCACCTCGCCCGACGGTCTCGCCCGCAGCCAGTCCGGCCATTGCCCACAAGGGCAAAACTTTTTCCAAAAAATTGTCCGCGCCCTGGTCATAGCGCTGGTCCTCGAAATCGAAATGGCAATAGCTCCAGACAGGCGATGTCCCGGCGGAGCGGCCTTCGCTGGAACAAAGCCACGGCTCGACCGGGGTTGCGCTCGGCCAGGTAGTATCGAAGGCGATTGGAAAGGGCTCGTTGCCAAATGTGTCTGCCCAATCCGCTGGTGGCGGCAGGTTCGTGAAACTTGGCCAAGCGGCAACCCATTGGCGCAGTCGGCTGGGAGGTTCCCTTTCACGCTAAAAACCTGTCCCTGCCTGAAATTCCGCAACGTGATCGATCCGCTGATTCGATCGAGCTGGATGATGCGCCGCCCGTCGGTTCGCTGTGGGCCGGCGCGTGGCAGCACGCTGCGAAGTTTGGCCTTGAAGGCAACTGGTTTGGCCCACGCGCAATCAAGAATTTGTCGCGGGAAGTTCATGGCGCGTCAGTGCTGAATCCCTTACGCAGGTGGGCGATTGGACGGCTGGGAAAGCCAACGGGCAAACGAGGGTGAGGGACCGACAAATGTCGGACGGCGGCGGCTCGCATCGCGGTGGTCGCGGGCAAACAGCGTTCGCTGGCGGGTCGGTACGAGGTCGCGGTCCTCCTGACCAGAAAATTTCCGGCCAACAGGCTCCAACCCAGCCGACACCCGCTTCGCATCTCCAAATGCAAAGGACGGTTCATTCGCGTGAATGAATTATTTACTGCGCCCGCGTCGTGCCCGCCGTATCTGTGGATGCCCCATCCTCAGATGTTCAGGACGCCCCGTCCTGTGGCGAGTCGGAAACGCGAT
This sequence comes from bacterium, assembly GCA_031362805.1. Classification (GTDB taxonomy): domain Bacteria; phylum Verrucomicrobiota; class Verrucomicrobiia; order Limisphaerales; family RI-55; genus RI-55. Next base: position 9,614 of record JANLTG010000012.1, read on the forward strand.
TATGGCAAACGATTTCCGAGTAACTTGATTGAGCGCAATGTATGCAGCGAGGTGATCTTGTCCAGCAGAAGTTTTGATGGGCTACCAAATCTGAGCTGATGAAGTCGCACCGCGCAATCTGTCGTGCGTCGCCTCGCTCAACGCGGAATTCCCGAACCTTCCGGCCGACCCGCGAGATGCCAGCGGAGCAGCGCGTGATTGATCAGGAAGCGGTGACGCAACGACGCGATCAAACCCAACGTCACGAGGGTCACCAGTCCGTTGAGGAGCCAGTTGAACAGGAGCCGGACGCCGAGACCGAGCCGGAGCAAACGCAATTCGCGCGTGGTGCAGTTCTTCTCGAAGTATTGATAGCGTGAGCGCCAATACTCGATGCGCGCCGCAGCTTTCACGCGCTTCGCCGAGCCGCCCTGATAGTGCCAGACGTGAACCTCCGGATGATGCATGACGGACCAGCCGCGATGCTTCACTTGCCAGCAGTAGTCCGTCTCTTCGAGGAAAAAAAAGTAGCGCTCGTCGAACCCGCCGAGCGTGTCCCAGACCCGACGTGGCGTGAGCAGGAAAGCGCCGATCACGGAATCCACTTCCACCGGTCGGTTGAAGCAATGCTCCTTGCCGGGATACCGACCCGGCGAAAGGCGGCGGAGCACCGACTTGCTAAAGAGCTCAGTCGCCAGCGTCGGGAAGTTCGCGATCGAGTTCTGGCGCGAGCCATCCTCGTTCAGCAATTGGGCGCCGAGCACACCGCACTCGGGATGGAGACGCACCCAAACCATCGCCTTCGCTAGCGCGTCGGGCTTGAGCCGCGCGTCGGAGTTGAGCAACAGGAGCCACTCACCGGAAGTCAGTCGCGCGCCCACATTATTCGCCTTGGCGAAGCCGAGGTTGTGTTCGGAGTAGTGATACTGCACAGCTGGAAAGCGCTCGCGGACGGCGGCCTCGGTGCCGTCGGTCGAGCCGTTGTCCACCACCACGATCTCCTTCCCGAGGTCGTCTTTGCTTTCATGCACGGACAAGATGGCGGCCAGCGTGAGATCGCGCGTGTTGAACGTGATGATGATGACGCTGAGCGTGGCCATGCGCCTCAATCATTCCGCCGGGAATCCGTGGCCTCCCGCAACTTCGTGTAACGCGTCAGCGTGGTGAAGGCATTCATGCGCGCGACATAGTAACCCGGCCAGCCATCGAGAAAGCCGAGGCGAAGGATATAGCCGCGCACAAAGGTCCACCAAGGCCGCAGAACCAGAGCGCTCCAGCCGGCGCGCTGGCCACGGGCGAGGCGTTGCTGCACAAACGCGTCGGTGTAGGACGGGATCTTGCCGAGCTGTTGGTTAAGCGACTGGATCGAGTAGTGACGCAGGTCACCGCGCAGTTTTCCGATCGTGCCTTGGACCTCGAGCTTGTCGTGCGGATTCTCGCCGGCCCACTTCGCGGTGCCACGTTTCCACAGACGCGTCTGGCGATCCGGATACCAGTCGCCATGCCGGATGAACCGGTCGCACACCCAGGTGCAACGCGGGAACGACCACGCGGCGTGGGCGTCGAGGCGTTGGTCTTCGGCGAAGAGCCGGGCAATCTCTTCGCGGAGTTCATCGGAAACTACCTCGTCCGCGTCGAGACCCAGCACCCACGGTTGCGTGGCTTTTGCCAGCGCGGAGTTCTTCTGGGCGACGTGCCCGCGCCACGGTTCACGGTGAACGGTCGCGCCAAGGTTCCGGGCGATCTCGTCGGTGCCATCCACCACGTCGTCATTGAGCACGACGTGAACGTCCGTCACCCAACCAGCAACGGCAGCCAAAGACCGCCCGATGCGCGCGGCTTCGGCACCGGCGATCATGCAGACGCTGATGGGGAGGCGTTTGGAGGGCACGATTGCGAAGTCGGTGGGCATGCGAATCAATTGACCACCGCCCGCCGCCGCCGGGTGTGGCGCCAGCGCCGCAGCCTGCGCCAGGGCAGGCCGAGAAACACCTTCCGATACAGCTTGGCGATTTCGACGAAGCTACGCGTGGGCGGGTTGGCCCCCACCGGAATATACCAGTCGTTAAGCGAAGTGCGGCGCACAAGTCGGTAGCCCTGACTCGTCAGGTGGCGATGCTTCGAGAGGTCCTGCAACTTGTCTTCAATCAGCACCAGGTCCGGCCGGTGCCGGGCCAGCGCGCAGCCGCGGAGAACCTCCAGTTCGTGGCCTTCCACATCGATCGCGAGCAGCCGCATGCGGGTGCGTTCGCCAGTTGATTTCCGCCATTCGTCGATGATCGAATCCAGGGTGCGTCCTTCGACGGTTTCCGTGGCGCCGTAGCGAATGCCGAAGTCATCCTTGTTCGGCTCCAAGGTCGCGAAGCCGTCCTGCAGCGGAATGTGCAGAGTCTGGGGGCCGACGCGTTCCGGACTGGTGCAGACCGCCTGCACGACGGTTGATCGCGGGCGCTCGCGTCGGAGCAAGTCTTGAAACTTCTGCTGTGGCTCCACCAGGATGCCCCGCCAGCCGGCCTGTTCGAAGAGGTGGGTTTGGGATCCGTCCGTGGGGTGATTGGCCCCCACTTCAACAAACGCTCCCGGTTCGGAACCGAGGTAGTCGCGGACCATGTCTTTCTCAAAATCGTCGGGATGCATGCGTCAGGCGCTTTCAAGAACTTGTTGGAAAAGCGTGAGCGCAAGCATCTCTCGATGGTTTGCGCTCGTGCAAGCCTCGAAGCGGCGCGGTAGCGGCCGACGAAACAATCTTGCCACGGTTCGGATCGCTTCTGCATGTTCGCTCTGTCGACAGTTGGCGCAATCAACATTGTGCTCCCCTACTACAGCGATCTCGCCCCGTTCCGAAATGCGTTCCGTCACGGCACGCCGGTCTTGATGTACCACAAGCTCGGTCCGCGCCCGGCGGGAGTGAGGTTGAAAGGCCTCTATGTCGGCGAGCGCTTGTTTCAAAAGCAACTGCGCGAGTTCGCCGAAGCGGGCTTCACGACGCCAGCGTACGATCACGTGACCCTGGCCAAGCCCGGTGCCAAGCAAGTTTTCCTCACGTTCGACGACGGATTCGCCAACGCCCTGCGGCACAGTCTCGCGCCGCTTGCCAAACACGGGTTCAAGGCGATTCAATTTCTCGTCGCGGATCGCCTGGGGAAAACGAACGACTGGGAAACGCACGACGGCGAGGCGGAGGAGCGCTTGATGGATGTTGCGCAGGTCAAGGAATGGCTGGCGGCTGGCCATGAGATCGGCGCCCACACGCTGACGCATCCCCGGCTGACCCAGGTTTCAGCAACTCAAGCCCGCGAAGAGATCGCGGCCAGCAAGCGCAAGCTCGAAGATCTCTTCGGCGTGAAGATCCGGCACTTCTGTTATCCCTTCGGCGATCACGACGACCGCGTCGTGGAACTGGTGCGCGCGGCGGGCTACGCGACGGCGTGTCTTGCCTCAGGTGGGTTGGCGAAGCCCGGTGACGATCCCTTTCGATTGAACCGGCTCATGGTCCGTTACGCGAGCCGCAGTCCGCGGTCATTGCTGCGACGATTGAAGGCGCGCTGGAAGAGCTCGTGAACTTGGCCCGCCGGCAAGTATTCCCTATTTCGCCAGACCGAGTCCGGCAGCGAGGCTCCCCGCCACGCGGAGCGATTGCGGGTTTCCGGTGAGCTTGAACAGCGCTTCCGTTCCGGCAAAACCGGGCGGCATGGCTCGCAGAAAAATCAACTCACGGGGCGCCAACGCCGCCGCAGCTTCAGGAATATCGGTGACCCGCAGCACATTCAGCAGCGCCGGCCCCTGCCAGTGCGACGCCAGCGGATCGCCCAGGATGACGCCCGTCACTCGTTCGTCGAAGAGTGCGGCGTACAGCGCCACCACTCCGGCGGTGTCGCGGCCATAAAGCAGGACGCGCGTTGCCGAAACCTTTTCTTCCTCCACGGCCCACGCAATCGCGCGCAGCGTGTCCCAGACTTGCAGCGCGGCGATGGTGCGACCGGTCCACGCGGCGGTGCGCTCAATGTCGGTGTACTCGGCGGCGCTCAACGTCTGTTCGGTGAACCGGGGCGATACCACCAGCACCGCCGCACGATCCAGCAAGGGCATGCGCTCATCGAAATCCGACGAGTAGAACGAATCGCCGGGACGCTTCACATGCACCAGCAACGGGACGTTGCCGGTGGAGTTCTTCGGTCGATGCAGTTGCACGCGGATGCGCACTCCCGCCTCGGTGGCGAAAGTCGCTTCCTTGAAGTCCGCGTAACGCGCGCTCCAACCGCCGGAGTTGCTGGCGACCTTGGTTTCAAACGGAACGTTCTCCTTCGGGAACCAGCCGAAAACTTTCGCCCTCAGTCCGGCCATCAATTCGGCCCGGCGCTGGTCCCACCCGGCCGGCGTCCGGGAAAGAGCCGCGTGCGGCAGCCGGATGAATTGATCATCGATACGATCATTGATGGCGTCGCTCGGTTGGGCGGTGAGGCAGGCGAGATCCTCCGGCTGCTCCGTCGGCAGTGCGGGTTTCGCTTCGAGCGGCACCGGCGTGGCGTCCTGCTTCAGCCAGCGCTGCATCCATTGCCGTGACTCGGCCAGCAGCAATGGTGAATCGCTGTGCGGCACGGCTTCATCAACTTCACGGATGCGATCGGAGCTGCCGCCCGCATAAAGATCGTAAACCTTCTTCGCCCGCTGAAAGGCGGCGTGGTAGCCATCGGGCGGAAAGATGGTGTCCAGCTGGCCACTGAGCAGGAGCAGCGGGCGCGGCGCAATGAGCGCGCCGACGATCGGAAAATCCCAGCCGTAGGTGTTGTGGTAATAGATGCAGTCACACTGGCCCGCCGCGAGCCAATGCTCTGCCTGCGAACCATAGGTGAACGTCGAACACGACGGTGCCGCCACGGCGATGCGTTCATCGACCGCCGCCGTGTACCACGTCATGGCACCGCCGCCGGAGATGCCCGTCAGCCCGATTCGTTTCATGTCCACCTCTCGGCGGGTTTCCAGATAGTCCAAGGCCCGCATCGCGTTCCAGACTTCGACGCCCGCTGGTGTGTAGCCGAGCGAGAGCCAGTGCCAGAAATTCAAGTTGTGCGTGCCATGGTGCGGCCCGGCGACCTCGGCAAACTCCAGCGTGTCGAGCACCAGCACCGCGTAGCCGTGCGCGGCGAACCATTGCGCGCGATCCTGGTACTGCGTCTTGGCACCCCGCGGATGCGGCGAATGACCGCACAGATAAAGGATCGTCGACAGCGGGTGCGCCACGTCTTTGGGCACGTAAAAATTGCCGGTGACGTAAAGTCCGGGCGAACTTTGGAAGACAAGCTTTTCGACGCGATAAGCCGGACGCTCGAGTGTGCCGGTGATTTGCGCTTCTAGCGGGGTCCGCGCCGGCAGCGGGTCCAGGCCCAACATATCGAGTAACTGGCGGCGCAGCTCGGGGCGCCGCTGTTGCCAATCAGTCAGCGTTTTGACTTCGTTCAGGCAGCGCGCGGACATCTCAACCGCGATCCGTTTCAGCTGATTGGTCGCCATCGCATGGCGTTGCGCGGGGTTTTCTTGCGCGATTAGTTGGCGGCTCGCGAGCAGGAGGAGGACGAAGATTGTGCGAAAGGTTTTAGCCTTCATGCTGCTGGCACCATAGCCATTCACTGGCGAACGTCACGAAAGACTTCGATCGCGTCGCCACGCCAACCGCGAAGCCAATCCTGCCCTGCCTTGATCCCGTGACGTCCGCCGGTTTCGCGAGCTTGGAGTCGGAACTTGACGCTGGTGACGGCAGCAACATTCTACCCAAGCAATCCCAATCTCCACCGCAACCACTATGAGCGACAACTCCTCTCTCCAGACCAACACCCTGCTGCTGGTGATCATCGCAATCTTGCTGCCGCCGCTGGCAGTTTATCTCAAGACCAGCAACGTCGGTCAGACGCTGATCAACCTGGTCCTGATGTTCCTGTTTTACTTCCCCGGTCTGATCCACGCGCTCTACCTGATCCTTAAGAAGTGAACTGGCGGTGTTTCATTGCGGCAGGCATCGCGATCCTTGGCTTGCCCGGCTTCGTGGCGGCGGCTTCGCACTGGTCCGTAGACGCCGTGTGGTATCAGATTTTTCCCGAGCGCTTCCGTAACGGCGACCCGGCCAATGATCCGACGCCGGCGAGCCTGGTCGGCACCTGGCCGAACTACGTTCCCGCCGGCTGGCAGGTCAGTCCGTGGACCAGCGATTGGTATGAGTTGCAACCGTGGGAACGCGACGGCAAGGGCTTCTACATTCACGCCCAGCTCCGGCGTTACGGAGGCGACCTTCAGGGAATCATCGACCAGCTCGATTACCTGAAGGAACTCGGCGTCAACGCGCTCTACCTCAACCCGGTCTTCGAATCGCCGTCCCTCCACAAATACGGCGCCACGCGGTATCATCACATCGACAAGCATTTCGGGCCCGACCCGGCGGGTGATTTGAAATTGTTCGCCGTCGAAGATGCCGCCGATCCCGCCACCTGGCCGTGGACCGCGGCGGACAAGTTGTTTCTCAAACTGATTGCGGAAGTTCACCGCCGTGACATGCGGATCATCATCGACGGCGTGTTCAATCATGTCGGCGTACCCTTCTGGGCGTTGCAACGCGCGAAACAGGAAGGGCCGACGAGTCGCTTTGCCAAATGGTTCCGCATCACGCGCTGGGATGATCCGGTCACCTCCGCCGACGAGTTTGAGTATCACGGTTGGAGCGGCGTGCAGGACTTGCCAGAACTCGCGCGCGATGAGCAGAACCTCCATTCCGACGTGCGCGAGCATTTCCGCCATGTCGTCCGGCGCTGGATGGACCCGAACGGCGATGGTGATCCGCGCGATGGGATCGACGGCTGGCGGCTGGACGTCGCCGCAGAAGTGCCAATGGGCTTTTGGAAGGAACTCCGCGGCTGGGTGAAGGGCATCAATCCGGATGCGTACATCACTGGCGAGATTTGGTGGGACGACTACCAGGCCATCAAGCTGCGCAATGCCGCGCCCTGGCTTGATCAGGCGTTCGACGGCGTGATGAACTACCGTTTCGCCGACGCGGCGTACCAGTTCTTCAATCAACCGGCGGCGATCAGCGCCGCGGAGTTTGGTCGGCTGATCGGCGGCGTCCATCGTGACTATGGTTACGATCGCAGCCTCGGTCTGCAGAACCTGCTGGACTCCCACGATACCGCGCGCATCGGCTCGGCGGTGGTGAATCCAGCCTACCGCCAGGACCATCAGAGCGGGGTGCAGGAGAATCGAAATTACGCCGTCCGCCAGCCCAACACGGTGGAGAAGCAGCGTTGGAAGCAGATGGTGGCGTTTCAGTTTCTCGCGCCCGGGGCGCCTTACATTTACTACGGCGACGAGGTCGGCATGTGGGGCGGTGATGACCCGGACTGCCGCAAGCCCATGCTCTGGCCCGACCTCAAGTTCGCGGACGAACGCGCGCATCCGTTCGGGCAGGAACGTCCGGTGAATGTCGTCGTGCCCGACGCCGAGCTGCTGGCATTCTACCGCCGGCTAGGGCAATTGCGCGCACGCCACCAAGTGCTGCGCCTTGGTCAATGCGAGTTCCAGTTGCTGGACGACGCAAGACGGCTGGTCGTTGTTCGACGACATTCCGCCGACGGTGGACCGTCGGTGTTGGCGGTCTTCAACGCCTCGAATAACGCAGCGGTGCTGAAGCCTGCCGAGCTGAGACTCGACTCGCTGGCGCACTGGACGGACCTGTGGACAAATTCGGCGGCTCCGACGGGATCGCTTGAAGTTCCCGCGCGTTGGTTCCTGGTGCTGGGCAACAAGGCCAGGTGAGGGGCAAAGAAAAAACGGCGACCCGTTGCCGGATCGCCGTTCGCTTGATTGGAAGGGCTGGCGTGTCGCCGGCCCAAATCACTTACAGACCCTTACTGATCATGAATTTCAGCAGGTCGCCGACGCGGTTGGAGTAACCCCATTCGTTGTCGTACCAGCTGATGAGCTTGAAGAAGCGCTTGTTCAGCTCGATGCCCGAGCCGGCGTCGAAGATCGACGACGAAGTCGAGTGGATGAAGTCGCTGCTGACGACTTCGTCGGAAGTCCATTCGAGGATGCCCTTCAAGTAGGTCTCGCTGGCCTTCTTCATCGCGGCGGAGATCTCGGCGTAGCTGGTGTCCTTCACCGTCTTCACCGTGAGATCGACGACGGAAACCGTCGGCACCGGCACGCGGAAGGCCATGCCTGTGAGCTTGCCCTTCACTTCAGGCAACACGAGCGCCACGGCCCGCGCCGCGCCGGTCGTGCTCGGGATCACGTTCTGCGCAGCGGTGCGGCCGCCTTTCCAGTCCTTCTTGCTCGGGCCGTCCACGGTCTTCTGCGTGGCGGTGTAGGCATGGACGGTGGTCATCAGACCTTCATCGACGCCGAAGCCTTCCTTGAGCAACACATGCACGACGGGCGCGAGGCAGTTCGTGGTGCAGGACGCGTTCGAGATGATGTGATGCTTGCCCGCCTCGTACTTCTCGTGGTTCACGCCCATGACGACCGTGATGTCCTCGTTCTTGGCGGGCGCGGAGATGATGACCTTCTTGGCGCCGGCGGTGATGTGGCCGTAGCAACCCTTTGGGTTGGTCTTGTCCGCGTCGGTGAAGAGACCGGTCGATTCGATGACCACGTCCACGCCGAGCGCCTTCCACGGCAATTCGGCCGGGGTGCGCGCGCTGACGACGAGGATGTCCTTGCCGTTGACGATGAGCACGTCGTCCTCGGCCTTGTCGGCGGCGGACTTCTTGGAACCCACCGTGCCGGCGAAGCGGCCCTGGGAGGAGTCGTATTTGAGGAGGTAGGCGAGGTTGTCGGCGGGGACGATATCGCCGACGGCGACGACTTCGACGTCCTTGCCCACGAGGCCCTGTTCAATCATGGCGCGGAAGACGAGGCGTCCAATCCGGCCAAAACCATTAATAGCGACTTTCACAGCCATAGGATTTCAATTCAGTTAGCGGAGGTTCAGTTCAGTTTCAGTTTCAGAAACGCAAGCGGCGGATGTTACGGGTGAAGCCGAGTGCGTCAACGTCGTTTTCCGGGGAGTCGCGGGACTTCCGGTTGCGTGCGAAGCGCCGAGCATTGCTCGGCGGTTGGGAGTTTGTGAGCAAACCGCTCGGTTCCCTTCGGTCGGCGGCGACCTCGAAATCCGGCGCTGACCGGGAGCGCGGCTGTGTCCGTAGGATCAGCCGCAGCCGGCCGGAAGATCCAGTGCGCTATTTTAAGGCACCCGCGCTGCGGCCGGCATTCAGAAACGCCGCGCTCCTCAGAAATCCGCATCGGCGTTCCGCTCGAAAGGCGCGAGGCCGAGCCAGTGCTGGCTCCAGTGAAACGCCGGCTTGTTGGCGTTCACGTGCGGGGCGATGGCGTCCGCAAACTTCTCGCCGGCCTGGCTGCCGTAAAGCGGCGTCCGCTGCTTGAGCTGATTCAGCACCTTCGGATCTTCGATCACACCGGCGACAATGCGCGCCAGGAAGTCATCGCTGATCGGTGGCACAAGCAGGTTGCCGTTGTTACCCATCACCGTCTCCGGGCGGTCGGTGCTGAACCGGATCGTCAGGCAGGGCTTGCCCATCATGTTCATGTCCTCCTGCACGCCGCCGCTGTCGGTCCACGCCGCGAGGCAGCGATCCGAATCGTAGAACTCCACCACATGCCCGTAGGCCGGCCAGACCTCGGTCGCGAGAAAGTTCGATGCGCGCTTCAAGGCTTCGAGCCGTTCGCTCAACTGCCAGTGCTTGATCGCGTGCTGGGTCGCGTTCATCAGTATGAAGTTCACCTGGTGCCCCTTGCGGACGAGCCGTTCCAGCGCGCCAAAGATGGCGGTGAACCGTTGCCGGCTGAGATTCTCCTTGCGATGCACATCCAGCCGCAGCCACTTGCCCGCGGCGAGCTGTGGGTGAATCTCGAAGATGCTTTGCGCCGGCTTTTCCTTCCGCTTCATTTCGAGCGCGTCCACGACCACGCCGCCGGTGAGGTAAATGTTCTCGGCCGGATAACCTTCGCGCAACAGATGCTCGCGGTTCAATTCGACCGGCGCCATGTGATGCTCGCAGCCCGCCGCTGCGACGAACGTGTCCCATTGCTCGGGGAATGGCTCGGTGCGGAGCAGATGCCAGTCGCCATCCCATTGCCCGCCGAGGAAGTCGTCGAGGGCGATGTCGCGCGGCATGTTCTGGAAGAGATTGGGCGACATGGCGCGAAGGCCGGCCTCGTTCTGGATCGATTTCTCGCGCCGCGTGAACATCCACGCCGCCGGGATGATGGGGCACAGGATGGTGTCGCCGTTGACGACCGGCACGACGGTGACGTCCGGCCAGTTGTCGCGCAGCCATTTCGCCAGGCGCGACGTTTTGTAGAACAGCTCGGCGGACTTCTGCACCAGATCACCGCGCAGTTGGAAGTTCACGCCGACGTGTGGCGTGAAGGAAAACTCGGTCAGGCCGTGGGTGAGCACTGCGTCGAAGTGCTGCTGGGCGTCGATGACGAAGAACGGCAGGCCGCGGCGCCGGCAGGCATCGACCGCGCCGAAGACCTTGTTGAAACACGGCTTGGTGCCGACGACGAACGCGAGCACCCAGCTTTGTTTTGCGCGGCCTTCCTCCAGCGCGCGGCCGACGATGTCCTTGTTCAGGACGATGGGCAGGGCGGCGGGCGTGAAGTCGCTGAGTTCGGTCCAACTGGTGGTGCTCATAAAAGGCAAACCCGGCCCGGTGGCCGGCCGGGAAGTTTTAGAGGGCAGGGCAGGGCGGTCCAAGCTGTTTCTGGCCGTACCCTTCGTTCTCGCGTGCCAAGCCTTGCCCCCTTCGCGCCTCGCGGCCGCGCCAAGTGATTGGCGCAACTCTAAAAGGTGAAGTTCATGAAGGGATCCGAAGTGTTTTGAATGCTCGTTGCCCATGGAGATCGAGCGAAAGCGCGCGTCGTGAATTCCCCAAGAGCACTTGCGGATCAGGGATTTGAAAAGATCGGCTTGTCGTGATCGGACCTGCTCGGGCAGGCTCACGGCGTCCCCAATCAGACTAAACACATGAAAAAACATACCAGTGGAGGGTTGTTCATTGCGGTTCTCCTCGCCGCTTCATTCGTCATCACCCCGTTCAATTTATCCGCTCAGGATAAGGACAAACCGGCCGCCGCCGCCGAGGGGAAGCCACGAGCCTACCCGTTCAGCGGCAAGCTCGGCGCCGTCGACAAAGAGAACAAGACCATCACCATCCTGGGCAAGGAAAAGAGCCGCACGCTCTTTCTGGACGAGCAGACCAAGATCGCGAAGAACGAAAAGGCCGCGACGCTGGCGGACGCCGCCGTGGGTGAAGATGTCGCCGGTCAGTTGCGCAAGACCGAAGACGGCAAGGAAGTGTTGATCAGTCTCCGCATCGGACCGAAGCCGGCCGCCGAAGAAAAACCGGCCAAGGAGAAGGCCAAGAAGCCGGCCAAGGATAAATCCGAGAAAGACAAGTAGCCTTCTGGCTGCGGCCAGCTCCGGCTGGTCCCGACGTCATTCAAGCTGGTGCTGCGGCTAACGCCGCCACCAGCTTTTTTCTTTGCTGACCACTTTGGTTCCGTCCTCGTCCACGGCCGTGTTCAATTGATCCATGATGACGTGGCTGCGCGCCGCTTCCAGGGCCAAGCGGAATTCATCGTAGCTTTGGAAACGATCACCGGGTTCCTTGGTGAGCGTGGTGAGGAGGGCATCGCTCGTTGCCTGCGTGATTTCTGGCACCACCAGATTGGGCGGGGTCGGGAAGCTGTGAACATGCGCCGCGACGACGTCCTCCGCAGTCGGCGCCTCGAAGGGGACATGGCCGGTTAATGCGTGGTAGAGCGTGCCGCCGAGCGAGTAAAGATCGGACGACCAATTGACGACCTCGCGTTTGATTCGTTCCGGTGCCACGTAATAGGGTGTGCCGAAAATCGAGGTCTCCATCTCGGTTTCGCTTTCCGCTTTGCGGGCGAGACCGAAATCCACCAGCTTGGGTTCGCCTTCCTGATTGAAGAGGATGTTGCCCGGCTTGATGTCGCGATGGAGCAGATTCTTCTTCAGTGCTGAATCGAGCGCCAAGGAGACCTTGATGCCGATATCCAGCACCGCCAGTTCCGGCAGCCGGGTTTCTTTTTCAATCCGGCTGTCGAGGCTCCCGTTGTTCGCCAGCTCCATGGCCAGGAACAACTGCCCTTCGAATTCCCCGAAGTGATAGATGTGAATGATGTTCGGGTGATTGAGCGACGCACAGGCGCGGGCTTCGCGGAAGAACCCTTCGTAGGCTTCCTTGTCGTCGGCCAGTTCGCGCTTCATCAACTTGATCGCGACCACCCGTTCCAGCATGGTGTCGAAGGCACTGTAGACGGTTCCCATGCCGCCGGCGGCCACGTAGGCTTGCAGCTCGAAATGCTGCATCATCACCGGCAACATGGTGGGATGTCCGCATTTCGAGCAGGGGACCGTCTCAAACGGGGCAAGGTCGTTTGAAATGAAGCTCCTCGTTTGACATTTCGCGCAGGGCACCATCCTGAGCCGGTTCGCAGATTCGTTAACAGCATCGCTCACGCGCTCAATCTAGCATCGCGTGTTCCTCGGACAAGGTTGGAAATGCCCGGGAAGTCAGCCGCAACAAACTACAAGACATCCACCTCCCGCGATCAACGGGCAAGCAAACGCTCAACTGCCGCCACGACGGCGGTGGTTGAAATGCGTTTCATGCAAGCCATGGTCTCAACTTCGCGGGCGATGCATCGCTTGCTGAAACACGGACTGCATGGAACGTCCGCTTGCAGAACAATGTGGCGTTCACCGTATGGTCCCGTCCGCTGGGGCGACGTCGGGCCAAAGATCGCCACGACGGGCGTGCCCACGGCCGCGGCGATGTGCATGGGCCCCGTATCGGTCGAAACGACCACCTGGGCGCGTTCCTGCAGCGCGGCGAGCACCTGAAGGCCGCCCTCGCCATTCGTGCGAATCATCGGCGACTTCATCCTGGCCGCAATCACGTCCAACGCCGGCGCATCAGCAGGGCTCCCGGTGAAGATGATCTTCGTTCCCCGGCGCAGCAGTTCATCCGCAACTGCTGCGAAGCGGTCATCAAACCACAGCTTGGTCGGCCAGCGCGTCATGGGATGGATCGCGACCAACCGATCCGTTGGCGCGATGCCGTGGCGGCTGAGCAGCGTCGCCACTTGCGCCCGCGCCGCTTCGTTGATCGGAAACTTGTACTCGATCGGCCCGCGCGGAATGCCCGCCGCTTCGAGCAGCTTCAGGCTGCGCTCGAGCGCGTGGATGTCCATCGAGATGGCCGGCACGCGCTCGTTCAGGAAAAAATGCCCGCCCTCGGAGCGTTCCATTCCCGGCCCGAAACCCACCTTGCGGCCGCCCCGCGCCAGGCCGACCCAAAGGCCGCTCTTGAGCAGACCTTGGAAGTCGATCACGAGGTCGTACGGGAACTGCCTGACCTGCCGGCGCAACTCCGCAAAGATCCGCCACGCAGTCAGCCAACGGCCGGATTTCATCGCAGCTTCGAAATCCCGCCGCCGCCAGACAAGCGCACGATCCAGCGCGGTATGTCCCTCGACGATGTCCCGGGCGATGGCCTCGACGATCCACGAAATGTGGGCCTTCGGATAATGCCGTCGCAGGGCGTTTAGCGCTGGCAACGTGTGGACGACATCGCCCAAGGCGCTCAGCTTGACGATCAGGATATTCACGGAAAGTGGCGGACGCAGAGTGGCAAAGCCGACTCGGCGGCGGCGAGCGGTTTCTCGAAGCGGCCAGCGGTCGATGAAATGGCGCGCCTCCGTAGCGCGGATTCACAAGACGCAGCCGGTAACGGCGGCGAAGGGTCAGTAGTCGAAGCCGATCGTGGTGCGGTTGTCGTCCTGCGACATCTCGTAGCTGTAGATGTAATTCGCGCGTTTGACCCATTCGACATGGCCGTCGGCGAAGCCGATGTTGCTGCCGGCATCCCCGTGGTTGTCGTCGGCATCCGGATAGTGGATCTCGCCGCTTAGACTATAGTCCGAAAACAACCAAATACGGGCGGGGCCAGCGACCGTCCCCCTCAAATCGAATGCATTCCAGTAGTGGCTGTAGGTGTTCACGGCGTTGAGGGTCTTCCGCACCATCGGCACGCGAACCGTTTCTCCGTTCACTCGAATGTCGGTGAATGCCTCCGTGCGCCAGGCCATCCAACCAGTAGCTTCGTAGCTCACGCCGAACACTCCCTGCGCCCCGCCTGCCAGGTTCGACAGATCCTGCAAGCCCTCAACGCCAGTCCGGGGATTTTTCCGGCGAACATCTTCCCTCATCCGGTTGCGAGTACTGGGGCAGTTGAAGACGTCGAGGCTGTTTACATAAACTGGGAAAAACGGATTCAGATCTCCGTCGTTGTTGTCGATCTGGGGCAGAAACGCCCCGCTCGTATCGTCATCCGCATACATCAGCGCACCCATCGTGACCTGGCGCAAATTGCTGGCGCACTTGACACGTTTCGCACGTTCTTTGGTTCTCCCAAGGGCCGGCAACAACAACGCCGCCAGTACGCCGATGATGGCAATCACCACCAGCAGCTCAATCAGGGTGAACGCCCGCGACCGTTTTCCGGGACGGGCGGTTACAACATGGGTGTCTTCACTTCGCATAAACCAGTTCACGGGGTGTTTCCACCTTTGACGCAGCCAGCCCGGGTTGGTCCGGCGAAAGAGATTGGGACCAATGAACGATCGCGGGCTTCATCCCGGTGACGGCTCCGACCAGTGGATATTTGATTTCCATGTCCGCCGCGTCACTCTCCGCCTTAACCGCCCGCCCCGCCGCGCTCGCCCATAGATCGGGCCGCTCAAATAATTCGTGCTTCGCCGGATCGGCGCATAGCATCTGCATCGCAAAGCTCAAGCCCGCCGTGGCGTCCGCAGTCGCGCCCCGATCTTTGACGAACGCCCGAAAATGCAACGCCAGTTCACACACCCGCTCGATGGCCGTCCGCCGGATGATCCAAAATGCGCTTCGCGACCAATACACAGGATTACTGACACCGGCAGCGGCAAAGAGTTTTACGTAATCACGAATTGAGAGCCCGTGAAGCCGGGCATGAACTGCATCCACATCCGCAGCCCCGGATGCCGTCTCGCCGTCGTTGTTTACTCCCTGGAAGATCGGCATTCCTGTCGCCCAGGAACTTTGCCCAACGCCGGGTTGGCCGGTCGCCGGGGCGGCTGAAGCCGCCGTTCCGCTCTGCGATCGCCTGCCGTCCGCGTCCGCAATCAACGCGCTCAGATTGATTTCCAGCGGCACGTGGATTGGCGACCGGCTCAGGCTTGCCAGCAGATTGCGCGGGTTGCGGTGAAATAACGTGTCGGCATCCACCCACACGTAGTAGTCAAAGTTCAGCTTGCTGATGGCCGCCTTGAGATACACCAGCTTGAACAGCTTGTCGGTCAGCTCGACTTCGTATGCCTCGTAACTCTCCGCGCCTTGGATGGGCCGGTCCGTCATGACGTGAAACTCCTTGAACACCCCCGCCGCCCGCGCCGAAGCGACGCAGCGCGCCATCAGCTCGGCATACGGCCCGGTAGCCACACTCCAGTAGCAATAGGTTGGGCGCATGCTCATCGACGTAGGTCAGTGCTTCCGGCCTTTCTTTGGCCGGGCGCTTGAATGGCCACGAAAGAGCACAGAGGACACAAAGCTGTAGACGACCTGCTAAACGCCGATTGCCCACGGCAGTGCTTCCGTTTTTGAGCTATGTGTTCTTTGTGCCCTTTCGTGGCTAAGGTGCCGGGGTTCATCTGCGGTTCGTTTGAGCTGTCTAGTTGAACGTCAACGCGTCGATCCACATCCGTTTGTGCTTCTCGTGATCAAACAATTCGTGGCGCGCGTAGTCTGCCGCCTTGCGGCCCATCTCGCGCCGTAGTGAAGCGTGATCGTGCAATTCGTGGACCGCATCCCGATACTCGGCAAAGGTCTGGCAGATGAACCCGTGCTCGCCGTGCCGGAAGATGTTGTGAAACTGATGCCCGGCCGGGACGATCGGCACGCAGCCCGTCAGCATGGCCTCGGCAACGACGCGGCCCCACGACTCGACGAACTGGTGCCCGAGCGGATAGACGAAGAGATCAAGGCTTTGCAGAAACTTGGCGGCGGGAATCTTGTTGGGCGGCAGCAGCTCCCAACGTGAGTCGAACCGGTGCCAGTTGAACTTCTTCTCCAGCTCCTTGCTCCAGGCCTGCACGCGGAACTTCACGTCATCCAGCCCGAGTTCCTCGTAGAAGGCTGGGAAATCCATCGGGAACTTCACCGGATCGGGCCGCGACAACCGCCCGATGGTGAAAGTTGAATTGGCCCGCTCGACGAGCGGGAAATCCTCCGGTGTAATGTAGTTTGGAATGACCCGACAATCGATGCCGTGGTAAAGCTTCGCGAACGCTGCCCGCTTTAGCTCGGAAACAAATAGCACCCGATCGATCAACCCCTCCTTCACCGCTTCGGCTTCGCCTTTGAATTCCCACATCATCTCATTGGACCAGACGAGCTTCGAGCCGGCACTCTTAATGCGGCGTGCCATCCCCGAGCTAAAAATCTCATTTTCGCAGATAACCAGGGCTAACTCTCCCGGATTGCCGGTGAAGTCTGACCATCTTGCCATTGGTATTTCGATCCCCGCTAAAAAGGTTATGATGCTTTTGTCTTTGAGGAATGCCATGTCGCGAATGAAGAAACCAATTCGATACCTGTCCCTGAGTATCCGCAACAGGTCACGAATCTTTGTCGAGGCACCCCCAACTAATCCAGGCACGCCGAAAATGTTGAGAATCGGCCGTGCGAAAGTCGACTTCGCAAGCGCAGTCACAGCGGGGCCGTATCCCCTGCGCGCTCTCCGGATTGCTTGGTCGTCGTTGTGATCCGAAAGCCCACAACGGCTAGCGCGGCCATGAGAAGATTTACCGCGATCCCAGCACCATGATTTCCAGACGAAGACCCAATAACCTTGGACAAGCCACAGCCACAAGGAAGGTCAATTCCGGAAAGCTCCAGCAACCCCAAGTATCCCGCGTAAGCTGAAAGCAACCCGGCAGCAAAGAGCAAAGCACCACCCCTCATCTGCACGATAAATACCAGGACAACACCCAATGTGAGTTCGGTGGCGATGGCGGCAGATACCGCGGCTTGAGCTACTGCATGGTTCACAATCCGGCCCAATGTTCGCACAGCCTCCCCTGCATTGCCCGCAAGTCCAAATGCTGAGGCCATTAACATCAGTCCGAATGTACAAGCGACAGCGGCAGCGACTTGTTTTTTCAAAACCATAAGCTGTATTTCGATACGTCCACGGACACCACATTGCCAAATGCCATGTGCCACGGGAACCATGCCTTTTCTCGATCGGACCAATAGAACAGAACGGTTACCGGAATTATGTTCGACTGATCGGAATGTTGGAACACGATTGACGCGACGCAGTACACCAGCGATTCCTTTCGGGCGGCGATTGTGGCGGGCGTCTCGCGATACACCACAGGTGAAACCAAGCTGATGAGTGTCTGTGAGTGTGGCATGAATCGCAGGCTGGTTGATTGAATCAAGTGTTGCTCCGAGACCACTTTCTCGACTTCCCGAACTTCAATCTGCAGGCTGCTGAATGCTGATTTTGGAAGTTTCATGGTGTTTTTTTTCTCCCACAACACTGCGAGCTTTTCCTCGTTGGCACCCACAAAGACAGCTCCATCATATTTCTCAAGATGTTCAATTAGCGGTTGCGCACGCCGAAGATCCAGTTCGTGTGGATAATCGAGTCGGAAGCGATGATAAGCTTCGTACGTCCCCTCCGCATAACAACGCATCCATTTGCCTAAGACCATGATCAGCTCCGCCTTTTGAGTTTCAGAAAGACGTGCGTTTCCGCCAAAGTTGGCGGAATCCAAGCGGGACCTTAAGTCCGAGTCGGTCGCGGGAATCGGTTCAAATTTTGCCCGCCGCCAATCGGCGATGCGTTCGGTGACATAGGCCGGGGTAGCGCCCATTCGTAGTTGCTCGCGTTCGCGCTGGCGAATCCAGATAAAGGCGATCACACCTATCGCGAAAATCGCTGCGAACAGAATCGAAACTCTTGATCGAGTCATAGTTAGACGTGGAAAAGTTGAGGTTGGGGTGGAAGCCAGCACCCCCACCCCGCACCTCCTGTTTCTAAGGGCAGGGACAAGTAAACGCTGGCATGTTGGTCGGGGGCGTACCCGAAGAACCCTTGCTTGTCCGCAAAGGTGCGGCACCGCCGCTTGGCGCATTCCCGAAACAACATCCCCACTCGGCGTAGTAGCCAGTTCCCGGCATGTTGTATTGGACTGAATAGCAACACTGTGGGCTCCAGCATGTCCATGTCGTAGGAACGCCGCCAAATGTGCCGGCACAGCTTACCGACATTGAGGTGGTTTGAGCCAGTGCGACCGTAGTTGACGCTACCATCGCAATCGTAATAGCCGTCACTCCCGCCTTGCCAACGAGTTTCTTGAGTTTATCCATTTGTTTGTTGTTTTTCGCTATGGGTGGCGGGGCGAGGCTGTCTCGGCCATGGCGGCTTCATCCGAAGTCGTCATTTGATCGCCCCGCGCCCATGGCGAATTCTTTCTCCCAGCGCCACATCCCACACGGCAACACCGGCCCCGGCGGAGGGTTTTATCCGCCTTCAGGTTTCGGGTTTGGGTCGCGGGCTTCATCGGGAATGAGGGTGAGCCTACCGGTTCTGGCGAGAATGGGAATGGGTAGATTTCTACCCCTGGGTCGGGCCGGCCAGCAACTTGATGATTCCCAGCTCGAGCGCCCGTGCGACCGAACCTGCCGCCGTATGCACGCCCAGCTTGCGATAAAGTTGCGGCAGCCGGTTGTCCACATACTGCCGACTCAGATTCAATTCGTTCGCGATGCCCTTATTGCCAAGATCGGCGGCGAGCAACTGGAGGAACTGCCGCTCTCGTGCTGAGATCCGTAACCGCACGGTCAAAGCTTCCACCGATGCGGCCTTCAACGGCAAAGCCCGACAGCTGGGCAGGTGGAAACCCGTAGGTGTTGCGTGTGCGATGGCCTCCAGCAGTGGTTCCGGCGTGCCGTCCTTCTGGACCAAGCCGTTCGCACCGCCGGTCAGCGCGTGATGCAGCACGTCGGCATCACCGAACGCGGTATGCAGAATGATCCGCGTCGCCGGCAGCAAAGGGCGCAAGTGGTGCAGGCACTCCAACCCGTCCATCGTCCCCATCCGCACGTCCAGCACGATGATGTCCGGCCGTTCCATCGGCAGCGCAGCCACGGCGTCCTCGGCCAGGGCGTACTCCGACCTGACGCGATACCTGCCGCCCCGACAGATGAGCCATGCCCTGACCGTTTCGCGTACGGCCGCGTCATCGTCCACCACTGTCACCCATTTCACCTCTGTCATATTCAACCTTTCCCCGTTTCCTAGCCTGCAGACCTTCCGGCGTCCCGCCAAGCGCGACCGGAGGATCGCGCCCCACCCATCCACAGTTCTCTTGGGACGCAGTTCTCTTGGGACGCAGTTCTCTTGGGACGCAGTTCTCTTGGGACGCAGTTCTCTTGGGACGCAGTTCTCTTGGGAAGCAGTTCTCTTCTGAAC
>JANLTG010000064.1:0-2869 GCA_031362805.1 bacterium
CACCGACCGGACCACGTCGCCCGGCCGGAACCGGGGCGCGGGCAGCCCCCGCTGCGACTCGATGTCGTCCGGCTGGAGCGGCCGCGAGTACCACGGCATCCGTGACCTCCGCGGCTCAGGGGCCTTCCACGCCGAAACACAAAAGAATCTATGCAGCCTGCTCCGCGCGTTGAGATCTGCTCGTCCGCTGCGGCGTCGCTTCGCGGAGCAGGCTGCATAGATTCCGGTTGAGCTAAACCGTTCGATCGGGTCTATGGGCTTTCAACACTTTGCAGGCAGGCTTCTTTCCGAATTATCGCCGGTCCCACCGGCCGTGCAAGCGAAATCTGACGGGATTCTCGGGTCATCTTGTCCCTCTTCCCGCACTTGTTGATCTCCGGATTTCACACATTCCGCCCTCGGCGCGCACCGTCTCTGTGCCGGCGGGCGGGCCGGAGTGCGAGCCACCTTCACGATCGCTCATCGTGCTACGACGTGTTCTTCGCCTTCGGCAACGGCACGCACTCCAACCTTCGGCTGCCGCACTGCTCGCAGCAACGCTCTTTCGGCGGTTCCCATTCCTTCGGCTCCACGCTCGATTCACGAACCGCCTCCGCGATCGCTTCGACCAGCAGCAGGCGGCGGCTCAGCGCCAATCGCTCCTGCCGGAAGCGGTTCGCCAGCAATCCGTAGTGCCGCATCTTCACGAAGCCGCGCGGCAGCACATGCGTCACGAACCGTCGCAGGAACTCGCAGGCGTCCAGCGTCATCACCTTTGGCTTGCGCTCGTCGGCATAGTCCTTGTAGCGGAAGGTCACGCGGCCGTTCTCCAAACTCACCAGCCGCGAATTGCCGATGGCCACGCGGTGCGTGTAGCGGGCCAGATACTTCAGCGCCTGCGTCGGCCCGCCGAATGGCTTCTTCGCATAAACCACCCAATCCTTCTTGTAGAGCGGACCCAGGAACGCGTGGAACGCTGCCGGGTCTTCGAGCGCCGCCAGCTTGCCGAACAACCGGAGTGTGTGATGGGCTCGCTTCAGGCCGTCCAGATACTTGCCGCGGAACACCCGGCTCAACACCCGCACCGGCAGGAAGAAGCCCTTCTTGCACTTCACCCACTTCGGCTTCGCATCAATCGTTCCCGATGCGTCGCACGACAGCCCGCCGCCGGTCGCTATGCCATGCACATGGGGATGATGCGTCAGCGTCTGACCCCAGGTGTGCAGCACGAGCAATAGTCCCGGCATCGCGCCCAACCGCTTCGGATTGGCCGCCACTTCGCGCACCGCCGCCGACGCCGCCTGGAACAACAGATCGTAAAGCGTCGATGGGTTCGCCTTCGCCAAGTCTGAGAGTTCGTCGGGCAGCGTGAACACCAGATGAAAATACTCGACCGGGAGCAAGTGTTCGGCTTGCCGGGCCAGCCACTCGGCCCGCGACTGGGCCTGGCACTTCGGACAATGGCGGTTGCGGCACGAGTTGTAGGCGATCCGTTCGTGCCCGCAGTCCAGACACCGTTCGACGTGCCCGCCCAATTCCGCCGTGCGGCAGCGGGCCAGATCGCGCAAGGCCTTTCGCTGCGAATCGCTCAGGATGGCCGCGAACTTCGCGCGGAACTCGTCGCCATGAGCGCGGATCACGTCGGCGACTTCCAGCTTGGGGCGTTCTTCGCCGGGGGAGGTCATGATTGAGCCTCCGTTTTGGGCAATGCGTCGAGCAGGCTCGGCAGGTCGTGCAGCCGGCGCTGGCTGACGTGGAGATACTTCGCCGTCGTGTTGAAATGGCTGTGGCCCAGCATCTTCTGCACCGAGAGCAGATCGACGCCCGCTTCGAGCAGGTGCGTGGCGAACGAGTGCCGCAGCGTGTGCGGATGGACGCGTTGGGTCAGACCGGCGCGGCGGGCGGCGCGCTTGCACAGGCGCTGCACCGTGCCGTCGTGCAACGGCATGTCCGGCTTCAGACCCGGAAACAAAAACGTGTGAGGGCGATACTGCGTCCAGTACGCCCGCAGTTGTTCGAGCAGCGCAGTCGGCAAGGGCACATGCCGTTCCTTCGAGCCCTTGCCCTGCCGGACGCGCAAAATCATGCGTGCGCTGTCAATATCCGTCACGTGCAACGCCAACAACTCGCGCAAGCGCAGGCCGCAGGCATAGAGAATCTCGAGCAGCGTGCGGTCGCGTCCGGGGAGCGCCGCAGCGAGCAGTCGGGCCACGTCCTCGCGAGTCAGCACGGTCGGCAGGACACGCGGCCGCTTGGCGAACGGCAGATGGCGGATGACGTGGGGCCGATCGAGCGTGACGTTGTAAAGGAAACGCAGAGCGCACACGCACTGATTGAACTGGCTCCAGGAAACCTTCTCCTTGATGAGGTGCAATTGATAGTCGCGGATCTGGTCGGGCCCGAGCTGCTCGGGCGAGCTGTTGTAATGCCGGGCGAACTTGGCGACGGCGTGGACATAGGCCTCGATGGTCTTGGGGGACTTGTTGCGCAGACGAAGATCGTCGCTGTACCGCTGCCGAAGGGGAGTCATGATGCGTCTCGCGTTGGTGAAGGGCGAAGCCTTCACGGTAAGCGAAACGCGGGATTCTATAGAAGTGGAACAGGACGAGTGTGAGAAGGGAACATCACATCACTCAGAACGCCCGGGCATCGATATGACAGTGTGAGATCGGCGAACTTCACATCGGACATCACATTGAGAACAACCCTCAACCACCGCGTGCGGTTTAGTTCAACGAACAGGCTCAGTAGCCGGGGCCGCTGAGAAACCTGTGAACTCTGAAAACCCGGAATGCGGCCGCCGTCACCGTGCAGCGATTTGTTCGGCCTCGCGGGTCAGCCCCAGAGCGGATGGCAGCCGATGTACTCCAACTGCGGCGTACCGACCACG
>JANLTG010000071.1:0-35309 GCA_031362805.1 bacterium
TCTACGGGCGCGGCGCGGGCCAGGACGCCACCGCCAGCGCGGTGCTCAGCGATCTCGCGGACGCGGCGCTTGATCTCAAGTCAGGGGGGCAGACCCGCATTCCGCCGTTCGTTCCCCACGAACGCGACGGATCTATTCTGCCAATCACCAAAGTCGTCACACCGTTTTACATCCGGCTGAGCGTGATTGATCGCCCAGGCGTCATGGCGAAGGTGGCGACGATTTTGGCGAGGAACGAGATCGGCATTTCCTCGGTGATCCAACCCGAGGGCCACGCCGGTGAGAGCGTGCCGTTGATCCTGATGATTCATGACGCGCCGTACGCCGCGATGCAGCGGGCGTTGAAGCAAATTTCCAAACTGCCGGTCGTCAAGGGCGAGCCCGTCCTGTTTCCGGTGGAACATTTTGATTGATCCATGAGCGCACCTTCCACTCTCGTCTCCGGTCCCTGGCAGGGCGTCATCCACCGCTATCGCAGATTCCTGCCGGTGACGGATGCCACGCCGATCATCACGTTGAACGAAGGCAACACGCCCCTGATCCGCGTGCCGAACTTCGTGCAGGCAATCGGCGGCAAGTTTGAACTTTACCTGAAGTATGAGGCGCTCAACCCGACTTGTTCTTTCAAAGATCGTGGCATGACCTTGGCCGTGTCCAAGGCGATGGAAAAGGGCGCCAAGGTCGTCGTGTGCGCAAGCACGGGCAACACCTCGGCCTCCGCGGCCGCCTACGCCGCACGTGCTGGCCTCAAGTGCGCCGTGCTGATCCCGAACGGCAAGATCGCGCTCGGCAAACTGGCCCAAGCGTTGATGTATGGCGCCAACACGATCGCCATCGACGGTAACTTCGACGAGGCGTTGCGCATCGTCCGCGAGCTCGGCGAGACCGGAAAAGTCGAGGTCGTGAACAGCGTGAACCCGGTGCGCATCGAAGGGCAGAAGACGGCGGCGTTCGAGATTTGCGATGCGCTCGGTGATGCGCCGGACTTCCATTTTCTCCCGGTCGGCAACGCCGGCAACATCACCGCCTATTGGAAGGGCTACAAGGAATACGCCGACGCCGGCTTGTCCGACACGTTGCCGCGCATGTTCGGCTGGCAGGCCGCCGGCTCGGCGCCGATCGTCGATGGCGCACCCATTGCCGATCCGCAGACGATCGCGACGGCGATCCGCATCGGCAACCCCGCGAGCTGGCAGAGCGCGGTGGCCGCCGCAAACGAATCCAACGGCCGCATCAGCAAGGTGACGGACGAGGAAATTCTCCATGCCTACATGCTGATCGCCCGCACCGAAGGCATCTTTGTCGAACCCGCTTGCGCCGCCCCCCTGGCCGGACTGATCAAGGCGGTTGCCGAAAATTTGATTCCTGACGGCAGCCTCGTCGCCGCCACGATGACCGGCCACGGATTGAAGGATCCGGACACCGCAGTGAAGACGGCCGGTTTCGAGCCTACGATCGTGCCGTCAACGATGGCTGCCGTGATGCGGGTCATCGGGCTCTAATACGTCGTCCTCGTTTTCGTCATCGTCCTCGTAATCGGAACACTTTCGACGACGACAACTAGGGCGAGCACGAGCACGACTGGTGTGAATGGCCATGAGTGAAATGACGTTGAGTTACAAGATCGCCTGGTCGTCGTTTCGGCTGATCTACGCCACGTACTTTCACTGGCGGATCTTCAACCCCGAACGGGTGCCTCTCGACGGATCGGTCATCCTGGCCAGCAATCATGCCAGTTACCTGGACCCGCCGCTCGTGGGTGCCCCGCTCCACCGCCCCATCAACTACATCGGCCGCGACACGTTGTTTCGGTTCCCCATCTTCGGCGCCGTTATCCGCTCGTGGAACGCCGTTCCCATCGATCGCCACGGCACAAGTCCACGCGGATTGAAAATCATCATTGAACGCCTGAAAGCGGGCGGCGGCATCGTCCTGTTTCCCGAAGGCACCCGCACCTACGATGGCAACCTGCAACTTGCGAAGGCGGGCATCGGACTCATCATCCACAAGTCTGGCGCGCCGGTCGTCCCGGTGCGCGTCTTCGGAACTTTCGAGGCTTTTGGGCGCCACATGAAGATTCCGCGACCGCGACCGATCGGTGTGAAGTACGGCTGGCCAATGGATTTTTCGAGGGAGCGCGCCGAGGCGACGACCTGCTCCAAGGATCGCCTTAAGGTAATTTATCAGGAGATGGCCGACCGGTTGATGGCGGAGATTGCCCGACTCCAGCCGTGCCAGGACCAGGCTCAGTTTCCGCCGCCCCGCCAATGAGCATTCGTTGCTGAACAGTCTTGCGCAGAGCGTCGACCTGGGAGCGTTGGAAAACTTGGAGGTTGGCATCGACCGCCAGCGTTTCGAGACATGCCAGCAGATTAGCATCGGCTTCACCGAACCCGACCAAGCGCGTCGCCGCCTGGAAACTCAGCGGCGCGTCCGCATGCAGGCCTTCGCGCAAGACCGCGCGCAGGCACGGCCCTCGTTCCTCAAGAAGCTCGATCAAAGCTGCAAGTCGCAACCGGGTGCGGTGTTCGGGCGGCAGCGCCTCTATTTTTTTCCGCCAATCCGAAACGGGCATCGGCCACCAGTTGGCCACCAGCAAGGCGGCGCGCAGTCGCACTTCCAAATCAGCGTCGTCCAGCATGCCCAAAACCGTGGGGGTCACATCGAGCGCTCGCGGTAGCAATCCCTCCATGGCCTGCAATCCAACCGAGCGATAAACCGGATTGGCGTGCATGAACAGGTTGGTGACCTGCGGCACCACCGAACCGCCCATACGACCCAAGGTCTGCACGATCAGCCGCCGGTGATTGGCGTCGGCACCGACCAAGCCCGCGATCAAATCTTCGGCAACCCCGGCACCCCCCGGGCCGGCTTGGTGCAAAACAAATGCTGCCAAACCGCGCGTGCGCAGGTCCGGGTCGGTGAGAAACGGCTTGATGTACGGGACAATCGAGGGACCGAGCTTCGGCATCACGTTGGCAATTTGCACTCGCTCCGGATAGTTGCCTCGTTTGAAAAGCTCACCCAAGTCCGTCGCGATCGGTGCCGCGTTCGTACCCAACAAACCGATGGCTATCAGCGCTCCCTGCTGGCGCTGCTGGTAGCGATACGGTTCAAATCTCCGGTTGATCCAGACCCGGCTAGTCGCCGGAAGCTTTGTTTGCCACCGCAGGTAATACTCGACGTAAAGTGGCGTTCCATCACGAAGCACCTCTACCACCACCGGCAAACACTTCGTACCAAGTTCCGTCACCGCCGCTGCCGCCGTAATGTAGTTCGTGCTCCCTACCGGATAAACCAGGTCATCAAGCAAGCGGGTGAGCGGCCGACCCTGATACTCGACGTCGTTGATCTGGTCGGTTTGGCGAATCAACATAAGGAGCATCAAGATGCCCGCAATGATCGCGCTGACGAGCCAGCCGATTCGGCCACGCATGCGCGAAGAATGATTCGAGCCGCTGGCATTTTGGTTTTCCATGGACTCACGGACCATCGTCGATTGATACGAAATGGCAATGTCCGCCTCGCTGGCAGTCGCGCGGGGCGCTCACTTGCCCAGGCAGAACTGGCTGAAGATCGAATCGAGGATGTCCTCGGTGGTGGTCTTGCCCACGACTTCACCAATCGCGTTGACCGCCATCCGGAGATCGAACGCCGCAAAGTCAAGCGACACGCCCTCTCGCAGTGCGGCAACGGTTCGTTCCAAGGATTCCCTGCCCCGGCGCAGCGCATCCTGATGCCGCGAATTGATCATGACTTGAAGTGATTCGGCCGTCGCGGAGCCGGACCACAAACGCGCCTTGATGGCATCTTTGAGCGCTTCAACGCCGTCGCCCGTTTGACAGGACAGCACCACGGCATCGGGGGCTAGCTCCGAAGGCACCTCCGCCCGGGGTGGCTGATCCGACTTGTTCAACACAACGATACGCTGCTTGTCGGCTAGCTCACTTAAGTACCGCGAATCTTCGGGGTCCAACGGTTCGGAGCCGTCGATGACATGCAGGATCAACTCCGCCTTCTGCAGCGACGCGTGGCTGCGGCGAATGCCCTCGGCTTCGAGTTCATCGCCCCCTTCCCGCAAGCCCGCAGTGTCGATGAACACCACCGGGAGGCCGCGGATGTTGGCGGTTTCCTCGATCGTGTCGCGGGTGGTGCCGGGAATCGGCGAGACGATGGCCCGCTCGTGTCCGAGCAGGTGGTTCAGCAGGCTCGACTTGCCTGCGTTTGGCCGACCAATGATCGCGGCCCGAACGCCTCGTCGCAGGATCTGTCCTTCGTCGGCGGTGCGCAGCAACCGGTCGATAAACTCCACCGCGTCGGTCATGCGCTTGAGCAATTTCTCCAACGTGTCCGGCGTGATGTCTTCGTCCGGGAAATCGAGGTGTGCCTCGACATGCGCGAGGGTGGCGACGAGCCCATCGCGAAGCTCGTTGATTTTCTGCGACAGCTTGCCGGCGAGCTGTTCATTGGCCGCCGACAAGGCGAGATCCGTTCGTGCGTGAATGAGGTCGGCCACGGCTTCGGCTTGCGCGAGATCCAGCCGGCCGCTCAGGAAAGCGCGTTTCGTGAACTCGCCCGGTTCGGCGAGCCGTGCGCCGCTCGCGAGCACCGCATCGAGCACGCCCTTGGAGGCAAGCAAGCCGCCGTGGCAGGTGATCTCAACTACATCCTCGCGGGTAAACGTGCGCGGCGCGCGCATCACCGACACCAGCACCTCGTCGATCACGCGGTCACCACGGAAAGCATGGCCATACTGGATCGTGTGGGTGGGCGCGGCACTGGGACGGAGAGCTGATTTGCCACCCGGTCGAAAGCATTTGTCGGCAACACTCGTGGCTTGCGTGCCGGAAATCCGGATTACCGCCAGCCCACCTTCGCCGATAGGGGTGGCGATTGCCGCGATTGTGTCGGAAAGGCTCACAAGCAAAACAACCCTCAGTGACCGCACGACCCCCGGCGATTCTCTGGGCCCCGGCCTTGCAAAAGCAGCCGGGCCTTTTGGTAGCTCTTGCGGACGAGGAAATGTTTCAACTCCGGATCGGCATCGGCCGGGAGTTGGCCGGCCATTTCATCCAGCCGAGTGAAGAGCGGCATCAAGTTGGGTTTGGGATTCGCGGTCGCCATGCCGCTCACGGTTGCCTCCAGCTCGATCAAAGTTTCGAGGAGGCGATTTTCCACGTCAGTCATGGGGACAGCGATAACGCAGAAGCGGGTGGGAACCAAGCGGGGAATTGAGTGGTGCGTTCGGCGGGGGTCGAACCCACAACCTTCGGCTTCGGAGACCAACGCTCTATCCAATTGAGCTACGAACGCAACCGGCCGTCATGATGGGAACCGGCGCGTGCAGCGCAAGTTCATATTTGGGATGACTGCGGGAGAAATAGAACTGGTGCCCCGGCAAGGACTCGAACCGTGGACCAATTGATTACCGATGCGAACCGCACAGGCGAACGCTGATAGAGTGGCTGGAGACCAAGGGGATATCGGCAAGAAAAAAGGTTCACGAACTGCGGAAGCTTAGTGAACTCGACACGCCAACCAAGGCATGCGGGATGCCAACGAAAATTAAACGCCGGGGCAGCTTCTCGGCTACGAACGAAAGCAAAGCTCGCCTACATCGGACTGAACACCCCAACACCTTGCCCGCCTCGGAGTGCTGTCCCGGTCAACCTAGGGCGTGGTTTCGCGAGCTTGTTTCATCTCAGCACGCCCGGATCGTCTTCGGTCATGGATGCGACTGCCCCAGCTATGTCGTCGGGGTTTATGTCTTTGATCGCGCAGCGAGATCAAGACACAACGGTCAATCATCACGGGAGCAAGCGATTCCAACCTGACAAATCCTGACAAAACTTTTTCGTAAAGAGAGCATCTGCTGACGTGAGGCGGAAATTGGACAAGTGAATAATCATCCATTTTTACAGTGCTTTGACGCATGTTTACGAAAAGCCATGAACGAAACTGATTAGGCCGTTGGCCCGCACATTTGTCCGTCTCGCCTCGCGGTGCATGGACGATCAACCCGCATCGCCGGGCGCCCCACAAAGCGGCAGATCGCTGACTCCCGGCCGCACTCCAAGACGCTGGCGTGACAGCCTTCACCCTGCACGCCGCCGAGGCGTTCAAAAGACCGGGGCTCCACTTTGAACCGGGACCGCTCGGGCGTGAACCCGACTGAATCCGAAAACTGAAGTTGGCCACGAAAGAGCACAAAGGACTCAAAGAAGGACGGGAGAATTTTATCCCCTGAAATCGCCCCGCCTCTCTCAGCTCTCTCCATTGGCTCGCGGCAATTCCATTTCAACGTTCGGGTTGAGCGAACTTCCGGCGAAAATTCTACCGACAGCTCTGCCGCCTGCTCACCAGATCGGATTTGGCTGGTAGAGGGGTGTGGCCCAGGGGGTTTGTTTGCCAGCGCTCAAGCCGGCGTCGTCGGGACGCTGGGCCGTTTCGAGGTAATCGAGGATCTGCTGGCGCGTGGTCTCCTCGAGCGGCCGCATGCCGTTCTTCACCTGCATCTGGGTGACGAGTTCCGCCCAGCGCTCGCGCTTCAAATGATTCGCGGCAACGATGGCAGTCGAATGACACGGCAGGCAGTTCGCCAAAACGAGTTCGCGACCAGGGCCGGGTTTCAAGCCGAACTGTTTTTCAATCACGTCGGGCTTGGACTCCTTCGCAGGCTCGGCGCCGGTCATCCACAGCGCGGCGAGCCAGAGGATGATGATCACCAGGAAAGCGACCCGCATGAAGGTCCAACCGCTTGAGAGGCGCGCTTTCATGACCACTCAGACAACCTTGACGGCGATGCGTTGCATGGCGTTGTTGCCATAGCCTTCCGGGTTCCAGCCGGGCACAACCATCGGTTGCATATGTCCGACCTCGTCGGTCGCTCGGGCCCAGACCTCGTAATAGCCCTTTACTGGAAACCTCACTGCCGCCGTCCAGCGCTGCCACGCGTATCGATTTCGCGGCTTCTTCAATTCGGTTTTGAGCCAGGTTTGGCCGAAGTCGATGCTGACATGGAACTGGCGAACATCACCGTGGCCGCTCCAGGCATGCCCGCGCAGGGCCAGGGCTTCGGCCACCGGATGTTCAATGCCCGTGCCCGGCGAAGTGATGAGGGACTTCACCGGCAACTCCTGGATAATGTCCATGTCCTCCTTGGGCACCGTCGAACCGGGCGCCACCGGATTACGCGGCAGGCGATAGGAGTGACCGGTCATTTTCTCGCCGTCGTGTTCGCGGTCGCGCACCCAGATGCGGGTGATCCATTTGCCAGAGGTCGACGCCGGCCAACCGGGGCAGATCAGGCGCAGCGGAAAACCATGCAACGCGGGCAGCGGGTCACCATTCATCTCCCACGCGAGCAACGTGTGCTCGTCGAGCGCCTTGGCGATGGGCACGCCGCGCGAAATCGCCTGCCTCTTGGCGTCGCCGCTGAGGTGCGGGTCTTCACCGTAATAGCCGATGTAAACCGCCGAGGACTTTACGCCTGCGTCTTTCAACACATCCCGCAGACAGACACCGCGATAGAGAGCGCAGCCCACACCGCCGAGCGTCCATTGGTTGCCGCTGGTGGGCGGATTAAAGCCCGCGCGCCCGTTGCCGGCGCACTCCAGAACCAACGCCCGTTCGACGGCGCGGTATTTCTTCAACTCGTCCAGCGTCAACGTGAGCGGCCGCCCGACTTCGCCGTCGATGGTCAACGACCAGCCGGTCAGATCGCCACTGTTCGCGCGGGGCGGCACGTGGCCGTTGTTGCGCACGAAGTGGAGCTGGTTGGGCGTAAGTTCGTCATCCAGCAAGGTGACGGGCGTTTCACAATTGATCGGGCGGTCACTCAACACCCGTACGCCGCGCTTGCCCGGAATCATCCCGCCAACCGGCTCCGCGCTCAACGCCACCGGCGTGATCCCGAGGGGCAGGTTGCGGCCAAACGGCAGGGGCAATCCGAGCGCGGCGCTGAAGGCGGCAAGTCCGGTGCCCTGGATGAATCGACGACGTGATGTGGCGCTCATAGCGGCTAGAATTGGAACGCGGCCACTCTGACGACCATCACCGAGGCTTGCCAGCTTGAATCAGGCAAGCGCCCAGCCCGCCTTGATCTCTTCGTCGAGGTCAGTGGCAGGGCCACCGGCCAGCAATTTTCGCTCAGCCAGCACACCGATCATCGCGGCGTTGTCGGTGCTCAACCGGGGATCACTCAGCCGCAACTTGAGACCGCGCTGCTCGCAGGCGGCGGCGAGTTCCCGGCGCAGCGCGCGGTTGCACGACACGCCGCCTGACGCCGTGACACAGCGCACGCCCAGCCGGGTGGCGGCGCGCACCGTCTTCTTCACCAGCACTTCGACGATCGCGGCCTGCACGCTCGCGCACAGGTCGCAAACTTTCTGCCGGTCATTCAAGAGCTCGGGATGCTTGTCGAGGAAGTAGCGCACCGAGGTCTTGAGGCCACTGAAACTGAAGTCGTCGTTGGTTTCCTTTAGCAGCGGCCGCGGGAAATCGTGGGCGGTGGGATTGCCTTCCGCGGCGAGACGATCCATCTGCGGACCGCCGGGGTAAGGGAGGCCGATCAGCTTGGCCGTCTTGTCGAAACATTCGCCGGCAGCGTCATCGATCGTGGCGCCGAGCACATAATGCTTCAGCTCGGCTGCGACGTGAACCAGCATGGTGTGGCCACCGCTGACAATCAGCGAGACGTTGGACTCGAATTGCTCAAACTGCGCGCGAGGCGGATCGCCCGAGATCCACGGCGAGTAGAGATGCGCTTCGTGGTGGTGAATGCCGATGAACGGTTTGCCCAGAGCGAACGCCATCCCCTGCCCGGCCTTGAGCCCGATCATCAACGCCGGCGGGAGACCGGGCCCGCGCGTGGCGGCAATGGCGTCAAGCTGGCCAACAGCAACCTCCGCCAATCGCAATGCCTCGCGAGCGACCGGCATCAAGTTCTTCAAGTGTTCACGCGTGGCAAGTTCGGGCACGACGCCGCCGTATTCCTCATGCAGCTTGATCTGCGACGCCACGACGTTGGCCCGCACTAGCCCATCGCGCACGAGCGCGACGCTGGTTTCGTCGCAGGAAGTTTCGATGGCCAGAATCAACATCCGCGGAATCGTCCTCGTCCTCGTCCTCGTCCTCAAACGAATTCTGCGGCCGTTTGGTCAGCGCAGACTGCGCAGTTGAATCCGCGCGGCGTGGCGCGAGCGGACGCGGCGGAGCGCGAGCCGCACTTGCACGCCGAACTCGCGGGCGTTCGGCAATTCATCACCCGCAATCAGGATGCGGTTTTCGAACTCGTCGAGCTCGATCAGGTGCGCCGTTTTGAACAAGCCGGCGAGGCGGGTCAACTCCGGGAACCACGTGCCGCTGGGTGGCAACAGCAAGTTGAACACGGCGGTTCCCCCTGGCGCGAGCCGATCGCGGATCAGTTCCGGCAACACCTCCCAGGTGATCGGAGGCTTGATGACATCGTTGTGCGTGGGCACGGACAAGTCATCGACCAGCACTTTGAAATCACGGGGTTGGCGCCGCAGCCACTCGCCGGCGTCCGCCTGTTCCCAATTCACCTGACCGGCCCAGCCACGACAATGCTCACAAAACAAATCATAGCCCGCGCGTTCGAGGTCCACGGAATCAATGGCGGTCTCGATGCCCAGTCCGCGGAGCGGAGCCAGCATGCCGCCACCGGCGAATCCGAGGATGCCGATGCGTCCAGCCGGCGCGACGACCGCGATCACCGCTGCCAGCACATCGAACACACTGTGCGTCGGTCCCGGTGAAGTGCGCAGTTCGCTAAGCACAACGCCATGCTGGCTCAGGCGCAGGCCGATCTTGGTGCGGCACGTTTGGAACTCATCGGTCGTTTTGTTCATCTGGCGCGGGCAATCTCACGGCTATTTCCCAACCTTGTCGATCCAAGTTCCGCACCCCAAATTCGCCGCAACACTGTTTGCCGCACAAAGGAACTTCAAAATTCTTTGGCCGAATGCCCGGCGGCTTTCGACCAATGAGTGAAAGGTTTACCGAATGGAATCTGAATCGCAGTTGAAAGTCTGGTGCCGCCAAGCCGCTCAGGGCGACCGCGAAGCCGCGTCCCAATTCCTCCACAGACAATACTCAAGGATCTTTGCTTACTTGCGCCGGCTGGCAGGGAATGACGCGGACGCAGCCGATCTGACTCAGGAAACATTTCGGCGGGTCTGGCAGGCGCTCCCGCGATTCCGCGGTGAAGCCACGGTCAGCACCTGGATTCACCGAATCGCCTACTACGCCTGGGTGGATTGGGTGCGTCAGCAGCGCCCGACAGTGCCGCAATCGGAGCACTGGTGGCAGGAGCTGCCGGGGGATCTTCCGTCCCCGCTCGAAGCGACCGTGACCACGGAACAAGCGGGGCGACTGTGGACTCTCGTCGATCAACTGAATGACGACGAACGACAAGCCATCCACTTGCGCTATGGCCAGCAACTGGCCCTTGGGGAAGTGGCGGCCGTGCTGGGGATGCCACTTAGCACGCTCAAGCTGAGGTTGCGCACGGCGCTGGATCGTCTGCGCGGAAGAATGACGGAATCCACCGGGAACCTTATTGGAAACAACCCTTGAACCGAGAACGAACGATGAAATCGAATCCTGACATTGGACAATGGCTTCAACAAACGCCGCCGCCCGTTCCGCCGCCGGAGCTGCTCGCAACCCTCGAAAGGCAGATTGAGGTGCCCCGGCCTCGATCAACTGCCCCAGCGGCTCAGATGCTTGGCGCAGTCTTGGGCCAATGGCTGGCCAGGTGTTGGAAGCCGGTCACGGGCATCGGCGGCGTCGCCGCTTTGATCATCATGGCCGTGATGTTCGGCGACGGCGGCGGCCGCTCCATCGCCGCAGCCTATGAAAACCTGGGCCGCGTGAAGTCGGTACGCGTGTTACACTACGAGCGCTCCGGTCCATCCCACGCCGTCATGCGCGATCGTTCAAAGCCCACCAATGCCTCGCCCAATTTCAGCACATCCATGCATCCGGCGAACCCGCTGGTGGTGGAGGAAATTCTGTTTCGCGTCAGCCCCGACGGAGTGAGCGAGATGGTTGCCATCAGGGAGACGGAAACCGTGTGGTCCAAGGGTGGCTGGGAACTGCGGGTCAATCACGTGACCGGCGAACGTCGCTTTGGGCTCGTCTCCACACCGCTCGACATCGGCCGTCTGGCGAATCCGGTGCGAGTTGCAAGCGATTACACTTTTGACCCCGTGCCTCTGACGCTGGCCCGCGAAACGGCCCCCGCCGGATTGGAGAGTTGCTGGCTTGGAGAACGTCAGCACCCCGGCATGTCCATCAATGGCTGGCCAGCCGCCAACGTGGTAACGCGCGTCTGGCTGGATGAAACGACCCAGCTAGCCCGGCGAATCGAATGGGTGAGTGAAGACTTCGCCGAGGTCTCCGCGCCCTGGATTTCACAAGCGTATGAGTTCTATGACTTCGGTGAACCGCTGGCTGATGCGCCCTTTGCCATCGAGGTGACCGAAGCGGACGTCGCGCAGATCGGGATCACGCTCGATGAACTGTCGAAACTTTCGCCCCGAGCGGTGTCGATTCACTTGACCGGCGAAGCTGGCGTCGTGGTGCGGGGCACGGTCAAGAATTCCGCTGGCACCCGGAACGTCAGCGGCCCGTTACCCCTGGCCTTCGTGATCGATCCGGTCGGTGAAACCTCGCTGGATCTCCGGCTGGCGGACGGCCAGCGCCACAGTTTCGGCATCGCCGCAAATGGCATGAACTTGGCGACCTGGACGTCGCGGCTAATCGCCAGCATTGGACCAACCGGCGAATTCTCCGCGCAATCGTCTGATTGATCCCGTCGCCTCCGACGAATACGTGAACCGCCCGCACCAATCCGGTGCGGGCGGTGAGGTGAGTGGTTGGAATCGACGCGCAACCGGGCGACAGGAATGTCGCCTTTCCGGTTCACCGCGAGAGCCGGGCCGCGACGGAGGGCTCGGCGCCGAGGGTGCCGTGGAGGTGTTCGAGGTAGGCGGGTGATTTGACGCGGGCGAGCTCCTGTTCCGCGTAGGTCAGGCGACCGTGAATTCCGAGTCGGCCGGCCTCTTCGTGGTGCGTGGTCTTGTTCAGGAACGCCTTGAGGTAACCGACGTGATGCCGCCACAGGCGCAGATCAATCGTCTGCTTGGCCTTGAGCCGCTCCTGATACCAATCACTGGCGACCAACGACTCGCGGGTGAACAGCTGGCGAAACGCCGGGTCCTCGAGCCCGCGGCCTTCCCAGTGGTCGTCACGCATGATGTGCAGCAACGCTTTCACCGGCGGACAGGCCAGCTCGAGGCTGCCGTCCTGGAAATACGCAGCCGAAACGCGGCGCTGCGTCTCGACAATGTTGTCAATGCCGTCGGCAAAGATGTCGAGGTCCTGCAACTCCGGCTTGAGCATCTCGTCGGCGAACACGACATGCGGATGATTGAACATGCGGCCGAAGAAGCTCACCACGAAGCGGCGCGTCATGCGATAGCCCAGCCGGCTGCACAACAGCTTGCGCCCCTGATATTCCAGGTCCTCGCACTTCTCGAAGTAGCCGTTCTTGATCAGGAATTGCGCGTCGCGTTCCTCGACACTCATGCGGCACCAGATCTCGGGCACCAGCAGACTCACGTCGTGATCAACGCGGCAGTTGGGCCCCACGCAGCCGGCGGCCGAAACGAAGCCATGGTAGCCGGTGAGCAGGTAGGAGACGAGGGCGGCGTTGACGTCGAGGATGGGCAGCAGGGCGTTGAACGGGCCTTTGGTCATCGCCCCTTCCGAGCCGGCGCCAGTGGTGGACGGCGACTTGCCGGTCATCGAGCAGATGAATTCCATGAGCAACTCCGGCAGCTCCATGAAATGGATCGGGTTGTAAACGGCGAGCGAGCGGATCTTGCTGGCGGGCTCGGGCGGATTGTTACGCCGGCCGGGCAGCACGCAATTGACCGGGTTCAACACCGCTTCAGTCGCCGGGACCATGCGATGCAGGCGGGTGGCCATCTCGACGAGGTAGTTCTCGCGCGGGGTCACCAGATCCGGGCGCAACTGAAGATAGCGGGGATTCTTGGAGGGCTTGCCGTCCACCAGCCGCGGGTTCGCGGAGCAGACGAAGTACTTCGGCTTTTCGGTGGCGGTCATCTCCCAGATCAACTGCTGCATGGGCTGGGTGAACTTCACGAGGTTGATCGAGTCCTCGACCATCTCCCTGGCATCTTCCTGCGTCAGGGGCTGGTAGTTGGAGAAGAAGTTGCCGCCTTCGGACATCTCACGCTCGGTCGTTTTGTCGTAGCCGCGGATGATCGCGTCGTCCGGCCGTTGGAAGAGACGATACTCGCAGTTTTGCACGAACTTGACACTCGGCTGCTGGTAATCCGGATTGAGATGCCCGAGCCCGCTGCTCGGCACGACGACCGAAGCGGTGATGTCGTCCTCGCGGGTCAGCTTGGCGGCGGGATGAAAGTCCTTGCGCAGACCGAACACGCGCCACGAGCCGTCGGGCTCGAAGCCCACGCGGACATAAGCCGAGACCAGCTTGCGGTTGTCACACTTGAGTTCGTTGCCGGGAATGCCATTGACCACGTCGACGCTGAAATGGTCGCGCCACCGGGCGCCCCACTCCGGCTTGTAGAAGCGCTTGACGACGAACACGAGCTCCTTGACGTACTGCGGGATGGCTTCGAGCCAGGCATTGTAGCCTTCCGCGTAATCGCGGCGGGACGGCGTCAGCAGTTTGATCACCGAGCCGAGGGAACGATCGGAATCCAGGATGGTGCGCTGATCCTGACCGTCGCGTTCGGTTTCCTTGAAGCGGACGCTGTAGTTGCGATTGATCATCTCCTCGACTTTGTCGAAGTCGTTCTTGAAGTCCGCCACGAAGACCGGCCCCTGCAGGACGGCATCGGTGATCGGCTTGGAGATCTCCGACTTGCCGCCGCCGGAGACGGTACAAGGTTTGTGACAGAGCGTGCCCTCGGCAACAGTGCCGGTGAGGCGCCAGGCCCGATCGCCCGGCGGTTTCTCCATGTGGACCTTGTAACCCGATGGCCGCACATAGGTCCGGCGGGGCAGCAACTTGATCGAGTGCGTCTTCCCATTGCGGGTCCAGCTCACGCTCTGTTTGTGCAGATCGAAGAGCACGTCTTCCGGCACGTAGACGATGTCCGGGTGGGCCTTGTCCACCGCGTAACCCTCGGGCTTCACCTCCATCATGTGCCCGTAGGCTGCCACGACCTTCTCAAAAGTGTGGCCCAGTCGCCGGACATGACGGTCGCCACAGAATTCTTCGCCGAGATCGTAGCTCGGATAGACGAGCGCACCGCCGGCGTGTTCCTCCTCGCACAGGCCGAAGAGATTGGCGGCGAAGCTGAGCTGGGTTTTGACCTCCTTCTTGCAATAGCCGAAATAATTATCGGCGATGATGGTGACAATCACCCCCCGCTCATCCCGACACGTCAGCTTGAAAGCGCTGCCGCCGTTGTAGAGTTCGCCCGGTTCCTGCCAGCACATCCCGTCGCGGCGCTGGCGTTCACTCGCCTTATCCCACGGGGGCAGACCCACTTCCTGCTTGGTGGTGGTGATCAGATGCGGTGCGAGGATGACGCAGCCGGTGTGACCCGCCCAATGCTCGACATCCAGGCCGGCATCATTCTGCGGCAGGAAGGGATCGCCGGCATTGCCGAAGATGCTCTCCACGAAATCGAGATTGCTGACGAGATTGCCCGGCACGAAGAGGCGCAGCTCGATGGATTTCTGGAGCGTGAACCCCGGCACCTCGGGACAGACCACCGGGCGGAGCAGGAGCGAAACCCACGCCTTGGCGGGGTCCGCTTGTCGCGAAGTGAAGGGCAGTTTTAAGAGCGCCTCCGGCGGCGTCAGCGCACGTTGCAACAGGTTCGCGAAGACGTTGACGGGCACCGCAATCTTATCCTCGGGAATCGGCAGACCGCCTTCCGTGACGTGGAAGACCCCTTTGGTCGTCCGGCGATCACTGGCGGGATTGTGCAGAACGCCGTTGGCGGTGCGATAAGAACTGACGATATCGCTGATGAATTCGTCCGCGTCCGGCGGCAACGACAACACCCGGGCCAGACCATGACGATCGAGGACGAACGATTGGCCGGGCAGCTTGGGTTTGACCGGACAGCCGTCTAGATACTCGTCCAGGAACTTCTGAATGCGCCAGTCCGCCGGGCAAAGATAGTTCGCCAGCAGGCGGCTGGTTTCACGCGAGTGTTGCAGCAGCGTCTCCAGCAGCTCCCCCATCTCGGTGTCCACCCGTGGGCCGCCAGTGGGCTGGCCCAGCGCTGCCAGCTTGAGGTTGATGTAGCGGACGAGATTCGGGTCCGGATTCGGATCTTTGGAAACTCCGATGCCCAGGTCGCGTTTTAGATTCATGATTAGTCAGGCAGGGCTGCAGTTCACCGCGCCGATCAAGGATGTAAGTGACTGGCCGCCGAGGCAAGGGACACTTCGCCGCCGCGGATTCAATAATTTGCATGCGCCCGCAAGCGGACCACGGTCGCATTCATGGCTGGTTGCCGGCCTCAAAAGTGCGCGATCACTTCGATCTCGACCTGCGCGCCTCGGGGCAGAGCCGCAACCTGAATGGTGGACCGGGCCGGAAAATCACCCGTGAAGTAGCGGGCATAGATTTCGTTCATCGCGGTGAAGTCGGCGAGGTTGACCATGAAAACGGTGCTCTTCACCACGTTGGCAAACGTCAGGCCCTGGTCGTCGAGGATGATCTTGATGTTCTCCAACACCCGCGTGGTCTGCGCGGCGATGCCCTCGGGAAACGGGTTGGCGGGATTCTGCGGGTCGATCGGAATCTGGCCGGCGCAAAAGAGCAGCTCGCCGATCCGCACCGCGTGATTATAGGGTCCGACCGCCGGCGCCCCTTGGGCGGGTTTGATGACTTGCTTGGTGTTTGCCATGGCCGCGATGGTGCGAAGCGCCGCCGGCTTTGCCAATCAGAAAGGTGACGTGAACTGGCAACGCGCCCGCGAATGGTCCAAGCGGACAGCCGCTGGCCGCCAATCAATCGAAGATCACGGTGCGGTTCCCATTCAGGAACACGCGATCCTCAAAGACCAGCCGCAGCGCCTTGGCCAGCGCCTGGCGCTCGACGTCGCGGCCCGCACGGGCCAGTTCCTGCGGGCTGTGGGTATGATCCACGGGCAGCAATTCCTGCACGATGATCGGGCCGGCATCGAGCTCGTCCGTGACGAAGTGCGCCGTCGCGCCGATGACTTTGACGCCCCGGGCAAATGCTTGGTGGTAAGGTTTGGCGCCCACAAACGCAGGCAGAAAGGAGTGGTGGATGTTGATCATCCGCCCTTCGAAGCGCCGGACGAATTCCGGGCTCAGCACGCGCATATATTTTGCAAGCACGACAAAATCCGGCCGCAACGGCTCGATGAGCGCAATGACCTGGCGCTCGTGTTCTGCGCGGGACCGGGCGTCATGCGGCACATGTTTGAAGGGGATGTCGAACCGGCGCACCAACGGCTCCAGTGCCAGATGATTGCTCGCCACGGCCAGAATCTCGAACGGCAGCTCCTCGAAATTTTCGCGCACCAAGAGATCCGCGACGCAGTGATGTTCGTGGGACGCGAGGATCACCACGCGGCGAAGGCCTGGCTTGGCGAGCCGGATCACCGCGTTCGCCGGCAGGATTGAACGGCACTCCTCCACCACGCCGCCCGGATCAATCTCGCCGACAAATTCCGTCCGCATGAAGAAACGGCCCGCCTCGGCATCGGTGAATTCGTGGTTCACCAGCACATTGCAGCCATGTTGCAAGAGCACCCCGGTTACCCGGTGTACCAGGCCTTGCTGGTCAGAACACTGAATGAGCAAACGCCATGAAGTCATGCGCCGCGGAGCTTGGGTGAACTCCATTGAGTATGCAAATCCAGATCAATCCCGCGCGCCGGTCACGGACTAAAAATGCACCCGCCACCGCTACGCGGCCGGCGCCGGCAGCGACAGGTATTGCTCCAGCATTTGTTTCAGCTCCTCGAGCCTCACCGGCTTGCTCAGATAATCGTCCATGCCGGCAGCCAGGCATTTCTCGCGGTCACCCTCCATGGCATTGGCCGTCATGGCGATGATGCGCACGCGCTCACCGGCGGGCACTTTGCGCAACTCCACGGTCGCTTCGTAGCCATCCAAGACGGGCATGTGGCAGTCCATCAGGATCACTTCGTAATGGGCCCGGGTCTGGGCCTCAACCGCCAGTCGGCCGTTGCCGACGACGTCTGCGGCATAGCCGAGCTTGCGCAACATTCCGACGGCGAGCTTTTGATTCACCGCGTTGTCCTCCGCAACCAAAATGCGGGCCGGCCCATTCGCTGACGGACTGGGCGCGGGCGAAACTGTTGCCGGCGGTTTCACAGCGGCCGGGGGCCGGGGGCCGCCTGAAACGATGGCTGGCTCCACCACGGCTGAACCCAGCAACCGGGCCAGACAGGTTTGTAGTTCTCGCACCCGAACCGGCTTGATAAGGCAGGCCTCGAGCCCGGCCGCCTGAAGCTCGGAGCCGCTCATCCGGTCACCAATCGAAGTCAGCAAAACCAGCTTGGTCCCCGCCAGCCCGGGCTGCGCGCGCACCGCCCGGGCGAGGGTCAAGCCATCCATCTCCGGCATCATCATGTCGAGAATGGCGAGGTCCGGGGCGCGACCCTCTCGGGCCGCCTGGGCCAGCGCTTCCAACCCCGCCCGTCCGCTGGCCACACTGGTGAAGGTCATCTGCCACGAGGTGGCATGATGCTCCAGAATCCGCCGGTTCGTTTCGTTGTCATCGACGATCAACAGACGGCGGCCGGCGAGGTTGCCGGGCAGAATGTTCTTCTCCGGCGACGCGAGCGGTGCGGTATCCAGCTTGACGGTGAACCAAAAAGTGGAGCCCAAACCTTCCCGGCTGATCACGCCAATGTCGCCGTGCATGGCGGTGACCAGCTTGCTGCTGATCGCCAGCCCAAGGCCGGTGCCGCCAAAGCGCCGGGTGGTGCTGTTATCCGCCTGGCTGAAGGCCTGAAACAGCCGGCGTTGCGCGTCCTCGGAAATGCCGATGCCGGTGTCCCGCACTTCAAAACGCAATTCAACCTGGAGATCGGTCACCTCCACCAAAGTAACCTGGAGAAACACCTCGCCTTCGTCGGTGAACTTGAGCGCGTTGCCCAGCAGGTTGATAAGGATCTGCCGTAGCCGGTGCGGATCACCGCGCAACACGAAAGGCACATCCTGCGGCACCAGCGCCCCCAGCTCGAGGCGTTTGGAATGGGCGCGTTCGGCGAGGAGATCAACCGCCAGATCGACGATCTCACGCACCTCGAATTCGACATTCTCCAAGCTTAAACGGCCCGCCTCGATCTTGGAGAAATCGAGCACGTCATTAATGATGCTCAGCAGCGATTCGGCGCTGCTCTTGACGGTTTTCACGAAGTCGTGCTGGTCCTCGTCAAGCTTGGTATCGAGGAGCAGGTTGGTAAAGCCGATGACCCCGTTCA
Organism: bacterium; assembly: GCA_031362805.1. Classification (GTDB taxonomy): domain Bacteria; phylum Verrucomicrobiota; class Verrucomicrobiia; order Limisphaerales; family RI-55; genus RI-55. The sequence goes on from JANLTG010000071.1 coordinate 18,525, forward strand.
TGGGCGTGCGAATCTCATGGCTCATGTTGGCAAGGAACTCACTCTTCGCGCGGTTCGCCGACTCCGCCGCCCCGGCCATCTCCCGCGCCCGGGTAACCGCTTCTTCGAGTTGATCGTTGGCCCCGGTCAGCTCGCGGTTGTAGGACTCGGCCACCTGCTTGGCGATCATCATCTCCTTCTCCGTCTCCTTCTGCGCCGTGATCTCCCAGAAGATCCCCTGCATGCCGACCACTTCGCCCTGCAAGTTGTGCAACGGCGTCTTGATGGAGCGGAAATAAACGAGCCGGCCGCGCTTACCGCGGTAGGACAATTCAGCCTCCACGCTGCGGCCCGTGCCGATCACCCGCATGTCCTCGACTTGGCTCTTGACGGCCAGCTCCTGCGGCATGAATGCGTCATCCGTCCGGCCGACCACCTGTTCGAGACTACACTCGCAGGTCTTGCAGAAAAACGTATTGGCAAAGGTGAACCGCCCGTTGCGATCCTTGCGGTAAATGTTCACCGGCTGGTTGTTCACGAGCGACTGATAAAGCGACTCGGACTCGCGCAGCCGGTCTTCGGTCGAGCGCCGCTCGATCACTTCCTGCTCCAATTCGCCGGTACGCTCCTGGACCCTTTTTTCCAAGTCCCGTTGGGCCAGCAACAACTCCTGATCGCGCCCCTGGATCTGGCTCAGCATTTCATTGAAGCCTTCGTAGAGCCGGCCGAGTTCGTCCTGGCCGTCGTATTGAACACGCAACGAATAGTTGCGATCCTTGGCAATTCGAGTAGCGACCCCTGCCAACTCGAGGACGGGCTCCGTCACGACGCGCTGCAATCGACGGGAAACCGTCCAAGCAACTCCCAGCGCAACGACCAGAATCGCAACCGACGCAAGCAGCAGGCTTCGAATGCGATCGTACATCTCAGACAGATCAGATTTTAGGTAAACGTAGCCAACGAGTTTGTCACCATCGCGAACTTCTACTAATAGCGAAAGTCCATCGCGCCCGAAAGCATGCCCAACGGCCCCCACCTGCTTGGGTGCCACTAACCGGCCAGGCTGCTGGTTGGTGGGGTAGGACGCATATTGGGTTCCATCGGCCAGATAGATCGCCCCAGCAGTAATCTCCCGCAGCGGCTTCAAAAGCGACAGGCTCTCCAGCGCATCTTCCGAGTAATCCTGAACTGATGTGATATCAAGGTAGCTTACTGCCGATTCGGCAATCTTACTGGCAATAAATCGAAGCTCTCGCGGCTTCTGCTCCCGGAGCCTAAGATATTCGATAACAGCCGTTGCGAAAGTACTGACAAACAGTGCCAGGAAGCAGGTCAACATGATGATAAACCGCAGCTTTCGCTCGAGCGGCAGATTGGCTAGGTACCCGGCCTTCATTTGTCCCCTCGCGCTCCTTCCGGCTTCAACTCAAGGCGAATCACTTCCGGGCTGATCTTCAGGCCAGACTGGCCCATCGCATCGCGGGAGAACCAGTAGCGAATCTTGCGTTTGATACGCTCGAACCCGAAAATTCCGCCACCATTGGTAAACTCTTTCCCTTCACCAACAGTCAACACCGGGGTCTTGGCAATCCGGGCCAATATCGCCTTGGATTCCTTATCGTTCTGACTGAAGTACACCACCAAGCAAGTTGCCGGATCATCTCCGGGTCGCAGCTCTACCACTTTGAGCGAAGGGCTGACGCTCCCGTCCGCACCACCGCCGGCAAGCTTAAGAAGGAACTCCGCCACTTTGGGCGATCCAACGACCCCGATTGTAAGTGGCCGGGCCGATGCCTCTCCGGCACCCTTCGGCCACTCCGTCTTGCGGACAAAGTTAAGCAACAAGGCCGCCCTAATCTCTTCGTCAGAGTAGTCGTCAGCACCGATCTGAGCGGACAGTGGCAGCCCACATGTCAACGCGCAGAACCACACGAGCAGCACTAGCCCATGGCAATTCAAGCGTCGGCCGGCTGTTGGTCTGATATTCAAACTCAGAAGCTCCAGGTGATCTTGCCGAAAAACGAACGGGCGATCAACGACGGCGTGTATTTGATCAGGGTGGACTCGAATTCCTGGTGCGGGCTGTCGAACAGGTTTTGCCCCACGATTGACAGTTCGAGATCCGCCCGCGGTTTCCAACCAACCCGGACGTCGGCCGTGACATAGGCCGGGATGCCCGGGCCGCTCAACTCGTCGACGAAGCGCACGGCGGCATCGAGCTCCACATCCTTGGTCAGTTGAAACTGCGATTGCACAAACAGCTGGTGTTTGGGCGACCACCCCTCCACGTCGGCCGCGTCCGATCCCTGCATGGCCATCCCGAGATAGCTGTAACCCAGGCGCAACCGCCAGTCGTCCAGCGCCTGCCACACGGCGCTCAACTCGCCGCCCCACGTATCACCGCTGGTATCGTTGGCCACCGCGAGCGGGACCACGAGATAGCTCGGCACCAGGGGATCATTTAGGTAAGGCACCCCTGGTTGGTTGCCACGCAACTCGTCGTAGATATTGTAAAATCCAGTGACATCAAAATGCAACTTGTCAGCGGCCTGCCAGCGGTAGCCCAATTCGAACGCCCACAAATCTTCGGATGCAAAGTCTTCCGATCCCGAAAACGCGAACAAGGTGGGCAACAGCGGATGATAGGTGCCGGGCGGATAGAAACTGACGTTGACGGTGGAATCGTTCTCCGCCCGCGACGGGGTCCGCACGGCGCGGGAGACCGCGCCCCACACCGAGTGATGATCGGCGAGCTTCCACAATCCCCGCACGGTGGGCTGAATTTCAAATCCGGTATAGCCGTTGTGCTCCAACCGCACCCCCGCGGTGGCGGACAACACCTCGGGCACCAACTGCACGTCATCCTGGAGGTAGCCGCTGAACAGGTTTACGGAGCGCTCCTCGCGTGCGAAGTAGATGGTATCGCCGGACGTGGTGATGTGATCGGTGTTGAGGCGATAACCCAGGCCCCAATTGATGTCATGGTGTTCACCGGCCTGCCAGCGATGGTTCAGCTCGACATCGAAGTTGAGGCGCTGGTCGTGTATCCACCCGGAATCGATGTCCGAGTAGTCGACGTAGCTTTGCACTTCGAGCTCGGACTTTTCACTCAGCGTGCGGGTCCACCGGCCTAAAATGTTTCCACTGGCGGAGCGAACAATGTTCTCGGTGGTCGCGTACCCAGGAATGCTCAAATCCAGCAACTCGGCGCGCTGGCCAAATTCGGAGTACTGGCCGCCGCCAATCAAGGTAAAGGTCGAAGTGTCGGCGGGCTCCCAATCCAGGCGCAGCCGACCGGTCCCAGATTGCACATCGTCACCATTGCCGACGCCGTCGATGTTTTCCATCTCCGCCGTCTGCCGGTAGTTCATGTCGAGCCGCAACCAGGCCTCGTCCGACAAGGCGGCCCCATAACTGGCGGTGGTGATGAATTCATCGAGATCGCCGCCGCCCACGGCGACGTGGCCACCTTGGGTTTCCTTGGCCGACTTGGTGATGACATTGATGACGCCGTTGACCGCGTTCGCGCCCCAGACGCTGGCCCCGGGGCCGCGCACGACTTCAATCCGTTCGACGCTTTCCAGCGGAAGATCCTGATATTCCCAAAGCGTTCCCGAGAACAGCGGCGTGTAAACACTCCGACCATCGACCATCACCAGCAACTTGTTGGCGAACACCTCGTTGAAGCCCCGGACGCTGATCGCCCATTGGTGGGCGTTCAACCGGGCCACCTGGACCCCCGGCACAAAACGCAACGCCTCGGCGATGTGGGTGACCCCGGAGCGCCGGATATCGTCACCCGTCAACACGGACACAGCGGCGGCCGCATCCGACACCCGTTGCTCCTTTTTGGATACGGTGGACACCTCAAGGTTGAGCAACTCTTCGAGGCTCAACTGGCGCAACCGCTGGATGGCGGAATCTGCTGCGGGTTCGGCGGCATGCAAGCCACCGGCCGCGGACAAGAGACCGCCGCCGATCGACGCCAGCAAGGCGCGGCGCCATTGTCGGCGCAGGTTAAGTTTGTTTTTCATAGGCTGCTCGTGGCGCGCTTCATCCGTCGATCCATCGGCAGGCCCTCGTTTCCAGAGGGAATGCGGCCGGCCGCAGAATGTTGCACCCATCGACATGTTATCGGCGAAGCTTCTTAAGTCTTTAATTCCAGCCCGCTTGCGGCCAGGACCCACGAACCAAAATGCACGCTGGCCTTTCGCAAAGGCAAATGCTAGACAACGCGCCGCTTTTGACCGGAATGACTGTTTTCAGCTGATTTTAACTATGATGACCGCCCACGAACTCTTTGGTTTCATGTCGCCCAAGCTCGCGAACGAGATCATTGAGTGGAGTTTTAACCAGGAAAAGCAAACCTACAAAGTCGCGCTCCACAGCGTGGCCGCCGCCAAAAAGGTCCGCCCGGTTTTCCTCGAACGCCAGCCCCGCGCAGCCCGCCACACCGCCATGATTCAGGCGTTGGCCCGCCCCACCCTCGAGTCGGCGTCTTCCGCCCTGCTCCGCACCTGGCTGACCAAATCACAGACCGCCGTGTTGTGCGACTTCCTGGACGCGCTCGAGCTGAAACACGAAAAAGGCGTGCTCGAAGACCTGCCCGAGTCCGTCGACGACGCCCGGCTGAACAACGCGCTCACCGCGCTGCTGCAAAAGCATTCCCAGGAAATCGTCGCGGTATATCTGAATGCGTTCAATTCCATGAATGAAACTTCCTGGACGAACCTCGACCGGCTGCTCAAGGCCGATGACCGGCTCCAACTGCATGGTTAGTTTTCACGGTGCCAGTGAATCGATTTCATCAAGTTTTGTCTGTTCAACCCGACCGCCACGGCTAGCCTCGGCGGCACAATTCCAAGCACTATTCAAATGGAACCCCAAGGCGACATCGCATTGATCGGTCTGGCTGTCATGGGCCAGAATCTCATCCTCAACATGAACGACCACGGCTATACCGTCGTGGCTTACAACCGCACCGTCGAGAAAGTCGAACAGTTCCTCGCCCACGAAGCGAAGGGCACCAAGGTCATCGGTGCCAGCTCGATCGAGGACATGGTTGCCAAGCTAAAGCGCCCCCGCCGCGTCATGATGCTCGTCAAAGCCGGCAAGCCGGTGGATGAGTTCATCGACCAGCTCATCCCGCATCTCGAACCCGGCGACATCATCATCGACGGCGGCAATTCTCTCTTCGACGACACCAACCGCCGCACCAAACTCGTCGAGTCCAAGGGCCTCCTCTATATCGGCACCGGCGTCTCGGGTGGTGAAGAAGGGGCGCGCCGCGGTCCTTCGATCATGCCCGGTGGCTCCCCCGCCGCGTGGCCGCACGTGAAGGAGATTTTCCAAGCCGTCTCCGCCAAGGTGGATGGCGGCGCCCCTTGTTGCGATTGGGTGGGTGAACAAGGCGCCGGCCACTATGTGAAAATGGTTCACAACGGCATCGAGTACGGCGACATGCAGCTCATCTGCGAGGCCTACAACATCATGAAGAACGGCCTCGGCATGAGCGCCGACGAGATGCATGAAGTGCTCAAGGAATGGAACACCGGCGATCTCGACAGCTACTTGATCGAGATCAGCCGCGACATTCTCGGGAAGAAGGACGCGGACGGCTCGCCGCTCGTGGACAAGATCCTCGACACCGCCGGCCAGAAAGGCACCGGCAAATGGACCGTGGTCAATTCCCAGGACCTCGGCATCCCGATCACGCTGATCGCGGAAGCGGTTTATTCGCGCTGTGTCTCGGCGCTGAAGGACGAGCGCGTCAAGGCCGCCCGCAAGCTCAAGGGCCCGAACCCGAAGCTCGCCGCCGCCAAGCACGAGGCGAAGAAGAAGGCCTTCATCAACGACGTCCGCGACGCACTCTACTGCTCGAAGATCATCAGCTACGCGCAGGGCTACATGCTCATGCGCGCGGCGGCGGCCGAGTACAAGTGGAAGCTCAACTACGGTGGCATCGCCCTCATGTGGCGGGGCGGCTGCATCATCCGCTCGCGTTTCCTCGGCAAGATCAAGGAGGCGTACGACAGCAATCCGAAGCTCGCGAATCTGCTGCTCGACAATTATTTCCGCGGCGAGATCAAGCGCTGCCAGAAGGGCTGGCGCAACGTCGTCGCCAATGCGGCCAAGAAGGGCATCCCGGTGCCGGCGTTTAGCACTGCGCTCGCGTTCTACGATCAGTATCGTTCCGCGGTGCTGCCCGCGAATCTCCTCCAGGCCCAGCGCGATTATTTTGGCGCGCACACCTACGAGCGCGTGGATCAACCGCGCGGCCAGTTCTTTCACACGAACTGGACCGGCCGCGGCGGCACGACCAGCTCCAGCACTTACAACGCGTAACATCCAGGTCCCGACCTCGCTCGACTTCTGCCGCCCGCCAGCAACCCTGGCGGGCGGCTTGTTTTTTGACACTCGACCTTGCGGCCCTTCATTCGCTGACGGATGCGGGCGACAGCATTGCAATCAGCGAGCCCGTTGAAGCTGGGACGGGGCGCAATGCAGTTGAGTCCAAGCACCCAGTCGTGTTGAATCGGCCCATGAATGCGAAAGATGTCCTTCATCTCAGCAACGGTCTGATATTCCTGATCGGGACAGCATATTGCATATTTGGCCCCAGGTCATCCTGGGGAACCCCACGATGGAGCAACCTTTTTTCCGCGGCCGCAAACGTCCCGATGTCTTTGTCGAGCCGATTGATCGCAGGTGCAGCGTGTGTTGTAATTGCAGCTTGGGAGTTCACACGAGCATTCCTAAAAACCGGACCTTCGGTGCTGGTAATTGCTTTTGGGCTTGGCAGCCTAGTTGTGCTTTTTTTCTGCTATCAGCGAGACAAGCGGAACTGCGCGAAAGCGGCATCGGAAAGTTAAACGTTGTCTTGGCGGTGCGAACTCGGAGTGCGAGCTACACCGCCGAAGAGCTATGTGGACAAAATGTTGAATGAGACGGGCACAGCCTTGTCCGATGGAGCTGGCATAGGAACGCAGCAGCTAGGCCGGCATCGAAGGACTGAATTCCCCCGAAGTTCAACCCAAGCATGCGGGTTGAGTTCGCGCAGCCATCCATGTTGAATCGGCCCATGAACACTTCACTCCGCCTCGGCCTTCCCTTGTTGGTCGCTGCCTGCCTGGCGCCCGCTCGCGGCACCGCCTCCACCTCGAAGTTGCCAGAAACCTTTGACCTCCCCGCCATCGACACCTACCTCGCAGCCAGGCTGACGGAAGCGAAACTCGTGGGTCTGTCCGTCGCCATTGTCAAAGACGGCGAGCTGGTGCTGGCCAAGGGCTACGGCAAACGATCGCTCGCTGATGGCCGGGCAGTTGGGCCGGACACGTTGTTCGCCATCGGCTCGGTGACGAAGCAGTTCACTTGTGCCTGCTTGTTGTTGCTCGCCGAGGACGGCAAGCTGTCGGTGCGCGACCCGGTGGCGAAGTATTATCCGGACCTGACTCGGGCGAAGGACATCACGCTGCTCGACCTGATGAACCACGTGTCAGGCTATCCGGATTACTACCCGCTCGACTTCGTGGATCGCCGGATGCAACAACCGATCGCCGAGGATGAACTGCTGCGACAGTATGCCGGCGGCAAACTGGATTTCGAACCGGGCAGCAATTACTCGTACAGCAACACCGGGTTCATCCTGCTCGGGCGTGTCGTCGAGAAAGTTAGCGGCCGGCCATTCGCGGAATTCCTTACCCAGCGCATCCTCAAGCCGCTCGGCATGGAACACACGGCTTACGAGCCGGCCGCCGCCGATCCGCGCTTGGCGACCGGTTATGCGTCGTTTGCGTTGAGCGATCCCGAAGCGATCGGGCCGGAGGCCAAGGGTTGGATCGGTGCGGCCGGCGGCATCTTCTCGACCCCCACCGATCTGGCCAAATGGAACCTGGCGCTGATCTCCGGCAAGGTTTTGAAACCCGCGTCCTATGCGTTGATGACCAGCCCACGCAAGTTGACCGACGGGCGGCTCAGCGACTACGGCTGCGGCTTGCAGGTGCGAACCCAGGGAGGGCGAGAACTGACCGTACACACGGGTGCAGTCAGCGGCTTCAACGCCTACAACGCCACCGTCCCGGGCACGCGCTCGGCCGTGATCGTCTTCAGCAACCTCGAAGGCGGACTGGGCTCAATCCCTGGCGATCTCCTTGGCCTGCTCCTTAAAGTGCCAGCCACCATTCCGGATATCGCCGGACCGCCCGCAGCCGATGCCGCGAAGGTTTTGCTGGCTCAATACCAGCAGGGCGAAGTGGATCGAAGCCGGTTGAGCGAGGAGTTCAACTTCTTTCTGACGGGGGAAAGACTTGCGGGTGCCGCCGCCCGGCTGAAGCGTTTCGGCTCGCCGACCAAGGCGGACGTCCTCTCGCGCAATGAACGCGGCGGGATGGAGGTCACCGTCACGCGCCTCAGCTTCGAAAGCGGTGGGCTCCGCATGTTGATGTACCGTCAACCCGACGGGAAAGTGGAGCAGTTCTTCGTGTACGAAGATTGAGCCGGCGCAACCGGCCGGCGCGGGACCTGGTCATTGCTCGCATCCTGCGGTGCGCTCGATGCCAAGCCGATGCCGTCCTCAGTCCCAGGCAGCAGCATTGCAACATTGCCGGCATTTACGTGGTGTTTCGGTGTCTTCCGTAACCCGACCCCATCCTTTGTTGTCTACCACTTCTCGAGGTGGCAATACTGCAATTTTGCGTGGTTGCCGCGTTTTGAAGACCGGTGCTCAACATGTGTTTCACGCAGAACAGGCCACGACAGGCGGGAGGATATCTCGTCGCGTTCCTCTTGGGTCTGGTCATTGCGAGTTGCCTGCTTTGGCTCGCATCGAAAAGCGGTCAACGCACTTTGCCGGCCGCCGAACGTTCTTCGGTAACCCGGGCAAACGAGATCCAGGTCACGCTCATCAATCTCGAGCGGCCGAATTACCTGATCGCCAGGACTACGGAAATACCCCCACCGCCAAAATGGTACTTCGCTAAATTCAATCCAGAGCAACTGCTGAGGCTGTTCGCCTCCGCCAGCCTTACCCCCGAACAGCGAGTCGAACTGAGCAGTACCAATGAATGGTCATTTCTGCCGGACGGCGGAATCGTAGTACAGCCGCCCGTGCTCCTCGTGCTGGGGATGAACCCGGTCAGTCGTCAGCGTATCTACCGCGTGCTGGCAAGAGATGTTCGCAACGAGCAATCCGCTCCGTTCATGACCCAACCTACCGGACTGGACAACTGGCTGGCCGAGACCGGACTGGCCCCGTCGGAAGTCCGGACCTTTCGACACTTGCTCTATACCAACTCGGGTTCGCTGTGTTTCGCCGATCTGTCCACCTTCGAGGGGGTTCATCCGGGCGAAGCAACGGCGCGGCTCCTGAAGTCGGTGTCCCGCGTGCCGACGCTGCTTTTGCGGGTCAAGATCAATGCCTCGACTGACTTGGATGCCGTGCAGCGCAACTGGGGCAAATTCAACCAGGCCAGCATCCGTCCCCTGCTGGATTCGGTGGCCCGCGCCAAGGAAAGCACTTCGCTCAGTCTGTATCACTTCCTCCCGCCGTTTGCCCGGCAACTCCTCTACACATATCCGGATCCACGCGCTGACCCGCAGGCGGCCCGGCGGGATTGTATCTGGTCCGCCATGAACTTTTACGAACTGACACCCAGCGACGCTTTTTTCGATTTCGAACACACCACCAAAGTCATCCGCACCCGGTTCGATCAGGTTGCGGAAGCCCGCGAGTTTGGTGACTTGATAGTTCTCGGCAGCGACGCGGGCGAGGTCGTGCACATGTGTGTGCATATCGCCGAGGACATTGTTTTCACAAAGAACGGCGCTGACATTCACCAACCCTGGGTCTTGATGCGGCTATCCGACGTTCTGGCGAAATATCCCGCGTCACAACCGCTGCGGTTCACTGCTTTCCGCCCAAGGAATAACTAAGCCGGAAGCCTGCAACGATTCTTCATCTATCTGCCTTCCCAGCGCTGTGAGAACACGGCACCTGCATCCCGGTCACCGATTCGGGCTCGCAAGGCGCTACCTACAAATGGAGACTTTCCTTCATGAAAGAGCGGGACGCGGGAGCGGTCAATTTGCCGGCCTACTTCAAACGGATCGGTTTTGAGGGAACTTTGCGACCGAACCTGGTAACGCTCCAGTGCCTTCACCTCGCCCATGCCACGACCATTCCCTTCGAGAACATCGATCCTTTGCTCGGGCGTCCGGTGCGGATAGACCTCGCGTCGGTACAGACGAAATTGATCACCGCGCGCCGGGGTGGCTATTGCTTCGAGCAGAACACCCTGTTCGCAGCGGTACTCGAACAGCTCGGCTTCACGGTCACGCGGCTGGCCGCGAGAGTGCAGGTGAACACGGACCGTGTTTTGCCGCGCACGCACAAGCTGCTGCGCGTCGAAACGGAAAGCCGGTCCTGGATCTGTGACGTTGGCTTTGGAAGCTGGGGTCCGCTGGAGCCGATCGAGCTGAAGTCCGGTCATGAAGTCCGCCAGGGCGATTGGATGCTCCGTCTTCAACAAGCGGGGTCGTCATACATACTTCAATGTCCGCAGTGTCCGGTCGGCACCGATCTCTATTCGTTCACCCTGGAGCCGCAATTGCCGGTCGATTTCGAGCCAGCCAATCACTATTGCAGCACGCATCCGCAGTCGCGCTTCGTGCTGACCCTGACCGCGCAGCGGGCCGGCCTGACCGAGCGCGTGCTGTTGCGCAATCGCGAGTTCATCGTCAGCCGGGCGGACGGGATCACGACCCAGCAAATTGCCACCGAAGCGGAATTGCGAGAGATCCTGGAAGTCCGTTTCGGAATCGCCCTGCCATCCGATACGCCTTCCCTGCTTGAGCGCATCGACCGCAACCAGCCTGCGACCATTTCTCCCAGTCGCTAGTTCCAAGTCTGAGAACTGGTGGCAGCCGACGTGAGGGGGCTCATCCTTCCACGGCGCCCGCTGGTGGTGCGAATAAACCAGAGTCGCAACCGTTCGGCTTCACGCCGTGTGATCAAAGCCGCCTTTTGACTCTGCCCGCTCCAGTCCGACGAATTTATGGTGCTCGTCGAAATCCAATCGAAACCACCCATGCACGCCCTCCACCGCGATGTGGCGCTGCAACGCCGTTGCGGGAAAATTCACGGTCTGCCCAGTCGATGCGGTGGCATGCACGGTGCGGGCGAACCCCCGGTAGTAATCCAGCAGCTCGTCCGGTCCGACGTGCAGTTCGATGAAGAGTGACGGCATGTTCTACGCGCTCTCCTACCACATGACTTTCGTTTCGGCCAGCGGCAGATGGAACAGTTGTACCGCCCCCCTTCTTCATCAAATAATGCAAACATCCGGACAGGATTGGTGGAGTTCCCGACTTGAACGTCGTGGAGGCTGGATTTGCATTCGAGCGCCTGACCCGTGCGAATGCCCTATAACCCATGATCGCGACCTCCTTTGCCACCATGTTCCTTATCTTCGCTGTCGCTTCCGGCATCGTCGCCAGCTACGTGCTCATCGTTCACAAGTTTCTCGACAAGGCCAAGTAGCCGCCCTCGCTCACCACTTGAAGATCGGCAGCAGGCTTGACCGCCCGTCCGTCCACGGTTCGGCGGCGGGGCGGCTCTCGAGGGGAATGCGTTTGGGGTCCGCCCGTAAGCCGCGCAGGTCGGCTTCCGTCCGGGCGAGCACGACCCAATGCGAGTCTTCCTTCCCGTTCGCAGGATCACCTTCCACGTCGATCCAGCTCAACCCGGCGTAGCCTCTCGCCCGCGCGATGCCGGCAATCACCTGCTCCAGATCGAGGTAACGATTGGAAATGTGCAGCGCCAGCCAGCCGCCTTCGGCTATTTTTGAGAAGTAGAGCTCGACCGCCTCCATGGTCAGCAGGTGCATCGGAATCGCGTCGGAGCTGAAGGCGTCGAGCATCAAAAGCCCGTAGTGTCCCGCCGGCGCCCGGCCGAGCTGCAACCGGCCGTCCCCCTCGATGATCCGCGGCGTCACCGCGCAACAGACCGGCAGATACGAAAACAACGCCGGGTCGCGCGCGATGCGGATCACCAGCGGATCAATCTCGTAGACGTCCCACCCCTGCCCGGCCCGCGCGTAAGTCAACATCGTGCCCGCACCCAGGCCGATCACACCCACGTTGGGCGTGGCGTTGGTGCGATTGAACTCTTGAAAAATAACCCCCAACGGTCCGGTGCGATGGAAATAGGCCAGCGGCTCGCAGGCCCGCGCGGCTTCAATGAATTGCCGGCCGTGCGCGGTGTTGCCGTGATCAAGCTGCCGGAACCATCCGTTGGCGGAAATCGTGACGCGCGATACGCCGAAGAAGCTGCGATCCACGAAAATCGTCCGTCGCGTCAGCTCCACATACACCTGCGCGCCGAGCGTCACGCAGGTCAACGCCGCCGCAAACTGCAACGGCCGGCGTGCGAGCACGAAGCACAGGACGACCGGCAACCCAAACACCAGCGCCCGCACCAACATGCCCGGCCGCCAACCCATGCCCCGGGCCAGCAAGCCGAGCGCGATCGTCAGCAGGCCCAAGGCTAAGACTGCCAGCCAGGTTCTTCGGGAGGCCGCTGCCATAACCCCGGTTCGCAGCCGCGGCAGGTAGAGCGCACTTGCGACGAGAATCATCAGCGGGTATTCGATCACTCCCCGGAACAGGAGTGGGGCAATGAGCGCGTTGAACAATCCGCCCAGGGCGCCGCCCACCGAAAGCCACAGATAGAACTCCGTCAATCGATTCGCCGCCGGCCGGTCGTCGGCCAGTCTCGAGTGACAGGCGCTCGCCACCACGAACAGGAACAGCAGGTGGGACAACATCAAGACCCAGACGGGTTCCGTGGCTCGACACAAAAGCGCGAAGATCAGCACGATCGCGAGCACGGGAACGAGCCAGTGGACCCAGACGCGCGGCAACCACTGCCGGCGACCGAAGGCAATGACAAAGGTCAGCAGGTAGAGCCCGAGCGGCAGGACCCACAGCAGCGGAATGCTCGCGATGTCCGTCGTGAGGTACGTGGTGACGCCCAGCATCAGGCTGCTCGGCACAAAGGCGAACAACACCCAGCGCAGCCGGCGTCGCCGGACGATCGGGGGCTCATCGACCGCCGCATTCGCTGCGTCTTTGTCGTGACTGGCCTTTGCGTCATTTGATTCCCGCCATCTCTGCAAGCTCATCGAACCGCAGACTGCCATCAAGACGATCAGGCCAAGAAACCCGCCCCACCAGAGCACGCTTTGATCACGAACATCAAACGCGACTTCAACCCAAAGCGGATACGCCGCGAGCGCGAGCAGGCTGCCGAGGTTGCTCGCACTGTAGAGAAAATAAGGATCCGCCGAGGACGCGTGGCCGAGTTGCGAGAACCAGCGCTGCAACAGCGGGCCGGTCGTGGCGACCACAAAGAACGGCAGCCCCGCCACGACGAGCAATTGTCCCAGCAACCACGCCACCGGGGGCGCACCCGCCGCCAGTCGCTCGACGGCGGCCGGGGCGATGGCGAAGGGCAGCACCCCGAGCGAAACGCTCAGCAGGCCGAGTTGCAGACCGAATTGCACCCGCCGCGAAAGCCGGGTGGTGACGACATGCGCGTAGAAGTAGCCGGCCAGCAAGACGGTTTGGTAGAACACCATGCAGATGGTCCAGACGGCCGAAGCACCGCCGAGCAGCGGCAGCAACAGCTTCGCGATCATCGGCTGCACACTGAAAAGAAGCGCGGCACTGACGAACAAAGTGATGGCAAATAGCGCCGGCATAAGATGGAACGATTTTGGCCGCGAAGGGTGCTAGCGCGAGAAGTTTCCTGACTCCCTTAGGAGTTTCGCGAACCGCACCTCCAGGTTGGTCCGTTGGCCAGGGTATTTGACAGAAGCGAAAGATCGCATGGCGCGAGTCAAGCAGACGCTTAACCGTCCATCAATCCGGAAGGCACGCCACCGGTGCCGCTGGCGAATCGAACCGGATTGAGGTAACCATTCCCGGCCGGCTACCGTCCGAACTCGGGAAATCCCATCAACCATGAAGCAACCTTCCTTAAGCCTCGTGTTCGCCGCCTGCCTGGTTTTGACCGCTTGCAGCGACCCCTCTGAGAACGTCCACAAGTCCGAGGCCACGACGCCTGCCGCTGCGGCGGTCGCGGCTCCGGCGCCCGCTTCGGCATCGCGCGCGTATGTGCTTACGAGCGGTTCAACCATCGGCTTCATCGGCTCGAAGGTCACCGGCAGCCACGCGGGCGGGTTCACCAATTTTACCGGATCGCTCATGGTGGAAGGCGGCAAAATCGTTGGCTCACCCGAGTTCAAGATCGATATGAACTCCACCTGGGCCGACGATGGCCGCCTGACTGGCCACTTGAAGAATGCCGACTTCTTCGACGTGGCGAATCATCCGACCACCACCTTCACCGTCACCGCCATCGCAGCGGGCGCGACCAACAGCACCGTGACCGGCAATCTAACCTTGCACGGAGTGACGAAGAGCATCGCTTTTCCCGCCGTGATCAACGTGGCGGCTGACGCGGTGTCCGTAAAGGCGGCGTTCGCGATCAATCGCCGGGAGTTCAACATCAACTACGCCGGTCGCGCGAACGACCTCATCCGCGATCAGGCTGTGATCAAGCTCGATCTCCAGGCCGCGCCGAAAGGTTAGGACCGGCATTCTGCCGGTCGTCAGTTTCCAAACGATCAAGTCTGCCCCCGCTGGTGGGCAGCCCTTGATACAGCCACGCCAACACCTGCTTCGCAGCCGCGTCGGGCGCCGTTCCCAGCACATTGTGGTCGGCTCCGGAAATAATCTGCGTCGCGCGATAACCCGGACAATCAGCTTGCAGCCACCGTTTCACCGGCGGCGAAAAGACGATCGGGTCCCAAAAGCCAGCCAGTTGGTAAACCGGGAACGTCATCTGCCGGGCCAGTGCGACGGGTTCGTTCTCGCGAATGAGCTTCAACCGATGCCCCATCGCCGCGAGATCGAGCGGTGTTCGGCGGGCGACGAATTCCTGGATCGCGCCGGCCGTTTCGGGTGCGTGGCGATGCCGCCAGCGCGCGAAGACGGCGTAGCCCTTGAAAAAGGCGCGCACCACTGATGCCGGGGTGAGCCTCCACACCAATCGCGAGAAATCCACCAGCGGCATGCAGGGATAGCGCGCAAACCCACCCGCCAGGATCAACGTCGTCACGCTAAACGGAAAGGCGACATTCCTGTCGCCCAGTGAGCCTGCGGAGTCTCCGGCCAGTTGCTCATTATCGCCGGGGCGACAGGAATGTCGCCCTTCCGCGCACAAGGTCAGCAGCGCCCAGGCGACTTGTGAGCCGAACGACTCGCCAATAATCACGCCTTCACCAATGCCCTTTGCCTGCAACGCCGCGAGCACTGCCCGCGCATAATCGTCAAGGGACCAGTCAAGCGTGCGCGGGTAAGTGAACTCAACGAACCGGACATGGGGTTTCATCCGCTCGCGAAAACTGCTGACGAGCGTCCAGTCGCCTTGGATGCCCGGCAGGTAGATCAGCGTCGGCAGTGATGGATCGCCGTGAATGCGAATTTGGAGTGATTCAGTTTCCATCATGCATGGTAGGGCGAGGCTCCTGCCGAGCCCTAGCTTTGCCTTCCAACCGCAAGCGCCGGACAACCGTCACTATCGTCAGCGCAATTCCTCCCAAGAAACCAACCGCGTAACTCGCGGAGTGGGCCGCCCAGGCCGCGATAAACAAATGATGCCGCTCCGGCGAGATCGCAGCGGCCAATTCGGGCGCCTCGCGCACCATGACCGCTCCGTTCGTGCGGCCCGCCAGGATACCCGCGCTGGCAGCACAGATCGCCATCACCAACAGCAGCCCGACGACGCTCGGGATCAACGCGGGCGCCTCAAGTTTCGGCCACGAACCGACTCGTGCCGCCAGCGCGAGCGGAACGCCAATGATCAATCCCGCCCACCAGGTTGCGACCAGGCCCCACAGCAGAGCCAAAATGGTCGGGTCCTCGCTTGCGATGATTCGCGGATGACCAATGGTAAAGTATTCGATGCACACCCGCACGGTGATCTGGTCGTGGACCAAGCCATAGACGATCGCCGCGGCAATCGACAGCAGGAGGATCTTTGCGAAGGCCATGATGAAAAGTGAAATAGTTGGGCTCGGCAGGAGCCTCGCCCTACCGTTCTTCAAAGCGCCCCCTCGTCCTTCAGCCGCCGCTCCAGTTCACGGTGGTTCACCTTGCCGGTGCCGAGTTTTGGAATCTCCTGCACCACCCTAATCTCGCGCGGGACGCAGAGGTTGGTCAGGCCCTTCGTTTGAATCGCCTTGCGCACTTCGTCGAGCGTGAGCTTCGGCTCGTTGCTGATGGCGATCAGCCGCTCGCCCTTGTTCTCGTCGGGTTGCGCGATGACCGCGATCTGGCAGCGCAATCCGTAATGCGGGAAAGCCCCGGCCAAGGCATCCTCGACGGCGGTGAGACTCACCATCTCGCCGCTGACCTTGGCGAATCGCTTCAGCCGGCCCTGGATCGTGATATAGCCGTCGGCGCTGACGCTGACGATGTCGCCGGTGTCGTACCAGCCTTTGTTCGCAAGGAACTTCGCGTTGGCGTCCGGGTTGAGATAACCCTTCATGACGTTCGGACCGCGCACGTGCAGGCGGCCGCCGAGCTCGACGCCGGGCACCAGTTCGAGCCGCCATTCCATGCCGGGCGCGATTTTGCCCGTCGTGCCGATGCGGTTGGCCATCGGGACGTTGACGCTTACGCATGGGGCGCATTCGGTCGCGCCGTAGCCTTCGAGCAGGCGCACGCCGAACTTGTCCGACCACG
>JANLTG010000046.1:0-53643 GCA_031362805.1 bacterium
AGTCAATCATAGGCGGCGAGCGTGCCCGCGGCTGCGGAGCACGACCACCACCGGAAAACACTCACGCCCACCCGACGCGATGAACATGAGAGGACCAATCGAAGACCGTCAGGTCCGCCGCCCAGCGGCTGGGTTCAACCCGCTCCCTGCAGCCAACCGCCGCCGTCCCTTCCGTTTCGGGTGGTGGTGGGAGATTCGCTGCTTCCTGGCTTCGTCGGAGCTTGGCTCCCCGGCGGCTGTGGCTGAGGGAGATCGTTAGGCCGCGTCAGGACACGCTCGTGAAATCGAAACTCACCTCTATCGCGGTTGTCGCAGCTGCGCATTTTCTGTTGCTGTCGTTGAGCATCGGCATCCTCAAAGCGGCAGGCTTCCCTCCATTCATGGTGCTTGGGTCGCTGCCGCGCACCTCATCAGCACAGGAGTTCATTATCGGTTTGGTTGGCCTCTTGTCCTACCCGATAGCTTGGCTTGCCATCCGGCTTTCTGTGTCCGACAACTGGTTCATCATCATCGGTGGGTTAATGCTCAACAGCGTCATTTGGGGCGTCGGCATCGGATTGGCGATTTATGGATTCAGACACAGACATCAGAGACACGCCGCCTAATCACCAAAGGATTGGAAAGGACCGGAGCGCGGCGCAACCCACGCTCATCCCGGAGAGCAGACTCCGCTCTCGCTCCCAGCAATAGCCATACTGCCTAGCCGACTATGACTGCCGTTGAGATAATCGGATTGGTGATGGGGTTTTCTGCGTTGGGCTGCCACTTTGCGGCAGGGATTCTTTACAGTCCTCGCATCCAGCGATACCTGGAAGGCTTCGGTGAACGGCCCACATCCCTCCTCTTTAGCACATCCGGGTTGCAGGATTATTGGAAGGCTCAGAAGGTTGCCACCCGATCGAGACAGAGGCCCGATTTTCTCAAGCGATATGCCCGTTTACAGGTCGTAGCATTTGGGCTCTTTTTCATTGGCGCGGTCTTGGTCGCTATCGGAATGTTCTGAGAGCATATGAGCTACACGTCGGCCTAATCACCAAAGGATGGAAAGGACCGGAGCGCGCTGGGGATGATGGTTTGGAAGTGGGGTGTGGTCGCGCAGAGCGCAGCGGCGACACCGCTTTCATGCGACTCGCGTGCTGGAACTGGTTCTGCCTGTCAACTTCTGCGGACACCCTACCAAGCGGTGCAGCAGTACGCACAGTGCGTTGGCAAAGCGCACGGCCGGTGTCCAGCACCTGAGCTCACTTCACCCCGAAGTTGACACTCATCGCCCCGCCAAAGAACTGAACCACCCGTACGTCACGGCACCGCAGTTCGCGCATACCGCGCTGGACGTCCCTGGGTCTTCGGCGCTTCTACGCTTGCCCTGAAAACGGCAGGGCTTATCCTCGGCGGATGATTCAGACCATCGAAGCCATCGTTGACGAGCGCGGCGCTGTGCGTCTGCTCGAACCTATCCAACTCGACCGACGACATCGGGCGTTGGTCACGATTTTGACCGACGAGCCTTCGGAGGCCCACGAGACTGCGCTGCTGAGCGAGGCTTCGCTGGCAAAGGACTGGAACCGCCCCGAGGAGGACGCCGCATGGTCACACCTACAGCAGGCTCAGTAGTCCTCGTTCCGTTCCCCTTTTCGGACTTGTCGCAGTCCAAGCGACGTCCGGCGGTGGTGCTTGCCGATGCGGAGCGCGGCGACTGGATTCTCTGCCAGGTCACGAGCAAGTCGTATGCGGACGCTCGGGCCGTGGAGCTTACGGACAATGATTTTGAGAACGGCAGCCTTCGCCTCGTGAGCTACGCCCGCCCTGCCAAGCTGTTCACGGCGCACGAGAGTCTTTTCGTTTCCGCGGCCGGCGTGCTCCATGCCGCGTCTCTCAAGAGAATCACGGATGAAGTCGTCTCTGTCATTCAACGAAACGCCTAAGCCGAAGCGATTCTATTCAGGGCAGCGCGCGTCTCGCGTCAGTGGGTCATAAAGGGGTGACCCCTGTAATGGCCCTTCAGGTCATGCATGCCGCACCCGACGCCGCGCATTGCCAGGGAGGGCGATAACTTCCGCCAGGTCTTGGAGTGCGATGGCAGAGCGCAGCGGCGACACCGCTTTCATGCGACTCGCGTATTGGAACTGGCTCTGGCTGTCATGCGCTTCGGAGATCCCACAAAGCGGCCCAGCAGCACACGCAGTGCGTTGGCGAAAGGCATAGCCCGGATGCCGCACCCGAGCTCACTTCACCCCGAAGTTGATGCTCATTGCACCGCCGAAGAACTGAACCACCCGCACGTCGTCGCACTTCAGTTCATGCATGCCGAGCTCGACGCCACGCTGCGCGGGATAGGCCTTCAGCGACTCCAAGATGTAGGCGTAAGCGGACCAGTTGCCGCAAAAGAGTTTGCCATAGACCGGCACAATCATCCGCAGGTAGGCGAAGTACAGCGCACGCCAAAGCGCGTTGTCTGGTCGGCCGAAGTCGAGCACGAGCAGGCGTCCGCCGGGTTTTGCCACACGGTGCATCTCGCGCAGGCCCACCTGCCATTCCGCGAGATTGCGCAGACCAAAGCCGACGGTCACGGCATCGAACGAGTTATCTTCAAAAGGCAGGCTCAGCGCGTCGCCTTGAAGGTAGGTGATGGGGTTGGGGGTTTGAAGTTTGAGGTCTTGCGTTTCGAATTGGTCGGCCCGAGCGCGGGCGACACCAAGCATCTCCTCGGTGAAATCGAGCCCTGTCGTGACCGCGCCCGTCGCGGCCAGGCGCTCGGCGATGTCGCCCGTGCCGCAGCAGACATCCAGCGCGTGGTCCCCGGCCTTCAAGCTGGCCAGCTTCACCAATCGATCTTTCCACCGATGGTGCATTCCAAAGCTTTGGAGGTCGTTGATGCGGTCGTAGCGCGGCGCGATGGCAGCAAACAACTGGTTCACTTTCGTGGCGCGCTCCGTGCCGGGCTGGTAATAGGTGCTCATCCGTCAGCCATCATTGATCGCCGATCACTTCCCAAACTGCACTGCATCATCAATGCGCCGCCGCTTTTCAAAACGCACCGAGCTGGTGTAGCCCGCGCTGCGGGCCAGTTCGATCGCGGGTCCGAAATCAGCACCGACCTCCCCGGGGGCATGTGCGTCCGAGCCGAACGTGATGGCCACGCCGCGTTCCCGCGCCATTCGGAGCAACTGCGGATTCGGGTAAATCTCGCGGCACTCCTTGCGCAGACCGGCCGTGTTGAGCTCGATGACGGTGCCGGAGGCCGCCGCCGCCTCGAGGAACGGCGCGTAGAGCGGGCCGCAGTCTTCCTTGGGCCGGATGTCGAACTTCTTGGGCAGGTCCGCGTGACCGATGATATTGAACAGGCCGGACGATGCCGCGGCCGTGAGCAACTTAAAGTAACGTTGCCAGACATCGAACGGATCATGCTGCCGCCAGCGGGGAATGGTCTGGGGATCGTCGATGGCCCAGTCGGAGATATAGTGAACGGAGCCGATGAAGAAATCCCAGCCGTGCCGCTGGGCGAGCTGCCGGATCCAATCTTCGTGGCCGGGAAGGTAGTCCACTTCGAGGCCGATGAGGATGTTCACCTCGGGCACTTCGCGACGGGCGTGTTCGACGGCCGCGATGTAATCCCCGAGTTGATGGTTGAACATGCGCCAGTTGTCGAAGTCATCCCGCGCCATCGGCGAGTGGTCCGTGAAACCGATCTCGCGGATGCCGAGTTCGCGCGCGCGCCGGGCGTACTCGACCGGTGCGCCGACGGCGTGACGGCAAAGCGGCGTGTGCATGTGATAATCGGGCGGCAACATGGCGAACGCAGTAAACGCGACTCCGTCGAAGCAGGGAAGGCCGAACTGCGCACGGCCCGCATCGCGAATCCAGGGAATGGTGAGCGCGGGCCAGCCTTGTCCGAGGCAAGCAATCGCCCGCTCCGGCGCGCGGCGGCGTCACTCGCAATCACTTTCGCAAAAATCATTGCACGGTCACGCGGCCTGTTACAGTCTTCGCGCCCCACGGGCGGAGAGGTGGCTGAGTGGTTTAAGGCGCACGCCTGGAAAGCGTGAGTAGGCTTATACCCTACCGGGGGTTCAAATCCCCCCCTCTCCGCCAGGGGATTTCTCAGCTCGATGATGATTCCCGGTCGCGCACCAGCCACCCGCCGAAGTATTGGCCCGCCGGCGCTTCCTCGCGGTCGCTTGCCAGCAATCGATTCCACCGGTTAACTCCCCGCCGATGCTTTCACTCGCCGATCTTGCCGCCCTCGCCAGCCGGCACCCCGAAGCGCTCGCCGCCAGCGTAAAGGAATTCTCCATCGGCAGCGGCAAGCTGTGTTTCAACACCCGGCCCGCGATCATGGGCGTGATCAACTTGTCGCCTGACTCGTGGTACCGCGAGAGCGTCTGCTTGAACCTGGACATGGCAGTGCAGCGCCTGGAAATCTTGAAAGCCCAAGGGGCGGGCCTGGTAGATGTCGGCGCCGAATCCACTCTGCCCCACGCCGCCCGCGTCGGTGCGCGCCAGCAGCAGTCGCTTGTCCTTCCCCTGCTCGCGGAGGCGCGGAAGCGAAAGCTTCCAATCTCGGTCGAGACTTACTCGACACCGGTCGCGCGCAAGTGTCTCGCAGCCGGCGCGGCAGTCATCAACCTCACGCGTGGCGCCAACAACAGAGACATTTTCAAGCTGGTTGCCGAGCATCAAGCGGCCGTGATCCTGTGTTATGTCCAGGGCCGAAATGTGCGCGAGGTGGATGAACTCAAGTTTGCCAGAGATCCGCTGGCCGTGATGTATGAATACTTCGCCCGCCAGATCGAAATCGCCGAACGCTGCGGCGTGCGAAAGCTCTTCATCGATCCCGGGCTCGGTTTCTACTATCGCAACCTGATGGATTCCGCAGAGCGCGTCCGCCATCAACTGGACACTTTCCTCCAGACGTTCCGGTTGAAACCGCTGGGCTATCCGATCTGCCACGCACTGCCGCATGCCTTTGAGTACTTTGGGGACGAGGTGCGTTGCGCGGAGCCGTTCTTTGCGGTCATGGCGGCGATGGGTGGCACCCATTTGTTCCGTACCCACGAGGTGCCGCGCGTGCGAGCGGTCTTGCAGACCCTCGCGGTGGGTGACAGCCGCCAAAAAGATTTCCAGCCGGGGGAATAAACGTCTTTTGACTTGCCGGAGCTCGCGTGCTGGAATCGCCGCGCGATGGATTTTGACATTTCGCACATTCTTGAGAGTTGGGACTACAAGCCCGGCCAGGTGATGGTCCGGAAGTTCAAGTCGAAGGACGGCCGCGAGCTGATCCAGTTGCGGGTCGACCTCGGGCTGCTCCAGATCAGCGCGACCGGGCGCCCGGATGGCAAACGCCCGATGGGCCATGATTCCTGGTTCGAGTTTTACCTCACCCGCCTGGAAGAGCACCGCGCCCAGAATGGCGGTGACGACGAAGAGTTCGCGCTCGGCGCCGAGGATTGCACGCGGCTGCACGTGGAGTCGGTCCAGTATCATCACCGTTACATCTGCCTGCTCCAGCTCGAAGACTATGACGGCGTCTTGCGCGACACCGAACGCAATCTCGAGTTGTTTGACTTCGTCGAGGAATTCTCCGACTCGACGGAGAACTCCTGGCTGTTCCAGAATTTCCGGCCGCAATGCCTGATGATGCAGACCCGCGCCCTGGTGTCACAGAAGTTGAAGGGGAAGAATCACGATGCCGCGCTGGCGGAACTCGACGAAGGCATCGAGGAGATCCGCGAATTCTACCGCGAATACTCAATGACGGAGCAGCTTGAACAGAGCGGCGAGATCGCCTCGCTCGAAGGCTGGCGCGCCGAGCTCTCGAACCATAAACCGCTGTCCGAGCGGGAAAAACTCGAAGCCGCCCTGCAGGACGCCGTGCGCAAGGAAGATTACGAAACCGCGGCGCGCATGCGCGATGCCCTCCGCAAACTCGAGGCCGGACCCACCGCATGAGCCTGCACGAAAACCTCTCCGCCGACATCAAGGCCGCCATGCTCGCCCGCGACGCCGACCGACTCGGGACGCTGCGCATGCTCAAGTCGACCCTGGGCTACGTCGCGATCGAGCGGAAGACGGAGCTCCTGCCGGACACCGATTTCGTCAGCGTTGTGCAAAAGGAAGTGAAGAAGCGGCGCGATTCCATCGAACAGTTCGAAGGCGGCGGCCGACCGGAACTGGCCGCCAAGGAAAGAGTTGAACTGGCCGTGCTCGAAACCTATCTGCCGCAGGCTTTGCCCCCGGAGGAACTCGAAGCCTTGGTCAAAGCCTGCATTCAGGAGACCGGAGCAACGTCCAAGAAGGACATGGGCCAGGTCATACGCGCGGTGCAAGCCAAGGCAGCCGGTCGCGCCGAAGGTAAGGTCATCAGCCAGTTGGTGGGCAAGCTTCTGAATTAGCCTGCTCCCCGACGGCGGCGCCACCGCAAGCGATCAGCCTGCGGCGATGACTTCATTTTCAACCGGAAAATCCACTGGAGTTTTCCGACACACCTCGCTATACCGTTCAGCCATCAGCTTATGAAAAGAACCCTTCAACTGCTCGCGCTTGCCGGGAGTTTGCTCGTCACCACCGCTCAGGCCCAGACCTACACCATCGACTGGTACAGCATCGATGGCGGTGGCGGCACCAGCTCAGGCGGCAACTACACGCTCACGGGCACCATCGGCCAGCCCGATGCTGGAACTTCCGCGGGTGGCAATTACACCCTGACCGGCGGGTTCATGAGCATCGTGACGGCGATCCAGACCCCGGGTGGGCCGCTGCTCAAGGTGACCCGCGCCGGCAATAGCGTGATCATCTCGTGGCCGGACCCTTCAACGGATTTCGTGCTTCAGGAAACCGGTGCCCTAGCCACGCCCTCGGTCAACACGGTGTGGAATCCCAATGGCGGAACCATCACGATCTCCGCCGGCGAAAAACGCGTCACCATCGCGGCACCGGTCGGCAACAAATACTTCCGGCTGCGCAAGCCGACGCCCTGATTTTTCGTACCAGTAGTTCCCTCCCCCACAAGGACGGCCCAGCTGGGCCGTCCTCCTTTTTTGGATGAGCCTCTGGCAACGCATCAAACAGCGATTCGGCGCGAAGGAAAAACCGGAGCACCTGCGTCGCGGCCGCATCGGCGAGGAGGCCGCGAAGCGCCATCTACAAAAACTTGGGCTGAAATTCCTCACGGCCAATTTCCGTTCGGAACGCGGCGAGATCGATCTGGTGTTCCGCGACGGCGAGTGCCTTGTTTTCATTGAAGTAAAGACCCGCACCGCGGGAGGCTGGGTCCGGCCGGCCGGCGCGGTCAACGCCCGCAAGCGCCGCCTGCTCTCAATGACGGCGCTCGATTACCTCAAGCTGCTGCCCGATCGTCGCGTGAGCATCCGGTTCGACATCGTCGAGGTGCTGTTGACCACGGGCGCGGTTTCGGAGGTGCGGCATCTGCCCAACTCATTTGCGCTGTCAAAGCCGTTCAGACACGGCTAACTGACCGAGGGAGCGCCGCAACCACCAGGGCTTCCGCATGTTTGCGCGCCGCTGCTGATTGACCGCCCAGCATGCGCGTCAGTTCATTGACCCGGGCTTCGCCCTCCAGCCGCTCCAACTCCGTCACGGTGCGGCCCGCCTTCACCGATTTGCGAACTTCAAAGTGCGCTTGCGCCGCAGCCGCCACGGCCGGCAGATGCGTGATGCACAACACCTGGCGGCGCGCGCCGATCTCGGCCATCTTCTGCCCCACCACCTGCGCCGTTTCGCCGCCGACATTGGCGTCCACCTCATCGAAGATCAGCACCGGCACCTCGTCCTGGGCGGCAAGGACCGTCTTCAAAGCCAACATCACGCGGGCCATTTCACCGGAGGAAGCGATGGCCCGCAGGGGCCGCGGCGGCTCGCCCACATTGGGTGCGAACTGAAACTCGCAGGCATCGCGTCCGCTGGCGGTGACGGCGCCATTCGCCGAGAGCGTGATCTCGAAGTGACTCTGTGCAAAGCCCAAGGCTTGCAGCTCGCGCGACGCGGCCTTGCCCAGACGGGGCAAGAGCTTCTTGCGCGCGGCCGACAGTTCGTCGGCTTGCAAGTTGAGCTCGCGATCGAGCTTCGCCAGTTCACCGTTCAAGCGTTCCAGCTCAGCGTCCCGGGATTCCAAGGCAGCGAGCCGTTCGCGGGCTTCCGCGCCGAACTGGATCACTTCCGTCAGCGACCCGCCGTACTTGCGCTTCAGCGATTGAAAGAGATTCAAACGCTCCTCCAGCTCGGCGAGCCGCGCGGGATCGACATCCACCCGGTCGGCGTAACGGCTGAGCCCGGTCTGCAACTCGCGCAGTTGCTCCAGGGCCTGATCGTGAAAACCGCGCAGCTCGGAAGCCGCGGGATCGATCCGTTCCAAATCATGCAACCGGCGCCCCACTTCCCCGGCCCGGTCGAGCAACGACTCCTCGCCCTCGGAAAGGCAGCCCAAGGCGGACTGCGTTAAATGGAGGAGCTGGGTGGCGTTGCTGGCTCTTTGAAATTCGGCTTCGAGCTCGGTCTCTTCAGCAGGTTGCAGCCGTGCCGCTTCGATCTCCCGCACTTGATGCCGCAACAGATCGAGCTGCTGGGCGTAGGTGCGTTCATCGACAATCAGGCCAGCCTTGTGCGCTTCGAGCTCACCGCGCTTCCGCAGCAAATCCGCGAGGACTTCCCGCTGTTCCTGTAGGCCGCCGAAGGCATCCAACACCGCGAGCTGCCGGCTGGGATGCAGGAGCGACTGGTGATCATGCGGGCCATGAATATCGACGAGCAACTCGCCGAGTTGCTTTAGCACGGCCAGAGTGGCGGGCGAGCCGTTGATGAATTGCTTGTTGGCGCCGGCCGCCGTGAACACCCGCTTCAGTAGGAGCTCGCCGCCTTCGCAGGGCTCGAGGCCGTTCGCTTCGAGAAAGTTGGCCAGCACTTTGCCGAGCGGTCCCGTTTGAAACACCGCTTCCACGGCGCAGCTCTCGGCACCGCTGCGGATCAGCGTGCGATCCGCCCGTTCGCCGAGCGCGAGGTTCAGCGCCCCGATCAAGATCGACTTGCCGGCGCCCGTCTCGCCGGTGATGGCGTTGAAGCCGGGCGCGAGCTCGATGGTGAGGTCATCGACCAGGGCCAGATTTTTAATGCGCAGCGTGTTAAGCATTCCCGGAGAGCGGCGTAAGATTTCGGCAACCCGCCCATTGAGGCAAGCCTTTGGTGGCCGTCGTCAAGCCCACGGTATATCGACTGCTCCCCTGCCCGCAGGAAACGCCCATGAAAATGAAATGTCCCATTCCAATACGCGGTCTGTGCATTGCCCTGCTGCTGATGGCGGTTCGCTTCGACGCCCACACCGCTGAACCCATCGTCGAAAATGATCCCCGCAACGCGAAATGGGTGAACCAGCCGCTGGCCTACCGCTTTCAGGCATTGGATGGCCGCATCGTCGAGTCCGACCAGTATCGGGGCAAAGTGGTGCTCCTGGATTTCTGGGCGACCTGGTGCGGGCCCTGTATCCGCGAGCTGCCGCACGTCATCGATGCCTTCAAGAAGTTCAACAAGGCCGGCTTCGAAATCGTGGGGTTCAGTTTCGACCAGAACCCCAATGCATTGGCGACGATGGTTCGCGATCTCGGCATGACGTGGCCGCAAAGTTTTGACAAGAGCGGGCAGCCGGCCCTGGCCGCGCAGCTCGGCATCGAAACCATTCCGTCGATGTGGTTGCTGGATCGTTCGGGCCGCGTGCGGTTCACGAACGCGCGCGTCGATCTCGAAAAGAAGATCCAGCAGTTGCTCGACGAACCTTACGAGGACGGAGCGCCCCATCCCCAGGAGTACTACGCTGCATCCGCCGGAACCGACGGCGGGAAAAAGCCGAAGGCCAATCCTTACGCGGCCTGGGGGCGAACGACGAATCAACCAACCAACCAACCCGCCGCCACCAAGGCTGAGGTGAAGCTCAAGGGCATCATCAACAGCGCCCGGCTCCAGCAAGCGATGCTCTCGGTGGACGGCACTTCCATCACGGTGGAGAGCGGACAATCTCGCAACGTCACACTCGACGGCAAACCTGTGACCTTGAAATGCGAGTCCATTGCGGAAAAGAAGGTCACGCTTCGGTTGGGCAGTGGGGAAACCGCGAAGACGTTGGATCTCGTGCTGGCGGACTAGCGTTCAAGCGGACGACCCTTTGACACTCGGCGTCGTCCGGTCCATAAACGCGGCGATGTTTTTCGAGCTCACGTTTCTCGGATCGGGCACTTCGCAGGGAGTGCCGATCATCGGCAAGGAGTATCCGCCAGAGTTCCTCGCGAATCCCAAGAACCATCGCACCCGGCCGTCGGTTCACATCGCCACGGAGGAAGTGGCCCTCGTCGTCGACACCGGCCCGGAGTTTCGTCTCCAGTGTCTGCGGGAGAACATCCGCCGGCTCGACGCAGTAATCATCACGCATCCGCATGCGGATCACATCATGGGCCTCGACGATTGCCGACGGTTCTGCGATCTCCGCAAGGGCGAACCGTTGCCGCTGCACGCATCGGCGGCCACGATGGAGCAGTTGCGGCGCGTCTTCGTATACGCGTTCGATGGCCGGCCGATCCCAACCGGTTACTTCGCACCCGCACCGAGGCTCATCGAGGGGCCGTTCACCTTGGGCGACCTGACCGTTACTCCGTTTGATCTGCCGCACGGCCGGTTTACCACGACCGGTCTCGTCTTCACCCGCGGTGCCGAACGCCTAGCCGCTTACTTTAGTGATTGCAAGGAAGTGCCGGACGCTGCGGTGGAGGCAAGTCGCGGCGCGAAACTGGTCGTGCTCGACGCCTTGCGGCGACGTGAACATCCCACTCACATGTGCCTCGACGAGGCGTTGACGACAGCGCGACGCATCCGGGGTGAACGCACCCTGTTGACGCACCTCACGCATGACTACGATCACGACGCGGACAACGCGGAATTGCCGCCCGGCGTCGAGTTGGCGTATGACGGCCTCAAGATTCGCCTCGAATGAAACCCCTTACCTCAGTCCTCGTTGCGGCCTTGACCGGCCTCAGCCTCGGCGTCACGAACCTACGCGCGGCCGACGAAGGCAACGCCGTGGTTGTCGTCTACAACTCGCGGATGCCGGCCTCCAAGGAAGTGGCGGAGCACTACGCGCAGGCGCGCAATGTGCCGGCCAGGCAAGTAGTCGGCTTCGACCTGTCCGAAGGCGAAGGCATGTCGCGCAGTGAATTCCGTTTCCAGTTGCAGGAGCCGCTCTTCAAGAAGTTCCGTGAGGAGGGCTGGTTCAAGACGAAGCTCGACAGCAGCTCCGGCAAGCTGGCTTACAAAGTGGTCGAAGCGAGCGTTCGCTATCTCGTCCTCTGCCACGGCGTGCCGGTCCGCATTCAACCTGAGCCCACGTTGCTGGAGGCCGGCACCGAAAAGCAACCGGCGCCACTGCGCCGCAACGAGGCCGCTGTAGACAGCGAACTCGTGTGGCTGCCGATCTTCGAGCTTCGGCCGCTGATCTCCGGTCCCATGGCGAATGAGTTTTACCGCCAGACCAATGCCGCCGCGCTGCACCCCACCAATGGCATCTTGATGACCGCGCGGCTCGATGGTCCAACACCGGAGATTGCCAAAGGGCTCGTCGACAAAGCGCTTGCCGCGGAAGCCACCGGCCTGTGGGGCCGCACCTATTTCGATCTGCGGGGCATCACAGAGGGCGAGTACAAGCAAGGCGATGACTGGATCCGGTCGGGTGCGGAGATCGCCCGTCAGCTCGGGCTGCCGACGGTGGTCGATGTCCGGCCCGCCACCTTTTCCACCAATTTTCCGATGAGCCAGATCGCCTTCTACGCCGGCTGGTACGACGAGCACGCGTCCGGTCCGTTTGCGGCGAAGACCGTGGACTTCATGCCCGGCGCTTTTGCCTATCACCTGCACTCGTTCAGCGCGGCGACCGTGCGCTCGACCACGCAGAACTGGGTGGGGCCGCTGCTACAGAGAGGCGTCACCGCGACAATCGGCTGCGTTTACGAACCTTATCTGGGCGGCACGCTGGATGTCGGTGTGTTCACCGCGCGCTTCATTCACGAGGGCTTCAGTTTCGGTGAGGCCGCGTGGGCCGCTTCCCCGGTGTTGTCCTGGCAGACGACCGTGATTGGCGATCCACTCTACCGGCCGTACGCCTTGAACCCGCAGCGACTCCACGAGCGACTGGTGAAGGAAGAGAGCCCCTTGATCGAGTGGTCGCACCTGCGCGTGGTGGATTTGAATCTCGTGACCGGCGGGCGCGATACAGAACTCGTTGGCTATCTCGAAGGGATTCCGGAAACGGCCAGCAGCGCGGTGCTTTCGGAGAAGCTGGGCGATCTCTATGGCGCGATCGGCAAACCCAACTCCGCAGTGCTGATGTATCGCCGGGCCTTGACCAAGGCCACCAGCCGACCGCAACGCGCCCGGCTCTCCATGGCCCTCGCCGATAAATTGATCGCCGGCGAAAAACGGGCCGAGGCGTGGGAAACGCTCGAAGCCTTCGGTCAGGAGTTTCCGGAGTATCAGAATCAAATCGAGCGCTACCGGCAGATGCTCGACGTCGCGCAACAGCTCAAGAAGGACGGCGACGCGAAGCAGTTGAAGGAGAAAATCGAGGCGCTCGAAACGCCGCCCGTCGCGCCGGCAAAGTAGCCGCCACGGCCGGCAGCTCAGTGCTGCCGTGAATACTCGTCGCCCAACTGGCGCAGACGCGCGGACAGGTCGCGCGCGACGTTGGTCACCACCCGGGCGTATTGGGCGGGCAATTGCTCGGCCAGCAGTTCGAAATGGACGCGGGGCAAGATCAGCAAATCGACCGGAGTCACGGCCTGCACGCTGGCCGAGCGCGGCATTTCTTCAAGGATGCTCATCTCGCCAAAGAACCGGGGCGCCGAGAGCGACATCAATTCCACCTCGCCTTTCCCGCCCGTCCGATAGACCCGCACCTTGCCGCGCCGCAAAAGGAACAGATGCTTGCCGGCGTCGCCTTCCTGAATGATGACATGGCCCGGCGGCAGGCTGGATTCATGAACACCTCGCGCCAGCAGCTCGTAGCCGGATTCGTCGATGCCCGCCAGGAGCGGAATATCGTAGAGGACAGATTTGAGATGACTGCTCACGGTCTGACCGACCGCCCACCGGGATCAAGGCGTCCCCGGCGTCGGCTTGGTTGAAGTTTCGGTGGGAAGGTTCGGGCCGACATCTTCATCCGCCACCGGCTTTTTTTGGGCCGGATCGGTCGGCCAATCCTCGGAGTCGGTTCGAGCGTTGCGCATGATCTCC
Organism: bacterium; assembly: GCA_031362805.1. Lineage (GTDB taxonomy): Bacteria > Verrucomicrobiota > Verrucomicrobiia > Limisphaerales > RI-55 > RI-55. Next base: position 13,282 of record JANLTG010000046.1, read on the forward strand.
TCGATGCGGGCCACGATCGCAGGCTGTTCGGCGGCGAGGTTCTTCTCTTCAGTTGGATCCGCTTTCAAGTCATACAGCTCGATGGGGTCACCTTGTTTGAGCCGGAGACCCTTCCAATTATCGACGCGCACCGCCTGTTGAAAGCCGCGCTCGTGCAACTCCCAGTAAAGGTGGTCGTGCTGATTGGTCTGCTTCGCGCCCAGCCAGGTGGGCAGCAGCGAAATACCATCGATACCGGTGGGCGACTTGGCTTCGATGGCTTCCGCCAGCGTCGGCAGCACATCCCACATCGCGCCGACTTGGTCGCTGACCTTCCCCTCCGGCACATGCCCCGGCCACCAGACGATCAGCGGCACGCGCAGAGCGCCCTCGAACAGGTCGCGCTTGATACCTCGAAACGGCCCGCTGCTCTTAAAGAACTTGGGGTCAACGCCGCCCTTGTCGTGCGGTCCATTGTCGCTGGTGAAGATCACGATCGTGTCGCGCTGAAGCTTGTTCTTCTCCAGCCGGGCGAGCAGTTGACCCACGGAGGCGTCGAGCCGGGTGATCATGGCGGCCTTGTTCCTCTCCGGCTGCGGCCAGGGTTCCGTGGTGTACGGCGCGTCGTGCGGCACCTGCATGCCGTCTTTCTTCAAAGCCGGATTCGCATGCGGAATGGTGAACGGCAGGTAGAGCAGGAACTGGTAGTCAGCGTTGATGTCGATGGAACGGCCCATGGCTTCGGTGAAAACATCGTGGATGTAACGGCGGCCATGATTCTGCGCGGGCGCATTCCAGTTTTGCACCGAGTCAAAGCGCCAGATCGTTTCCGGATAATAATTGTGCGCGTCCGTTTGATCGAGAAAGCCAACCCATTGATTGAACCCTTTCGCCTTGGGCTCGCCGCTCGTGCCCGCCAGGCCCAGGCCCCATTTGCCAATGCCATCCACCCGGTAACCCGCCGATCGAAACACCTGCGACAACACGAAATCGCCGGCGGCGAGCGGCACCTGGCCGTTGCCGCGAATGGTATTGTGCCCGGTGTGGCGGCCCGTGAACAGCGCCGCGCGCGACGGCGCACAGACTGAGCTGCCGGCGTAGAACTGGGTGAAGCGCATCCCTTCGCGGGCCAGCCGATCGATGTTCGGCGTTTTGATCCGCTCCTGCCCGTAACAACCGAGGTCCCCGTAGCCGAGATCGTCCGCGACGATCAACACGACGTTGGGTTTTCTGGCCAGCGCCGGCTGGACTGCGGCCAACAAGACCAGCAGGGCGACGAACCGGCGGGCAGACATGAAAACAGGTTTGCACATGAGCAATTGGGACCGCCGATGTAGCGCAATTGTTCAGCGGACGCCAGCAACAATAAACCGCGCGCACACCACTTCCCGGCCAAAACCGTCCTTGCCAAGGTCAGGAGCTTGGCTTCAATAGCCCTCATTCATGACGTCGCATGCTTCATCACCCGCTCGTACGGAGGTGCCCTTCCGCAATCTTCCCTGGCTGATCACCGGAGTTTTTCTAGTTTTCTACCTGTGCACGATGAGCCGCGGAGCCGGCGTGGGGGGCATCGCCGCCATCGCCAAGGTGACCGGCTGGGATTGGGAACCCTTTCTGCAATTTCCGCTCTACTTCCTCGTCACCCTGCCCTTTCACGTGCTGCCAACTTCGTGGCAACCGATCGCCTTGAACGCGTTCTCGGCGCTGCTGGCGGCCGGCACGCTGGGACTGATTGCCCGCTCAGTGCAACTGCTGCCGCAGGATCGAACGAAGGATCAGCGCGAACGCGAGCGGAGCAAACATGGCCTGCTCACGGGGTCCTCCGCATGGCTGCCACCGGCCGCCGCGGCGATCATGTGCGGTCTGCAACTGCTCTTCTGGCAGCAGGCCACCAACGCCTCCGTCGATATGCTGAATCTGTTCGTGCTCGCGTGGCTGATTCGCGAGCTGCTCGAATTTCGCATCGATGGCCGGGAGCGACGACTGGCGGTGCTGGCGTTGGTCTACGGATTGGGCGTCACGAACAACGCCGCGTTGATCGGGTTGTTTCCGTTCATGCTGGGCGCTCTGATCTGGGTGCTGGGCCGTTCGTTTTTTCAGTCGCGGCTCATCCTGAAGCTGTTCGCGGCCGGCGTCGCGGGTTTGCTGATCTATCTCCTCCTGCCTGCCCTGGCCGTCAGCTCGGGCAAGCTGGAACTGTCCTTCGGAGACGCACTCCTCCAAAATCTTCGAACGCAGAAGGCGGTGTTGCAGATCGGATTCAACAATCGGCTGTTCCCGATGGTGATGAGCTTCGGTTCGTTGTTTCCCTTGATCCTCATTGGCATTCGCTGGCCTTCGAACTTCGGCGACACCAGCGCCGCGGGTGGTCTGCTCACCCGCATGATGTTTCGCGTGCTGGCGCTGATCTACCTGGCGGCAAGTCTGGCAATGAATTTTCAACTCCAGCACGCCGCCAAGGCGCAGGCGGAGACGGGGCTCTCGTTTCACTCCCTGTTCCTGTTGAGCGCGCTCGTGCTGGGTTATTCGCTGGCCTACCTGCTGGTGGTCTTCGGCAAGCAACCGGGCAAGACCTGGCAAAAGACGGGTCCGCTCGGTGTACTCCTGAGCAAAGCCATGGTCGGCGTCGTGTGGCTCATCCTGCCATTGGTGGCGGTGGGACTGATCCGGCAGAACTACGCCAAGGTTCACGAATTGAACGTGTCACCGCTGTATGACTACGCCGCGAGCGTGGCCCGACAACTGCCCAAGGAACCGGCGCTCATTCTTTCGGATGACAATGTCCTGCTCTCCCTGGTAGCGGATCAACTTGCGCGCGCCGGCGGCAACCCTCACTGGCTGTTGCACACCAGATCACTGAGCGTTCCGGGCTATCATCGCCACCTGAACAAACTGACCGGCGGCACCTGGCCCGTGGTTCCCGCCGACATGGTAACCGAACGCAAAGTGGCCGACCCGTATCTGGTCAAGCTGGTCGCGGACGTCGCCACCAACCGACCGGTCGTTTATCTCCATCCCAGCTTTGGCTATTACTTCGAGTGGTTTCATCCGGCCGAAAATCAATTCATCTATGACCTGCGCCGCTACACCAACGCCACGGTTCAGGTGCCGGTGTCGACCAAAGCCGTGCTCGAGCAACAGGAAAAATTCCTGCAATCATACTGGACTGCCACGCTGTCACCACTGAGCGAAAAAATTAAGTCCGGCGAAGCCTCCACCGCCGACAACTTCCTCGCGATGGTGCAGTCGCGCGCCTTGAACCACTGGGGCACCCGGCTGCAGCTGGCCGATCAATTCGCGCAAGCCACGCCCTGGTTTGAGCGGGCCAGCCAGTTGTTCACCAACAACGTGTGTGCGTTGATCAATCTCGAATTCAACCGGCATCATCAAGCCGGCGCGACCAATGCATTCACGCTGTCCGACGCGACGATCTCTGTCTGGAAAAACTACCGCGACAACATCCAGGCAGCCCTGGGCTACGGGGGTCCGATCGATGAACCCGGTTTCTGTGTCGGCCTCGGCAACCTCTTCGCCGCGGGCAATCTTCAGCGTCAGGCGGCTCAGCAATACCTGCGCGCCCTGACTGTTACGCCCAACAATCAATTCGCCCGCGTGCAACTGGCGCGCACGTTCCTCCAGGCGCAGGCGCCCGATCGCGCGCTGGCGATCCTCAAGGAGATTCGCGAACAAAGCGCGGCCACGGGCTTGAACGAATTTGCCCAGATCGATCTGGTGAGTCTTGAGGCCTCCGCCCGCTACGGCAAAGGCGAATTTGACCAGGCCAATGCCCTTCTGGACGACCTGGCAAAGCGTAATCCCAGTCAGCCGATGGTGTTTGAGGTTCTTTCGCAGATTTATCTCAACCTCGCCACCGTTCGCCCGGAGTTTATTGCCCGTGCCGAAACCGCTGTGAATCGTCACTTTGGGTTGAGTCCTACCAATCTGGTGGTCCTGAACAACCTCGGCACGGTCGCCTACCTCAAACAGGATTGGGCCACGGCCGATGCGAAGTACTCGGAAGTGCTGGCCACGAATCCCGAGTCGCAAGGCACCCGGCTCAATCGTGCCATGGCCAATCTCCGGGCCGGTAAATTCGATCGCTCGCTGGAGGACTATCAGTGGTTGCTCGAAAAGAACTCAAACGCCTACGTCGTTCGTTACGGCCTGGGCGAGATCGCCGAGAAGCAGAGTCAGGCCGCGGAGGCGCTCAAGCATTTCGGCGTCTATCTCGACCTCGCCCCGAAGGGCACGCCTGAGTACACGAATGTCGTCGAACGCGTGGCCAAGCTGAAAAGTCGCTAAGCCGAATGCGGGTCACCCACGTCATCACGCGACTGATCGTTGGCGGCGCGCAGGAGAACACCGTGGCCACGGTGCTTGGACTACAACAGCGTCCCGGCGTAAACGTGGACCTGGTCAGCGGTCCCACCCACGGGCCGGAAGGCTCACTGGAGGCATTGCTGGACGACCGGGTGCCGCCGCGCATCGAGCCGCAATTGATCCGCCCGGTGCAGCCCTTCTGGGATCTCCTCGCGCTGCAACATTTGACCGCCCGGTTCCGGCAAACTTCGCCGGACATCGTCCATACTCACAGCGGCAAAGCGGGCGTACTCGGCCGGATCGCGGCGGCGCGGGCCCAGGTGCCAGTCGTTGTTCATACGATTCACGGGCCATCGTTTGGTCCGTTCCAAGGCCGGCTTTCCAACTTCATTTTCAAGTCCGCCGAGATCCGCGCCGCCCGGGCAACCACGCACTTCATCAGCGTGGCGGACGCGATGACCGAACAATATCTCGCCGCCGGCATCGGCCGGCCGGAGCAATACTCGACCATCCGCAGCGGCTTCGACCTGTCACCGTATCAGGCCACAAGCAATGACCCTGAACTTCGTGCGCGCCTAGGAATAAGCCCGCACGCCTTTGTCGTGGGCAAGATCGCACGCCTGTTCAAACTCAAGGGCCACGAAGATCTTTTTGCCGTTGCCGCCGAGATCATTCGGGAGGCGCCTCACACCCAGTTCCTGCTGGTGGGCGACGGACCCTGGCGCGAGCGTTTCGAAAAGCAGCTCGCCCTCCGCGCGCTTCGTTCGCACTTCGCCTTCACTGGTTTGATTCCACCCGCCGAGGTTCCGCGCTACGTCGGCATCATGAATTGCCTCGTGCATCTCTCGCGGCGCGAGGGCCTGCCCCGTGCGCTGCCCCAGGCGATGGCCGCCGGCAAAGCCGTGGTGGCGTATGATTGCGATGGCGCGCGGGAAGTCTGCCTGCCAGGGAAAACCGGCTTCCTCGTGAAACCGGGTGCTCATGCGGAACTGATCAAGGCGGTGGTGTCGCTCGCCAAGTCGAGCGATCTACGCCATCAATTGGGCGAGAACGGTCGCCATCTGGTTCGGGAACAGTTCGACGTTCACCACATGGTTGACCAGATTCACGCGCTCTATCAACGGCTCCTCGCCGACCAAGGCCACGCACCGCGATGAGATTCCCCGAACACGCCTACCTGGCCACCGTCTTGGTTGCCTTCGGCACGGTGCTGGTCTCGATGCCAGCCTGGCGCTGGCTGTGCATACGGAGCGGCCACGTCGATGACCCGGGGCACCGCAAGATCCATGATCAACCGATCGCACTCGCCGGCGGCCTCGGGGTGCTGACCGGATTTCTCGCGCCCATCGCCGCCGGGCTTCTGGTGATCGCTCTCGGCATGCTGCCCGAAGCGACCGTCGACAGTCTCAGTTACGGCTTCGGTCAACGGAAGTGGCAGTTGCTCGCGATCATCGGCGGCGCCGTCGGCATGGTGATCCTGGGTTGGCTGGATGACCGGCATGAGCTGAGCCCGGCCGTAAAGTTCGGCGGTCAGTTGCTGCTCACGCTGGCCGTGGCGGCATCGGGGGTGCGCATCACGCTCTTCGTTCCCAGTGTCGTGTTCAGCTATGCCGTCACAATGTTCTGGATGCTGACCCTGATCAATGCGCTGAACTTCATGGACAACATGAACGGCCTTTGCGCAGGCGTTGGTGCCATCGCCGCCGGGTGGATTGCGGCGATCGCCATCGGCTACGGTCACTACCTGGTTGCCTTGCTGGCATTGGCCATTGGCGGCGCGCTGCTTGGATTTCTCCCCTACAATTTCCCCAAAGCATCGTCTTTTCTCGGTGATGCCGGCAGCCATCTCGTGGGCTACCTGCTCGCGGTGCTGGCCATTCTCCCGCACTTCTATTCCGAGGAATCGCCGAACCGTATCGCCGTGATCAGCCCGCTGCTGGTGTTGGGGGTGCCGCTGATTGACCTCGTGTGGGTGGTCATCATCCGCTGGCGCCTCGGGAAGCCGTTTTGGATCGGCGACAACAATCATCTTTCCCACCGCCTAAATCGTCGCGGCTTCACGCGGCCCGTCGCGGTGCTGCTGCTCTGGCTGGCCGGACTTGTCCTCGGCGGCCTGGCATTTTTGTTGGCCCGCTTTTAACTGGCGCGTTCACCGGAACCATTCGAGCAGCAGGCCTCCGAATCCGCAGGTGATGATCACCACGATGAGATTCCATTTCCAGCGCCAGATGCCGGCGAAGGCCAAGAGGGCGGTCAGCAAAACGAACCAATCGATCCGGCTGTCCACCCAAAGGGCATGTTCCCCAAACCACGCTGCCAAGTTCAGAATCACGCCCACCACGGCGGCCGTCACGGCCGAGAGGGCCGCGGTCAATTTTAGGTTGTTCCGCAATTGCTCGATATGTGGTGCGCCGAGAAAGATCCAGAGGAAGCACGGCACAAAGGTGACCCAGGTGGTGATGGCGGCGCCGAGGGTCGCGGCCAGTAGCGGCGGCAAATCTCCCGGGTGCTGGTAAGCGCCAACGAACCCGACAAACTGCAACACCATCACCAGCGGTCCCGGCGTGGTTTCCGCGAGCCCCAGGCCAGCCATCATCTGGGAAGCAGACAACCAACCGAATCCTTCCACCGCTTGTTGACCCACGTAGGGCAGCACGGCGTATGCACCGCCGAACGTGACCATCGCCGCTTTGCTGAAAAAGATCCCTTCGCGAACCACCGTGTGACCCGATCCCAGCCAGGCGCCCAGCCCCCAGACCGGCAGCCACCAAAGGCAGAGGCAAACGCTGATCACGATCATGGCTCGCCGCCACGAAGGGGGCACGGTCGTCACGAACTGATTTCCGGACCGGCTGGCCACGGCCTCACGCACCTTGGCGATAGGGATCAAGTCCGGTCGCCAAGCGTTGACAAGTAGCCCGACGATCCCCGCTCCCAATATGATTGCGGGGAAAGGTGCGTTGAAAAAGAAGATCGCGGCAAAGGCGGTCGCCGCAATTCCCCAGTGCACAGGGCTCTTCAGCACGCGCGTCCCGATGCGGATCACGGCCGAAGCAATCACCGCGAGCACGGCGGCCTTCAGCCCGTGAAAGATCCCGGTCACCGACTCCAGTTGACCGTAGGAAACATAGAGCCAGCTCAGGACCCACAGGATGCTCGCCGCCGGCAAGACAAAGAGCACGCCAGCGACGACTCCGCCCCAGGTGCGATGCAGAATCCAGCCGATGTAAATTGCCAACTGTTGCGCCTCCGGTCCCGGCAACAGCATGCAAAAGTTGAGCGCGTGCAGGAACTGCGCCTCTGAAATCCATTTCCGGCGCTCGACCAGTTCCTCGTGCATGATCGCGATCTGACCCGTGGGTCCGCCGAAACTGATGAAGCCCAGCTTGAGCCAGAAGCGCAGGGCTTCCTTGAAAGTCGGGGGCGAAGAACTGGCTTCAGGGTCCGTCACGCGGCGGCAAGCTAACGTTCGCGTGCAAGACGCGGCAACAGGTTTCAACCGCTGGCTCAGGCGATCGCCGTCGCTGCTTTGGCCAGGCGGCTCAACACCCTTTCGCGGCCCAGCACTTCCATCAGGTGGTAAAGGCTGGGTCCCACCTTCGAGCCCGTCAGCGCCACGCGGGTCGGCAGCACGAGCGCACCGGCCTTAACGCCCAGCTCCTTGCTCAACGGCTTGTAAAGATTCTGAATGGCGTCGGCTGTGAACTCAGCAAGCTTCCCGAGCTCGATAATGAGCCGGTCAAGAATCGGCCGGGCGGCGGGGACGAAAGCCTCGGCCACCGCCGCGGGGTCGATCGGGAAGTCGTCGCTGAAATAGAACTTCGCCGAGAGCGGTTGATCAAGGAGCTGCTGGTACTTTTCGCGGTACGTGGCCAGGGCGGCGGAAACATACTCCGCCGGGTAACATTCCGTGGCGACGCCGGCCTTGACGAGTTCGCGCAAACAGAGCGCATTGAACCGCTCAGCCGTCACCGTCTTCAGATACTCGCCGTTCAACCACTTCAATTTATCCATGTCGAACTTGGCGTTGCCCCGCAGGATCTGCGGCACGTCGAACTTCTCGATCACCTCCGCGATGGGCAGCACCTGACGATCATCTTTCGGCGACCAACCGAGCAGACAGAGATAATTCAACACTGCCTCGGGTAGGAAGAAGCCGTCCATGTAGGTGGCCAGCGAAGCGCCCACATCGCGTTTGCTCATCTTCGAGCCGTCGGGATTCAAGATCAGCGGGATGTGCGCGTAGCGCGGCGGCTCGACTCCGAACGCGCGAAACAAGGCGATATGCTTGCTCGTGTTCGAAAGATGATCCTCACCGCGGATCACGTGGGTGATGCCCATCTCGAGGTCATCAATCACATTCACCAGATGAAACACCGGCTGGCCATCGGACCGGACGATCACAAAGTCGGGATCAATTTCCTCGCGATCAGTAAGTTTACGCTCCACGTCACCGGCGACGAGATCGGGAATGATGACCGGCTCGCGCCCCATGCGAAACTTCAAGGCTCCTTCATGCTCGTACGCGGCATCCTTGTCGCGCAATTCCGCGATGCGCCGCCGATAGATTTCCCCGCGTTGCGACTGGAAATACGGCCCGTGATCTCCCCGGCCCGCCCGCATGTCGTCACCGCTGACCGGCCCTTCATCCCAATCGAGTCCCAGCCAGCGCAGGCCCTGCAGGATCACTTCGACGGCTTCGCGGGAATTGCGCGCCTGATCGGTGTCTTCGATGCGGAGCACGAATGTGCCGCCGGTGTGCCGGGCATAGAGCCAGTTGAAGAGCGCCGTGCGGGCGCCGCCAATGTGGAGGTAGCCGGTCGGACTTGGAGCGAAGCGAACGCGTGGTTTCATGTGGCGCGCGGAAGGAAAGCAAAGGCGCGCCGCCGGAGCAAACAGAAGTATTTCAGCCGAGCAGCGTCACGCGCCCATGCCGGCCGTCTTCGCAATCGAATTCATCTGCACCAGAAAGGCGCAAATCGTCGCCAGGCGCGGCGACTCGATCCCGCTCGACTGCGCGATCAGCAACGGCTTCAGAAACATCGCGTCCACTTCAAGCGGCCGGCCCGCCTCGAAGTCCACCAGCGTGGACGGGCGGTAGTGTCCCATCTCGCGGGTGAGGTTGATTTGTTGCTCCGCATACGTCGGCGAGATGCTCAACCCGTGATCGCGCGCGATGAGAATAACCTCGGCCATCACTTCGCGGACGAGTTGTTCCCACCGTGGATCGGACAACAACTGGTCAGTCGCGAACGTGTCCCAAAGATTGAAAGTGTCCGGCACATCACCACTGACAAAAGCTTCATACCCCGCGGCGGCGGCGACGCCGAGGCCGTTGAACGGAATGTTCCAAACCAGCTTCTCCCAGCGCGCGCGTTCGAGATTATCCGTGACCTGCACGGGGATGCCGGCGTTGCGGAAAAGGCGGGCGATGTCGTGAATGCGCTCGCCCGGCAACCCGGCAAACTCACCCAGCACCACCTTGCCAAAGCCCAGATGATGAATCACGCCGGGCTCGATGCGATTCAGGCAAACGAAGCATAGCCCTCCCAGCACGCGCTCGGCACCGAAGTGTTCGGCCAAAGCGGCCTCGTTGCCCAACCCGTTTTGAAGGGTGACGATGGCGGTATCGGGCCCGACGAGCGGGCTGATCAACTCCTTGAGACGATGGTTCGCGGTGGTCTTCAGCGCCACCAGCACGAGGTCGGCGACTCCGATTTCCTCCGGCGACAGGGCCAGGCTGGGATGGGCCAAAACGTTGCCGTCATCGCTAATCACGCGGACCCCATTCTGCGCGACCGCTTCCCAGTCCGAACGAATCAGGAAGTAGACCTGCTCACCCGTCTTGCAGATTTTCGCGCCGTAATAAGAGCCCACCGCGCCACAGCCGACCACCACCGTTTTCATAGCCAGTAAATTTCCATGCGTGGGTGAAAACAAAAAGGCACTCCGACGGAATCGTCAGAGTGCCCTCGAAAATCCATCGTGCCGATTACTTCTTGCCGAGGATCGCGTCCTTGGCCGCCTTGGCCACGCGGAATTTCACGACCTTCTTGGCCGCGATTTGGATGGTCTCGCCCGTGGCGGGGTTGCGACCGATGCGGGCCTTACGGTTGACGAGCACGAGCTTGCCGAGGCCCGGGAGGGTAAAGGAATTCTTGGCGTGCTTGTAAGCCAGCGCCGCGATCTGTTCGAGAATGGCGACCGCCTGCTTCTTGCTGATGCCGTTCGCTTCGGCGATTTCCGCCGCGATCTGAGATTTGGATAATGCTTTAGCCATATTGGTTCTTGTTATTTGTTGTTTGGAAAAGTCGTGCGACTTGCGCGTATTTAAGCGGGCACCAATGCGCGCGCAAGAAAAATAACCAATGTTCATCGGTGTTTTCTTGCACTGCCTCGCGCCGGCCGGGTGCGACGCGGGCTTGACTTGAGCACAACTTGCCACAACATCCGCTCCGATGTCGGTTCTCTTCTCCATCAAAGACGACTTCCGCTACGACATTGTACGGAAGATTTTCGAAGGCGGCATGGCTGTAGTCTACGAGGCTGAGCAGCACGGTGCCAAGCAGTTCGTGAAACGCGTGGCGATCAAGATCATCCGCCAGTCCTTCGCCGACCAGCAGATGTTCATCGATAATTTCATCGGGGAGGCCAAGCTCGTGGCGGATCTGATCCACACGAACATCGTCCAGACCTACCAACTGGGTGAAGCCAACGGCGTTTACTTCATCGCGATGGAACTCATCCGCGGCGTGAATCTCGAGCAATTCACCCAGCAGTTGAAGGACAAGCAACGCATGCTGCCGCCGGAGCTCGCCGTGTTCATCACCAGCCGGGTCGCCCGCGGGCTCGCCTACGCTCATTCCAAGACGGATCGCGACGCCCGCAACCTTGGAATCGTGCATCGGGATGTCAGCTTCAAGAACATCATGATCGCCTTCGAAGGGGACGTGAAGCTCACCGACTTCGGCATTGCCAAGGCTCGGGGCTTTTTGCAGGACCAGGAGGGCGAAGTCGTGGCCGGCAAGGCGGATTACATGAGCCCCGAGCAGGCGAACTTTCAGATCACCGACAAGCGTTCGGACATTTTCTCGACCGGGGTGGTGCTGGGCCACCTGCTGCTCGGTTACAATATCTTCAAAGGTCAGACGCCGGATGATTCGCGGGAGCGCGTCATGTCGATGCAGATTCCCGACTTCCGCAAACTCGACACCCGGATTGATGAACGCTTGGACACGATTCTCCAGAAAGCGCTGGCCCGGGATATTGACCAACGCTACAGCACGGCAGACGACTTGATGGTGGATTTGGAGAAGTACATTTACGGCTCGGGCTACGGACCGACCAACGAGACTCTGGGCCGGTTCATCCGGGAAATCTTCGGCCAGCGCGACGCCAGCAACACCTCGGATACCAAGGGCGGCACCATGATCGTGGACCGCCGGGCAGTCGCGGGTTAAAAGGAGGAACGATGAAGCGTTCGTCATCCGAAATCACCCTCGGGCTGGTGCAAACTGCCTGCTCGGCTCGACCGGCCGACAATTTCAAGACGACCCTGGCGGGCGTCGAACGTGCCGCCAAAGCCGGGGCGCAGATCGTCAGCACTCAGGAGCTCTTCCGCTCCCAGTATTTTTGCCAGGCCGAGGACCACGAGAATTTCAAGCTCGCGGAGGCCATCCCCGGTCCGAGCACCGACGCGTTCTGCAAACTCGCGAAGAAACACAAAGTCGTCATCATCGCCTCCCTCTTCGAGAAGCGCGCCGCCGGGCTGTATCACAACACGGCGGCGATCATCGATGGCGACGGTTCGTTGCTGGGCATCTATCGCAAGATGCACATCCCCGAAGACCCGCTCTTCCACGAGAAGTTTTATTTCACGCCCGGCGATCTCGGCTTCAAGGCCTGGCAAACTCGCTACGCGAAGATAGGTGTCCTGATCTGCTGGGACCAATGGTATCCCGAGGCGGCCCGCCTGACCGCGATGCAGGGCGCGGAGATTCTCTTCTACCCGACGGCCATCGGTTGGCATCCGCAGGAGAAACAGGAATACGGCGTCAACCAACACGGCGCCTGGGAAACCATCCAGCGTGCGCACGCGGTGGCGAATGGCTGCTTCGTCGCGGTGACGAACCGTATCGGCCTCGAGCAACCTTACGGCGGCAACGGCATTGAGTTCTGGGGCCAGAGCTTTGTCGCGGGCACAAGCGGACAGATTCTCGCGAAGGCGAGTGTTGATCGGGAAGAGAACCTCCTCGTCCCGATTGACCTGGCGAAGGTGGATGTCACGCGCACGCACTGGCCGTTCCTGCGCGACCGCCGGATAGATGCTTACGGGAATCTCACGAAGCGGTTGATTGATTAATTGGGTCGCTGGCCGCTACGTCGTTCCCGCCAGCACGACGTCCGCCTGGAGCAACAATTGGCCGCTGGCTTCAACGCTTCCCCGCGCCTGCACGAGGTTGCCCATGCGACCAGTGATCTCCGTATGCAATATCAGTGTCTCGCCGGGCGCGGCCGTTCCAAGAATCTTTGCGGCGCGAATTGCCGTCAGCTTGAGTCCGGGCATTGGCGGCACGATCGGATCGCACTGAGCAACAATACCGGCGAGCTGGGCCACGGCCTCCACGAGGATCACCCCGGGCACGAGCGGTTGACCGGGGAAATGTCCTTTCAGGAAATCTTCATCGCCGCGCACGAGGTAATCCCCTGCCCCGCGCTTTCCCGGCTCCAGTTCGGTCAGGCGATCCACAAACCGGAACTCGCGTCCGTGGGGCAGATGCCGGAGGGCTTCAGTGAACGGGTCGCTCATTTCCCGTCGCGCTTGAGTGGTTCGGTCACTTTGAAATCAGCCGGCACACTGGCAGTGAACAGGGCGTCCTCAAGGGCGGGGTTCACCTGCGCCTCGGCAAACTCGTTGCGTAGTTGCGAGCCGTCCGCAAAGCGCAGCTCGGTCGCCCGCAACTCCAGCTTGTCCTTGCCGAACACCAGCCGCACCTCGGCGATCAACTTGCGGGCGCGGCTCGCGCGTGGTTGTAACACCAGTTCCATCTCGGCTCCCCGTTCTAGCGTGGCGATCACTTGAAACTGTTTCTCCAGTTCGGACCGGCTGCGAGGGAAGCCCGCTTCCAACAAAGTCAACGCATCGCGCCACTGATTGGCCCCGGGACCATTGAGCGCATATCGCTCGGCACGTTTCAGTTTCGGATACACCACAACCAACGCTGCCGTCTCGCGCACGGCAATGGTTTGCGCCGGTTCGCCCAGCTCCCAACGGAAACGATTGGGCGCAGCGAACCAGACGCGGCCCTCGGCTTTGAGCGGATCTTTCAGGGCCTTGAGCGTTCGCGTCTGCGTGACTTTGGCGGACCACGACTTCAGCTCGGACTGAGCTGCGAACCAACGATCGAGCACGTTGGTCTCGGCGGCAGCAGCGCGGGATAAGGCGATAAACGCCAAGGTCAGGGCGAAGAATCGACCAAGGTAACGCAGGCAAGCGGCGTGGTTGGGGAGCGCACGCGTCTCGCGTGCAGCGGAGCCGTCTCGGCGACGCCCTTCGGCGAAGTGGCCCAGGCAAGACAACGGATGCCGCCCAAGGATTTGCCCCCGAGTATGTTCGGCGCGACGCCGAACACGGCCCGCGTGACGCGGGCGCTCCCCGTGGCCAACCTCGCATTGGCCACGGACAGGCTGGCAGCGCTGTTCTACTTTGGTGGCCAGATGGGAACGAAGTGAAACCATTGATCAGGATGCTGGCGAATGACCGGTTCGAATGCACGCAGGATTTCCTGTGTCAACACCCGGCGCGATTCGCGGTCGCCCAACTTGGCGCGCTCGTAACCGATCTCCGGCAACGCGAGGACTTCGTAGCCGGCCGACGTCCAGGGAATCACCACGGGCAACAAGGCGCAACCGCTCGCCCGTGCCAGTTCTGCCGCCGACACCGATGCGTTGAACGGCCGGCCAAACAATTCCACCGCAACGCCGCTGCCCGCTGGCGGACGATCCACCAGCAACGCGATCACGGCGCCGGCTTGCAGGCGCTTCAGCACCTCCACGAAGGCAAACGCGTCCTGCCCGATGACGAGTGTCTCCACACCCCAGCGCTGGCGGGCACGCTCACGCACTTTGGTGAAGCCGGTGCCCGGTTCCGCGAGCGTGATGACGACGAGGTTCACTCCAATGCGTCGCAGTAACGGAGCGCCAAACTCCCAGTTGCCGAGATGAATCGTGAGCAGCAAGACACCCCGGCCAGGCGGCAACGTGAATCGCTCACGGGTCGGAAGCTCACAAAACAAGGGGTCAACACCGACGCCACTCTCGTAGCGCAGGAGATCGGCGATCTTAATGCCGAAGTTTTTGAAAAGCTGACGGGTCAATCGCTTTGCTTCCGGAACATCACCATTCACCGCTGGCAAAAGGTTGGCTTCCACGATCCTTCGCCGATCAACCGCAATGGCGGCATAGCAGCGCGCGAGCGTCACTCCGGCGAATCGTGCGAGTCCCCCGGGCAACGCGCGGACACAGGCCATGCCGAGTCGCCACGCGAACGAGCCGTATAACCGCGACGGCTTGGAGGCCGCCACTTGCGCACCCGGCACTCCGCGTGCAGCGCAAAATAACCGCCACCACGCGGGCAGGAACCCACACGTCACGAAGGCCGCGCACGCAACGCCGGCGGCGCAGATCTTGCCGAGGCTCGCCAAGCCGGCATTGCTGGAAAAGGCCAGGGAGCTAAAGCCGGCCACGGTCGTGGCGGCACAGAGCAGCACCGCTTTACCCGTAGAATGGAAGGTGCGCCGAAGGTCGCCACCATGCCGGCGCAACGCCAACTGCGTGTGAATCGAATAATCTTCCGTCGCGCCGAGCAACAACGGCACGGCCATGAGGTTCATCAAATTCCACGACCAGCCGGCGAGCGACATCAAGGCGAGCAACAGCAGGCCAGCGAGCGCCAGCGTCGCGAGACTGAGCGCAACTTCCCGCAGATTGCGGAACGCCATCCACAGCGCGAAGAGCTGCGCCGCGATCACCGCGAGGAACAGCCAGCCCAGCCGCGATTTTACTTCATTGAAGATCGCCGGGCCGAGCCGTTCCCACGCGGCGACGATCACGCCTTCGCCTTGCACACGATTGATCCACGCGCTGCCGTCGCTTTCCGGCACAGGTTTGATCATGCCGGCAGCGATCCAACGGCCGTCGGCGCGGGCGGCGGACTGGCGCAACGCCCACCGGCTGACGGCATTGTCCGCCGCGAACCGGTTGGTGGTCGTCATCGCCCGGGACCACGTGGCGAATACCTGTTTGCCCAGCGCCAGCGAATCGTCGGTGAAGCCCGCGGTCTTCGCTGCCGTTATCACGGCGTCCTCCCGCGCAAGCATTCCCGCGACGGCATCGTCGTTCGCTACCTGATGACGTGGGTTGGGCCAAAGTGCGTCCGGCAGCGTGAAGGATTCAATGAGGCCGCTCCCTGCCAGCTCCGTCAGCGTGGTTTGCAAGCGGGCGAACCGATCGGCGACCGCTTGTTCACTGGCACCCGTTACCAACACCGGCCAGGTCTCGTCACCGCCCAGCTCCCGCCGCAGCTCTGCCATCACTTCGTAGGCGGCGCTTCGTGTCGGACGCAGCGGCGTGGCACTCGCGTCGATGCCGGGTGCTCGCAGGCTCACCAGGGCGAACGCGCCAAAAGCCAGGAACAGTGACGCAACCGGCAAGGCCCACTTGAGCCGCTGGAGCCCGGTCATTTCCAGATCAGCCCGTGCGGAAACCTTTTCGCCGGCGAATGATGATTCCAACGGCGGCAGAAACCACGCGATCATGACGCCGGCGGAAACGGTCACCCCGATCGCGACGAGCGAACCGAGTTGCGCGAGGCCGGGCAGCCCGCCGAAATTGAGCAGCGCGAAAGCCCCGGCCGTGGTCACCGCCGACCACCAGATTCCAGACGACGTCCAACGCCGCACCTCAGCAAGCGAATGGCCCGGATGCGTGAGCCGCTCCTGATACAAGACCAGCGCGTAATCAACACCGAGCCCGAGGAGAATCGCCGCGAAGCCGAGGCTCACGACGTTTAGCCGCCCGAAGATTAAGCCACCGGCCGCCATCGTGAACAACAGAATCAGGCCCAGAAGCGCAATCATCCAGAGCAAGGGGCGCAGTCGCCGATGGGCGAGTCCGAACAGCAACGCCACGATCAGCGCGGTGCCGGTCGCCGAGCCGCGCATATCGTTCTCCATGCTGGACGAAATCTCTGCGACAAATGCCGGCCCGCCCGTGAGACCGAGTTTGAGTTCCTTAGCTTCCGTCGTCTGAGTTTGCCACGCGGCGATACGTTCGTTGATCCGTTTCAACCAGTCGATCGAGGCTTGATAACCGCCGGTGAGCGGCGGCGGTTGCACGTGGATGACGCGAAACGTGCCGTCGGCCGAGGCGAAGGGCGGGCCATCACCACTGGCCTGCGCGAAGGGTGTGGCCGCACCGGGAAGGTCGAGCAGGCCCAGCGGATCGTAGCTGAGTCGCGCCAGTTCATCGGGCGAGAGCGAGACCGTGAGTTGTTCGCGAAGCTGAGTCAGCCGAGCGGTGACTCGATCGGGTTCAAGCCGGTTGCGCAATTCGGCGAGAACGCCGGGCGGTTGATTCAACCACATCGTCGCGACGAGTTCCGCGGAATCGCCCGGATGCTCGCGCCACGGAGCCTGCCAGTGAATCTCTTTGGTCAGACCCGGTTCCGCACGCATCGCCCCAGCCAATGACTCGGCCAGTCGGGCGGAGAGCTCCGCATCGTCCGTGCGGATCGTGATCAGGAGATCCGCCGAGCCGGCGAAATTTTCCTGCCAGAGTTTCAACCCTTGGACTTCGGGCAAGCGGGCCGGGAGCAGGTTGAGAATCTCGGTGTCGAACCGCAGGCGCGACAGCCCCAGTGCCAGCGGCACGGCGAGCAACAACCAGAGCCAGCGAGATTTCATGGCTCCCAGAATCCTTCGAGGTATTCGCCGGTGCGTGGATTCGCGAGCCGCCAGCGGCCGTCAGCCTCCGTGCTGAAGACCCACGGTGCCGGCAACTCCAAGTGTCCGATCTGCCGGGCGAGTTGAAAAAACGCAAACCGATTGTCGGGCGTGCCCCGACCCGTGAGTCGGCGTTGGAACATCGCGAGGTCCAGCTCCCAATGGCTGGCGGCCACGCGAGCCACGGCCACCGTCAGCGGCGCCTTGCTGAATTGGGAGAACATCTCGCCCTCCGCGCGCACCGCGACGACGAGGTCGCCGACTACTTCGGGAGCTTCGTTACCGAACTTCCAGACTGCCTGGCCGCGCTTCACGGTCCAGCCGGGCGCGGACAAATCGGCCGGCGGCAGGGGCGCGAGCGTGGAACAACCCGTCAGCAGCAAGGCGATGAGTAAGTACAAGGCAAACGACGTCGTGCGTGTAAGCCCGCCGCTCCCAACGCCACCGTTGCGCTCACGAACCGCCCAACGGGTGGCAAGGCTCATTGGCTGAGTTGTTGAATTCACTCGAACGCGATCCTCGGCATGAACGGACGTTTCGCCTGGAGGCGCACCAGCCAGTAGAAGGCGCGCAGCCGCCAGCGCAGATGCCAGCCGCCCTCGATGTCGCCTGCGAGCATCGCGTTCACCGCGGCAGCGATGCCCCACTTCGCGCGCGGCTCCATGAACACCTCCATGAAGGGCGTGGTGTAGAAATGCTCCACGAGTTCCCAGTATCTCTTCATGCCGGCAAACACGCGTTGCTCGTAACGCCCGGCCAGCCGGTCATACGCGCGCTCGTTGGGCAGACTTGAAACGACGACCTCGGAGGCGAGCTTGCCCGACCACAGTGCGAGATGGACGCCCGCCGAGAAGATTGGGTCCATGAATCCGGCAGCATCACCGACCCGCAGCAGGCGCGGCCCCACCAGTCGCCGATTGAAGTACGAGAAGTCCGCCGTGGTCTGCATGGCCCCGAGCAGTCGCGCACCGGCCATGCGCTCGCGCATCGCGACGCTCGACTGCACGATGCGGTTGAAGCTGACATCGGGCGCTTCCTTCGCGGCGTTGAACTCACCCTTCTCCATGACGCAGCCGACACTGGTTTTGTCCGGCGAGATCGGAATCAGCCAGAACCATTTGTTAGCAAGGCGGACGATGATGATGTCGCTGGCCTTGGGGCCTTCATCGCGTCTGACGCCCTGAAAATGACCGAACACGGCGAGCTTGCGGTGGTTGGGATAATACTCGCGCAAGTTCTCCTGATTGCCGGTGACGTTTGCCCGGCCGCTGGCATCGATAAGATAGCGCGCCTGAAACTCGGCCGTCCCGCCGCGATCCGACGACGCATGCACCAAGTGGAGATCGCCGCGATCCTCAAAGCGGTTCATCGTCCAGCCTTGGCGCACCTCGACGCCACACTCGGCTGCGTGGTTGAGCAGGACTTCGTCGAACACCGAGCGTTCGACCTGCATAATCTCCGTGTGCTTTGTGAACCGGCCTTCCGCAAAGACGAACTTGAGAGACTTCGAGCCATCCCCAAGATGGAATTGAGCACCGCGTTTGACGGGGAAGCCGCGCCCTTGAAGCTTCGGCCAAACGCCCAGCTCCTCCAGAATGGCGCGACTATAAGGTAAGAGCGACTCACCGATCTTGAAGCGCGGGAAGCGTTCTTTCTCCAGCACGAGCACGCGGTGCCCGGCCCGGGCCAGGTAGGTGGCCGTCGAGAAGCCGCCGGGGCCTCCGCCGATCACCACGGCATCGTAACGACTGGACATGCGGCTATTTGAAGCGGCGCACGCAGTCGATGCAAGGCATCATCCGCCCGCCAATCGCTCGCAACTTGCCACCGCAGATCGACGGCGTCACTTCGTCGGCACGTAGTATTTCTCCACGTATTCGCGAACCTGCCGATGCGTGCTGAACTGCGGCACGATCGTCGCCATGGCGTTGCGGATCTTCCGAATCCACCGGCGCGGAATCCCGTTGGCATCGCGATCGTAAAAGGTCGGGATCACCTCGGTGGTCAGCACCTTGTAGAGATTCTCGCTGTCGATGCGGTCTTGCTCCTCGACGGAAGCGGGATGTGAATCCGGGCCGATGGCAAAGCCGTTCTCGCCGTTGTAGGATTCCCGCCACCAGCCGTCCATGATGCTCAGGTTCAGGCAACCATGCGCGGCCGTCTTCATGCCGCTGGTGCCGGAGGCTTCGAGCGGTCGGCGCGGATTGTTCAGCCAGACATCGACGCCCGCGACCATCGTGCGGGCAATGTGGATGTCGTAGTTTGCGAGGAACACGAGGCTGCCCTTGAGTTCGCTGAACTTGCTCAAGTGAATAATGTGCTGGATGAAACGCTTGCCCTCGTCATCCCGGGGATGCGCCTTGCCGGCGAAGACGAACTGCACCGGGCGGTCCTTGTCGCGCGCCAGCCCGACGATCTGCTCGAATTGCTGAAAGATGAGCGGCGCGCGTTTGTAGGTCGCAAAGCGGCGGGCAAAACCAATCGTCAGCGCGTCGGGATTCAGCAGACGATCGAACTCAATGAAGTTCGGCCGGGAGAGGTTTTCGCCCTGCTGCAGCAACCGGCGGCGGGCGAACTCGATCAACTCGCGACGCAGCTTGTACCGCAGCGCCCAGATTTGTTCATCGCTCACAAACTCCGGATCGTTCATCCGTTGCCAGAACTCGGTTGAGTTGACCTGCCGCTCCCAGTCCGTCACCGATTTGATGTGCCAGAACCGCGTGGCGTCCGCGTCCGCTGGCGCCGGCGCGGCGGCATTGTTCAGATGCTTGCGCCAGAAACGGCGGACCGTGCCTTTCATCCAACCCATCGTGTGAATGCCATTCGTCACGTGCCCGATCGGCACGTCTTCCAGCTTCAGATGCGGGTAGAGGCAGTGCCACATTTCGCGGCTGACCTGTCCATGGAGTTCGCTGACACCGTTGGCGGCCCGCGAGAGCTTGAGCGCGAGCACGGTCATGCAGAATGATTCAGTTTCGCTTTCTGGATGCAACCGGCCCAAGGCCATCAACTCGTTGAAGGGAATCTTGAGCTGCTCGGCGAACTTCATGCCGGCGTAACGCATCAGGTCCGGGCTGAACCGGTCGTGGCCGGCCTCGACGGGCGTGTGCGTCGTGAAAATGCATTCCTCGCGGGTGCCGGCGCAGGCATCGGCAAAGAGCCGACCTGCCACCAGCTTCTCGCGAATCAACTCCAGGGTGAGAAACGCCGCATGTCCCTCGTTCATGTGGAACACGGACGGCGCCACACCCAGCGTCCGGAGCAACCGGACACCGCCCACGCCCAGCAGAATCTCCTGCATGATGCGCGTGGTGCTGTCACCGCCGTAGACCCGCAAAGTCAGATCGCGGTAATGCTGTTCGTTCTCCGGGAGATTGGTGTCGAGCAGGTAAACCGGGTTGCGGCCGACATTGACCCGCCACGCGCGGAAGCTGACCTGACTGGTCGCGATGCGAATCTGGCAAACGACGGGATCGCCCTTGGCATCCAGCAGGGGCTCCATCGGCAGGTTGAGCGGGTTGAGCAGGTTGTAGAATTCCGTCTGCCAGTTGTCATTGTTGATCGCCTGCTGGAAGTAGCCTTCGCGGTAGAAAAGGCTGATCCCGACAAAACCGATGCCCAGATCGCTGGCAGATTTCGAATGATCGCCCGCCAGCATGCCCAAACCGCCGGCCGCGATCGGCAGGGACTCGTGCCAGCCGAACTCGGCCGAGAAATAGGCGACGGGATTCTTCGCCAAAGACGGCGCGTGTTGCGCACCCCAGGTGTCCTTTTGATTCAAGTAAGCATCGAACGAGTTCAACACCTCGCGGACGCGGGCGGCAAACTCCGGTTCAGCCAGACGGCTGTGCAGCTCCTGAGTGGACACCTCGCGAAGGACGGCCACGCCATTGTGATAGAGATTCTGCCAGCACCGCGGCGAGAGCTCTTGAAAAATCTCCTGCGACTCCTGGTGCCAGGTCCACCAAAGGTTACGGGACATGACGTGGAGCCGGTTGCTCAGGTCGGTGATTTCTGCGACGGAAGGCGAAGGGCGGTTCATTTCAGTTCGAGATCAGTTTCCAGTTCGGTTGGGTAATGGCCGGGGGGCCGCGCACACGCCCGACCGTACCCAAGCGCTGGAAACACCCGCAAACCAAAACTTGCCGTTTGTTGCGCACGGAATTCATGGGTCCGAGGCGCAACCATAAAAACGATTCGTGATTTACCCGCCGTCAGTTCAAGGTCCGCTCGCCCATTGCGGATGGGAAACCGGTGACGCTGGCCGAGTTGGGTTCGGTGGCTGGTGCCCCGTGCCGGACCGGCTGAATCGACGCGGCGCAGACTCCCGCGCCGCGCACTTTTTAGAATATTTCCTGTAAGATTTTCGGTTTCCGAAGCAATTGGTCTTAAAGACCGTGAACGCCCCGGTGAAACTTGAAGTCCATGATCCCTACGAGGACGCCTTTCGGCAGGTGCTGGCCCATCGCACGGTGCTGCTGGCGACCGTCCGGGCGATCGTCCGCGATCCGCACCATGTGGAAGACACCTTTTCCGATGTGACCCTCGAGATCGTCCGCTGCTGGAATTCGTATGACCAGAACCGACCATTCGGGCCTTGGGCCCGGGGGCTGGCCCGGCGGGTGGCCCTGGCCAACCTGCGAAAAATCGGCCGCGAAATCACGACTTTGGACGCCGAAGTGATCGAATTGATCGGCGCTGAGTTGGAGCAACGCGGTGGAGAATCGCAATTTGAGGAATACAAAGGCCGGCTCGGCGAGTGCATGGGCAAGCTCTCCGACGCCGCCCGGCGGTTGATCCAGCGCCGCTACTTTGAAGAACGCAGCTACGTCGAACTCGCCGCCGCCGAGAACAAATCGACCGGGGCCTTGTACGTCGCCTTCACCCGTATTCACCAAACCCTGGCGCGCTGCCTCAAGCGCCAGCATCCACCCGCCGCATGAACCCGCTTCCGCCCAGCAACGATGACCAGGTCTGGCGGCAGATGCTCGAGTATCTCGACGGGACGCTGTCGGCTGACGAGGTTCGTACGTTGAACGACCGGCTCAAGCAGGAAGCCGCGCTGCGGACGGTCTTCGCCGATTTGGTGACGCGGGAGATCAAACTGAAGGAACTCGGCGAGGAAGCCGCCATGATCGCCGCGGACGCCATTGCCCAGGCTGAACCGGCCGGCAACATCGTCACGCTTGATCAATTTGCGATGCCAGCAGCCCTTGCTGCGGAATCCCCTGGGCGTCCGGTGACGGCGCCCACTCGTTGGCGGCGAGTTCAGCGGGGACCGATTAGTTCCGGGTTGGCGCTCGCGGCCAGCCTCGCGCTCGTCGGGGTTGCCCTCTGGTTTTGGGTTCAACCGGCCAAGCTCGCCCGCTTGTCCAACGTGGAAGGCAGCCTGACCATCGAGCGCGGCTCGCGAAAACTTGCCGCTCAACCAGGCGATTCCTTGCGCGTGGGCGACCGGCTCGTTACCGCGGCCAATAGCCGGGCCAGCTTCAAATACCTCGGCGAGGAAACCGAAGTCGCGCTTGAATCCGTCACGCAACTTCGGTTGGACCGGCAACAAGGCGGCAAACGGTTGCGGCTCGATCAGGGCACCTTTGAGGCATCCGTCGCCAAGCAAGAACCCGGCAAGCCGTTGCGGCTGGAGACGCCGCAAGCCGAGGCGATCGTGGTGGGCACGCGCTTCAAACTGCTCGCCGCCGCCGCCTCAACCCGGCTCGAAGTGTTCGAAGGCGCGGTCAGCATTCTTCAGAGTTTTGAAAGCCCCTCGCTGCTGGTGTCGGCGGGCCACGGCGCAACGGTGGTACCGGGCCAGCCCACCACCCTTCAAAACTTGTCGGATTCCCGAGGCACCATTCTGCTCGAACAATGGGATGACTCCGTCGCCGCCACCAACCAGACCTACTTGAGCCAGTTCATGTTTTCCGGGGTTGGGGTCAAGCCGGGCAGTTCCCGGGCGCGGGGTTACCTGCATCCACCGCGCTCGGGAGCCTATTCGTTCCACATCAGCGGCACCGGCAACACTGAGCTTTGGCTGAGCGACTCGGAAAACCCATCAGCCGCGCGGAAGATTTGGTCTTCAACCGACCCGACCTCCACGACGGCCGTGGCTCAATTGCGAACGGACCAACGCTACTACCTCGAGCTGCGCTGCACTTCGGCGAGCGAGCCCGCCGCCTTTACGCTCTCGTGGACCACACCCGGTGGCCAGCAACGGGTGATCTATGGAGACTACCTGTCGCCGTTCGATCCGGGCGCGACGACCCGATAGTCAGCGGGCTATCCCTCCAAACAATTTCGGCCCACGCGCAACTGCGTTTATCGCTTCAACACCCGTCGGGCATCCTTCTCCGGATCGGCCAGTTCGCGGCGGAGCAACGTGTAGCTGCTCGTCGCTTCCATCTTCTGGCCAACTTCAAGGAGTTGAAGGGGACCAAGCAATTCCAGCTCAACGTAAGCGTCCGAACCTGGATTGGTATAAACTTCCGCACTGCTGCTGTTGTCCGGATACCGGCGTTTGCGCTCCCTCGGCGAATCGATGCGCACCATCGTCTTTTCGCCCACCCACAACAGCGTGTCGGCGTCGGTGCCAATCTTCGTCGACTTGTCCTTCGGCCGGCTGAGCGAGATCAACCCGTTGCTGAACTTGAGATCCGGCGGCAAGTCGCTGGATTGCGCGTGGTAACCGCTCGGGAACAGCGTCGGCTCGGGCACCGGGACATAGACGCCGACCGGATCATCCAACTGGGTGATGATCCATACGCTCACCGACATCGGATCGCCGGTCACCTTTTCGTAACGCGTGGTGATCCGCATCACCGGCTCCTTGGGATCGAGCGTGATCATGCGATAGGTGCGGATGCCGAAGTGCGGATCAACCGGTGAGATCAAGGTCACCTGCGAATCGCGTATCTGCGCTTCGACCGGCAGCGAATCGAAGGCCACCGGCGGCGGCCAGCTTCGGGGAGTAATCTTGGGCCAGTCCGCCTGCGGCGCCGGCCAGGACTTGTCGCCGCCGAAGTTTCCCCAGTCGTTGGACTTCGCGTCGGGCAACTTGCCGAGCAAGGCTTCCTTCTCCCAGATGGGATTCGCTTCACCAGCCAATTTGAACTGCATCACGCGCCCGATGGCGGGGACCACCACGACTTGCGCGACACCGTTGTCGAGCACGATGGACTCCGCCCAGCCGTGGTAATTGGTACGCGTCGCGGTCATGGTGCCCGAGCCTTTCACGCCCGCCGCCGTAACCGGGGTGGCTGCCTTGGCGGACGAACCAGCCGCGGCCAGTCGCTTCACCGGCGCACCTGACTCGCCCACGATTTCCGCGAGTAGCCCGAAGAAGCCGCGCTTGCGAGCGCTCGAGATCGTCCAGTTCACCGGCACGCTCTGATAGCCATCATCGAACCCCTCGTCCTTCATGCGAAAATCGAAGTAACCCCACGACGCGTACTCGCTGACCGCCGCGACGAAGTTGTTCGTTGGTTGCTCGAAATGGAAATGATCATCCTCGTTGAACAGGATCGGCTGACCGCGATAGCCCGGCACCGCGCGAGTCTTTCGCACCATGTCCTTGATCCGCTCGGGTTCGGCCACGCCATTGCCGTGGATCAGGATGAAGTCCGACTGCCGCGCCACATTCTCTCCGGGAATGGTGCCGCCGCCGTACGAGGTGCCGACCAACAAGCGCCGGCCGCCCACCGACGTGTTGCGCGCGAACTCGATCAACTCATGCACGCGGTCCGGCTTCAGGATCGCGTGATCGTAAGCGACGTTGCACTCGTTGTTCACCTCGATGATCACGTTGCGCCAGCCGTTGCCCAGCACCCAGCGCGTGGCGTTGTCGGTGGCCTTGATCACCGCTGCTTCATCTTTCAACCGCTCGTCCTGGCCGAAATAAAAGTAGCCAAGGATCACAACCATCCCGAGGTCATCCGCGCGGTCGATGATCTTCTCCAACCGACGAAGATATTCCGGCCGCAACGAACCATCGTCGTTGATCGCCGAGTTGTGCCAGGGTTGCTCCTTCGAATAACCCTGAGGCGAGCCGCCTTGCAGATTGATCGTGAACGCCAGCAACCCATGCGCGCGCCAGGCTGGCATCGCTTCGACGAATTCGCGCGTGTTGCGGTCGGCGTCCCACTTGCCCGTGTCGGCATAGGCCCATTGCCCCGCCGTCTGGGGATTCAGATCGTCGAAGATGCCCTGCACCATGCGCGAGTTCATCAGCAAGCCCTCGATCTTGTGGCCGTTCCAGGTGCGACCTTTGTACGTCGGCTCGCCGTTGAGGTAGAACTGATCGCCGACGATGGAGACCAGCGTCTTGCGGAGCGGAGTCGAGATCTGCCCGGACATGCTTGGCACCAACGGGCCGACGATCAGCGCAGAGAACAGAAGGCGAATGACGAAAGCTTTCATGGCGACGTCAAGTTAACTACCGGCTCAGCGAACGGTGAAGCGAAATCATGGCGCGCTTCAAAACCCGCCGGAAGCACGCGGTGCCATCGAACCTCGTATCTGGCTCCCCTGGGAGCCACCTGTTTATAGAAAATACCCCAAATCGGAACCAAGCTCCGTAGGAGCGTCCTTGGGCAACAGAACGCTCCTACGGAGCTTCGCCTAACGTTCGGGAGAACTATAAACAGGCCGGCCCGCTGGGCCTGACACTGCTGTCGCCAAACTTTAGAAACACCGACTCACGCACCCAACCCGCGTGCCCGTGTCAGGGTTTGATCAAGCGAAAATGTTTCGCGGGCCGTGTGGTGGGCGCGACGGTGGGGTTCGCCGAAGCGCTCAGGGAGTTCGTCCAATTGGCGGGTGAGAGCACTTCAGTTTCTTGGAGCACAAACCCCGGCGTGTTCGGCGTCCACGAGATCGTGGTGTTGCCAGGTGCGGCGGGAATAATCACCAAGGACGGTGGCGGCGACGGCAGGGCAAATAGATAAGCCGCTCCAGCATCCCAGGTGCCCGTGTCATCCGACACCGAGCCAATGATGACCTGGTCGTTCCCAAGCAATGTCATAGACATGCCGAATAAATCGTCGGCCGCCGGAGTGGGACTGGTGACGGTGGTCAACAACGTGCCATCGGTGAGAAACAGATACGCCACTCCGGCAACCGACGCTCCCGTGTTGTCGTACAACGCACTAACTAGCACCCGATTGCTTCCCACTGCCGTCACGAAGTACCCGAAATTGTCGCCAACCTCCGGGGTGGGGTTGGAGAAAGTAGTCAGCAACGCACCGCTGGTGTTGAACAGATACGCCGCCCCGGCATCCTGTCCGCCCGTGTCATCTCTGGGCGCGCCGATAAGCACTTGGTTGCTCCCTATCGCGGCCAAAGCAGAGCCGAACATATCAAGGTTTGCCGGCGTGGGATTGGTGAAAGTAGTCAACAGCGTGCCATCGGCACTGAACAGATACCCTGATCCGGCGTCCGTCGCTCCGGTGTCGTCAAACGGCGCTCCAACCAG
Source organism: bacterium (assembly GCA_031362805.1). Taxonomy (GTDB): domain Bacteria; phylum Verrucomicrobiota; class Verrucomicrobiia; order Limisphaerales; family RI-55; genus RI-55. Next base: position 40,048 of record JANLTG010000046.1, read on the forward strand.
CACCCGTTCGCTCCCCACCGCCGCTACCGACCAACCAAAAAAATCCTCAGCATCTGGCGTAGGATTGGTGAAAGAGGTCAGCGATGTGCCATTAGTACTGAGCAGGTACGCCGCACCAGCATGCTGTGCGCCCGTATCATCTTGATGCGCGCCAATGAGCACTCGATCGCTCCCTACCGCCGCCAGGGAGCGCCCGAAGTTGTCGTCAGAAGTTAGGTAGGCCGGTCTTGGGCTCAAGAATGTCATAAGCAAGATCCCGTTGGTGCTAAATAAATACGCTGCCCCAGCATCCGGCCTGCCCGTGTCGTCAGACGGTGCTCCAATGAGCACCCGCTCGCTTCCTACCGCCACCACTGAAGAGCCGAATCCGTCGTAAGACGAAAAAACAGCCGCCTTAGGGCTGGTAAAGGTCCTGAGCAATGCGCCGTTTGTGCTGAAGAGCTACGCCGCTCCAGAATTCGCCGCGTGTGTGTCGTCACCACTCGCCCCAATGATTACTCGGTCGTTGCCCACCGCCGCCAAAGAGATGCCGAAGCTATCGAAGTGTGCCGGGGTGGGATTGGTGAATGTGTTGATCAAAGATGCGCTTTGCGCCAGAGCGGCCGGCGCCAAGCCAACGGCCATCAGGAAGGTAAGGATTCGTGGGGTCATAGATTTTCCGTGTTTGCTGAAACGCAATGTTCGGTAACAGATCGAATCACGAATGGCAACCACGGCATTGCTCTCGGAGCGCCGATCTCCGAACCGTCGCGTTTGGACGGGCGCTCCAAATCAGTAGGCACCCACGTCACCACCGGCATTTTGACAATCCCCGGCCCTTCCCCTAGCGTCCGTCCCGCATGAACATCCTTCGTCATACCGGCGAACATTTCAAAGAGCAGATCGAAATGCTGGCCGCCAATTCGAGCCTGTTTGATCCGACCGTTGAAGCCCGGGCGCGGACAATCATTGAGGCGGTTCGGACCCGAGGGGACGCCGCTCTGCTCGAATTCACCCAGCAGTTCGACAGGGCCAGTCTTGAAGCCGGACAACTGGAAGTCACCCGCGCCGAGCTGATGTCGGCATCGTTGAAAGCCGACGCAGCATTGCGCGCTGCCATCGAACTCGCTGAAGCAAACGTGGCCGCGTTCGCGAGGAAATCCCGGCGTAAAAACTGGCAGATGAAGAACGCCCAAGGAGCGCAAGTCGGAGAGAAGTTCGATCCGTTTCAGCGCGTGGGCATCTACATTCCCGGCGGCACGGCGCCGCTCGTTTCAACCGCGATCATGACCATCACCCTGGCTCGGGTGGCCGGTTGCCAGGAGATTGTGGTCTGCACGCCGTGCAACCGCGAAGGCAGCATCAATCCGGCGCTGCTCTTTGCGGTGAAGGCCGTCGGCGCGACGGAGATCTTCAGATTGGGCGGCGCTCAAGCCATCGCCGCGATGGCGCTCGGCACATCGACGATCCGCCCGGTACAAAAGATTTTTGGTCCCGGCAACGCCTACGTCGTCGCGGCGAAACGGTTGCTTTTCGGACGGGTCGCCATCGACCTGTTGCCCGGGCCAAGCGAGCTGTTGGTCATGGCGGATGACTCGGCAAATCCCACGTTTGCTGCTGCGGACATGCTGGCCCAAGCCGAACATGGCTCGGGTCACGAACGCGTGTGGCTGGTCAGCACCTCGGCCAAGATGGTGAAAGCCGTCGAGCGCGAGATTCAGAAACAGCTTCCCAAGCTCGCGCGCCGGGAGTTCATTGAGAAAGCGCTGGCCGACAACGGCTGGCTGATCGAGGTCGATTCCGCTGACGCCGCCATCGAGATTGCGAACCGCCTCGCCCCGGAACATTGCGAGATCATGATGCGCAAGCCCGAAGCCATCGCCGAACGCATCACCACGGCGGGCGCCCTTTTCCTCGGCAATCTCTCGCCCACCGTGACGGGCGATTACGTCGCGGGACCGAGCCACACCTTGCCCACCGGCGGTGCGGGCGCCTCGTTCGCGGGCCTCACCGTTGATCAGTTTCAACGGCGCACGAGCGTCGTGCGTTACGACAAGAGCTCGCTGAAGAAGTCGCTGGTCGCCGTGCAGCAGTTTGCCGCGATGGAAGGTCTCGATGCGCACGGCCGCTCTGTCGAGATTCGGCTCAAGTGATCGTCCGCCCAACTGTTGCTTCGCTATTCTAAACATGAAGTCTTCGTCGCTGGTTAGATCCTCGGTGCTCCAACTGCACGCCTACGTTCCGGGCGAGCAGCCCAAGATCAAGGGGTTGATCAAGCTCAACACCAACGAGAATCCCTATCCGCCATCGCGCAAGGTGCTGAACGCCGTGCGCCAGGCGGTCGATGGCCGCCTGCGGTTGTATCCCAATCCAACCGCGCAACCCCTTCGCAAGGCACTGGCGAAACTGCATCGGTGCGATCCCGAAAACATCATCATCGGCAACGGCTCGGATGAATTGCTGGCGCTCGCGACGCGGGCGTTTGTCGAACCGGCGGGTTCGTTCATGACGGAAGCCCTGGATGCGGCAATCGCTGCAACAGGCGATGATTGTTATGTTCGAGTTGATGAATCGAAGACGATGGTCCAATACTTCACACCCAGCTACTCGCTCTATCCGGTGCTGGCTGACATCCACGGTGCGATTCGCAATCCCGTTCCGCTCGCTTCGGATTTTGCGATCCCGTCATTGGCCAGCCTGAAGCGCGGGAAGCAGTGGGACTTTCGCGCGGCACTCACGTTTGTGACCACCCCCAACGCGCCCAGTGGTCGCGGCTATTCGACGGCGCAACTGGCAGGGTTGTGCCGGGCGCAGCAAGGTGTCGTGATCCTGGATGAGGCCTATGTGGAGTTTGCCGACAGCGACGCGATGGCTCTGGCGATGAAACTCCCCAACGCGCTCGTGGCCCGCACTTTTTCAAAGGCCTACTCGCTTTGCTTCCAGCGGATCGGCTACTTCGTCGGCCATCCCGAGCTGATCGCCGCGCTCGACAAGATTCGCGACAGCTACAATGTCAATGGACTAGGAGCGGTCGCGGCGGTGGCAACCCTTCAGGATCTTCCCTACTACCGCCGAAACTTTGAGCGTGTGAAGTCCACCCGACGCTGGCTGGTGAAGGAGTTGGCGAGACTCGGATTTGAAACATTGCCGAGCCAGACAAACTTTGTTCTCACAAGCCCGCCCGGCCCACCCGCCCAAGAGTGGCTCGAACTCTTGCGGCAGCAAAAGATTTTGGTGCGGTGGTTTGGCTACCCGGAACTCAAGGACAAGCTGCGGATTACCATCGGGACGCCGGAGGAAGCCAGAGCGTTGGTGGCCGCCGCTCAAAGCATCCTTGGGGCTGGGAAGAAAAAGGCCGGCTCCCATTGAAGTGGAAGCCGGCCAGCAAGTCGCGAGGTTGTTTTGAGTTTAGCTGAGGCGGCGGCGGAGCAGACCGAGCGCGCCCACGCCCAGACCGAGGAGGCTCAACGCCGTGCCGCCATCGGGGACGGAATTGCGGCCGTTGATGCCGTCGTTGCCGCATTCCATCGTGAAGTGGAACAAGGCGCCGCTGAGATCACCCAATGCACTCAAGTCCACAGTGAGGCGGTTGTGGGCGCCACCCAGCAACCCCAACGCACTTGCATCGGCATTGGCGGCGTAATCGTAGTTACCACTTCCCACACTTTGGCCGCCTTCGCGCACCCGAAAAGGATTGGACCAATCGAACAAGGTACCGGACCAATCATAGGTCTGGGTAACGGTGGACGTGTTGTTGAGCGACACGATGCTGTAGCCGCCCGTCAACGTGTCGCCACTTCGATCGAAGACAACGGCGTAGTCATACTTGTAGTATGAGTTTGAGTCGCTTCGACCCGTGCCGGCTCCCCATTGCGCATCGCCGTTGAGGTCGATGAAAATATCGCCTGAACCCCAGAGGTTGTTGCCTTGACCTTCACCACTGACGAAGTTGTAGCCGCCCCACAGTGAGAGGGATGATCCGTTCAGATCGAAAGCTTCGAGGTCCCAATTTTGACTGGCAACTGCGCCTGCCTCGACCTCGTTGTCTTCATTTCCCACGCCGGTGGGTCCACCACTGAAGCCACCACCAGCGACCCCATCGGATACGGTGATGTTTACGGCTTGTGCAGATTGTGATGCAGCCAATCCCAGAATGACTGCGGTAAGAGCTGAGTACTTCATATTTTTACGACTTGTTACTACTTGGTTACGACTTGTTTGAATCAATGATTCACCACCCCTTTAGCTCAGTCCGTTCCATCAAGTCGTGAAGCCCAGTCCAATACGCAAACCCCTGATTTAAAACTGAGTAGGCTGAAAGGCAGTGAAACAGAACCCGAGCAGGCCTGATTGGCCCTGTAAAGGAAGCCGACGTGCATCGTGCATTTGCAAAGAAACCTCACCAACTCAAATGCAATGCCCGGTCAGCGGGGGGAGTCGGCCGGGGGGAAGGAACTGGAACCGAACCACCGCCAAGAGTTACGCGCTCAATTCGTCCCGCACCTTCTCCAATAGTGCCTTCGTGGCGCGAATGCCGTCGTACTCGCTGCTCTTCTCGCCCTCGTACTCGATGCCCACATACCCGTGATAGCCGGCAGCCAGCACGATCTTCATCATGCGCCGATAGTCGGTGTGGATCTCGTTGCCTTGCGCATCGAAGTCGTTGGACTTGGCGCTGACGGCTTTGGCGTAGGGCATCATCTCGGTCACGCCCTGGTAGCGATCATACACCTGGCCGGCGGCGAGGTGGAAATTGCCAAAGTCCGGCAGAGTGCCGCAGTTCTTCTTGTTCACCAGGCGCATCACACCGGCAAGCCAGGCGCCATTGGACGAAAGCCCGCCATGGTTTTCGACGATGCAATTCAAGCCGTGCTTGCTGCAAAACCCGGACAACCCAGCCAGGCCATCGGCGGCGCGCTTCTGCTGCTCTTCGTAACTGCCGACATCGCCAGTCGCCGCATTGACGCGGATCGAGTGGCAGCCAAGGAACTTCGCCGCGTCCGCCCACTTGTGGTGATTGACGACCGCCTGCTGGCGCTTGGCGGAATCGGCGTCGCCGAGGTTGCCCACGCCGTCGCACATGATCAGCACGCTTCGAACGCCCTCGCCTTCGCAGATGCGCTGCAACTCGCGCAAGTAGGTCATGTCTTGCGCCTTGTCCATGAACATCTGGTTCACGAACTCGACCGCCTCGATCTGGAAATCACGCCGGGCGACCTTGGGGAAGTCGAGGTTGGTGAGCTTCTTCTCGTTGAAGATCGTCTTGTGGAGTGACCACTCGGCGAGCGAGATCGAGTAAAGCGGCTTCCGCGCGGCATAGCCGGTGGACTGGCAACCCGCCGACAGCGAAGCGAAGCCCGCTGCGGCAGAGGCGAGGGCGGTTTGCTTGAGGAATGAGCGACGGTTCATAACAATGTTGGTTCGCTGGATGTTGAATCAATGTGCCGGCCCCGAGCCGCCAGATTGTGCGGCCAAGTTCGTCGGCGGCTTGAAGAAAAGCGCCAAGGCAATCGCGCCGACCAGCGCGCATGCCAGCGGTACGAGGAACAGCCCCTTGAAATCAACTACCCCATTGACCGTGTAAACCTTCTGCATCAGCCAAGGGCAAATCGAGTTCGCCGCCAGCGCGCCCAAGCCCAGGATTTGCAGGTTGAACAAGCCCTGCGCGCTGGATCGGATATCCTTCGGGAAGTAGGCATCGACGAAGATATAAACCGTGGCGAAATAGAAGGCGTAACAAATGCCGTGGAGCACCTGGATCAAGATGATCGCCTCGGCACTCTGCGGCATAAACGCATACACGGCGAACCGCGCCGCATGGCCGAGGATCCCGATGATCATCGTAATGCGCCAACCGAGCGCCTTCAGCGTAGCGCCAAGGATGAACATGGTCAGAATCTCCGCCACCTGGCCGATGCTCATGATGGGCGTAATCCACGGTGCGGCAATCCCGACTCCGCCGGCTTCCTTCGCCGTGCCGAGGAAGACGCCGGTCCAGTTGAAGTAGCAGTTATGCACGAAGGAATCGATGAACGTCACCACCCACAGCACGAGCACGAACGGGTGTTTCAGCAGCCGGGCCGCTTCCAGCCACGCGAGCTTCTCGACTGCGCCGGCGACCGCCTTCTTTGGTGGCGTGTGCGGAAGCAGGAAACTGAAGCCCGCCAGCAGGAGCGAGGCGATGCCCGAGACGACAAACGTCCACTTGGTCGCGGCCTTGGCCGCATCACCACTCAGCGGATTGCTGAACACGGTTTCGATCCACTTCACGAAGCCCTCGGGGTTGGCCGCATTCACGGCGTCCCAATTCACGAAGATGAACGTGAAGGGCCACGCCGCGAGGATCCAGCCGATCGTGCCGCCCATGCGCACGATGCCGAATTCCTTGGTAGCGTCCTTCATGTTGGCGAAGGCGATCGAGTTGGTGATCGAGATCGTCGGCACATACAGGAGGCAGTGAACGAGCATCGCCAGGAAGAAGGGCCAGAACTCCTTCGTGAAGCCGCAATACATGATCGCGAGGCCACCCACGAAGTGGGAGAACGCGAGAAACTTCTCAGCGGCAAACTTTCGATCCGCGAATTGGTTGCTGAAGAACATACCCACGATCGAGGCGATGGGAAAGGCGTTCAGAATTAGCGATTGCTCGCCCGGCGAAAAACCGAGACTTGGCAGGTAGCCGAAGATCAAGGGCAGCCAGGCGCCCCAGATGAAGAACTCGAGCACCATCATGAGGAACAATTTGAAGCGGATGGAATTATTCATAGGAATGGGTTGCGCGGGAAGCTAGCGGGCTGGCCCGTTGGATGGCAAGCCCGCAGGCTCGACTCGACTTGCGCGCTCGCCTGCTGGTAGGCTCCTGAGGTGCGCTCCTTCAACTGCCCAACTGTCGCCTTCGCCGTCGAAGTAAAGTTGCCATGAGCCTGCCCTTGATCATCCTCGCTTCCGCCTCGCCCCGCCGCCGGGAGTTGCTGCGACTGCTCGGCCGCCCGTTTCAAGTGGTCGCCAGCGAGGCCCCGGAAGTCAGCCCCGGGTACATGACCCCGATTGAATCGTGTCAGATGAACGCCTATCGCAAGGCGCGCGTGGTGGCCAAAAAATATCCCGACGCGGTGGTGATCGGCGCCGACACCGAGGTCTGTCTCGGGCGCAAGGTCTTCGGCAAGCCGGCCAGCTTTGTCGCCGCCTGTGGCATGATCCGGAAGTTGCAGGGCAAAGTGCATCAAGTGATCACCGGGGTCTGCCTCTTGCATTTGCGTCGCCACCGCCAGGCTTCGTTTGCGGTTATGACCCATGTGAAGTTTCATCGCTTGAACCGCGATCAGCGCGAAGGTTATCTGAAACGCATCAACCCGCTCGACAAAGCCGGGGCCTACGCGGTACAGGAGTTCGGCCACCTGATCATTGAACAGATAGACGGCTCGTTCACCAATGTGGTCGGCCTGCCCGTGGAACGACTCGCGCACGAATTGAACTCATTTCTCGCCCAAGGATGAACGACGTCACCCGCATTCTCAACGCCGCGCAAGCCGGCGACCCCAAGGCGACCGAGGAGTTGCTGCCGCTCGTCTATGACGAACTCCGCCGGCTGGCCGGGCACAAGATGACGGGCGAATCGTCCGGGCACACGTTGCAGGCGACGGCGCTGGTTCACGAGGCGTGGCTGCGGTTGGCGGGGAGCAATCAAAACGGCTGGGAGAACCGGGCGCATTTCTTCGCCGCGGCCGCGGAATCGATGCGGCGAATCCTGGTCGAACACGCCCGGCGCAAGCTGAGCCAGAAACGCGGCGGAGGTGCGGGTCACGACGAACTCGACGAATCTTCGATCGTGCTGACCGCGCCGCCCGATGAACTGCTGGCCGTGAATGATGCGCTCGACAAACTTGCCAAGGAAGACCCCACCGCCGCCGAACTCGTCAAGCTGCGCTACTTCGTCGGCATGACGATGGACGAAGCCGCATCCGCGATGGGCTTGGCGAAACGCACGGCGGAAGGCATCTGGACCTTTGCCAAGGCGTGGCTCGGCAAGGAAATCAAAAGCCAGTTGTGACGACTGCCGGTCTCAGCGATCTCAGCGATCACTGGCTCCTCACCGAAATCGCCCGCCTGAACTTAGCGCTGCGGACTTCGCCGTCGTCCTGCGCTTGTAAGGGCAATGACACGCGTTTGTAACATTTCCGCGAATCACCCGTCTGATTCGAGAGCCCGGACGCATTGCACCTAGGAATTTTCTCCCCTCACACTATGAAGTTTTTCCATTCCATTCGCTCACTCACACCCTTGATCCTCGTGATCGGCCTGCTCCCGGCAGCGCTCGCCCAGGAACCTGGTGGACCACCTCCTGGCGGTCGACCTGGCGGCCCCGGTGGATTTGGCATGATGGGTCAGGTGACCAAGATCGTGAAGCAGTTCGACAAAGACGGCGATGGCCGGTTGAACACCGACGAACGCAAGGCCGCGCGTGAGCATTTGAAGCAAGAACGGGTGAATCGTCCGGGGCCGGGCGGTCCCGGTGGCATGCGCTTCCCCGGCATGGGTCAGAATCATCCGCCTGGGAAGCCGGGTGAAAAGATCTCGCCCGCCGACGTGAAATCGTTCCCCGACAAACCGCTCTACGATCCCCTCACACTGCGCACCTACTTCCTCGAGTTTGAGAGCGCCGATTGGGAAAAGGAGCTGGCGGATTTCAACAACACCGACGTCGAGATGCCGGCGAAGCTGACCGTGGACGGCAAGACCTACCCGGACACGGGCGTGCATTTCCGTGGCATGTCGTCATTCATGATGGTGCCGGAAGGCAGCAAGCGTTCGCTCAATCTTTCGCTCGATTACGTCAACAAAGATCAGGACCTCGACGGCTACAATACGCTTAACCTGCTCAACGCGCACGAAGACGCGTCGTTCATTCGCACGGTGCTCTATTACGATGCAGCCCGCGCCTATCTGCCGGCGCCCAAGGCCAACTTTGTCCGCGTGGTGATCAATGGCGAGAGCTGGGGCATCTACGTGAACGCCCAGCAATACAACAAGGCCATGGTCAAGGATTGGTTCAACACCAAGAAAGGTGCGCGCTGGAAAGTCTCCGGCAGCCCCATGGGCCAGGGCGGCATGGCGTTCCTCGGTGACGACGTCGAGGCTTACAAGACCATCTATAACATCAAGTCGAAGGACGATTCCAAGGACTGGGCGGCCTTCATCAACATGTTGAAAGTGTTGAATGAAACGCCGGCGGATCAACTGGAGGCCAGGTTGTCGCCGCTGCTCGACATCGACGGCGCGCTGAAGTTCCTGGCGCTCGACATCACGCTGATCAACAACGACGGCTATTGGATTCGCGCCAGCGACTACAACATTTACCGCGACGAGCAAGGGAAGTTTCACGTGTTCCCGCATGACGCCAACGAGACCTTCGCGATGCCCGGTGGCCCCGGCTTCGGCGGGGGTGGACCTGGTGGACGCGGCGGTCCCGGTGGCTTCGGCCCGGGCATGATGATCGCCGGCCAACTGATCACGCAGGGTGACAAAGATGCGGACAAGAAGCTGAACAAGACCGAACTCACAAGCCTCGCTGACGTGTGGTTTGACAAGCTGGACCCAAGCAAGTCCGGCAAATTAGCGCAGGAGCAATTCGTCCAGAACTTCGGCGAGGTGTTGCCGCCGCCCCCCGGCTTCGGGCCTCCCGGCGGCGGCCCCGAAGCTCCGGCTGGACCCGGTGGACCTGGTGGCGGTCGGGGCGGCTTCGGTCCCGCCACGTTTATCGGCCCCGGATTCTTCACCGCGACGGACACCGACAAAGACAGCTCAGTCACGCGGGACGAGTTCAAGAGCACGTTCGCGAAATGGGCCGAGACCTGGGACGTGGACAAGACTGGCTCCGTGAACGAAGAACAGATTCGCATGGGCCTAAACACCGCCCTGCCCCAGCCAAACTTCGGCGGACGCGGTGGTCCCGGCGGCGGACCGGGCGGCCCTGGTGGACGCGGCGGCCCCGGCGGCGGTCGTGGAATGGGTGGTGGCGGTGCGCTGGTGGACGGCGTGAAGCTTGACCCGCTGTACCTTGCCAACGATGCGAACAAGGCGCTCGCCTCGAAGCTGCTCGCCGTGCCGGCCTTGCGCCAGCGTTATCTGGGCTACGTGCGCGACATCGCCGAGAACTGGCTCGACTGGGCCAAGCTCGGTCCCCTTGCCGAGAGTTATCATCAACTCATCGCCGACGACGTAAAGCGCGACACACGCAAGCTGGAGTCCTTTGAGCACTTCGAGAAATCACTGACCGAGGATAGCGCGGGCGGCGGCTTCGGACCGGCGGTCAAGATCAGCCTCAAGAACTTTGCGGATCAACGACGCGCCTATCTGCTCAATCATCCCGAGATCAAGAAGCTGGCGAGGTGAAGAAACCTTGCTCGATCGCACAATTCATTGCGGAGAGGCCGCCCGGATCGCGCATGTATCGCCGAACTGAATCGATAGAAACACAACTAACCACCACTCGATGAATCTTCTTACTTCACTCCTGCTCACCGCCACCGCCTGGTCGGTAGCGGCGGCGGATGCCGACGAACACGCCAAGTGGGATCTCAGCAAGCTCGACGCGAGCAAGCTGCCTCCCGCTGCGGTTGCCAAAGGCCTCACCTACGCCAAAGACATCAAACCGCTGCTCGAAGCCTCCTGTTTTCGTTGCCACGGTGAAGAACGGCAAAAGGGCGAACTGCGCCTCGACAGTCTGGAAGCGCTGCTAAAAGGCGGCGAAGGCGGCAAGATCGTTGAGCCTGGAGCCAGTGCGAAAAGCAAAGTGATCTTCGCGTCGGCCCAGGTGAACGACGATATCGCGATGCCGCCGAAACGCCGCCCCGGCGGACCCGGTGGCCCTGGTGGTGCGGGCGGACCCGGCGGTTTCCAACCCCCGCCTGAAGTCATTAAACGCTTCGACAAAGACGGCAACGGCAAATTGAACGAAGCCGAGAGCCAGGCGATGCGCGCCGAGTTCCAAGCCCAACGCGGTGGCGGCCCTGGCGGTCAGCCTGGCAATCGTCCGCCCGGCGCAAGTGGTCCTCCTCCCCAAGGCGGACCCGGCGGCCCGCAAGGCCAGGGCGGTCGCGGCCCGGGTGGCCCGGGTGGTGGCGGCCCGCCGCCGAAACCTCTGACCGCGGAACAAGTCGGCGTGCTCCGCGCCTGGATCGATCAGGGTGCGAAATAAGCCGCGTATGAATTAGCCGTCAGGAAACGCGAACCGCGCGAGCGATCCGCGTTTCCACTCCCCCCACGAGTAAGCGGCGAAGGCCGGGCCAGCAATGGTCCGGCCTTTTTTGCGTTACTGGTAGCAGCCGACGTGAGGAGGCTCTGATACCAAGTCCAACAGAGAATCGGTTGAATCGGCAAAGCACCTCCTCTCCCGCCCTTCGGGCACCCTCTCCTCCACTCAAAGTGGAGGGAGAGGGCCGGGGAGAGGAGGAGCCCAAATCCATTCCACCGACTTTCATGGAGAAATGGTATGACCTCCTTCCGGAGTAGTTTGAGCCTCGTTACCTCGGCTGCTTCGAGTATTGAAGCGCGCCCGGCAAATCTCTTTCAAATCCGCGTGCTCTGGCGTGGTGGGACGATCAACGGCGAGAAAAGCTGTTCCAGCACGTAACCGCCGGAGGGCGAGTGACCACACCGACGGCGCCCCTGGGAACGAGCAGAGAGTCGTTCGCGCCCCGCACTTGAATCCAACAAACGCCTTTGCCCTCGCTCATTCAAACTTCCATTTGCCTGCCGTCCCCCGCCGGACCATCCTCCCCGCATGCCCCCGGAAACGACTTCGCTCGATGCCCGATCGCCGGCCAGCGCGCCGACGTTGATGGCGCAGGTTTATTCGCAACTCCGTCAATTGGCCGAATTCAAAATGGCCCAGCAGCAGCCCGGTCAGACGATTCAAGCCACGGCGCTCGTCCACGAAGTCTGGCTTAAGCTGGCCAAGGACACGGATCGGGCGTGGGCCAGTCCCCGCCAATTCTTCGCCACCGCCGCCGAGGCCATGCGCCAGATCCTGATCGACCGCGCCCGCCGACGGCTGGCCCTTCGCCGCGGTGGCAAGCTGGAGCGCGCGGAATTTAACGAACCCGAAATCGCCGCCCCTGCCCGTGATGAAACGCTCGTCCAGTTGGACGAAGCCCTCGCCGAGCTGGCGAAAGAAGATCCGCTCAAAGCCGAGATCGTGAACATGCGCTTCTTCGTCGGCATGACGGCGGTCGAGATCGCCGAGTTGCTGGGCGTGACCGAGCGAACCGTCGAGCGCCATTGGGCCTTCGCCAAGGCCTGGCTGTTCAAACGGGTGTCGGACCGGTGAGCGGCACCGAGGTAGGACAGGCTTTCAGCCGGAACAATTCAGTGAGGAACAGGAGGCAGCAGAGGAAGCGGAGACCGGGCTTGAGCTTCCCGGGGATAGGGAGGACGTCTTGCACCACCCTTCAATGAACGTCCAGGCGGATCGTGAACAGCGATGCTGAGTCGATCGAAGGCTCTGCGCTCTCCGCTGCCTCCTGTTCAATTCCAGGGCCTTAACGGCCTGGCCATGGCTACCAATCCAACGCCAGACTTTTTACGCGAATGCTCGCGAATTGGCGCGAATGGGGAGCGCCTGCGTCCTCGCGGGCAGCGGCCGGCGTCGCGCCGGCCGCCTTCGGGCCTTGGACGTTCCGCGTTCGATGTTGAGCGTTGAATGTTGGCTGTTCGCGGTCACCGGCCGGGAGGCTCGGCGGGACGCCTCGCCGGCACGCGAGACGCGTGCGCTCCCCGAACCGTCAAACCACCCCGGGGATGTCGGACTGGCAGCACCGACCCACGTTGATCCCCGTCCCACTCAAAATTCGCGCCCGTTTGTGCATCACAACCTGCGAAGCAGGAGGCCAAACTCGGGAAACCATCTGGTGGCAGGCGAGGGTAGCCCATTCGCGTAAAACTCCCCGCCTCCATCCGCGGTCCATTGATTCCCAAAAATTCCTTGTCGGGTTTTGCCGGCGTTTTGCGTATTACACATTTGAAAGGAAAAACTCGCATGAGCGACTTCAACGAACGCGAAGAGGCGATCTTCGACGAGGCCCGACATTACACCCACCCCGCCCGCCGCGCGGCCTACCTCGACCTCGCCTGCGCCGGCGACCCGGTCCTGCGCCAACGCCTTGAAACCCTGCTGGCCGGCGACCAGCGCGCCGACGACTTCCTCGACACCAACGGCCAGCTCCCCGAAGCCAAGACCATCATCGAACCGGAAACTGCCACGATCGCCGAAGGCCCCGGCACGCAGATTGGGAAGTACAAGCTCCTCCAACAAATCGGCGAGGGCGGCATGGGCGTGGTGTACATGGCGGAACAACACGAGCCGTTCGACAAACGCGTCGCGCTCAAGATCATCAAGCTCGGCATGGACACCAAGGCGGTGGTGGCCCGGTTCGAGGCCGAGCGCCAGGCGCTCGCGTTGATGAACCACCCCAACATCGCGAAAGTGCTCGACGCCGGGGCGACCGACACCGGCCGGCCGTACTTCGTGATGGAACTCGTGAAGGGCGTGCCCATCACCGAGTACTGCGACAAGCAGAAGCTCTCGACCAAGGAACGGCTCGAACTCTTCATCCCGGT
>JANLTG010000048.1:0-38153 GCA_031362805.1 bacterium
AGTCAATCATAGGCGGCGAGCGTGCCCGCGGCTGCGGAGCACGACCACCACCGGAAAACACTCACGCCCACCCGACGCGATGAACATGAGAGGACCAATCGAAGACCGTCAGGTCCGCCGCCCAGCGGCTGGGTTCAACCCAAAGGCGGACGCGGGCGTCCACCCGTCGGATTGAAGCGGATGCTGCAGGTGGGTACGCCGCGACAGGTGAGGCTTCCCGAGTCCCACGAGCTGGTTGCCCGAGTTGGGCTGTTCGCTTCGCGAAGCTGGTCTCGGCCACGTACGAAAGCAAAGCCCACCAACCTCGGACTGAACACCCAAACACCTGGCCCGCCGCGGAGTGCCGTCCCGGTCAACCAAGGGTGTTGCGGGAGGCTCGTTCAGGCTCAACGCCGGATCGCCAACCGGCCATCCACCGCCATCAGGGCCAGGGACGATAGTGAAAGGCTGGCTTCAGCCGCCACCTCCACCCAGCCGTTCGCCAGCAGCAATGCGGGCTCGCGCAGGGCGGCGACGGCGTTCTCCAAATCCAACGCCAGGCACCGAAACGGCACGAATCCCGTCGGCAAGTTCAGCTTCGTCACGTCCCGATCGAAGCTGGCCACCAACAGGCGGGCTAGGTCGGGTTCGCTCCGTCGCCGAACCAGCAGCGCCGTTTGCTTGAGCGGATCGGCCACGCTGACGAACCGGCATTGGTCATAGCCCGCGAGCAGCGCGAATACAAAGTAAGCGGGTAACACCCAGCCCGGTCGCGTAACGAACTTGTGCGGCAACCGGGGCCGCTCCGCCCATTCCATCACACCCCGCCAGCCGGTCGTTTCGTAGTAAGTAATCGAACGGAGCAACGGGGCCCGACTCAACGACGCAATGCTCCCCAGCGTCCAAGCCGCGCCGAAGAGCGACATCTGGCGGACATCGACCTGGGGCGGCAGCACGTCCGGTGGCACGGGCGGCGGCTCGACTGTGGCGTTGGGATTAAAGCGCGGCTGCAGCGTGACTGGCGAAATCATCAGGTCACCGTCGAAGAACTCGCGGGCGCTGCGGGCGGTCTCCCACTGTGCGTCGAGCGTCTCGACAAGCGACAGATGGTCAAACGCATGCACCTGCGGATTGATCGACCAAGTGATGGCGTCGGCGCTGCCGGGCTCTGGTCGACCGCGATTCAGCTCGGCGAAGTAGGCATTCGTGCCCCCCACGATCTTGCCGCCGCACGGAGCCAGTTGTTCACGCGCCAGTTCAGTCCACTGAGCGGAAGTGGCCTGCTCACCCCGGCTGAAGATCAGCCAGGCATCGACGAGGTTTGTGCCGCGTGCGATCTCGGCCACGGACTTGAGTTGAGCGCGGACATGATCAAGGGAGCGACTGGCTCCGGCCTCACTGAAATGCAGCGCCATGTGCAAGCGGCAATCCAATGCCCTCGCTTGCCGAACGGCTTCGTGCCAACGCGAATCCCAGCCTTCAGCCAGCGGCGTGAGTTCGCAACGTAGATGGTCGAGTTGGAGCGGCCGAAGCCTTTCGACTTCCGCTTCCGTCAACGGCAGGCAATGCGAAGCCATGCCCAATCCAAGCCGGGGCAGGGGATGGAACTCGGTCGAAGGCGGAAGGGCGACATTCCTGTCGCCCAGGTGGTCGGACAACGGGACTGGGCGACAAGAATGTCGCCCTTCCGAAAGGCAGCGCAACTCCACGGATTGCCGAAACCTTTCTCCCCGCTTCACTTCGACTGGAAACGGCCGCTTCAGCGGCGAGCCATACGTCTTGAACGACGCATCGGTCCAGTTGCGCTGATCCTCCATCTCGAACACCTCGCCCTCCATCCGGACTTCCACTCCGCTGGTAGCAGTCGACGTAAGGAGGCTCTGCTCTCTTGGGATTCCAGCGGGAGCGGACTCGCCTCCATCGCCACCTCTTTCAATCCAGTGCGTGATCGCCCGTACGTTTTTGAACGGCTGCTGCGGTGAAATAAAGCTGGGAAACACCGCTCCCGTTCGACTGCCGTCCACGTGTTCGACGACGGCCGGTCGGCCGGCGCAGTTGGCACCATGCAGCACGCAAAACCCGATCCGATTGCGCAAAAAGTCCGACTTCGCCTCGCCCTCGAAGGTGTAACGAATCGTCCCGGCGACATCGCCCGCGATCGTTCCCCGCCAAACGAAATCGATCTCGTCCTGTTGACACACCGCCGTGAAAACAACCTTGAAAGCATCCGGACCTTGATCGATGTGCAGTTCACGAATCACCGGCTCGACGGTGCGCCAGTTCCGATCGCGCACCGCCGCGTAAATGCCGTTCAGTACCAGCTCATACCACTTCTCTGTGCAAGTCGGTGGAATGTAGTTGGGCGCCTCCTCTCCCCGTCCCTCTCCTCCACCCGAAGTGGAGGAGAGGGTGCTCGCAGGGCGGGAGAGGAGGGGCCTCCCCCATTTAACCGAATCTCGGTTGGACTTGGTATCAGCACCCAGCCGAATTTGCCGGACGAAGCCCGAGGCCGGCTCCAGCAGCATCGTGAGCGGTCCGGCGTGCAGTCGCACGGGAGTCGGCGAGGGGATCGATCGGCCTTCGAGAATGACGGACGCGCTGAACTGGGACACGCGGCGAGCGTAGAGAACCGCCCCGACGCCGAAAAGGGAAAGCTGCTGCGACCACGGGGCCGGCGGTGCGTTGGTAGGGCAAGGCTCCTGCCGAGCCCCCTATTTGGATTTTTTAACCGGAACCATGCAGTTGGATTGGGGAGCGCACGCGTCTCGCGTGCTGCGGAGCCGTCCCGGCGACGCCTTCCGGCGGGCGCAGTTTGGCAAACCAAACGGTGCGGGAACATTCAGGGCCCAAACGGTGTTCGGCGTGACGCCGAACACGGCACGCGAGACGCGCGCGCTCCCCTGAACGTAATCGTTCCGGTTTAATCAGGGCGCCACAGGAGCGTCGTCCTACCAGGTATTGTCGATTGGCGCAGATCAGGGTTCAACGACTCAAGGCCTCGGTGGCGATGTCACGGGAAGCGCAGTTGGTAGAAGCGGCGGATGAAGCCGGTGGCGGCCGGATCGGTGAATTGATACACGCCGCCGCCGATGCTCGTGGCGTTGCCCAAGTCGGTCCAATTGCTGGTGGGCAAGCTGACGTCCGAGGTGGCCAGGACGTTGAACGCGGTGTTGTCTGCGTTGGGGAAAGTGAATTGAAACGCCCCGTTGCCCAGCACGGTGAGGCTTTGCGGATTGATCATGGGCGACGGGACGACGGCGGCGGTGGTGAAGATGTAGGCCGCGCCGGAGTCGACGGCACTCTCGTTGGGCGTGCTGTTCACGCCCGTCGTTCGGCTGTCTTCTCCCCAAGCCCCGACGACCACCGTGTCGCCCGACACGGCTACGGAGGCGCCGAACTGATCACCCACCTGCCAGTTCCCTACAGCGGCAGGCTTTAGATAAGCCTGCTGCGTCCACACGCCCGCGCTGCGCACGAAAACATATGCCGCTCCGGAGTCGGCAGCGACCTCGTTGGGAGTGCTGTTTACGCCTGTCGTACTGCTGTTCTCGCTGTTGGCCCCGACGACAACCGTTTCGCCCGCGACCGCGACGGAGATGCCGAACTGATCGCCTGCCTGCGTGGTTCCTACCGCGGCGGGTTTCAGATACCCCTGCTGCGTCCACACGCCCGCGCTACGTACGAAGATATAGGCCGCGCCAGCCCCTGAGGCACTCTCGTTGGGAATGCTGTTGACGCCCGCCGTACTACTGTCCTCGTTGAGGGCTCCCACGACCGCAGTATCGCCGGCGACAGCCACGGAGGTGCCGAACTGATCATTTGACTGCGAAGTCCCGACGGCGGCGGGTTTCAGATACGCCTGCTGTGTCCACACGCCCGCGCTGCGCACGAAAACATATGCAGCGCCGGAGTCGAAGAGGGCGCCCCCCGTATCGTTGGGCGTGCTGTTGACACCCGTCGTGCTGCTGTCTTCGCCCCAAGCCCCGACGACCACCGTGTCGCCCGCGACGGCCACGGAGGCACCGAACTTATCTCCTGCCTGCGTGGGCCCGACAGCGGCGGGTTTCAGATTCGCCTGGTGTGTCCATGCGCCCGCGCTGCGCACGAAAACGTAGGCCGCGCCGGAGTTGAAGAAGGCACCCCCGGTATCGTTGGGCGTGCTATTGACACCCGTCGTGCTGCTGTCTTCACCCCAAGCCCCGACGACCACCGTGTCGCCCGAGACGGCCACGGAGGCGCCGAACCGATCTCCTGCCTGCGTGGGCCCGGCAGCGGCGGGTTTCAGATACGCCTGTTGTGTCCAGACGCACGCGCTGCGAACGAAAACGTAGGCTGCGCCGGAGGCTGAGGCATCCTCGTTGGGAATGCTGTCGACGCCCGTCGTGCTGCTGTCTTCGGTGAAGGCTCCGACGACCACTGTGTCGCCCGAGACGGCCACGGAGATTCCGAATTGATCTCCTACCTGCGTGGTCCCGACGGCTGCGGGCTTCAGGTAAGCCTGCTGCGTCCACACGCCCGAAACTCGCACGAAGACGTAAGCCGCGCCGATGTCGGAGGCATTCTCGTCGGGCGTGCTATTCACTCCCGTCGTGTCACTGGATTCGCCATTGGCACCGACGACCACCGTGTCGCCCGAGACCGCCACTGAGCGGCCGAAGAAATCATTGTCCTGCCAGGTGCCGACGTCAGCCGGTTTCAGATTTGCCTGTTGGGCGACGGGATCAATCGTCAGCGGGTAGCGGGCGCCGCGCTCATCCACGAGCAGGCGCAGGGTGGGCGCACAGTCCTCTGCTTCCCGCAAACTGGAGGTGAGGTTCTGTTCTTCACCGGCGGCGCGCACGGAGTGACGCGTCCCTCCGTCCACCGTCTCGAAGCGCGAAGGGAGCACTTTGCCATCGGCATCCCAGACCTTCAGCCCGGCATAAGTGAGCACCGTGGCCCCGGCGGTGTCGCGGAAATCGACACCGAGCGCATCCGCCGCGACGTGCGGGCGCAAGCCGCCGCGCACGGCGAGAGTGAAGGAGAGGAGCGCCGAGCATTGCTCGGCTTTCGGGGCGTCCGCTTCACCTCGAGCCGAGCGATGCTCGGCGCTCCGGCTCGCGGGCCGCGCCTTCACCGTAAAGCCGTGCTCCAGGCCGCGCTGGTCGTTGACGAACCATTCCTGCACATTGACATCCCACTGGTAGGTGAGCCGCTGTCCCTCGGCCTGCACCGCCGGCGTGCCGGAGATGGTGTGCTGGTTTTCGCCGAAGCCGTAGCTCTGCAACTCCAAGCCCCATTGCCAGCCGCCGTTCTGGGGCTGGGCGACGAAGCCGCGCTGGTCAAAAGTGGTGAGCCATTGCTGGCCGGGATTGCGCGCTTGCCAGCCGGTGTCCGTGGGCTGGAAGGCATGACGCCCCGCCTCATACGCGGCGCGGATGCTCTGTCAGTCGGACTTCGCCACGCCGTCGGGCACCTGGTCGGGTGAAGTGAGCTGCTGGGTCTTGCCCGGCGGCGCGGCGACGGCGGGCAGCAGCGCTGTGAAGAGCGCGGCAACGCACAGGGTGACGACACGGGTGAAGCAAAGGCGGAGCGTCGAGATGTTCATATTGTTATCAATGACCGACAGCAATTAGGTTTTCCATTCCCGGCCGTGAGCATGACCCTACAGAAGCGTTGCGACCAGTGAAAAACCAGCGAACCCCTTGTAATGGGCGCATCTCGATGCTGCCCCCGGCGCCAGCGGATGGCCTCCCTCTCCGCCCTCGGAGGGGGGAGAGGGTTGGGGAGAGGAGGGCCGTCGAACGCATGAATCGCCCCCCACTCGTACCTCGCGGGGCGAGGGAGCGAAACCGGGGGCAGTGTCCGGATGCGCCCCCCTTCGAATCCACCAAGGAATGAGCACGAAGACAACAGCGACTACGAGAATTACTTTGCCGCCGGCATCATGCCTGTCTGGCGGGCGTAGTTGAACAACCCACCGGCGTCCACCACCGGCCGCACGTCGCCGAGCGGCTTGAAGGAATACACCTTGCCCGTTGCATGGGCCGTTACGGTGGCCGCGTCGAGATCGACGGTCACCACGTCGCCGGTCTTGAGCACGTCGCACAAGCGCTCAGTCATCTCGCAAGGATACAGCTCACCAGTGGCCACGCAGTTGCGGAAGAAGATGCGGGCAAAGCTCTCGGCGAGGACCACCTTGCAGTTGGCCGAACCCATTGCGATAGGCGCATGCTCGCGCGAACTGCCGCAGCCAAAATTTCGGCCGCCCACGACGATCGGATAGTCCGCGTCGAGCTGGCCGTCCTTCACGAAGCGGGTCGGGTAGAGCGCGTTGGGCAGGCCGCAAAGCGCAAACGAGCCCAGCTTCTCGTACTCCTCCGCGATCGTCGGCACGAGGTTGAGGTACTGCGCCGGGATGATCTGGTCGGTGTCGATGTTGTCTTTGACGACGTAGACTGGACCGGTAAAAACGGACTTCATGGCCGGCGAATGTGCGGATTCACCCGCGGGATTTCAACTGGGAAAACGCCACCGGCGTTTTCCATTCAGATCCCGTATCCCTGCGGATTCCTCACATGCCACGCCCAGGCGGTGCCCACGATGTCTTCCAGCTTCGGAAACTTTGGCCGCCAGCCCAGTTCGTTGAGCGCCTTGCTGGCGTCGGCGATCAGGCGCGGCGGATCGCCCGCTCGGCGCGGTTCTTCTTTCACCGTGATGGGCTTTCCCGAAATCTGCCGACAGGTGTCGATGACTTCACGCACCGAGTAGCCGCCGCCATTCCCAAGGTTGAAAAAGCCCTGTTTACCCGGCGCGAGCGCGAGCAGGTGCGCCTGCGCCAGGTCAATGACGTGGATGTAGTCGCGGATACACGTGCCGTCCGGCGTCGGGTAATCGGTGCCGAAAATCTTGCAGTGATCCGCCTGGCCCAGCGCGACGCGCAGCACGTTCGGGATAAGGTGCGTCTCGATGCGATGCGCTTCGCCAAAGCGCGGTGTCGCACCAGCCGCATTGAAGTAGCGGAGTGCGACGAACTCCAGCCCGTGAATCTGGTGATACCACCGCAGCATCGCCTCCATCATCAGCTTGCTCTCGCCATACGGATTGATCGGTCGCTGCGGCAGGTCTTCGGTCATCGGCATCGTTTCCGGTATGCCAAACGTCGCGCACGTCGAGCTGAAGACAAACTTGCGAATGCCGGCGGCGACCGTGGCTTCGAGCAAGTTCAAACCCGCGCCGACATTGTTGGAAAAATACTTGCCGGGGTTGGTCATCGATTCGCCGACGAGCGCAAAGGCGGCGAAATGAATGACCGCCTCCGCTTGCGCCTGCTTCAGAGCTGCGTCGATCTGCGCCCGATCGCTCAGGCAGCCTTGGACAAATGTCGCTCGCGGATCAATCGCGGCGCGATGCCCTTCAACGAGGCTGTCGAAAACCGTGACTTGATGGCCAGCATTCAACGCTTCCTCGACAAACGCGGACCCGATGTAACCCGCGCCGCCCGTGACAAACAATTTCATGCGCGCGAATGATGCCGACGGGGCGGGAGCGGGCAAAGGGAAAAACTGGCGCGGCAAGGTTAAGGTTGGGCGACTTCATCAATGGCCGCGAGCCTGGTGGTCGCGAGTTTCGTGCGAGTCCGCGTGAACTCCGCCGTCGAGCCGGAGGTTCCGTGACCGTGTCAGTTTGTTGTTTTAATCCGGGTTTCCTCTGTGTTCCATCCGGGCCTCGTCGATTTGAATAACGAATTCGAAACCGTCCTCGCGGCCGTCTTGCCGGTGTTCAGTATCGCCGGCCTCGGCTTTCTGATCCGCCGGCTGAACTGGCTAACCGCCGAAGCCGACGCCAGCCTGTTGCGCGTGTTGATCAATCTGCTGGTGCCCTGTTTCTTCCTCGACTCAATCCTCGGCAACGCAGCGCTGCGCCAGGCCAGCAATGTTCTCATTCCGCCGCTCGTCGGCTTCGGCACGGTGGCGCTCGGAACGTGGATCAGTTTCCTGGCGCGCAGATTAACGGGCCTCGGCAAACCCGCTGAGCAGCGCACGTTCGCCTTTCTGACCGGCGCCTATAACTACGGCTACGTGCCGTTGCCGCTCGCACTTTCCCTGTTCAACAAGGAGACCGCGGGCGTGCTGATCGTGCATAACCTCGGCGTGGAGATCGCCCTCTGGACGATAGGTCTCACGTTGCTAGGGGGACTGACGCTGCGTGATAGCTGGCGCAAGTTGATCACGCCGCCGCTTGTGACCATCGTCATCGCCATCGCTTTGAATGCGGCTGGCTTGGCCGGGCAGGTGCCGGAATTTGTGGGCACCACGTTTCACCTGGTGGGCCAGTGCGCGATACCCGTCGGCATTTTGCTCATCGGCGCTACCGTGGCGGATCTGTTGCCCGAGTTTCATCCGGCCAAGGGCGGACGGGTGATGGCGTTGAGCTGCGTGCTGCGGTTGGGAATTCTGCCGGTGCTGTTTCTTCTGCTGGCTCGCTTCGGCCCGTTCTCCATCGAGTTGAAGCGCGTGATCCTGCTGCAAGCGGCGATGCCGGCTGCGGTTTTTCCCATCATCATGGCCCGACATTACGGCGGCGATACATCGACCGCGCTGCGAGTGGTGATCGCCACGTCGGTGGTCAGTCTCGTTACGATTCCCCTGTGGATCCGCGCGGGCATGACTTTCCTCGGCTGGTAGCAACCGCGTTGACGAACGCCTTGGAACTAAGCTGCGCGTCGGCCGGCTACACCTTCACTTCAAACATCTCGCGCTGGATCTCCCCGTCCGCGACGCGCGTGACGCCGCCGGTCATGCGGATCGCGTAGTCGTTGCCGATCTCGATCTGGAGCTGGCCGCCCGGCATGTGGACGGACACCTTGCCGTCCACGAGGCCGAGCTTGTGCGCCACGGCCGCCGAGGCGCTGCTGCTGCTGCCGCTCGCGAGCGTGTAACTGGCGCCGCGTTCCCAGATCTCGATGCGGATGTTCTCGCGATCCATGACCTGCATGAACTGCACGTTCGTCCGGTTCGGAAAGTTGGCGTGCCGCTCGAGAATTGGTCCATACTTCTGCGCCAGCTCGGGTGAAATCTCCGGCAGGGTGATCACGCAATGCGGGTTGCCGATCGTCGCCGCGCAATACTTGAAGGTCCGGTCGCCCGCTGTGATCTCTTCGTTGAGCACCTCGCGTTTGCCGCCAACCACGGGAATTTTTTCTGCATCAAAACTCACCTGGCCCATGTCCACCCGGACTTTCTGGCCGCCGTTGAAGACGGTGGACTTGACGGTGCCGCCCTTGGTTTCGATGGAGAACTCCTTGTCCGCGGTCACCATTCCTTGGTCGTAAAGAAACCGGGAGAAGATGCGCAGGCCATTGCCGCTTTTCTCCGCCTCGCTGCCGTCGGGATTGAAGATGTGCAGGGCGCATTTGGCCTTCTTCTTGGCTGGCACCGGGCCGAAGAGGATGCCGTCGGAGCCCACGCCAAAATGGCGGTGACAGATCAGGCGGATGCAATCGATGGTGAGAGGCTTCTCGCAGTCCTTGGGTTCGATGACGAGGTAATCGTTCCCGAGGGCGTGGTACTTATGGAACTTCATGCCGGGGCGGGACGTTACCGGGCGCGCCGGGGGATTCAATGAATAATTCCCGCCACTGATGCAAGTGATAGAGCTTCAAAAAGTTCGCGTTGCATGCTGGGCTTGCCCCGTGCAAACGGGTCGATTGCAACGCGGACTGCGAACCACCGCCATCGGAATGGCGGTCAACTTCGTGCTCGCCGCCGGCAAGTTGGTCGCCGGCTGGGCCGGGCATTCGCATGCCTTGATCGCGGACGGCGTGGAATCCCTCGCCGACCTGTTCAGCTCCGTCATCGTCTGGCGGGGTCTGGTCATCGCGTCGGAGCCGGCGGATCACGATCATCCGTACGGACATGGCAAGGCGGAACCGCTCGCCGGGGCGCTCGTCGCCATGATGCTGATCTTTGCCGCGGTCTGGATTGCGGCGACGTCCGTGGTGGAGATCATGAGACCGCACGCCTCGCCCGCGCCTTTCACCTTGGGAGTATTGCTGCTCGTGGTCCTGATCAAAGAGACGCTCTTCCGCTGGGTGTGGGGGCAGGGGACACAGATCGACAGCACCGCCGTGCGCAGCGATGCGTGGCATCATCGCAGTGACGCGATCACCTCGCTCTGCGCGGCAGTCGGCATCACCATCGCCCTGATCGGCGGACCTGCTTACGCGATCGCCGACGACATCGCCGCGCTGTTGGCGGCGGCGGTTATCGCCTGGAACGGCTGGAGTTTGTGGCGTTCGGCGCGCGACGAATTGATGGACGCCGCGCTGGACGCGCAGGTGGTGACCGAGATCCGCGGAGTCGCTGGCTCGGTCGCTGGCGTCGCGGGAGTCGAGAAATGTTTCGTGCGCAAGATGGGGCCGAACCGGTTGGTGGACATCCATGTCGAGGTCGCGCCGCACCTTACTGTGCAAGCAGCCCACGCGATCGCGCACGACGTGAAAGCAACCCTGCGCCGTCACCGCCCGGAGATTTTGGATGTCCTCGTGCATGTGGAGCCGGCCAACGGCTCGCTCCCCGGACACGACAAATGAACTCGCTGCGTCCGCATTTCCCGATTGTCAGCGCCCGCTGAACTTCCGAAGCTCCACGCCACACCATGTTCCGACTCGATAACAAGATTGCTCTCATTACCGGCGCCGGCTCTGGCATCGGGGCCGCCATCGCGCAAACCTTCGCCACGGCGGGCGCGACCGTGTTCGTGGCCGATCGCGACCAAGTGGCCGGCGAGAAAACAGTCAGCGAGATTGGCGCTTCCGGTGGCAAAGCAGAGTTCGTCCTGCTGGACATCGCGCGCGAGGACGATTGTCAGCGGGTCGCCAGCGATGTTTTGCAGAAGCACAGCGGGCTCGACGTGCTCGTGAACAACGCCGGCATTGGCCATGTCGGCACCATTCTCCAGACGGAAGGCAAGGACCTCGACCGGCTTTACGCGGTCAACGTGCGCGGCGCTTTCAACCTCTGCAAAGCCTTCCTGCCGTCGATGCTGGAACGAAAGTCCGGCAACATCATCAACCTCGCGTCGATCGGCGGCGTCGTGGGCATCAAAGATCGCCTCGCGTATTGCACGACCAAGTTCGCCATCGTCGGCCTGACCAAATGCCTGGCGCTTGACCATGCGAAGGATGGCGTTCGCGTGAACTGTATTTGCCCAGGGCGCGTCGAGACGCCGTTTGTGGCGGCGCGGCTCAAGGAGTATCCGAACCCCGAGCAGGCGTATCGCGAGATGGCGTCCACGCAAGCGATCGGCCGCATGGGCAAGCCCGCGGAAATTGCGGCGGCTGCGCTGTACCTCGCCAGCGACGAAGCTGCCTTCGTCACCGGCACCGCCCACCTGACTGATGGCGGTTGGAGCGCGGGTTACATCGCAGGCTGATCTATAACGGCGGGAACGGAGGGGCCGGAGCTGTTACCTTCGCGACAATTCGCTCGCGTTCCGCCGCGACCGGGATAGAACTTTCCATCAGCCATGCGCCCAATTTCTTTACCCCTTGTTCTCGTTTCCGTCGGGATCGGCTTGCTCACATCAAGCAGTCTGGCCGCCGCGGAATTCAAACTCGACGGCCAAACATTCACGCTGCCGGCGGGTTTCACCATTGAGCGAATTGCCGGACCCGGGCTCACCGATCGCCCGATCCACGCCGACTTCGATGAGCAGGGCCGGCTCTATGTCGCTGAGTCGTCGGGCTCGAATGATCCCGTCAAAAAGCAGCTCGAGCTGAAACCGCATTCCCTCCTGTGCCTCGAGGACACCAACGGCGACGGCGTGTTCGACAAGCGAACGGTCTTTGCCGACAAGCTGATGTTTCCCGCCGGCGTGCTCTGGCACGAGGGCTCGGTCTATGTCACCGCGCCGCCCGAGATTTGGAAGCTGACCGATACCAACGGCGACGGCGTGGCGGATCAACGCGAGGTATGGTTCAACCCCGGCACGCTCACTGGCTGCGCGAATGACTTGCACGGGCCGTTCCTCGGTCGCGACGGCTGGATGTATTGGAACAAGGGCGCTTTCGCGGAGCAGAAGCTTGATCTTGCGGACGGTGGCAAGCTGGTGACCAAGGCCGCGCACATCTTCCGGCGCCATCCCTCCGGCGGTGGCGTGGAACCCGTGATGACGGGCGGCATGGATAACCCGGTCGAGTTCGTCATGACTCCGGCGGGCGACCGCTTCTTCACCTCGACCTTCATGCGGCATCCGGGCGGTGGCTTGCGGGACGGCATCGGCCACGCGAGCTACGGAGCGATGTTTGGCAAATCGAACGACGTGCTCGACGCCCACCCACGGGCCAGCGCGGCGCTGAATGATCCGATCGTTCATCTCGGCCCGGCGGCGACCGCGGGTTTGTGTTACTCGGAGTCGGACGCATTCGGCGCGGATCATCGCGGAAATCTTTACGCGGCCTTGTTCAATCTCCAGAAGATCACCCGCCACGTCCTCGTTCCCCAGGGCGCGAGTTACAAGACGATCGACGAGGACTTCCTCGTGAGCGACCAGCGGGATTTTCACCCGACCGATGTCTTCGAGGATGCGGACGGCTCGCTGATTGTGATCAACACCGGGGGCTGGTATAAGCTTTGTTGCCCCACGTCGCAGCTCTACAAGCCCGACGTGCTGGGCGCGATTTATCGGATTCGCAAGAACGGCATGCCGATGGTTGCCGATCCGCGCGGCCTGAAACTGGTTTGGGAGGGAGCCACCGCAACTGACTTGGCGAAGCGGCTCGAAGACAAACGCCCTTACGTGCGGCAGCGTGCGATCAAGGAATTGGCGGCGAAGGGTTCGGCTGCCGTGCCGCCGTTGAAGGCGTTGCTCACGGCCAGCAAGTCAGCCGCCGCGCGGGTCGCCGCAATCTGGACGCTGTCGCGGATCACGGGCGACGAGGCACGCGCAGAGACTCGCGCGCAGATCGCTGATGCCGATGCAACGGTCGGCCAGGCCGCACTGGCTTCGACCGCGCTGTGGCGTGATCGCGCGGCGGCGGCGCAGTTGGTCAACCTGATCAAGACTGGCTCACCGAATCAGCAGCGGGTTGCGGCGGAAGCGTTGGGCCGACTGCGCGAGGCTTCGGCTGTGCCGGCAATTGTGCTCGCATTTGGCAAGGCCGACGCGCCCAGCCAGGCATTGACGCGTGCGCTCATTGATATCGGTGATGCAGCGGCGATTCGCGCCACGGCGGGGCAGGGGACTCCGCTGCCAGTTGGGGCGTTGATCGCGCTCGATCAGCTCGGTGCCGCCCAGCCGGCCGATGTGCTGGCGTTGCTGAGTTCGAGCACGGGCAGCGACCAGCAAACGGCCGATTGGATCATTCGCCGGCACTCCGATTGGGGTGTCGCGCTGACGCAGTATTTCGAACAGCAACTGGGCAAGTTGACGGAGCCCAGCAGTTCACTCGCCGCGCAAATCGGCCAGATGGCGGCGGATGCTTCCATCCAGTCATGGCTGACGGCGCAAATGAATCGCAGCGCCGCCGGTGCTGCCGCCCGCATCACGCTGCTCCAGGCGATGGGCCGCGCCGCCGTGAAAAAAACTCCCGCAGGTTGGAAGCAGGCGATCGCCGGCTTGCTGGTCTCCGAGAAATCAGCCGCGAGCTTGGCCGCGGCCGTGGACACGGTCGCTGGCTTTTCGCCGGAAACCCGAGCCGACGAACAACTCACGGGCGCCGTGCTACAGATCGCCCGACAGCCCGCGAACTCGATTGACCTCCGCATGGCGGCCTTGGGCGCCTTGGTTGAACCTTTCGCCCGCGACACCGATCAAGTCTTGTTCAAGTTCGCGATCGCTCATGTCGGCGCGGACCAACCCGTCCGCATCCGGCAGTTGGCGGCGCGGGCGATTGGCGATCACGGGTTGAATCACGAGCAACGGCAGGCGGTGCTGGCGGTGCTGCCCGCGCTGGGACCGATGGAGTTGAACCAGGTGCTGGGTGGATTTGCCGAACCGCTGGGCGATGCAGCCGACGCTGCGGTGCTGGAAGCGCTCGGCGGCGCGAAGGCTTTTCGCTCACTCCCGGTGGATCGGCTGCGCACCGTATTCGCCAAGTACCCTGACGCGATCAAACCCAAGGTGGGGGAGTTGATTGCCCGCCTCGACGAGGGATTTGGCGATAAACAGAAGCGGATCGACACGTTGCTGGCTGAGTTGAAAGACGGCGACATCGTGCGCGGACAGGCGCTCTTCAACAGCCAGAAAGCCGTGTGCAGTGCGTGTCACGCCATCGGCTATCTCGGGGGCGACAGCGGGCCTGACCTGACGCGAATCGGCCAGATTCGCAGCGAGCGCGATCTGCTGGAGGCGATCGTCTACCCGAGTGCGAGCTTTGTCCGCAGCTATGAACCGGTGCGGGTGCTGACCAAGGACGGCGAGGATTACAGCGGAGTCATTCGCGAAGACGCGGCTGATCATCTTTTGCTGGCCACAGGACCGGGCGTAACGCTGAAAGTGGCGCGGTCGAACATCGCCGAATTGCAACCGGGGAATCTCTCGATCATGCCCGCTGGCCTCGATGAACAGCTCAGCAAACAGGAACTCGCCGACGTGCTGGCCTTCCTGAAGGCAACGAAGTGGTGAGGGCGAAATGGCTACGCGGCTGAGCCGGTTGCCGCGTTCCGTTCACCAATCTTTAGCCGCCTGCTTCGCAGCATCCAAAGAACGATCGCGAGGAGGAAGACCAGTGCGAGGAGTGGCATCAGTACCGAAACTGTGGCGGCGGTAATTGCCGCGCCGAGTTCGACCGTCGAGACGATCGGATTGGCGATGCCGGCGGTGGCGACCGAGGAGAGGCCGCGCGTCATGACTGTTTTCGCCTGCACCATTCCCGCCAGGCCGCCCCCCGCGATGATGGCCATCGTCCATTTGAAGAACGGATCGACATCCGTAAGCACGGCGGCGGTCAAGATCGTGCCGGCCACCACGGCCAGCGGCGAAGTGATCGCGTCGAGGACGTTGTCCACGAACGGCACGTAGTAGGCCACCACCTCGACCACCGTGGCGATTGAGAATGCGACCAGCGCGGGCGTCGACGCGAGCCAGGCGAATTCAGTCGAGAGCGGCAGTCCGAGTCGCGCGGCGATCGAAACGACGAGCAGCGGCACGAAGACCCGGAACCCCGCCGCGGCGGCGAGACCGAGTCCGACAAAGACGCTGAGAATGGTTTCAAGGTTGTGCATAAGCCAGTTCAGTTGCCGGCTACACTACCCGGACATGGCGCGGCCGGTTACAAGATTCTTTGCTGACAAAAATGGTCAGGGGCGCTCGCTCGCGAGGTTTCGGTAAAAGCCCGGCGAATCAATCGCGGGCAGGGCGGCCGCATTTTGGTAGGTGAGGCGAAAATCGGCGCCGGGATATTGCCGGATCAATCGCAGACCGGCATCGCCACCCGACACGCTGAGCGCCTTGCTCATGGCATCCGCGACGATTCCCTGCGGTGCGACCACATGGACGAGACAACGGTTCGTCAGCCCGATGCCAGTGTGGGGATCGACGATGTGCGAGTAACGAACGCCGTCGATCTCCACAAATTGAAACAAGTCACCGGACGTGGCGAGCGAACGGTTGGCCAGCGAAAGCAACGTGGGCACGGTGTTCGAGCCGTAGCCGGGAAGTTCGATGCGCCAGCCGTCCCGGTTGGGTGGCGGATCGCCGAAGATCATGTCGCCGCCGGCGTGAATCATGGCCCGGCTGATTCCTTTGTTGCGAAGCACGGCCAGCGCTTCGTCGAGGGCGTAACCTTTCGCGATGCCGCCCGCGTCGAGCCGCATGTCGGGCTTGAGCAGTCGGGCGGATTGGCGGGCGGGATCGAGTTCAAGATTCTGGTAGCCGACGCGATCCCGCATGGCGGTCAATAGTTCGGTTGAGGGAAGCAGTTGCTGCCGACGCGCGCGGCGCCAGAGGTTGACACTCGGGCCGATGGTCAGGTCGAAGGCGCCCTTCGAATCGCGCGCGATCCGCTGACCCGTTTCAAGGACGCGCCAGAGATCCGGGCTGGAGCGCTGCCATTCAGTTGAACCGGCGCTCTGCGAGAGCTTGCTCAATTCACTGTCGGCGTCGTAGTCGCTGAGAACGGCGTTCAGTTCGGCAATTCGCGCATAGGCGGCTTCGACCGCGCCGCGCGCAGTCGTTTCATTCGGCGCGAAGAGCGTCATGCGAAACTCGAGACCCATCTGCGCCTGGGAAAACTCGAAGCGCTCGAACTGCTTGATCTGAGTCGAGGCACAGCCAATCACCAAGAGCAGCCAGGCGCTGATCGCTGTTCGCGGGATGGAAATCGCGGTCACAGACGAATCCTCGGCAAAATGCTCTTGCCTCATCAAGTTGCATTGTTACATTCCGGCCTCTTTCGAACCCGGTGTTGGCCATCAACCGTGGCGCCGTTGATTCGAACTGGCAGACTGAACGATCGTGAAAATATTCAGCGGCACATCGAACCTCCCACTGGCGCGGTCCATTTGCAGTGGCATCGGCATGGAGCTGGGCAAGTGTACCGTCAGCTCTTTTCCCGACGGCGAGACGTTCGTCAAGATCGAGGAGAATGTCCGGGGTGAGGATATTTACATCGTGCAATCCACCTCGCCGCCGTCGAACCACTACTTGATGGAGATGTTCATCATGATGGATGCGGTGCGCCGGGCGAGTGCGTCGCGCATCACCGCGGTGCTGCCCTTCTACGGCTATGCCCGGCAGGATCGCAAGGACCAGCCCCGGGTGCCGATCACGGCCAAGTTGGTGGCCAACCTTCTGGTGGCCGCCGGTGCCAATCGGGTGCTCACGATGGATCTGCACGCGCAACAGATTCAGGGATTCTTCGACATCCCGGTGGACCACCTCTATGCCGCGCCGGTGATGTACGATTACCTGAAGCAGAAGAACATTCCGGATCTGGTCGTGGTCAGCCCGGATGTCGGCGGGATCAAGATGGCGCATGCCTATTCGCAGTTTCTGGGTGCGTCGCTGGCGATCGTCGCGAAACGCCGCAAGAGCGCCACGGAGGTGGAGTCCATGACGGTGATCGGCGAGATCCGGGGCAAGAACGTGTTGATGACCGACGATCTCACCGAAACTGCCGGGACCTTGACGACGGCGGCGACGTTGCTGAAGCGCAAGGGAGCGAAGCGAATTTATGCCTGCGTCTCGCATGCGTTGCTCAATGACATGGGCATTGATCGCCTTCGAAAATCTAAGATTGACGAGTTGATCACCACTGATACTGTCCTGCGCCCCGCCATTGAAGGGGTCCGGATCACGACGTTGTCGGTGGCCGGTCTGCTGGGCGAAGCGATCAAGCGAATTCACAGCAATTCCTCGGTTACTTCGCTGTTTGAATTTAAGGGTGCACGCACCAGCTAAGCGTCAACGCCCTGCAAAAAATCCGATGAAATCCGTAGCCTTAAAAGCTTATCCCCGCACCCTAATCCGCCGTGGCGGTGTCAAAAAACTCCGCGCCTTGGGCCGCATTCCCGCCGTGATCTACGGTTCGAAGAACCCGCCCCTGATCCTTGAGGTCGAGAAGAAGGAGTTCGACAACCTGCTGAAGCACTCCGTCTCGGAGAACTTGCTCGTGGATTTGTCGGTCGATCAGGATGCCAGTCCCGCCCGCCTCGCACTCCTTCAGGATGTGCAGCACAATCCACTTTCCGGCAATGTCATTCACGTGGATCTGCACGAAGTCGACGCCCACGAGCCGGTCACGATTTCGATTCCCATCGAAACCGAAGGTGAGCCGATCGGTGTGCGGCAGAATGGCGGCGTTTTGGAGCACGTGGTCTTTAAGATCCGCGTGCGGGCTCTTCCCCGCAACCTTCCGGAATACATCAGTGTCAATGTTGCCCACCTCGAAGTTGGCAAAACTATTCATCTGGGTGAGCTCACGGCGCCGGAAGGCGTGGAAATTCTGGGTGATCGCGCGATGGCCGTCCTCGCGGTGGCCTTGCCGCGTGCTGAGGTTGAACCCGAAGCAACGGCTGCGGCCGCAGCTCCCACAGCCGATGTGGAAATGATCAAAGAGAAGAAAGATCAACCGGCGGGCGCTGGGGCGCCGGCGGCGGGTGCCAAGAAACCGGCTGAGGCTGCAAAAAAGCCGGCCGAAGCAGCGAAGAAGTAGCCGCCGGGCTGGCTGGTTGGCGGATCTCGCCCGTGAAATCTCGTGGATGATTGGGCGCTTATTGTCGGCCTCGGCAACCCGGGTGAGAAATATGCCCGCACCCGGCACAACGCGGGATTTCTCGCGCTGGACGAGCTGGCGGTTCGTTTGAATGTCCGGTGCGCCACCGAAGCGCGGTTCTCCGCGGTGGTTGGGCGGACCGAGTTTGGCGGACGGCGAGTTTTGCTGGCCAAGCCGCAGACGTTTATGAACGCGAGCGGTGAATCGGTAGGTTCGCTGATGCAATTTTATCGAGTGCCGCTGACGGCGCTGCTGGTGGTGGTGGACGATGCGGATCTGGCGCTCGGCACAGTTCGGTTGCGGCCCGGTGGCAGCAGTGGCGGGCACCATGGCTTGGAATCGATCTCAAGCCACCTGGGTGATGAGCGACAGTTCGCGCGCCTGCGGATTGGGATTGGGCGGAACGATGCGCCACAACGCGAGATCGTTGGCCATGTGCTGGGGCGGTTCGCGGATGATGAGTGGTCGTTGATGCAAAAAGTTTTTAATCGGGCTGGCGAACAAATCCGGTGCTGGCTTGAGTCGGGAATCGAAAAAGCAATGAATCAGTACAATGGGGCGATTGAACGCCCCGCAGACAAAAAGGACCGTTTGTGACGAAATACGAAGGACTCTTTATTTTGAATCTGGCCGGCACCGAGGAAAGCGTCAAAGACGCCATCGACCGCATCTCGGGCGCCATTGGTGAAGCCGGCGGCAAGGTCGAAACCGTGCAAAAGATGGACAAGCGGGCCTTCACCCGCGTGACCGACAAGGCCGTGCCTGCCGGTTTTTACGTGAACGTGATGTTCGACGCCGACTCGAAAGCAGTCAGCCAGTTACGGACTCGCTACCAGCATGACAATGAAGTGTGGCGCGTGCTGTTCACCAAGGCGCGCAAGGTGGCGGTGCCGGTCGCGGCGTAGTCCATTCGACCAGCTCATTCTTCCATGGCCAGCTACAACAAAGTCATTTTGATCGGCAACCTGACCCGTGATCCGGAACTCAAGTACACTGCGAAGGGTACTGCGATCACGATGATCACCGTTGCGGTGAACCGACGTTGGAAGAACGAAGCCGGGGAATGGCAAGAGGACGTTACATTTGTCGGCGTAGATGCATTCGGCAGGCAGGCCGAAACTATTGGACAGTATCTGAAGAAGGGTCGCTCGATCATGGTCGAAGGCCGTCTGAAGTTGGACCAATGGGACGACAAAGCAACTGGCCAGAAGCGGAGCAAACTCGGCGTCGTGTTGGAGAACTTTCAGTTTATGGATTCCGGGCGGACCGGTGGCGAGGGCGGACATGAAAACGCCCCGGCCTCATCCGCAAACTCCGCCCCGACCAGTTCTTCCGGTCGCGTCGCACAAGCCACACCGGCCACACCTCCCCCGGCGGACGACGCCGATGCCCTTCCTTCGGAAGACGACGTTCCGTTTTGATTTTACCGCAACCCCTTTAACTCCCAACGAATTTCCCATCATGGCAAAAATAGAAGTCATCCTCACGAAACCGATCATCGGCCTGGGCGCCGAGTCCGACCAGGTCAAGGTCGCGGCCGGCTACGCACGCAATTACCTCCTGCCCGAGGGCCTCGCGATTCCGCTCACCGGCGCCAA
Organism: bacterium; assembly: GCA_031362805.1. Classification (GTDB taxonomy): domain Bacteria; phylum Verrucomicrobiota; class Verrucomicrobiia; order Limisphaerales; family RI-55; genus RI-55. Next base: position 19,774 of record JANLTG010000048.1, read on the forward strand.
CAAGCGCCGCCTCGAAGCGCTGAAGCAGCGCCGGGGCGAACGGGAAGCGCATGAGTTGAACACCATGACGGACCTTGCGCGCAGCCTCACCAAGCTCATCTGCGTTATTGTTGTGAAGACCGGTGACGACGGCAAGATGTTCGGAGCCGTGACCGCCGGAATGATTGCCGACGAGCTGAAGCATCAGTTCGACGTCGTCCTCGACAAGCGCAAGATCAGGCTCAACGAATCGCTGCGCAGCCTCGGCGAACACGAAGTCGAGCTGCATCTTCACGCGGAGGTCCAAGGCAAATTGAAGGTGCGCATCGACAGCGCCACGCCGCCGCCGGCTCCCGTGGTCGAAGCGAAGAAAGAAGAGCCGAAGGAAGACGACAAGCGCAACCGTCCCGTGCGCAAGGCAACGAAGGCCGGCTAGCCCTCAACTTTTGATTCCGCAACGGCGAGCCGCTCTGGCTCGCCGTTTTGCTTTGTGGCGGGTCTGGCGGGCATGCCATGCGGACTGGGTTGTCACCTCTCAACCCGGTTTATCTCTAGGCAAACAAAAAAGCCGGCCGCCCTCGCGGGCGACCGGTTGCTGCTACTTCCAATTGCGCAAGCTTGGCGCCCGGCTTCCCGCTTAGGGAGCCGTGATGGGCGACACGGCGAGTTCGTAGATGGTGGTCGTCCCGCTCGATTCGTTGGCCACAACGAGCATGGGTTTCAAGGTCGGGCTCTGCCACCAAGGGATGAAGCTCAAGCCTTCCGGACCAGAATCACCGGCCGTGCCTGCGGCAACGTTTCCAGCGAAGTCGCGGTTGTTCAAGTAGTCCACGAATTTCGGCGCCGCCGGATTCGACAGGTCAAACACCAGCACGCCGCCGACCCGTTCCAGCCCGATGAACGCAAAGGGCCGGCCGAGGATTTCGCCGACCACCACACCTTCGGGCTCCGGACCCTTGTTGTCGCTTCGCGTGTCGAACGTACCGTTGGCGTCCCGGTTTGAATTGAAGTTCAACGGGTCAGCCACGGCCGTGATGGCTTCGATGAGGTCGCCGCTGTCGTAGATCCGATTGGCAGCGCTGTCATAGATGGAGAACGAGCGCCCGCCGGGGGCGTAGAGTGCGTCGAAGTCACCATCGCCATCGGCGTCACCCGTCGCTTTGGTAACGGTGAGGCGGCCGAGGTTGGCATTTCCTTTCAGAGCGGCGCCATTTGGAAAAGCCGTCGGGTCGAGCGTGAGCGTGCTGACGCGCGCTTCTTCAACCAGCGCGATCACGTCTTTACCGGCGGCATCCTTGTAGATGTATTCGCGCGCGTCGCCTTCGTTGGCGGCGATGTAATAGGTCTGGCCACCGACGCTGAATGAATCGATCGCGTCCGGTTGATACATGCCGAACACGGGCCAGTTCACGAAGTTGATCTTGTTGTCACGATCGCTGGCATCCAGGCCGTTGTTGGAAAGATCGATCAACGCCACGCGGATCGGCTGGGGCTGGGCGCGGAAACCGATCTGACCGGTGGCGAAATCCACCGTGCCATCAAGGTTGAAGTCGTTGTCGTTGATGACGACGAGGGTGTTGTAGTCGACCAGCGCAAGTCCCTCGGGCTTGTCCACCAGGTCGTAGCCGGCGGCGGCCAGATCCACCACGAGTTCCTTGCTCACCGGCTTGAGACCGGCAGCGGCGAGTTCGGTCGCGTCCATCTGCTCGGGGGTTTCGGGGAGCAACGACTCATCAATCTTCGCGAGGTTCGAGCCCGCGCCGATCTGGATGCGGAAGATGTTCTTCACCGCCGTCGGTCCGATGATGTCGTCGCGCTCAAGCACGTAGAACTCGCCGGGAATCGGACTCGCGACCATGTCGCCGATCTTGTCGCTGCCCGCACCGATCTCGGTGACGCGCGGATATAGGAACATGCCGGTGGTGGTCTCGGTCGCCGGATCGAATTCGACGACGCGCATCCATTTGCTGGTGCGAGTCGAGGTGTTGGGATTCTCAATCGGGCTTTGCACTAAGGCGTAAACCTTGCCGCCTTGGAATGCCACACCTTCGAAGCCGCGGTTCGCGCGTCGCTTGCCGATCACCGCCGGCAGCTTGCCGCTGTCCACCGGGCTGGACTCCCAGCCGGCCGGAACGTAGCGCTTGAGGAGCTTGCCGGCTGCGTCGAAGCGATAGATCGCCGGGCGATACTCATCGACCATCCACCAGGTGCCATCCGTCGAACGAACAATGCCTTCCAGATCGCCGCCGAGGGGATCCAGCGGCAGCAGGTTGCCGAACGGGTCCACCGCCTTCTCATCTTTGCCGGCCAGGTTGGGCAGTCCCGTCAACGGAATGCCGTCGGGATCGGTCAGCCCGACGGTTTGCGTCACGGCCAGATGCCCGGTCAACGGGTTCAATTCGAACCGCACCCAGCGCAGTTGGAAGTCAGGGAGCGGGAACGGCCGCACGGTGCCCAAGGTGGGATGGACCCGCGGTTCAGCATTCGGACCGCGGTCCGGGTGGGTGATGAACTTGTAATTTCCCGTCACGGTATCGATGCCTTCAAAGTGCAGGCCGGAGAAACCGCCCAGCTTGATGGTCTGCCCGCCCGCAGTGGTGGCGAGATCGGGCATGGTGCCGAAATCAAACTGTTGCAATGCGACCGGGGCCAGTGCGTGATGATCTTTGAAACCCAGGCCCGTCAGCTTGGTGACCTGGCAGGTTGTCAGGTCGATCGTCGCGAGTGCATTGTTCTCCTGGAGCGTGACCAGCGCGGTCTTCGAGTCCGGCGATACCGCGATGTACTCGGGTTCGAGATCCTTGGCGACTGTCGCGCCAGGGCCGTAGATGCGGATGCTGGAGTCGAGCGGCGCACCGTTGAACTGGGCGAAGCCAATCTGCTTCACCTCGCTGGCTTTGATCAGCTTCGCCCGCAGGATGCTGACCCAAACGGGGTAAAATTCGCACCTGATGAACGGGATCGCCGTGATCGAGCCCTCGGGGTCGTTGAGGTAATCCGCGCTGGGTTCACCTTCGTTCGCCACCAGAATCTTGCTGCCATCCGGCGTGAACGTGATCATGTCCGGCAGTGCGCCGGCCGGCAGTTGGTTGAGGAATTTGCCGTTCACGTCATACAGCATCACCCAGCCGGGGGCCTGTTTGTCAGTGCCGTTTTCGACTGCGATGGCGACGACGCCGCGCTTGACTGCCACGCTGTTCGGCGCACCGAAGGCACTCAGATCAATGGAGAAGACGTTGGTCGGCGTGCTGGGGTTCTGAATGGCCAGCGCATCGACCCGCTTCTGCGCGCCGTTCACGACGAAGACGCGGCGCGTCAAGGGATCGTACGCGGGAATCTCGGCCGAGCTCGGATCGGCATTGATAATGCCGGTCGCGTAGGTGCCAAGGGGTTTGAGTTCGAGATTGAACTCCGGAATCCAGCCGTGAAGGCCGGTGGCTTGGGCGGGCAGACCCAAGAGTGCGCAGCCGGCGAGAATCGACAAAGCGATGGCCGTGCGACGAACACGTGGTGCTGAATGGGGTCGGATGTGATGCTTCATATCGTGACCGCCCATTCTCGCCAGTTCTGTTACGAACTCGTGTGCGACGGCTGACGATTCCGTGACAAGCCGGGAAAAACTGGAGAAGCGCCCGCCTCGCATCCGGCGTGTTAAAGATGAACCTTGGTGCCGCGAGGTTCTGGGATGTGCGGCGCCTTCCTGCGTGAGGGATTCAGTGACGCACCCGGCCGCGCAGGGCTTCAGTGAGAATCAACGTGTGCTTCCAGCCACTTCGTCGCGCTTTCGAGATCGTTGAACGAACCTTCCAGTTGCGCCTCGAAGGCCGCCTTGAGCAGCTCGCCAAACAACTTCCCCGGCTTCATGCCGCGATCGATGAGGTGCCGCCCCAGCAGGATCGGTTTGGGGGCCGCTTCACGGACGCGCAATTCCTCCGCCTTGGCGCGCAACGCCTGCACCCCGGCGTGAACGTCCCGGGGCTTCGGTGGTCGGCCGAACTGATCGGCTGTCATCACGAGGCACAGCTCCTCGATGGTGGCGGGCTGGAGACGGTTGGCGAGCCGGCGCACCGAGCGATCATTGATCGTCTGCAAATGCGCGAGATGATTTGTCACCAGCGGCACGACGCGTTCTTTCAGCAAGTTGGGCGCGTTGATGCGGGTCAGGAAAGATTCCGCCAGCGGGCCGCCTTGCTCTTCGTGACCGGGCGAAACAATCCGTAGCCGGCCGTCGCGCTCGGCTTCATGGGTGGTCTGCGGCTTGGCGAAGTCATGCGCCAGCACCGCGAACATCAGCACCAGGCGCGTCGAATGATCCGCCTGCTGCCATTCCGTCATCTCCGCGAGCGCATCGCAGCAATGACCGGTGTGCGTGAACACATCGCCCTCGGGATGCCATTCGGGATCCTGCGGCGTGCCGTCCAGTGCGGCGACTTCGGGGAAGTGTCGCAGCCAGCCGGTGGCTTTCAAGAACTGCAAACCAGCCGACGGCCGCCGCGCTTTGGCCGCCCACGTGAACCATTCCTCGCCGACGCGTTCCACCGCCAGCTCGGGATAGGTGCCCGCAATCGACCGGCACAGCTCGACGGTTTCCGCCGCCGCCGTCAGTTCGAATCGCGCGGCGAACTGCATCCCGCGCAACACGCGCAAGGGATCCTCCGCGAACGCCGGACTTGTGTGGCGCAACACACGACCTTGCAGATCAGCCCGTCCGTCAAAAAAATCCAGATGCTCGCCCGTGCGCGGATCGAGCATGATCGCGTTGATTGTGAAATCGCGACGGCTGGCAGCTTCGCGCGGTGTAATGGTGGGATCGAACTCGACGCGAAAACCCTTGTGCCCACTCGCAATCTTTGAATCCCGGCGCGGCACGCTGAAGTCCCATTGCTCACCGGACCGGGTCGAGAACTTGACCACGCCGAAGGATTTGCCGACGAGATCCACGCGGCCATGCGGACGCAGCGCCGCTTCGAGCGCCTCGTAGCTGACGCCGTATACCTCGAGGTCAAAGTCCTTGTTCGGGATGCCGAGCAGCGCGTCGCGCACGCAGCCGCCGACGAGATAGGTCTGCGCGAGTTCGGGCACATCGCGAAGGAGTCGGCGCAGTTGTTCCGGCAATTCCACCGGGCGAGAATCAACAGCAACCGCACGGATTGCAAGTCGGCCTGACGATCCACGGTGGCCAAGGGCGCATCCGGACATCGCCCTCGGTTTGTCTCCCTCTCCCCCCTCCAAGGGCGGAGAGGGAGGCCACCGGGGGGCGCCGGGGGCAAGTGTCCGCATGCGCCCGTCATCCAAAGCAAAGCCGGCCGGGAGGTCATTCCGGCCGGCTTGTTGGTGGAGAGTTCGCGGCTTACTTCCCGTTCTGATACTTCTTCAGGGTCGTCTCAAACTGCGACTTCTGGTCCGGGTCGTTCACCTTCTCGAGGGCTTCCTTTTGATACTGGATCGCTTTGGCTTTGTCGCCCGTGTCAAACAGCGCGCGGGCGTAGGTGTCGGTGATGCCGGCATCCAGGCCTTTGGAGAGCTGGTAGGCTTTCTGGGAAGCCACGAGCGCCAGCTCGTTGTCGCGATGCTTGACGCGCGGATGCGTGAGGATGATCCAGGCGAACTGGTTGAGCATCGCCTGGTCTTCGCAGGACTTCACAAAACTGGCACCGTCCGCCTTCGCCTTGTCCGGGTAGGCGTCGGCCAGGGTTTGATCCAGATAACCGCTCATGTCCTTCTGGAGTTTCTCCGCCTTCTCCTGCTCCACTTTGTAAGCGGCGACATCGAATTTGCCCGCCACCACCTTCTCCAGCACGCCTTCCAGATCCGCCATGGGATGGCCGTACCAAACAATCTTGCCGGCCTTGTCCACGATGAAGGCCGTGGGAATGCCACCCTGCTCAAACGCCTCCATGTAACTCGCGTAGGTGGCGCGCTCATTGTCCACGGCAACCACGTAATCCATCTTGGCACCCATCTCATCAACGAACGGTTTGACCTTGTCGACCTCCTCGTCGCTGATGCCGATGAACGTCACGTTCTTGCTCTTAAATTTCTTCTGCAACTCGGTGAGATGCGGAATGCTGGTCCGGCACGGGCCGCACCACGTTGCCCAGAACTCGACGACGTAGACTTGCGAGCCTTTGCCTTTGGCGAGCTCGACGGCGTCGCCCTTGACGAATTTGGCGATCTTGAGCGGCGGAGCGTCCATGCCGAGTTCGGCGGCGGCGGATGAGCTTGGAGACAACCCGGCGACAACGAGGGCGGCCACCAAGAGAGAGGTTTGCGTTTTCATAGTTGGTTCGTTGCTGGATTTCCTCAAGAGCTTGCCGGGCGACGCACCCGGCGATAGGTAACCCTTTATTTGATACAGTTGCTTGGATGCCTCAAAGCATGCGTTGGTTCAATTAAATTCTGAAGCGAGCGGCGGCGTTGGAATTGGGGTGTCGCACTCGGCAACCGAATGGAGTGCTGGGGCAGGGGAGTGCTGGCGTGACTGGGGCTCAAGACTCCGCGGCTGCAGTAATCCTTTGCCTCCGACCGAGCGGATGACTTTGCACCGGGCGAAAGCTCGACAGCCGAGGACGATCACCGTAAACCCCCGCATCCCGGTCGCCCGGCATGACTGACCATCCAACATCCCGTCCGCCTGTTCCGCGCTCGTTGATCTTCGCCCTGCTGCTGCAATACGGCATCGGCGGCGCAGTGTTCCCATTCATCGCGCTGTTCTTTCGCGATCGCGGCCTGAGCTTCACGGAGGTCAGCTACATCTTCGCCTCCGTGTCAGCCGGCTTGCTGGTCTTTCCTTTCCTGTGGGGCATGCTCGCCGACCGCTTCATCCCCTTGAACCGCCTGTTCATCGTCCTGAACCTTTTGATTGCCGGCTGTCTCGTGGTGTTCAGCACGCAGACCAGCTTCGTGGGAATGCTCCCCGCCTTTGTGGCGTATGCCGTCTGCTCGAATCCCTCGATGATCCTGTTGAACCCGCTGTGCTTCCACTACCTGGAGAATCCCCGGACGCAATTCGGGCGCTTGCGCGCGTGGGGTTCGTTCGGCTGGATTTTGCCTTCGGGCGCGATTTACGCCTGGCTGGTGCTGCACCCCGGCACCGACCTGGTGTTCACGGTTTACCTCGGCATCGCGCTCGCGGTGGCGATGGTTGGCGTGGCGTTCCGGCTGCCGCATCTGCCGCCTGGTGCGTTGCACCTTGGCCCTTCGCATGCACCGGGAATCAGTTATCTCGAGTCCGTGAAGCGTCTGCTCCGCAACGGCGGCTACGTTACCGCACTCGCCGTCTACTTCCTCGTGTCGTCGTCGTTCGGCATCCAGGGCATCTACGCCGCGCCGTTGCTGGAGGACGCCGGCTTGCCCCGGCACTGGATCGGTCCCTCGCAATGCATCGGGGTGTTCGTCGAGATCATACTGTTTCGCTGGCAGTCCACGCTGCTGAGCCGGATGAGCATCTCGGGAACGGTCCTCGTCGGCATCGGTGCGATGATTGTGCGGCACCTGGTCTTCACGTTCTCGGACAACCTCTGGCTGCTTGTCGGTAGCCACGCGCTGACCGGCATTGTCATCGTGTATCACCACATCGGCATCAGCGTGTTGATCAACGCCATCGCGCCCCGGGAAGTGCGTTCAACCGCCCAGACGTTGATGATCCTCTTCGGTTCGGGTGTCGGCCCGATGCTGGCCAACCTGGCCATCGGTTCGATCACCAGCGCCACGGGTCAAAACTTGAGGATGGTGTTCGCCTTCGCCACCGGCCTGGCGGTGCTCGGCGGGTTGCTGCTCATCACCCGGGCGAAGCGACTGAATGCCGCCGTTGCCCACTGAGCTGGTAGCAGCCGACGTCAGGAGGCTCATTTCAAAAGCGAAGCGCGGATTTGGGGATGCGGAGCAATGGATTCAAGAGCCTCCTTACGTCGGCTGCTACCTTTCACAGTTGCTTCAACTCCACCGTGAACACCGGCGTGCCCCGCCCGATGCCGTAGCCGTCCGTCGTGACAATCAACTCGAACGGTTTATCCGACTGCGGCTCGACGGGCACGGCATCCAGAACTCGGGCACCAACTGATCCAACGAGCCCGGCAGCTTGCCGTCGTGCTGGAGGCGGTATTGCGCGACGGCCAGCGCAGCGTCGGCGGCGCGTAGTTCGCCCTGAAGTACTACCCAATCATTGATCAGCGAGCCGGTCGTCTGAAGGACGAACTGCGACCAATTATGGAACCGGTAACCCCGGGCGCGTGGCAAAACGGAGGGCCAACTGGCGGCGAGGGTGGACATCGCCGCCAGTGATTCTGCGCTGGCGGTGTGGTTAGTTTGCATTACTTCGAGAAAATAGAGCGTGTCTTGATCCGCCAGTCCGCTCATCCGGTAGAGCAGAATTTGTAAATCCTCGAACAGCTTCTGCCGCGGAGTAGTTTCCATCCAGAATCTGTCGGCGTTGAGGATGGGCACCCGCTGGGTGCCCCAGTGGAACAATTCGAGGCCGCTGGCGATGGCGTTTTCCGCCGTGCGGTCCATGCGCCAGTTTCGAATCGCAGGGCGGGTCGCCTCGCGCAGTCGCCGCAACTCGGCGGCCGTGCAGTTCCCGGTCCGCAGCAGGTGCGCAATGTTTTCCAGCGCCATCCGCAACACGGCCCCGCCCACGTGTGAATTGAAGTCGGTTCCACCACCGGCACGCAAGGAGCCCAGTCGGCATTGGACTACCAGCCAGTTAATGCCCGCCTCGCGGTGCCTACTGTGTAGTTCGTACTGAAGCTGGAGCGAAATCAACTTGGCCAGGAGGCGATAATTGACGCCTTGGTCGGGTACACCGTTAAACGGTTCCCAATACGCCGGCCGTTCGACAGCCAGTGCGGCCAGATCCAGCGCCGCCTTCTGGCGCGCAAGGTAGGTAGTCGTTGCTTTCTCGACCAGTTCCGGCCAGCCATCCTTTTCCAACAGTCCGCTGCTATAGGTTCCCAATACTGGAACCAACCGTAGTTCCGACTCCGAAGGTAGCGGGATGAAACGATACGCGTTGGTCAGGAGAAAAAAGGCATTGTCGCCGGTCGGCAGCTTGGATTGCCGAGCCAACAATTCCGACAGGGATACGGGGTGTCCCGCTGCCCGCCAGCCCGCCACCGCCCGATGCACCTGCCATTTCAAATGCAGCCGCAGCCCGATCAGCGGCAGCACAATGATCGCGGCGAGGATCAGCGCCCAGCGGCCGACGGACCAGTCACGAAGTTTCATTGGGTGCCGGTAGAACAGCAGTTCAACTTCGACCCGGCCATTACAATTTACGCACACAAAACTCTCCGATCTGCGCCAGGCGGGCGCGGAAGGGCGAGTCTCCTGTCGCCCAGTCCTGCCCGCGACTGCGCTCCGCCGGGCGTGACAGGAATGTCGCCCCGCCGAGACTTCGGCGCTGCGCATCCGGTTGAATAGCCCGATCATCCGTCGCCGTCGGATGCCTTGTTCCGCGTCAACCATGCCGTTGCGATCCGTCGATCCACAGTTGCCGGCCGTCGGGCCGATTCCTCAGCCTTCAGTGGTTCGTGGTTCGGTCATTATCGGAAGGGCGGATTCATCCGCCCGGGCCGGCCGTACACCAACCAGAAAACTGGGCGGATGAATCCGCCCTTCCAAAATGTAGCGATCCCCCACAGTTGGGATGCTTGACGTTGATTTGCTTGAAGTCCAATGATCCGTCCATGCCCATGAACAACCCGACCTCACCCCAGCAGAATCGTCGCGAGTTTCTGAAAACCTCCTCCACCGCGCTGGCGACGGCGACGCTGGCCAGCCCGTTCATTCTTTCCCGCGAAGCCCAAGCGGCGGCCAACACCGACACGATCAAGATCGGCTTGATCGGTTGCGGCGGTCGTGGCTCCGGCGCGGCGAGCCAGGCCTTGCACGCGGATCCCAACGTCCATCTCGTCGCCATCGGCGATCTGTTCCCCGAGCAGATCAGCCGGTCGCTGGAAGCGTTGAAGGCCGACAAGGAAGTGGGTGCGCGCGTGAAGGTTGACGAGGACCATCAGTTCACCGGGTTGGACGCGTTCAAGAAGGTCATCGCCAGCGGAGTTGACGTGATCCTGTTGGCCACGCCGCCCGGCTTTCGCCCGCAACATCTCCGCGCCGCCATCGAGGCCGGCAAGCATGTCTTCTGCGAGAAGCCGATGGCCACCGACGCGCCGGGTGTGCGCTCGGTCATGGAATCGGTGCGTATGTCCAAGGAGAAAAACCTCGCGCTCGTCGCGGGCTTTTGCTGGCGCTACGAGCTGGGTCGGCGTGCGTTTTATCAACGGGTTCACGACGGCGCGATCGGCGATGTGCGCTTCGTTCATGCGACCTATCTCACCAGTCCGGTCAAGCCGATGCCCGCGCCGGAGACCCGGAAGGCGGGCGTGGGCGACGTCGAGTGGCAAATGCGCAACTGGTATAACTTCGTCTGGATCTGCGGCGATGGTCTCGTCGAACAGGCGTGCCACAGCGTGGACAAGATTGCCTGGGCGTTCAAAGACGCGCCGCCGCTCAAGTGCGTGGCGACGGGCGGCCGCCAGATTCCCAACCACGAGGGCAACATCTTCGATCACATCGACGTGTTCTACGAATGGGCCGACGGCGCGCGCGCGACGATGGCGCAGCGGCAGATTCCCAATTGCCACGGTGACAACTCGGACTTCGTGCTCGGCACGAAAGGCAACGGCGCGATCAACGGCTGGAACGCGCCAACGATCACCGGCGAGAATCGCTGGCGTTACGCGGGCGACAAGCCGGACATGTATCAGGTCGAGCACAACGAACTGTTCGCCTCGATCCGCGCGGGCAAATTTATCAACGATGGCGAATGGATGGCGAAGAGCACGCTCCTGGCGATCATGGGCCGCATGGCCGCCTACACGGGCCAGGAAGTCACCTGGGAGCAGGCGCTCAACTCGAAGTGGTCCATCGTGCCCGAGAATCTCACGTGGGATCAGAAACTCGCCATCGAACCGATCGCCATCCCCGGCCGGACGAAGCTCGTGTGAGCAGAAGACCCACTTGACGCAAACCTTGCTCAGCCGGCCTTATCTGCGTCCATCCGCGGTTATCTGCGGTTATCTGCGGTTAAACCTATTTCTAAAATGAATCGCCGAACATTCCTTCAAACCGCCAGCGCCGCCGCGGCCGCGACTGCGTTCACTTCGCTCCCCACCTTCGCCGCGGAGGTCAGCCGGGCGAAGCTGCACAAGGGCATCATGTACGGCACCATCGGCATCAAGGGCAGCGTCGCCGATAAGCTCAAGGCCGTTAAGGACGCCGGCTTCGAGGGCGTCGAGCCGATGAGCCACATGGATCAGGATGAGGTGTTGCGCGCCTTGGAGGCGAACGGCCTCAAGGCGCCCAGTGTCTGCTGCGGCACGCATTGGGCCAAGCCGTTGTCCGATTCCAACCCCGCCGTGCGCCAGGCCGGACTGGATGGCTTGCTGCAATCCCTCCGCGACGGCCAGCGCTACGGTTCACGTTCCGTGCTGCTGGTGCCGGCCGTCGTCAACGAGAACGTCTCCTACGCCGAAGCGTGGGATCGCTCGATCGTCGAGATTCGCAAGGCCCTGCCGCTGGCGGCGGAGTTGAAGGTCAAGATCGCCATCGAGAATGTCTGGAACCAGTTTCTGCTCAGCCCGCTCGAAGCGGCGCGCTACATCGATGAGTTCAACAGCCCGTGGATCGGCTGGCATCTCGACATCGGCAACCTCATCAATTACGGCTGGCCCGAGCAGTGGGTGCGCATCCTCGGCAAGCGCATCGTCACGCTGCACATCAAGGAATTCAGCCGCAAACGCCGCAACGAGGAAGGCCTGTGGAAGGGCTTCGACGTCCCGTTCCTTGAAGGCGACAACAACTGGCCCGCAGTGATGAAAGCGCTGCATGAAATCGGCTTCGACGGCTGGGGCATCGCCGAGCAACCCGGCGGCGGCACGCCCGAGGGACTGAAGGATTTGTCCACGCGCATGGACAAGATCTTCGCATTGTAAGGTGTGTCGGTGCTACCAGCTCGGAAGGTTGTTATCGGGTCGTCTTTTCGATTCGTTCGGAAACCCTTTATGCACGAATTGCCATCGTCCGACTGCCATCAACCAAACACCTCAAACTCAATGAAAGCCAATCGCCAACTAACCCTGGGGTTTACTGCCATCATCATCACCGTCGCCTTATCCATGTGGGCGGCAGAAACCGCCACCACCAATTCACCCGCGAAACCGGCTTGGGAGCATCTCGTATTTGAGCGGGAAGGCAACGTTGTGTCGGCCGATCGCGAGCTTGCTGAAAAGATCAACCGACTGGGGGGCGACGGTTGGGAAATATGCACGGTAACTCCGGTCCAACAGGATGGCACCACGAAGCGCCTGCAATTCTATTTCAAGCGGCCAAAGGTTTGAAGAATCCGCCCACGCGCATGGACAAGATCTTCGCGCTGTAACGTGTGTCGGTGCTGCCAGCCCGACCGGCGCGTGCCTCAGTGAAAAGTAGCAGCCGACGTAAGGAGGCTCGCTTGTTATGGGGGCCGGCGATTCACAGGGAAATCTGAACCTCGCGTCCTCGGCTGCCACCTGTGTTGGTGCCGGCCAATTTCCAGGATGGCACCTCCGGCGGCTGCCTGCTAACTTCGCGGCGTGTTCAAACTTGTTATCGGCATCGTCGTCGGACTGGCCCTCATCGGGGGCGCTTGGTGGTATTACTCGGAGGGCGGCAAGCGCGACGCGGTCGAGGGGTTCCAAGACGCGGTGAAGTATCAGAGCAAGAAGGCTGCGAAAGCGGTCGAGGACAAGGTCGATGCCGGCGTTACGGAACTGAAAGATGGCATCGACAAGACCGGTGCGATGATCAGCAAGGAAGTCAGCGACGCGACCCTGCTGGCCACCATCAAGGCCAAGCTCGTCCGCGAGCCAAAGCTGAACGGCTTCGACATCAATGTGGACGTCGAGAACGGGAAGGTGCTCTTACGCGGAACAATTCCTTCGGAGGAAGCCCGCGCGTTGGCCATCAAGATCGCTCGCGAGACCGAGGGCGTGAAAGGCGTGCGCGCGGAAATGGTGCTGAAACGGCCAGCCCAACCGTAAGCTAAAGGTCCAAGAACGAGCACGATGACGAGGACGAGAACGACTGCGAATCGATGACCACCGCCAACAAGATCACGATCTTCCGCATCCTGCTGATTCCGTTCTTCATCGCGCAGGTGCTCTACTACGCGCACAACGGCAACGAAGCCCATCGTTGGGCGGCCATCGTGTGTTTTGCGATCGCGGCAATTGGCGACGGTGTCGATGGTTACCTTGCCCGCCATTACAACCAGCGCTCGGAACTCGGCGCGGTGCTGGACCCACTCGCCGACAAGCTCCTGCTCGTCAGCGGACTTGTGCTGCTGTGCTTCGACAATCAGCCGCATCTGCCGCGAGTGCCGATCTGGCTGGCGGCGATTGTCTTTGGCCGCGACCTCATTCTCGCGCTGGGCGCGTTGATCGTTTACTACTTTTGCCATCACGTGCGGGTGCGGCCCAACTTCGTCGGCAAGATCGCCACGGTGTTACAAATGGCCGTCGTGCTCTGGGCCATGCTTAAATGGAATGTCGACTGGCTGTTCTGGATCATGATCGGTGCCGGCGTGACGACCGGCATCTCGGGCGTGCTCTATGTAATCTTCGGCATGCAACAGTTGAGCACCAGCCCGCACAGTCTGCCGGAGAAACGGGCCGATGGGGCGGGGGACAGTTGATTGCGGAAACTTGAACCTCTTCCACCTTATCGATCAATCATGGCAACTGAACCCAATCTCAAACTCAAGGAAGGCGACAAGGCCCCGGACTTCACGGCCGCGACCAATGGTGATGGCACCGTCAGCCTGAAGGATTTCAACGGCAAGTATCTGGTGCTCTATTTCTATCCGAAGGACGACACTCCGGGCTGCACCAAGGAAGCCTGCGGCTTTCGCGATGCCTTCAAGGACTTTGAGAAAGCTGGCGCGGTCGTGCTCGGTGTGAGCACTGACTCGGTGAAGAAGCACGACAAGTTCGTCGAGAAATTCAAGCTGCCCTTCGCGCTGTTGGCGGACGAGGACAAGTCGATCGTCGAGGCGTACGGCGTCTGGGGCAAAAAAAAGTTCATGAGCCGCGAGTATCTCGGCACCCATCGCGTGACGTTCCTGATCGATCCCAAGGGCCGAATCAAAAAGGTCTGGCCGACCGTGAAGCCCGAGGAGCACGCGGCCGAAGTGCTGGCGGCCCTGCGTTGAGGTTGGGGACCGATGCTCTGCCAATCGCATTCTTTGAAAAGCGTGAGTTGGGTCAATGAATCCGCTCGCGACTTGCCCGTCCAATTGGCGCATGAAACGCATTTCGCTCCCGCTGGGCCTTGCCATTCTCGCCTTCGCCCTACTTCAGTCCCAAGCCGCTGAGATTCACGTCGCCCCAGGTGGAAACGACACGGCGCCCGGCACCGTCGCGCAGCCCGTGGGTTCGCTTACGCGTGCCCAGAAACTGATTCGCGAGCAACCAGCTTCGGCTGGCGAACCGCGCACGATCGTTTTGCACAACGGCTCGTGGCTGATCATCGCGCCGCTGAAGTTCGGTCCGGAGGACAGTGGCGTAACGTGGCGGGCGGCGGAGCCGGGCAAGGCCATCATCAGTGGCGGGCGTGAACTAAAGGGGTGGAAGGTCAACGCCGATGCCAGTTGGTCGCTGACCGTGCCTGGCGTGGCGGATGGCAGGTTCTTCTTCCGCGAGCTTTTCGCAAACAGCAGGCGGGCCATCCGGGCGCGCACCCCGAACGAGGGTTACTTCCGAGTCGAGAGGGCGGGCGCCGATCGCCGGACCAGTTTCAGCTTCAAGGCCGGTGAAGTGAAGCGCGTCCCAGATATGGATCAGGTCGAACTTGGCTTTCTCCACGATTGGTCGATCACCCGCGTCGGCGTCAAGTCCGTGGATGAAACGACCTCGACGTTGACGACCATGGAAAACATTGGCAGCAGCGCGGCGCAGTTCGCCATCGACCACTTCGAGCCGCATCCCCGCTTCTACCTCGAAAACTCGGCCAGCTACCTTGACGCGCCGGGCGAATGGTTTCTCGATCGCAAGACCGGGGTGCTCGGTTACCGCCCGCTGCCCGGCGAATCACCGGAGAGCACGACCGCCGTGGTGCCGGTCGCCACGCAGTTGATTAATGTGCAAGGCGAGCCCGGCAAACCGGTGAGGGGGCTTCGCTTTGACGGCATCCACTTCGAGCATTGCGCCTGGCAGATTCCCGCTCGCGGCTATGCGGAGGGCCAGGCCACCTATCACGAGCCGCGCGCGGCGGACGGCGGCGACTTGCGCGGGCGCGTGCCCGCAGCGATCAGCTTTGAGCTGGCCGAAGGTTGCGTCGTTTCGGGCGCACGCATCAGTCAGTTGGGCGGCGGCGGCATCTCGTTCGGCAGCCGGACGAAAGGATGTGTGCTGAAGGAATCCATCGTCACCGACATCTCGGGCAACGGCATCTTCATCGGCGAGGATGGTTCGCGGACGGTCGAAGGCCGGACTTGGTGGCAGTCGAAACCGGATGAAGCCGCGACGGGCAACGTTGTTGAGAACTGCTTGATCGAGCGATGCGGCCAGCAATTCAGTGGGGCGGTGGGCATCTGGGTCGGCTTCACGCAGGGCACCATCGTACGCGAGAACGAGATTCGTGATCTGCCGTACACCGGAGTATCGCTCGGCTGGATGTGGAATCCGACACCCACTCCCAGTGGAAACAATCTCGTCGAAGCGAACAACATCCATCACGTGATGCAGGTGCTCAGCGACGGCGGCGGCATTTACACGCTGGGCCGACAGCCGGGCACGGTGCTGCGGGGCAATCGGATTCACGACATCCCGGTCAACCTGGGCAACGCCGAGAGCAACGGCTTGTTCATTGACGAAGGCAGCACGGATCTCGTGATTGAAGACAACGTCATCTACAATCTGGACCGCTCGCCGCTCCGCTTTCATCAGGCGGGTGTGAACCAGGTGCGCAACAATCTGCTCGTGGTGAAGGACGGCGTCCCGCACATCCGCTACAACAGCACACCCGAGCCGAACATCCAGCAGGCCGGCAACGTGATCGCGAAGGAGTCCGAACGGCAGCCGTGAAGTATGGTGTCAGGTGCGTTGGTGGGAGGGGTTTGGAGAGCCGAAGCCACCGAAAAAACTGGGGTTTCTAAATGGCTCCAGAGGAAGGACTCGAACCTTCAATCCCACGCTTAACAGCCGCGTGCTCTACCATTGAGCTACTCTGAAACCCGAAGGCCGCGAAATGTAGAGAGCACGTTTCGGAGCATCAACAGATTATTCCCCCGGCACTAATCGGCGTTGAAGTTCGGTGACAGCTCGTCTCCCGTTTGCAAACTCCCGGCAGTGGAGATGCCGGCTAGCGACCGAGTAGTTCAGCAGAGTTCACGAGTTTGTAACATAGCTTTGGGCTCCATTGTGCCGTTAATCGTAGGGTGGTTACGACGACTAAGGCGGCAAAGCCGGGGCCGCTCAATGATTCGGAGGGTTCAGGGTTGGCCACTCTGATCGCCCATCGGACCTTTGTACAAAGCAGGCATTCCGTGGCTGAGGCGCAGGCCGAGTTGACCAAGGCCGGCCAGTCCGCTGGAGGAGTCATTCACGAGGGACGGGTGGTCGGTATTATTTGCCTGGCGGTGATCAGCCAGGCACTCAGCGGGCGATACGGATACTCGCTTCACAGCCGTCAGCCCGTCGTCAACTACGCGACCCGCGATGCTTTGGTGGTGAGCGAGCAGGATGACGTCGTTGAGGTGATTGAGCGGGTGTTAAGCCGGCCTGCGGAGCGGCTGAGTGAAGACGTTGCTGTCGTCCGGGCTTCCGGCGAGTTTGCCGGTCTGATCAATGTGCCGGCACTTGTGCAATTGCAGGTGCAGCTGCTCAAGGAACGCTCGCTCGCGCTCGAGCTGCAACAGGACTTGCTCCAGGAGCAAAACCGCGAACTGCGGGCGATGACCCGCCGTTTGGACGCCGCCAATCAAGATCTGGAGTCAGCCAAAGAGAAGGCGGAGGAGGCGACCAAGATGAAGTCGATCTTTCTGGCCACCATGAGCCATGAGATCCGGACACCCATGAACGCGGTACTTGGGTTTCTGGAGTTGCTGGCGGATTCGCCGCTCGATGCCGGGCAGCGCGACTATCTGACGACGGCTCGATCGAGCGCGGAGTCGCTGCTGACGATCATCAACGACATCCTTGATTTCACCCGCACGGAAAGCGGTCGTTTGCGCGTGGAACAGGTGGCGTTCGAGTGGCAACCGATCGCCGAGCAGGTGATTGCGACCCAGCAGCCGCGCATTGCCGATGACAAGGTCAAGTTGGTGTCGGCATTTGGTTCGGCGGCCACCAGGCAGGTGATTGGCGATCCCCTGCGCTTTCGGCAGGTCCTGACCAACTTGGTCGGCAACGCCGCGAAGTTTACGGAAACCGGGAAGATCGAGTTGCGGGCATTGGCGGTGGAGATTGAAGGCGCCGCAAGCCTGCGATTTGAGATTCACGACACTGGAATCGGAATTCCACCCGCTGCGCTGCCCAAACTCTTTTCGCCCTTTACCCAGGTGGATGGCTCTTCGACGCGCCAGTTTGGCGGAACGGGTCTTGGCCTGGCGATCTGCAAACAATTGGTGGAATTGATGAAGGGCCGCATTGGCGTCGAGTCCGCGGCGGGGTGCGGCTCCTGTTTTTGGTTTGTGCTGCCGGCGGTCGTGGTCGCGCCGGCGTTTTCAACGGTTGCATTGGGCACCCCGGCGCTGGGGGGAATGTCGGCGGGGGTGAAGGGCGAAGTGCTGGTGGTTGAAGATAACGTGTTCAACCGGCGCCTGGTCCAAGCCATCCTGATCAAATGCGGTTGTGAGGTTGACTGCGCGGAGAACGGGCGGCTGGCGCTAGCTAGGCTGGCGTCCAAAGCATACGATCTGGTGCTCATGGATCTGCAGATGCCGGAAATGGACGGGTTGGAGGCGACCCGCGAGATTCGCCGGCTTGAGAAATCCAATCGGGCTGGCACCGGACGTTTGCCGGTCGTCGCGCTCACTGCCAACGTGCTTGATGAAGATCGCCGCCGCTGTTTTGAGGTGGGCATGGATGCCTTCATCGGCAAACCCGTGAAGCAATCCGAACTGCTCACCATGCTCGCGCAATTCGTCCGTCCGGCGTCGCTCCTGGCCGCGGCTACGGACTCTCCGCCCGCAGCTCCGCGATGATTCCGGGCAGGTGGGTCAGCAGATGTTCGATGTCCTCGTCCGTGTTATAGATTCCGAGACTAAAACGAACGCTGCCCAGGGCGCGGGCCGGGGGCATGCCCATCGCGATCAAGACGTGGGATGGATCAAGCGAGCCGGTCGTGCAGGCCGAGCCACTCGA